>JBNKUM010000119.1:0-13664 GCA_050298595.1 Gammaproteobacteria bacterium | reverse complement strand
CGCCGCCTGACCGCCGAGCAATGCGATTATCTGGTCAAGCTGCCGATGCAGGGGCAGGTAGAAAGCCTGAATGTATCGGTAGCGACTGGGATTTGTCTGTATGAAATCAATCGTTCCCGATTAGAACATTGATTTTTGATTTATATTTTCATACCTTACTAAGGAACGGATACCCAAGTATTGGCCGATAAACCAGGTGTTTATTGGGCTCTGGGGCAACCCCAGGGTAAAGTAATTACTTCCTTAACGTGGCAGGAACGCTGTTGCACTGTGTGCAAGACAGTTCATGCGGATTGTGAGTTGGGTGTCCGTTTTTTATTGATTTAAACCTGAAACCACAGATTCGGCTTAACCCACGGAGAGTGTTTTGAATGGTCGACAGCGAAGTTATTTTGTTCATCAATTAAGCTGCTGGTTTCACAGTGTGGACTGGCATTATACAACCCTGTTGTCGAGTGCGATTCTAGCTATTGATAACTTACCCGATGATATTGACCAGTTGGTAAATCAGCTACTACTCGCTTTTCCTGTAAAGCCTGCTCAGAACGATATATCTCACTTTCTTGCCCAGCACCCACTTTTAGGTGCCTGGTTTATATGGTCACCAGAAAAGCCAAAAATTGTTGAATATTCTTTGCAGGGCAATGTACCCATTCGCGATGAAAATACCGGTTCACCTCAGCTTGAAACTATTAATGATCTTTTATTCTGGTTTGGTATTACAGGCCCGCAGCTAGATTGGTTATGTGATGTAAAATCTCACAACAGTGTTTGTCCTGATCACTTGCGACACTATCACTATCATTGCATCGCTAAACGCAGTGGTGGGGTACGATTGATTGAATCACCTAAAACCTTATTGAAATCACTGCAACAAAAAATCTCAAACAATATTCTTTGTCACGCGCCGATTCATAAAGCAGCTCATGGTTTTCGAGCAAAGCATAGTTGTCTAAGCCATGCCAGTAAGCATAGCGGTAAAAGTTATTTACTGGTTTATGACCTGGCACATTTTTTTCAATCTATCGATTGGCTGCCGGTTTATCAGGTTTTCAGAAATCTTGGTTATAACAAACTGATATCCATTAACCTAACCAATTTGTGCACACATCGATGCAGGTCCGACGTGCCTGAGTTATCTCAACTTGATCCGGAACAACGTCAGCGCGTTAAGAGACGACATCTGACGCAAGGTGCGCCGTCTTCACCCGTGCTTTCCAATGCCGTTATGCTGAGGCTGGATCGTCGGCTTAGTGGTTTAGCTAAAAGTGCAGGATTGACGTATTCGCGCTATGCCGATGACCTGGCTTTTTCAACCAATCAGTCACGCGACTGGCGTTTTTTAGAGCCACTGGTCGGCAGTATATGTATTGAAGAGGGGCTTGAGCTTAATTTTAAAAAGTCTCGTCGAAAAGCCAGCCATCAAAGACAGAAGCTGGTGGGCATCATCATCAATAATAGGCCTAACATTGACCGCCGCTACTATGATGAATTAAAAGCGATTTTACATAATTGCATCCGTCATGGTGCGGCTAGTCAGAACAGGCATAATCATCCAGACTTCCCCGCCTATCTGTCGGGTCGTATCCAATATGTGAATACTTTGAATCCAGTCAAAGCAGAGAAGTTAAAAAGCTTATATCAGAGAATCGATTTTTCAAAGAGTTAAGAGAGGATTGTTTTCCGAGTATCCAGGGTAGGGATGATAATTCTCCTGAACTGACTCAGGCCCTATTACCTGAGTCAGTTTTTCACATTACACATTGATCCTGACAGTATCCTTCAGCACGCCTTCCAGCCCGCCGAGTACAGTCATATGATCAACCTTGTAGCTGACCTGGTAGGCTGCCGACAGGTTGACCCTTAAGGTCACCTTATCGCTCAGGCAATACGACATCAGAATCTGAGCAATTGTTATAGGGAAATCAAACAGGGACAGGCCGCTGTGAAACGTTTTCTGAAGGAGATAAAGCTGGAGCAGGGTACACTCGATGTATTACTGGATAATCCCTTCGAACCTATTAGTGATGAACTGGCAAGGCGTTTTGAAAACCAGCTCAGGCATCCCACTGGCTGGATGGATGAGCGGCATGTCGAACATGATCCATTATGCCTGTCGTTTCCAGATGATATACGCGAACTAATGACTCTTTAATCATCAGTCAGGCCAGAACTTCGCCCTCTTATGCTGGCTACTCTACGAACCTTATCTGAAGATGGCTGATCAAATCCTGCCTAATTCCCCTGAAAAGCCCAACAAACCTTGCGATACCCGTTGTGCTCATGTAGAATCCGCGCTCCTTAAACTTCTCGCTCCACTGTTTTCGTAGACAGGGGGCTTATTCCATGAGGATGTTATGAGACATTACGAAATAGTATTCCTGGTCCATCCGGATCAGAGCGAACAGGTCCCCGCTATGGTGGAACGCTATCGCAACATGATCACAGCTTCTGGCGGTGCAGTTCATCGTGAAGAAGACTGGGGTCGTCGTCATCTTGAATTCCCTATCAAGAAAATCCACAAAGCCCATTACGTGCTGATGAACATTGAATGTTCTGGTGAAATTCTTGAAGAACTGGAATCTATCTTCCGCTTTAACGATGCCGTACTGCGTCATTTGACTCTGGTCATGAAAGATGCGGTTACTACTAAGTCACCTATGATGTCTGCAGTTGAGAAAGAAGAATCTGCCAAGTCTGAGCGTAAACCAGCACGTGTAGAAACTGATGAAGAAACTGATGAAGAAATTTTAGCCTCTGATGAAGTTCCTGCCGCTGTAGTTGAAGCAGCTGTAGAAGAAGCCGTTGAAACCAAGCCTGAGGGAGAAGAATAATGTCACGTTTTTTTCGTCGTAAAAGATTCTGTAAGTTCAGCTCAGATGACTCTGAAGTTATTGATTACAAAGATCTGGAAACTCTGAAAGAGTACATCACCGAAACCGGTAAGATCGTACCAAGTCGAGTAACCGGTACCAAGGCAAAATATCAGCGCCAGTTAGCAACTGCTATTAAACGCGCTCGTTTTCTGTCATTGCTGCCATATACCGACCAGCATTAATTAACGGCTTCGGCCTTACAGGACAGTCATGTTAGCAATAGCAAGATATGCCCTTAAAGGTCCAATGCATGCAGCAACAGTGGCAGGTATCCTTGCGGTACTGTCACTGTTTATCCCGCTACTATCCATCTTAAGTAGTGCGATAGTCAGCCTGATTATTCTGACACAGGGTCTGGTGTCAGGAACCAGAGTGATTCTGGTTTCAATCGTCGGGATAACCGCAGTCAGTTATTTGCTGACGCAATCACTGATAATGGGTGTCTCCATTGGGCTAGTTCAATGGTTACCCGTGATGGTTCTGGCTGAAGTTTTACGTCGAACGCGTTCAATTTCTTTTACCTTTATGGTGGGAATGGGGCTGGCGATGATAGCCGTAGCATTACAGTTTATGTTGTGGCCTGGCGCAGAAGATGCGTTGAAGGAAATTCTGAGGCTTATGTTTCAGGATATGCAACAGCAGCCGGGTATAGACATGGAGCAGCTTGAAACAGGCCTGCAAAATGTCGTACACAGTATGACCATGCTGATGATTGCGGTGATGTATTTTATTTTTGCTGTTTCGTTACTGATTGGTCGCTGGTTTCAGTCCAGATTGTCCGAATCGAGAGGATTTCGTGATGAATTCTATGCCATTCGATTTGGTAAAAGCATTGCGTTACTAGCTTTGATACTGGGCATTGCCAGTATGCTATTACAGCAAGACTGGCTAACAGCGCTGTTGATGGTGGTAGTGTTAACGTTTTTGTTTCAGGGGCTGGCAGTCGCACATAGCTGGTCGAGGCATTACAGGAAATCTGCTTTGTTAGGTTTACTGTATATGACGATGATAATTTTTCCTCAGGTCGCGGGTGTAACCGCAATACTGGGGGTTGTAGATAACTGGATGGATTTCCGAGCAAAATTGAAATCTGTCCCTGTGAATACTGATGATTAAGTGAGAGGCTTATCCTATGGAAATCGTTCTGTTGGAAAATATTGATAATTTAGGTTCTTTGGGTGACAAGGTTAGTGTTAAAGCTGGTTTTGCACGTAACTTTCTGTTCCCTGGTGGCAAAGCCAAACCAGCAACTGCTGAAAACATGGCTGAATTCGAAGCCAAAAGGGCAGAGCTGGAAAAAGCAGCAGCAGAAGCTTTAGCGACAGCAATGGCTCGTAAAGCTGCTATCGAAGCGCTAGAGAAAGTGACTATTACTGCCAAGGTGGGTAGCGAAGGTAAATTGTTCGGTTCTGTCGGCACTGTTGATATCGCTGATGCAATTACTGCGGCTGGTACCGCAATTGAAAAACGCGATGTACGTTTACCAGAAGGCGCTCTACATAATACAGGTGAGCATGAAGTTGATATCCACCTGTATACCGATGTGATCGCTACTGTTGTGATCGAAATCGTTGGTGAAGAATAAGTTATAAAATCTGTTCTACCGATAGGGATAATTGATTCTTCTTTCGGTAACAGTTTTGTTACAATAAAGGGGCTGTCTGTGACAGCCCCTTTGTGCTCTGGCTGTCTGTTGTCTGAGCGCATGATGCCCGCTTTCAAGCGGAGTCAGAGAATTTAGGCTACCGGCATAACTATGCTGTAGCATGGTTTCCACCTACTAGAATACAAATTCACTGTGTCTGAAATCGCCACCCGAGTCGCTGAATTAAGTCAGCGAGTAGACGACCTCAAGGTCCCTCCTCATTCCATGGAAGCCGAGCAATCGGTACTCGGTGGGCTGATGCTGGATAATGAATCCTGGGAAAAAATCGCTGATCTGGTGAATGAAAAGGATTTTTATCGACACGATCATGCACTGATCTTCCGCGCTATTGCCGCACTCTCCGAAGACGATAAACCCTACGATGTCGTCACCATCAAAGACTGGCTGGAAAACCGCAATGAGCTAGACTCAATTGGTGGGTTGGCTTATCTCGGGCTACTGGCGAATGAAACGCCTACCGCAGTTAATGTCAAAGCCTATGCCGAGATCGTGCGTGAGTACTCTGTATTGCGCAAGCTGATCAAGGTAGGCCACGATATCACCAGCGCAGCCTATAACGCTGATGGCCGAACCAGTAAAGAACTGGTTGATGAAGCCGAGCGTCTGGTATTCCAGATCGCCGAGCAAAGTGCAGGCGAAAATGAAGGTTTCGAAGATATTAAAAGCCTGCTATCCAAGGCCGTTAAAAAGGTTGAAGAGCTATTTGGCAGTGACGAAGCAATAACCGGTATCAGCAGCGGCTTCAGCAAGTTCGATGAAATGACCTCAGGTCTACAGCGATCAGACCTTATCATTGTTGCCGGACGGCCCTCTATGGGGAAAACCACCTTTGCCATGAATATGGCTGAATATGCAGCGGTGAGCGGTGAACACTCGGTTGCGGTATTTAGTATGGAGATGCCGGGTGAACAGCTAGCGATGCGTATGATGTCATCGCTCGGGCGCATCAATCAGCATAATCTACGTACCGGTAAACTGGATGATCATGACTGGCCACGACTCACCTCATCAGTCGCCATGCTATCCAAAGCCAAGCTGTTTATTGATGACTCAGCCGCCTTATCGCCCACCGAACTGCGCGCCCGATGCAGACGTTTGAAACGTGAGCACGGACTGGATCTGATTGTGATCGACTACCTTCAGCTCATGCAGATCTCAGGTGGCAGCGAAAACCGCGCCACAGAAATATCAGAGATCTCGCGCTCACTCAAGGCGCTAGCAAAAGAACTCCACGTACCTGTTATTGCACTCTCTCAGTTAAATCGAAGTGTGGAACAACGTCCCGATAAACGCCCGGTCATGTCAGATCTGCGCGAATCTGGTGGTATTGAGCAGGATGCAGACGTTATCCTGTTTATCTATCGCGACGAAGTGTATAACCCGGATAGTCCAGATAAAGGCACTGCAGAAATACTCATTCGTAAACAACGTAATGGACCTATTGGCGGCGTACGACTTTCATTCCTGGGGCAATTTACCCGTTTTGAAAATCTGGCCTTCGACGACTACGGCCTGGATGAGTGATCTCACAATGCATACACGACATTCAAGAGTCATTATTGACTTAGATGCAATCCGCTTTAATTATCAATACCTGAAAAACAAAGCAATCGACAGCAAGGTTATTGCGGTCATCAAGGCAGATGCTTATGGCCACGGTTCAGTTGAGGTCGCTCAGGCTTTACCCGAAGCGGATGCCTTTGCGGTAGCGACAGTCCCTGAAGCCATGGTGCTTAGAAATGCGGGTATAAAACAGAAGATCATTATTCTGGGTGGAGCGATAAACCCCACTGAAATGGAATTATGCTTTTCACACAATCTTGACCCTGTCATCCATCAGTTATGGCAGATAGACCTGCTGCAACCCCATAGTGAAAAGAAGCCCATAGATATCTGGGTAAAGTTTAATTCAGGAATGGGCCGCTTAGGTTTCTCAACACATCATATGGATCAGGTCGTCAATCAATTGAATGCACATGCCGCAGTGGACGAAATCCGCCTGATGACGCATCTGGCGAACGCAGACGATCCCGCTGATATGACATCTGCTGAACAGATCGAGCAGGTGAGTCAACTGGGGCTGGAAGACTATGAATGGGGAATCGCCAATTCTGCTGGAATTCTTGGCTGGCCAGTAAGCCAACGGCGCTGGGTTCGTGCAGGTATCGCGCTATATGGTAGTGATCCGCTATTAACCCAGCAGCATGCAGATCAGCTAAAACCAGCAATGACCTTCACCTCTGAAATCGTCGCTATAAATTTACGTAAAAGGGGTGATCGAATCGGTTATAGCGGTCTTTATATCTGTACTGACGATCAACAGATAGCCGTTGTAGGAGCAGGTTATGCTGATGGATATCCACGCCATCTGAGGAATGGGTATGTGATGATCAATGGGCAAAAAGTCAGTATTGTTGGAAGGGTATCGATGGACATGATTACCGTTGATGTGACTGGAATGGACGTCAAACCAGGCGATGAAGTTATCTTATGGGGAGACAATCCACTTGCCTCAGACATCGCAAAATTAAGCGAAACCATCTCATATGAACTGTTTTGTAATGCAGGATGCCATGGACAGCGAGAATACTTGAATAAAAGTTAAAATAGGGCTGGTAAATGGGTAACAAAATCCGTAGAATCTCGGCTCTTCAAAACAGGCGCCTGTAGCTCAGCTGGATAGAGTACTCGGCTACGAACCGAGCGGTCGGGAGTTCGAATCTCTCCAGGCGCGCCATACATAAAAGAACCCACCCTTGCGGTGGGTTTTTTTATGTATGGCATTCCTTTAGGATTAGTTTGAACCTGGATTCCGCAGTTGACCGCTCGCATTAGAGTGTAACCCACTGTTTCGTAAACCATTAAACTCGATTTATCTTTTCACGCTCCTATGCATCGGCTCTGACCTTCTGCTTCGCTCTACCACCTACGTTCAAGTAGGCGTCCATGCATTCGCGAAAAATCAGTATCCATGCTGAAAACCAAACAGGTGAATCAGATTGAATTTATAAAAACTGGAGGAGGTTAAGGGTTGTCTGTCGGGAAAAACTTCAGCACAGCGCTTCACAGCATGCACCCAATTTATCTCCATTTGCTCACAGGCTAGTCTGATTTTATACGCGCTACCTACCAGTGATATAAACGGGCTTTCGAAGTCCTTAGTGAGGTAAACCCGGTGTCTGGGATCGATATTAATATCAAATGGAAATTCAATGGTAGTAAGGTATGGCTTCGATAGAAACCTGAGTCTTCCTGGATTTAGGCATTATGCGCTCCTTGTGATTTTATGAGATTTTAGAAACTACGACTTTTGCTTGCTGCTATCAATGTTCAATATATGGGTCCATGTTTATCCATTCTCCAATAATACTAATGGTCAAAATAAGTCGTGTCTATAAACCGACAGCGTCTGCAGGTTAGCAAGACGCGTCGGCGTGTTTAGCTTTTCTGTTCTGTCTTTCAGGTTAAATCTTCCTGCAGATTCTCCAGAACCGTAGGCAGTGCCAGTGTGTCCGTATCATACCGAGGAAGGCAATAATGACAGCCGTTATATCCACTGTGTTCGATTAAATCAGCGACTTCCTGTAAATTCTCGCAATAGGATTTATTCCCAGGGGCCATCTGAGAGACCCAGTGGCAATCCAGTTTGTGGATTTCCCTGGAATTCAAATTGGCGATGTACCACCAGGGACTGAACCGATAGAAGTAACGGACTGTAACCTTATTCGCGTTAATGTCGGTCACTCGAAATACAATGTAGCTGTCCAACTCTCCCTGTTGTGCCCTGGATACGTAGGTGTGGCCTGAAACTGCATTGACCCCAAATCTTGTATAACCGCTGGTTGGGAGGTTAACCGTGGTCATATCAGGGTCACCGATATTCCCAAGGTCTATGACACCTTGCTGGTTGAGATTATTCGCCCAGAATTCACCCTCGTGGTTGTAGAGATCTCCTCCGGTATATCTGCCTAGAGTATTGGTCGAAAAGTCAAAACTGTCTCCATCGTCAAGTACTGCCTGAAGGAGACTGTGTGCGTGGAAGGCATGCTGGATATCATTGAAGTAAGGGAATCCATTAAGCAGGTTATAATCGGTGTCGGCTGCTTTGTACAGGGCGGACAGCAGGTTGCTTTCGCGGGGATCTGAAAAGTAATAGTCTCTGGGGTAAGTCGAGAGAATCTGATGTGCTTCCAAAAGCAGTTGGTCTGCAATTCTGGCCCCCGGGCCACCATAGATGTTGATTAGCCGTTGTCTGAGCTCCCAGGCGGCTCCTGCAATGATCTTACCGCCAGAGTGGCCCTCGATGTTGTAACTGTTTTTCCCGGGGTAGGCGTCATTATTATTCAGGTTTCTGGGGCTTCCAAAACAGCCTTCGCCCATCCTTGAGTCGTTAGTGAAGCTGCATGCGAAATAGTCAGCAAAGCCTTCGTCCATGGCATAGGCTTCGATATGGGTGGATGGAAAACCAATCCAGTCGCCATAGATTTCGTACAACACGTTGTGCCCACATTCATGGTAGATCACATCACTACTTCTCACATAATTATTGGTTCCGAACTCCATGGGATCGCCTGCATAGGCATTGTTGAAGTTATAGTTGACCCTGGCATTGAAGCGGCTTGTTCCATCCCAGGGATTGGTCCAGGAGTACCCGAGTTCGTTTTCCAGCCAGTCGTGGAATAAGTTCAGATGGTAGAAGAGGTTGATATGATCCCGATCTGTATCAGTCCATGTCAGGTTGCACGGACTGCTGATATTGCAGTGCCTGGTTTCAATGTAATTTGTGCCATCGTTATTTTGCACGTGCGCATAGGGGCCATTGAGCGTGAAGGTGGCTTCCCCAAACGGCCAGTTCAAGAACTGCCAAAACCAGCTGACAGTTTTTTGATAGTGTCCGACGCTGTTTGTGGTCGTGGTCCCTTCGTCCTCGATCTCCACATATTGATTTTTAAGGGGTACGGTGCTGATGGGGTCAGTCGGGTTGGTGGGATAGACCTCGCATTGAACAGTGCCTGTAACCTGAGCATCGGGGAATCTGGCTGTGTATTCCCTGATAATCTGTCCGTTCATAGCATCAATAATAAAGTATTTCTCGATTTCCGGGTCGGGTTCTTCCCCCACGATCTGTAGCTTCCAGGCCAGATGAAAGGTGATCTTATCCTCTATTTTTTCGGGGTAAATGATCAGGTCGCCTTCTTTCATCCTTAATTTTTTGCGATCTTTTTCTTCATAGGTGTTGATGGCGGACACTGATACCTTATCCAGGCTTATGCCGGGTTTAGTCGGCTGATCGATATCTGGGTAATAGTTTGCGGCGTATGAGCCTACTTTGCCGTGCTCTGAGGCATCTAAGCCTACAATTGCGTGGTGAACAGGAATGCCTTTGTAATACTGTGCATATTTTACATACCATCTTTTATTGATTTTCTTTGCAGAAGCCAGTTTTAAGTTATCGGCTTCAATTTCAAAGACAGCCTTGTGCTCCTGAAAGAAGGATTTAAAAGTCACCTCTACATTTTCCCTGGAAACCGGAACTGCCCCTTGCTTCAAGCTTGCTGGATAGGTGTCAATTTCCACCACCCGCTCAGGAATTTTTGTCAGTCGGTTCCTGATAATACTGACATGGTCGCCTAATTGAGATTTTGTCTTTTCAAGTTTTTCTCTTCCTTTAAAAATATCCATGATATTTTCTCCTTAAACAAATTGACGATTGATAGTTATGAGTTAGGTTATTTAAAGCATGATATGCAGATAACAGGGTTTTAAATATCGATTTCATGGGGTTATTTCCTCCGTGAGATTAAAATGTAAACTCTTTGGAAATACTTAGAGATGAGAACTGAAAAAATTCTCAGGGGCTTGTAAATGAAGCCTGCAAAGAAGAAAGCATTCTGTATGCCGAATCCAGAATCTATCTATCTTATAGAGCATTGTAAAGGGCCATTATCTGCAGGCATTATATATTTGTAAAATTTAGTGACATCACTACTTGACTGAGTGTCAGCTATTTTTACACTCCATTTCTTTTCGAAAGGAATGAAATATCTCAATGGCTGCAATACGCACTCTTTATATCAGGCTGCACCGCGACCACATAACGATTATTCTAAGAAGGGTGTAGAGAGAAAATACAACGATGGCAAAAGCCTACCGTGGGCACTATACATTGGAGCAGCCAGGGGGTATTTTGGGCGCAGCTATGCAACGGAAAGTCGGGCTGTAAAAGTTGATGAAACCCAGATGTGAAATTGTAGGACAGCCCCTGACATGAAACTGCGGATTCAGGAATTTATTAAAAGCAACTTCACTATTCCACTGAGACATGGGCATACACCAAAAATTTAAGCACTTCAACGATGATCGGCGTCTGATACTGGCTGGTTTCCTGCTGGGTATCATTTACTGGATTATAGAATCCTACCTACATATCGTGTTTTTTGAGGGATCGGATTTCACCGAGCATTTACTAACCCCCACCTCCCACGAAACCTGGATGCGACTCATCGTGATGGTCATGTTCTTCGCCTTCGGATTCTATTCCCATTGGATGTTACGCGGCTGGAAAACTGCCGAGCATAAGGCGGTAATTGCTAACCTTGAGTTGTCGCAGATTTTTGAAACTTCAGCCGACGGTATGCGCATCGTGGATCGTGATTTCAATGTGATAATGGCCAACGATACTTTTGCTACCCTCGTCGGCCTGGACAAGACGAAAATTATTGGCCATAAATGCCATGCCCATTTCAAGGGTGAGCTATGCGATACGTCACGCTGCCCATTGAGACGAATCCTGAAACACGAACAACGACTTGAATATGATGTCGAGAAGATTCGCATTGATGGCAGTCGTGTTCCCTGCATCGTATCGGCAACCCCATTCCGTGCGCCGGATGGTGAGATCCTCGGTATCGTGGAGGATTTCAAGGATATTTCCGAGCGGCGCAACTGGGAAGCCAGGCTCATGGAATCACACGAGCGGCTGGGAAAACTGACTTCACATTTGCAGGTTATTCGCGAGCAGGAACGAAGGCGAATTGCACGTGAGATTCATGATGAATTAGGTCAGTCATTGACCGCGCTAAATATGGATGTGCACTGGTTAAAACGACACCTGTCAGAAAGGGATTTATCGATTTCGGATAAGATCGACGACATGAAGACGCTCGTCAGCCATACTGCCAGGGCCGTACATCGTATAAGCTCGGAACTGCGCCCTGGAATACTGGATGATTTCGGTCTGTCGGCAGCCATTGAGTGGCAGGCGGGAGAATTTAGCCAGCGCACAGGCATAACCTGTGTGGTTAACTCGAATCCGCATGACATAGTGCTCAATGATGATCTTTCCATCGCCATGTTTCGTATCTTTCAGGAATCACTAACCAATATTACCAAGCATGCAGAAGCGTCTCGTGTTACCGTGTTATTGCGTTATAGTAACGAAATGTTCGAGATGCGCATTGAAGACGACGGTAAGGGTTTTGCGCAACTTCCAGTGAATAGGGGTCAGAGATACGGTTTGATTGGTATGCAGGAACGCGTACGAGATCTGGGAGGAAAGCTTGAAATAGATTCGGCTCAAAATGGTGGTGTGACCGTGTCTGTCAGCGTGCTTGCCGAATGCGGGGGAGATAATTAACAGTGATTGAGATTCTAATCGCCGATGATCATGCTATTGTGCGTCGCGGTTTGAAACAGATCCTCATGGAAACCGATGACATGGTTGTTACAGGGGAGGCATCCAATGGACAGGAGGTAATTGAGCAGCTACGAAAAAGATCCTGGGACGTTGTATTGCTGGATCTTGCGATGCCTGGTCGCGGCGGTATGGACACGCTAAGACGCCTGAAAAATGACTATCCAGATCTACCCGTTCTCATTCTCAGCATCTATCCAGAGGATCAGTATGCCGTCCGTGCATTGAAAGAGGGTGCTGCAGGATACCTGACCAAGGAAAGAGCACCGGAGGAGCTGGTGTTTGCTATTCGCAAGGCTGCTCGAGGCGGCAAGTATGTGAGTGCATCTCTGGCGGAGAGACTTGCATTCGATCTGTCGCGGGACGGCTCCAAAGCTCCGCATGAAACACTGTCTGACCGTGAATACCAGATTATGTTAATGCTTGCTTCTGGCAAAGCTGTTAGTGAAATCGGCAAGGAACTGAGTCTCAGCGTCAAGACTATCAGTACGCACCGAGCCCGCCTGCTAAAAAAAATGGACATGCACAGCAATGCAGAACTCACTCAATATGCCTTTCACAACAAGCTGATCGATTAATCCCTATCTGATATGCCAGCACACAGTGTTCTGTAGGACAAAGGATGACAAAAGACTGCCCGCTAGACTGACCCTCGATAGGCATTACTACTGATATTATGTGCCCTCAAACCAACCTAGAATCTATACAGTAACCGCATACACTGGTGTTAATGCTCATGGGATTTATAAGTCATTAAGGCATGATGCGGGTTTCGCTGAAAGCAAACTCTGCGTAGGAGATACGACAATGAAAGCTTTAAATTACAGTCTATTCAAAAAAATGCTAATCGGAATTGCGCTCTTTCTGGTGATGATAAGCGCCTACGGATACGAGATCGGCATAACCGTTGCTCCCAATGTGATCAATATAGGTAGTCAAGGCTATGTGGTCACCGTACACACCGATATCGCCTATTCCACCGTCAACGCCCACACGGTTTATCTTAACGGCGTTCCAATTAAATCCTGGAAAGCTGATGACCGGGGTAATTTCGTTGCCAAATTCTGGATGTCTGAAATCAAGGCTCTTGAAGAGATAATAATTGGTGACTACAACGTACTGACACTGACCGGTTTCACCTATGATCTTGTTCAATTTATCGGTACGGATAATGTTCTGGTTATAGATAATGTTCCTAGCGGTTCTGGTGGTTAGGTTGAAACAGGCCCTGGAAAAGTTTGACTATCGCAAAATCTGGATCGCCACTAACGATCCAGGTGAGCGAGTATCTAGTGTACTGTCCTAAACTGTATGTAGATTATAGCGAGACGGGAAATAGTCATATGCAAGGCGTCATCCGCAGGGAATGGCATGCCCTTTTCAAGGATGACAACGCAGCAGATGGCTGTTTCCCGTCTCGCCCGAAGGG
>JBNKUM010000118.1:0-105145 GCA_050298595.1 Gammaproteobacteria bacterium | reverse complement strand
GGGTGGGATTATTGTCGGAACAGTTCTCACATTGTTGTTCCTGCCGGCGCTGTATGTAACCTGGTTCCGAATCAGGCCTGCAACAGATGTAAATACGGGGATCCAGTAAAGCTAGCGGCAACTTAGCAGGCTTCATTCCTTGTAGTGAAACTTATCAGGAATATTGGCACCAGTATTTAACAGGCCCTGGTACCAATATCTCCTGGATTGATGCTTAGTGAATATCCGTATCTTCCAGACGTTCTCCGGGATCATCTACCGGCTGATCGGATAGAGCACGATCAATCAGATCCTGTTGCTGGATATGGTGCAGGCGTGCATTTCCACAGGCTGGTGATGCTGACGGCGCTCGACCCGCATAGCCAAGTGAAACATAGTAAGGCTTACTCACGCGCAGGTGATGCTGAATCTGATACCAGGCACCCTGGTTTCGTGGCTCTTCCTGACACCAGACTAGCTCAGTGAGAGATTTGTATTGCGCTAGCAACTTTTTCAGTGTGCGTCGTGGGAAGGGGTATAACTGCTCGATTCGTATAATAGCTATGTTATCAATCTCTCTCTCTCGTCTGGACTTAAGCAGGTCGTAATAAACCTTGCCACTACAGGCAACAACCCGGGTGACCTTGTTGTTGGCAAGCTCATCGCTTTCCTCAATGATCAGCTTGAGTCCACCTTCTGATAATTCATCCATGCTCGATACTGCCAGCGGATGTCTTAACAGACTTTTGGGTGTCATGACGATTAATGGTCGACGAAAATCACGGTAGTATTGATCACGAAGCAAATGAAATAATTGTGCCGGAGTCGTCGGGTTCCACACGCGCATATTCAACTCAGCACAAAGCTGAAGAAAACGTTCCAGACGAGCAGAGGAATGCTCCGGTCCCTGGCCTTCAAATCCATGTGGTAGGAACAGGGTTAGTTGACACAGTCGGCCCCATTTCAGATAACCGCTGGATATGAATTGATCGATCACAGGTTGAGCACAGTTAGCAAAGTCACCGAACTGGGCTTCCCAGATCACCAGCGTTTTTGGGCTGGAGGTTGCGTAACCATATTCAAAAGCAACAACTGCCAGTTCCGATAGCATCGAATTGATCAGGTCAAAGCGGGGACCTTGCGGGTTGACCTGAGACAGGGGGATGAGTTGTTTATCATTCTCCTGGTCATGCAATATTCCATGCCGGTGAGCAAAGGTGCCACGGCCAGCATCCTGACCTGTCAGGCGAATGGCAACGCCTTCATGCAGCAATGTTGCATAAGCCATCATTTCGGCCATGCCCCAGTCCATAGGTTGCTGCTGTTCAAGCATTGTGATGCGGCTTTTCAGGACTTTGTTAACACGAGAATGTACGCTAAAGTCTTCAGGCAGGGTGAGTGCTTTGTAACCTACCAGTTTCAGTGTTTCTGCATCCACCATGGTCTGCGGCGCATCGCCTGGACGTGCCTCTATAAAACGATGCCAGTCAGCACTTTTATAACCACTGCTAGAACCATCCAGAAATTCGCTGACCATAACCTTTCCCTGCTCCAGTGAATGCTGATAGTCAGCTACCATCTGATCGGCCAGATCTTCATCAATGAGGTTTTGTTGAAACAGACGCATCGCATAAAGTGCTCGCGTGGTATCCATAACCTTAATTTTTTGATACATACTGGGTTGAGTTACCATCGGCTCATCGGCCTCGTTATGGCCTTGACGACGGTAACAGACGAGATCGATAACGACATCGTTATGAAAGGTATTGCGGTACTCAAGGGCTAGTTGAGTAACGAAAACTACGGCATCAGGGTCATTGCCATTGACGTGGAATACAGGTGCCTGTATTAGCTTGGCTACCTCAGTGCAATAGCGCGTGGAGCGGGCCTCTATCGGACTGGTGGTGAATCCGATCTGGTTATTGATGACTATATGAAGAGTGCCACCGGTGTTGTAGCCTTCTGCTTTGGCGAAGTTGAGGGTTTCAGTGGTCACGCCCTGGCCGATGAAAGAGGCATCTCCATGAATTAGCACTGGCATAACCTCTTGATGTCCGGTTTCACCGATTCGGTCCTGACGTGCGCGAACTCCGCCTTCGACAACTGGAGATACGATTTCCAGATGCGAAGGATTAAATGCCAATGCAACGTGCACGGGCCCTCCTTTGGTCTGGATATCAGAATAAAATCCCTGATGATATTTTACATCGCCTGATCCACGCTGACTGTCCGGTTCGAAATTACCTTCAAATTCATCAAATAACTCCTGTGGGGCTTTACCCATCAGGTTGACCAGAACATTCAGACGGCCTCGGTGTGCCATGCCAATGACAATATCGGTGACGCCCAGTTTTCCTCCACCCTGTACCACTTCGTCGAGTAATGGAATCAGTGAGTCACCGCCTTCAAGTGAAAACCGTTTCTGACCGATGTATTTACGGTGGAGATATTGTTCGAGGCCTTCAGCAGCGGTTAGGTCTTTGAGTATCTCTATCCGAGTCAGGCTGTCATGCTGACCTTGCCAGTCACCTCGGGTAGATTCGAGCCGTTGTTCTATCCAGCGATGTTGCTCAGGGGCAGTAATGTGCATGTATTCGCTGGCCAGGCTACCGCAGTAGACCTTGTCCAATACCTGAATGATTTCGGCTAAAGGCAGACTCTGATTGGGATCAATACTTACCAGAGGTAGATCACGACTCAGGTCCTTTTCTTCCAGTCCGTAATAGGCAGGATCGAGTTCTGTCGGCCGTGTATTGAGATCCAGATTTAATGGATCGATTTGAGCGCATAAATGCCCCATCATTCTGTAGGCTTGAATCAAACGCTCAGCAGAGCGTGAAAACTTTATCTCAGGTGTGCTGACATCTGTTGATGATAGATCAACAACCGGACTGGGAGATGGATGTTCAGATTGAGAATGCTCAAAGCCATAAAAATAATTCTTCCATTCATCTGGGACGCTGTCAGGATCGTGTTTAAAAGCTTCATAGAGTTGGTCGATATACTCGGCGTTTATTGCATTGAGGCCTGTACCTCTTTGCCTGCGCGTAAAATCTGTATTCATTAATTGTGCTTGTCCAGTGTTAATAAATCTAATGTAAAACCTGCACTTTATAGCATGCCTTTTATGGCTACATACAAATTAAATTTTTGAAAGTGAATTGTTATTTTCATGGCAAATTATAAAAATATTCAGAAAAGATTATGGTTTGCTAAATAATAGACGTAAAGTGCTAAACAGCTTGATATTTAGAGCGATCTTTTTATACAGCTTCTTTTAGCTTGATAAATTTATTGAATAGATACGGATCAAATTTATCTTCCTGCATCTCTATGAGCATAATTTTGAGTGCCCTAGATTTGTCAATAGGTTGATGGTAGGAACGTGTTTCGGTTAAAGCATCAAAGCAGTCGGCGATGGAGATGATTCTTGATAGATAAGGGATGTCCTCACCCTTTAGCCTGTCTGGATAGCCATTGCCTGCATAGTTTTCGTGATGATGCCTGATGGCTTCTGCAACTTTTGCTGATTCTTCGGATGAGTCTAAATCAGAAACGATCTCAGCGCCGATCTCTGCATGAGCTTTCATCCTGTTCCATTCCTCATCGTTAAGCGGCCCGGGTTTACTAAGAATTGTATCATAGATACCTATTTTGCCCAGATCGTGCAGGGAAGCACTAATTTTAAGTAACTCCAGATCATGTAGGGAGAGCTGACACTGTTTTCCTATTTCAATCGATAAATTAATCACTCGGGATGAATGGAGCTGTGTAAACAGGTCTTTATGCCTCAAAGCATTGGAAAGAGCCTGGGCAACGACGTTTAACACACCAAAAACATTCTGCTCAGATTGATAAAGCCCGGTCGACATTAATTTTGTGTCATTAAAAAAAGAAATTGAAGAATATCATATGAGCTTTTGAAAGATACAAATTGGTTAAGTTTTATAATTCTATTAGTATAAGAATGAGTGATTGCAGGGGTGTTTATCAATCTGTGAAAGTTAAAATAAAATTCTCATCGATACTGTTGCTGCCTGTAAGCGCTGGCTAAATTTTGAAACTGTCCTTGAAAGTAGTTACAGGCTCGTCGGAGATCAGTCTGATCGAGTGGTGAGATTCTTTGACAGAGTTATCGGCAGTGATTGTTAAGACATCCTGATAGCAAAAAATTTAATTTTTGACCTGGGTCAACCGATGTAGAATATCTATGATTCAATTCTACGGTTGGAATATATAGTAGCAACCAATCTGATTTTGGATGCTGAGGCATGAAGTACTTGATTCATATGTATATAACACTAAGCGAGTCTTTAGGGATTTACACTGCAGATCAGCTCTACGAGTTGCTCTATAATAAACATCACGGTTTGCCCATCTCTCGGCATCGAGCAACCATTATGCAGAGCCGAGTCTTTTTCTTTTGTGTGGTGTTTGCCATTCTGGTGCCAGCATGGTCTCTGGTTGACCTTTTGTTTTTACCGAAAGGATTATGGGCTGAACTTATTTCTATCCGAGTAATTTCCGCATTAACTTTTGCGGCCATTGCCTGGCAGGCTCGTAAGGAACCTGATTTAAAACGAGCACGTTTATTGCTCGCCAGTATGTTGGCGGTTACCCCTCTGTTTTATATAGCCTCTGACCATTGGATAAGTGCTTATGAATTAAACGGGCCAGAGCAGATTGTAGCAGAACTTTATGGCTTATTACCCTTTGTTATGGTTGCTGGACTGACTTTGTTTCCGTTGACTCTGGTTGAGTTCCTGGCTTTGGCCATACCCATGCTGATAGTTACTATCTATGCCAGTTATCCCGAGACGAGAAGTGAAATCCCACAGGCGGTTTCTACTATCTGGCTGTTTGTGCTGATTCTTGGCGTTGCGCTTTTTTCATCCCTAACCCAGTTGCGATATATGCTTTCTCAGGCCAGCCGAGCCAGTTATGACGTGCTCACAGGAATGTTAACTCGTCGGGCTGGTATTGAGATGCTTGATTTACAATTCCGCCTTGCAGCTATGAGCGAAAATTCGTTGTCGCTACTTTATCTCGATCTTGATCATTTTAAGGCGGTAAACGATACATTTGGCCATGATGCCGGCGATGTTGTTTTAAAGAAAGCGGCTCAGCAGATGGTTGCATCGGTACGGAAAGGGGATAGCGTTATTCGCTGGGGTGGTGAGGAATTCATTATTATTCTACCCACTGCTGATTTCAACGAAGCGAATGATGTGGTGAAACGCCTGATGCAGGCGGGTTTAGGTGAGAAACCAGATAATGAGCCAGTGACCGCAAGTATCGGTGTGGCAGAGGTTCAGGAAGATGCGTTAAAAGACTGGAAGGCTCAGGTTGAGTTGGCCGATAAGCGTATGTATGAGGCAAAATCTACAGGTCGCGCACGTAGTATAGGGGTTAATGGGCAGGTGACTCTGTGGACTTCAGTTAAGGCCTGATTTAAAAAAGATTGTTGCCCCTCAAAATCCTGTACGAAATTTATTTAAGACTCTCTGATAATGCCAGAGAGGTAAGGGCTTATACAGGTTGTCTGTTATATACCTCGCTGCTACAGTCTTCCATTGTACTCAGTTAGCAGGCTTTATTGATGTGTATACTACTCAATATATCTGGATAGGGACTGGCTGCTTGTTAACACATTCAAATACTAAACCCCGTATAACTTTTATCCCAAATATTGAACTCAATAAAAAAGCCGGGCAGCTTGCGCTACCCGGCTTTATAACTCTTACTGCTTAAGTGGTGGTTTACTTAAACAGTTTAGACTTGTCTACCAGGTCAACGTGTGCACGCTTAAAGCATGTCCACTGCTTGGTGTTCTTGTCATAGATAGAGTTTACAAAGCACTTCCAGTTTTCTTCGTCAACGAAGTTCTTATCCATGCGGTAGTAGAAACCAGGATAACGAGATTCTTCGCGGAACTCGATGTGCTTCATATGCGCTTCAGCAGTCAGGATGCGGTGATAGTTTTCCCAGGCACGAAGTAGTTCGTGAAGGTCTTTAGCACGCATCTTAAGAGCATCTTCTTTCAGCATGTCCAGCTTCTCACCAGCAATCTTCAGCATTTCTGAGTTGGTGGTGTAGTAAGTGGCAACACCCGCTACGTATTCATCCATGATCTTCTGTAAACGGAACTGAAGCATCTTAGGAGTGATGTAGTTAGGGTTAACGTCGATTGCTGTGGTGTAGTCTTTGAACTCAAGGAAGGTTCTAACCGGACGGTAGATATCTTCAACCAGTTCTTCAACGGTAGTATCCAGTTCTGGAGTGAAGTCAGCGTTGTCCAGGCAGTACTTAACCATCGCTTTAGCAGCCATACGGCCTTCAGCGTGTGAACCAGAAGAGAACTTGTGGCCAGAAGCACCCACACCGTCACCAGCAGTGAACAGGCCTTTAACAGTGGTCATACCACGGTAGCCCCAGTTCCAGCCAGAAGGCAGGTGAGAAGGTATGCCTTCCATAGTTTCTTCAGTAGGTGCACCTACGTCAGTTGGACCAGAAGTCCAGATACCACAACAACCTGAGTGAGATCCCAGCAGGTAAGGTTCGGTAGGCATCAGTTCTGAGTTTTTCTTCTCAGGCTCGATGTTTTCACCAACCCAGATACCACATTGGCCGACACACATATCCAGGAAGTCTTCCCATGCTTCTGCTTCCAGATGCTTAACTTCGCGAGGAGACAGAGTTTCACGCAGGTTAGCCAGTGCAGTCACAGTATCCATGTAGATAGGGCCACGACCTTCACGCATTTCTTTCAGCATCAGGTGATTACGCAGACATGAAGCAGGAACTGCAGCCTGACCATAAGGAGGATAGTCATTCAGCATTTCCTTGTTCTTTTCCATGTATATTTCACCGAAAGCGTTAGTGGCTTTCGCTTTGAATAACAGGAACCAAGCACCTACAGGACCGTAACCGTCCTTAAAACGAGTCGGTACGAAACGATTTTCCATCATAGTCAGCTCAGCGCCGGCTTCAGCAGCCATCGCGTAAGTTGAACCAGCGTTCCATACTGGGTACCAGGCACGACCAGTACCTTCACCCACTGAACGAGGACGGAAGATGTTTACACAACCACCAGCGGCTAACAGGATAGCTTTAGCAGTGTAGATAACGATTTTGTTTTCACGAACTGAGAAACCAACGGCACCAGCGATACGGCTAGGGTCGTTTTTGTCGTTAATCAGTTTTACAACGAAGATACGCTCTTCAATGTTTTCAATACCCAGGGCTTTCTTAGCAGCTTCAGCAACGATCCACTTGTAAGATTCACCATTGATCATGATCTGCCACTTACCAGAACGAACGGGCTTGCCGCCTTCTGCCAGAGGAGTCAGACCTTTTGAACCGTCAAAACGCTCACCGTTTTCATCAGTTTTCCAGATAGGTAGACCCCATTCTTCGAAAAGATGTACAGATTCGTCAACGTGACGGCCAAGATCGTAGGCTAGATCGTCACGGGTAATACCCATCAGATCGTTAGAAACCATACGTGCGTAATCCGCTGGATCCTGCTCAGTACCGATGTAAGTGTTGATCGCGGACAGACCCTGTGCAACCGCACCAGAACGATCCATAGCTGCTTTATCAACCAGTTTGATTTTAAGATCAGTACCTTTGGCCCACTGCATAATTTCAAATGCAGCGCCGCAGTTGGCCATACCGCCACCGATCATTAAGATGTCGACCGTTTCCTGGACGACTTCTGGATTTCCAAATTCACCTGCCATAGTTTTATTCCTCAGGTTTAAAGTTTGATTAATTCGCTTGGGTCGCCGGCACGGTAACCATTGTTCTGACAGAAGAAGCCGTTATCAGCAATCTTGGACATGTCAGCATCTGGCTTACCCGCATAAGGATCGATAGAACCTTCAGCAGTAGTACGAATCGGGAATTTAAAACGCTTCATGGTTCCATTACGGAACTTGATGGTCCACATGATTGAATCTGTACCACGAAGAGGCTGTACAGAACCACCCAGAGGAACAACGTCAGCATAGTGACGACATTCGATAGCATTTTGAGGGCAAATTTTCACGCAGGAATAGCATTCCCAGCATTGCTCAGGTTCCTGGTTGTAAGCTTTCATGGCATGACCGGTATCTGAACCGTCCATATCCAGCTTCATCAGGTCGTGAGGGCAGATGTACATGCAAGCGGTCTTATCTTGACCCTTACAGCCATCGCATTTTTCGGTACGAACAAATGTAGGCATTATTTTCTCCTAGTTTTTAATTACTGCAGTAATAATATCGATACCTGAAACGAGAATGTCTCAACCATCAATAAACTGATGTAAGAGAGATCAAAGTGCAACCTGCGGCCAAAATCTGATCTATCTTAGAACGATGGCTAGGGTATTCCTTTCATCAGATAATACAATTCGATTTATCTTGTGACGCTATAAGCTGGACTTATTTATATTTCTTTAGAGATATATGGCTACTGCGAGGCTTATACCACTTGAACTAGGCATTCCTTGAAGATGCCATAAATCGCTGTAATTCAGGCTGAAATATGGCATTTGGTAATAAAAATAATTTGGGTTTGATTAGGGAGTCTTTGATCAAACCCAGTGAATTTTATGCTTTGAGGTCGTTTGTCAGGTGGGGTTGAAGCTTACGGATCATATCGGCAAATACTTTTGGGTTGCCGGTGACGATATTACCCGTTTGCAGATAGTTTTCATTGCCACTGAAATCACCCACCAGACCGCCAGCTTCACGAATAATCAGTGCGCCTGCAGCCATATCCCAGGGCTTTAATCCAATTTCCCAGAAACCATCGAGTCTGCCAGCGGCGACATAAGCCAGATCCAGCGCTGCAGAGCCTGCTCGGCGGATATCTCCGGCCTGGCTGAAGAAGTCAGTCAGCATGGCTTGATAGGCAGGGTAATGATGCTTTTCTCTGAAAGGAAATCCAGTGCCGAGCAGGGCACCCTGAATACTCACCGGTTTGGCGACTCGAATTCTGCGGTTATTTAGCGATGCGCCATCACCTTTACTGGCCGTGAACAGTTCCTCTTTGCTGGGGTCGTAGATGACAGCCTGTTCCAGACGGCCTTTGTGTGCCAGTGCGATAGAAACTGCAAAATGTGGGATGCCATGTAAATAATTGGTGGTGCCATCCAGTGGATCGATGATCCATTGATATTCGCTATCACCGGATAAGCCTGATTCTTCTGCCAGAATGCTGTGATCAGGGTAGGCTTTTAATAAGGTATCGATAATGCGCGCTTCAGCCTGCCGATCAACCTGAGTGACAAAATCATTGGGTGATTTTGATTCAATTTCCAGATTAGGGATGTTGTTGATTTGACGGGTAATATAGTCGCCAGCTAAGCGTGCAGCACGGATAGCTATGTTCATCATGGGTTGCATAAGATATTTTCTGAAACAGAGGTTCGCTAAGAGGCGCGCAGTTTAACAAAACTGACTATAAAATGTCGGGGAATTTCACAGTTTAACTACGGCCTTTAGAGGTTTATTAAATTGTTAGCAATGTTCTTCAAAAATTAGCCTTTGGCTTATTGCAGGCGAAAATAGCTGTGATTTATCTACAAAGATGTACTATTAAATTAATGAATAAGGAAAGTGGTACTCATCCTTTTAATCACTGGAACTGATAAGGACGCATTCGTGAAATTTGACACGACTATTCTTAATACACTTATTTTTCTTATCCTTTCCTGGGTGTTGATAGGTGGTGGTCTGTCTTTTGTGTATCAGAGCCGAACTGCTGATTTTATTAAAAACCAGTATGAAATAAGTGAGCATGGCCTGAAGATAACCCGTAGTGAGATAGAAAATTATATCTCTCAAAGCCGCCACCTGCTAAGCCTGCTGATAAAAAATCATCCTACTGTGATCCAGAAACTAGCAGCAAACCCAGTTTCCTCTAGCATTTATTCTGAGCTTGGTGATGTTGTGCGAAGCTATTTTCCCGAGATGATCAACTTTACGCTGGTGGAAAATCAGGGAAGTATTTTACTGGCGGACCCGAACAATTTTGTCGGCAGGTCCTGTCGTGCGGATATCGAGAAGTTTTCTCAGACCTGGAAAGATAACGAAATAGCGATTCACAGTCGCGCTCACACAGATATTTACCATATCGATATACTGCAAAAAATTCCTAATTTGATAGGGCTGAGTGATGGGATTTTTTTCGTCAGCCTGGATACCTGGGTGTTGCAACGTCTAATAAACAATGGACAGCCCTACCATCATCAATTCTTTCTGATTCGAATACAGGATGATGGGCGATTCCTGATTGAAATGGGGGCTAAGGGCAGTCGATCTAAAATCAGCAGGGATAAATATCTAAGCGAGGCAGAAATAGCCTCGATCTATTCGCGTGTATTGATTCCTGGTACTAAATGGGAAATGGTTGATCTTATTGATCATAAGTATTTGCAAGCTAACAAGCTTAGTTACCTGCAAGATGCGCTCAGCATAGGGGGGTTATACCTGATATTAAGCTTACTGTTCTTTTATGTTTTCAGGCGTGGTGAATTGAAGCGATTGCATCTGGATGAAGAAATCAGGAAGCTCAACGCTTCGCTGACACAGACCGTAAAGCAGCGTACTACTCAGCTTGAACAAAGCAAACAATTACTCTCCTACCAGGCGACTCATGATGCCCTGACCGGGCTGAAAAATAGAAAGGAGTTTGAGATCCAGATAAGTCAGGCAGTTGAAGAGGTTAAACATAATGTAGAACTTGCCGCAGTAGTTTTATATATCGATTTAGATCACTTCAAGATTATCAATGAAACCTGTGGTCTTGCCGCCGGTGATGAAATGATCAAACAAATAGCGATATCACTGGGTGGCATATTGCGTCGAAATGATCAGTTAGCACGTATCGGTGGCGATGAATTCGGCATCTTGTTGAGAGAATGTAATCTGATTCAGGCGGAATTGATTGCGCTGACTATCAGAACCCAGATAAGTGCTCATGCCTTCATGTGGGACAATAAAAAGTTTGATATCTCTGCCAGTATTGGAGTAGCTGAGGTCACTGAAGAAGTGGTCGATGCTTCTGACCTGCTCAGAGAGGTTGAATCAGCCTGTTCTGCTGCCAAGGTGATGGGTCGCAATCGGGTTCATCTATACCATCCTGATGACACTATGTCTCAAAACCGGCGCAATGAAATGTACTGGTCGGGTGAAACCATACGGCTGATTGAGTCTGGTCGAATGGAGCTTTTTGGGCAGAAAATTCAGGCAATCAGTGGTCAGGATATACCTGACTGGTATGAGATACTGGTTAGGTTACGTGATAATGAAAACAATTTGATCTACCCGGACGTGTTTATACCCGCGCTGGAACAATATGGAGGAATCGATAAACTGGATCGGCAGGTGGTTATCAAATCGATTGAATTCCTGGCTCAGCATCCAGGAATTCGTTTAAATATAAACCTGTCGGGTAAATCAGTAGGTAATCAAGAGATGCTGACACTTATCAGAAATCTGATTGCGCAACATCAGATTTTGCCTGAGAGCCTGGTCTTCGAAATTACTGAAACGGTTGCAATGACCAATGTCTCTCAGGCACGCAAATTTATTCAGGGAATCAAGGACCAGGGGTGTCAGTTAGCATTGGATGATTTTGGTTCAGGCATGTCATCGTTTAGCTACCTGAAAAACCTGGATGTAGATTACGTCAAGCTAGATGGTAGTTTTGTGCGTAATCTGCATACCGATCTAGTGCATCATGCAATGGTTGAGTCAATCAATGGTGTAGTCAGGGTTATGGGCAAGGAATGTATTGCAGAATTTATCGAGAATGAAGAAATTAACAGGAAATTACAGGATATCGGTGTTGCCTACGGTCAGGGCTACTATATTCACAAACCTCAAAATTTGAAATCAATCGAGTTTCAAAGCCAACCTTCCAATATTTCCGTTGATTTTGATGTATCCTGACGGGCTTTATAAAATAGCGTCAACAGGCCTTAATGAAATTAGACAACATCAGAATCGTCATGGTGGAAACCACGCATCCGGGTAATATCGGTGCTGCCGCCCGGGCCATGAAAAATATGCAATTTAGCGATCTGGCTCTGGTTAATCCAAAGTGCCCTGTCGGTGAACGGGCTTATGCTCGTGCATCAGGTGCGAATAGCGTACTGGATGAGCTAACGAGGTTTAATACCTTAACTGAAGCATTGGCGGATTGTCATCTGGTGATAGGTACAAGTGCAAGAATCAGGTCACTCACCTGGCCACAATTGAACCCGCGTGAGGTGGGTGAAAAAGCAGTCGCGCTACCAGATGATCAGAAACTGGCCGTTGTATTTGGCCGTGAGCATGCAGGACTCACCAATGAAGAATTACAACATTGCCATTTTACAGTAAACATTCCAACAAACCCTGATTTCAGTTCGCTTAATGTTGGTGCTGCGATACAGGTCATTAGTTACGAAATTTATCAGCAATATCAACAATCTTTAGCAATTTCAGCTGAAACTATTGATCAGCCTGCCAGCGAAGAAGAGCCTATGGCGAGTAGCGCCGAGCTTGAAGGCTATTTCTGCCATCTGGAACAGGTATTGGTTTCTACAGGATTTATCGATGCTGAAAATCCCCGTCAGATGATGAAACGCTTACGCAGATTGTATCAACGCGTTTTGCCTACACAAAATGAGGTTAATATCCTGCGAGGGATTTTAAGCTCAGTAGAGAAGTATAAAAATTAGTTGTTATCGAGGTATCGCTTATCGTCAAAAGTTGATATCCATTCAGGCTTATATATCACGAAGATGGAAATAATCGCTCCTGTTATAAATGCTTCAGGATACATAATGGGGATAAAAACCATCAGGTATTCATCAAGCATTTCTGGTGAAAGGTTGTTATCTAGCAAGGTAAGTATCTGATAGGAGGCAAATCCGCTGGAAATCATGGATAAACCTGCAGAAAGGAAAGCCGCGATAAAGATATAGACAAAATAATTGGGGGGCAGGTACCACTCATTAAGTCGCCAGATCGAGTAGCTTATAAAAATGGGCAGGACTCCAGTGAGTAAAGTATTCATAGCATAGGCCTGAAAATCCGCAGCAGTAACCAGCGTGATTCCCAGTACGATAACGGCATTTGCCAATACAGCAACCTGCCAGCGAAACATCAATGTCAGGATAGTAGACCCCAGTAAATGTATCGACAGACCTGTTTCTATATTGACCTTTAATATCCATAGTACAAACACTGCAGTACAGGCTGCAAATAGTATATTGCTAGAGTCATTTTGTATCAGGATTCGCCATGGAGCACGATACACAGCCCACAGAAATATCGGCCAGTAGATAAAATGTGCCCAGATCCAGCCATCAGCTAAATGTGTTGAGTTAAGGTCCAAGGTGTGAAGAGTTGAGTTTGTAAGTAGCTATTGTAACCAATCAGGGTTTTGAACTGGGTTGATATATATCATCATAACACGGCTTTTGAATTATCCAACGTTACACATAGATACAAATCGTTACCCCTCAGAGAAGTTTGTTACACAGCTAATGCTTATTATGTAGTTGTCATAAAACAAACGAGATGATCATGAAAAAATCAAGCAAAATCATAATCGCCAGTGTAGTTATCCTGATGATTAGCGGATCTGTACTCGCTTTTGGCGCCAAACACCACTTCGAAAATATGAGCATGCAGGAGAAAGCCGATATGTTTAATTATCACATCAGTCGTAAACTGGACTTAAATAGCGAGCAGGAAATTAAACTCGAATCCTTAACCTCGCGTTTCGCTGAAATCATGCAACAGGTAAGGCAGCAAAGAGAAGACAGGGTATCTGTTATTCAACAGATGCTGGGTGAAGGTCCTATGGATCAATCTGCTGTGTTACAGAAAATCACCGAGAAAACCGATATGGTGAATCAAAATGCTCCTGAGATGGTGGCTTTAATTGCCCAGTTTGTTGATTCATTAGATGCTGAACAGAAAGTAGAGCTTAAGGAAATAATTGAGAAACGCGGCGGTCATTATAGGTTTACAGGCAACTTTGGTTATCGACATGACCATACTCAATGGATAGATGGTTAGATCTGTTTGTTCCGGAGTTGCCATCATTGGCAACTCCGGATGCTACCTATCTTGAGACTTAAAACCTACAATAGCTAAATGAAAAAGCTACTTTTGATTGATGACGATGAAAAACTGGCTGCACCACTTAAGGCGTATCTGGCGCAGTTTGACTTTGAATTATCCAGCGAAACTCATCCACTGAAGGCTCTGGAGTTGTTAAGAGGGCATTCGTTCGAGTTAATCATTCTCGACGTTATGCTTCCGGAAATCGATGGCTTCGAAACCTGTAGAAGAATCCGCCAGTTTTCTGAAACCCCTGTATTAATGCTAACTGCCAGAGGTGATGTGATGGACAGAGTAGTTGGTCTTGAGATTGGAGCTGACGATTACCTGCCAAAACCCTTCGAACCTCGCGAACTGGTTGCGAGAATTAAAAATATTCTCAAGCGATCGGTTATTGTTAAATCCAGTCACGAGTTAGTTTTTGAGGGACTAAAGATTGATACTCAAACCCAGCAGGTTAAAACGGATGATGGGATTGTGGATCTCACTTCCAATGAATACCGGCTTTTACTGCTATTGGCGCAGCAGCCGCAAAAAGTCTTTTCGCGCGATGACATTATGACTGAGTTAAATGGAATCGAAGCCGATATCTTTAGCCGAGCGATTGATATTCAAATCAGTCGTTTACGTCAAAAGCTGAACCCGCTGCAGATAATCAAAACCATACGTGCCAGAGGTTATCAATTTGTTTTACCACCCGTTATTAGCGAGTAAAAGTACATGTTGCAACGCTTAAGGCAATCTTTGATCACTCGTTTAATGCTGTATTTTCTGGTAACAGGTGTGCTGGTAATTGCCCTGTTTGGTATCAATCTGGCTCATAGTATCAAGGCGCACTTTAAGCAGGATCTATTGCCAAATATTGTGCAATATCTGGACTACATAGTGCAGGATATTGGCAGCCCACCGGATATCGATAAAGCGCGCCGTTTAAGTGATGGGCTAGCATTTGAGCTTTCGATACGTGGTCCAGATATAAACTGGCAATCTCATTCAAAAATACCCGATATTTCACAGTTAGATTTCGAAAATGCACCCGAACCCTACCAGCGTTATCAGCTTGCCTTTGAACGAGGTAATAATTATCTGATGCTGAAACAGGATGGTTATACCTATCTCTACGCAGTTGGCCGTTTATTCAAAAGCGAATCACACCAACGAGGTTTTTCCATGTTGGTGATTTTTATTGTTACGCTTGTGTTTCTGTTTGTGTTGATTCGACAGAGCTTAAAACCGCTAAAGCCGATCAACGATGCTGTCGCACGAATTGGCCAGGGGGACCTTTTACAACCATTGGAACCCACGGGCAGTATTGAATTTAAGAGCCTGGGGCAGGGCATTAATGAAATGGCACAGCAGATACATTCGATGCTGGAAGCCAAGCAGCAACTGCTACTCGCCATCAGTCATGAGCTGAGATCACCCTTAACACGAGCAAGAGTAAACCTTGAGCTCATGGCTGATGATGCGACACGCCAGGCGCTGGTGGATGATATTCGCGAGATGGAAAGCCTGCTCGCATTGATACTGGAGTCGGAGCGTTTGAATCGGCCGCACGCTGTGCTCAATCGAACTGATTTTCAACTGGATGAAATGATTAGAGAGCTGTTAAATGAATTTTTTGCCGACAGGTCAATAACAGCCTCTCTTCCTTCAATCTCAATCAATGCTGATAGAGCTAGATTGGAGCTTTTAGTGAAAAATCTGTTAGATAACGCATTCAAGTACTCTTCCGAGTCAGACGTAAGTCCAGAGATCAGACTAATACAACACCGGCAAAACATCGTCATAGAGGTGGAAGATCATGGCTGCGGTATGGCTACAGAAGACCTGAATCAGGCTACCGAGGCTTTCTATCGAGCCGACCCTGCGCGCCAGCGGGCTACCGGTGGTTTTGGGCTCGGGTTGTACCTTTGTCAAAAGATAGTCGATGCACATCAGGCTGAAATGCTGATACAAAGTCAGTTAGGTGAGGGGAGCCTGGTTCGGATAATATTGCCAGTGGCCTGATGGGTAGCCTGAAGAAATCAATATTAATCCCGACTAAAATAGTAGGAATTAATACTTGACCAATTTAGTCAGGATTGTATACTGACTCGAAATCGGCCAAACAACAGGTGTACCAATGCGTTTATCCACCAAAAGCAGATATGCAGTTACTTCATTACTCGATATGGTTATGCACTCGGATAAGGGACCCGTATCCTTAGCAGATATCTCTCAACGTCAGGGGATTTCCCTGTCCTATCTGGAACAGTTATTCGCCAAGATGCGGCGTAATAAGCTGGTTATCAGTACGCGTGGCCCTGGCGGCGGGTATCGATTGAGTGTTTCTCCAGAACAGGTGAGTGTCTCGGACATCATTCTAGCGGTAGACGATAAGGTTGAAGTGACTAATAAAGATGCCTTACCAGGAGCCAATAATTACGAGCCCTGTCTCACCGAACAGCTGTGGGATGAATTAAGCAATCAGATTTCCAGCTACCTGACCGGTATATCTCTGGCTGATATGATTCGTAACCAGATCAGTGACGAAGATTATACAGAACAGGACTTTCCACATTACATGGCGTCCGGCCAGTCCTGATTATTAAAGCCGATGCCCGTGTATCTTGATCATAATGCTTCAGCCCCGCTACACCCTGAAGTGCTGGATGCTATGTTACCTTTCCTGAAGGCATCGCATGGCAATGCTTCCAGCCTGCATCAAAGTGGCCGCTTTTTACGTTCAGCGATTGAGAGTGCGCGTCAGCAGGTTGCTGAGCTGGTGAATGCCGATGCTGCAAACGTTATCTTCACTAGCGGTGGTACTGAGGCAAACAATTTAGCTATCAAAGGCTTTGTTGCGGATAGCCAGAACAGTCGCATTATGTGCAGCTCAATTGAACACGCCAGTGTTCTTGAACCGGTCAGGCAGATTGCGGCTATGGGTGGATCCACTGCTTATTTAGCGGTGAATGCTGAAGGATTGGTAGACGTCTCAGAATCGACCGCTGTGATTGCTGAATACAATCCTGATCTGCTATCAGTGCAACTAGCGAATAATGAAACTGGCGCTATTCAGCCAGTAAAACGACTATTCGAACAAGTTTCGTCAGATAATCTATTGCTGCATACCGATGCTACTCAGGCGGTAGGCAAGATTGAGGTTGATATTAAAGATCTAAACGCAGGCCTGTTAACGCTCTCAGGACATAAATTCCAGGGCCCACAGGGCTGCGGTGCGTTAATACTCAATCATAAGGCTAATATTAAAAAACCTTTACTAAGTGGTGGACCACAGGAATCCAGGCGACGCGCTGGCACTGAGAATGTGGCACTACTGGTGGGTATGGGGAAAGCTGCGCAATTAGCACAAATAAATTTGCAAGAGCGTCAGACATATCTGTTAGAATTGCGGCGCTATTTTGAACAGCAACTGATGGGCATAAGCGGTGTGCATATTTTTTCAGGTAGCTGCGAACGTTTGCCCAATACCAGTTACTTTTCAATTCCTTACTACCACGGTGAAACCCTGCTGATGCAACTTGATCAGGCCGGTTTCGAGCTAGCCAGTGGATCAGCATGTCATAGTGCGGTCACTCAACCCAGCCATGTACTCAGGGCCATGGGGGTCGATGAAGCGCTGGCACTGAATGCCGTCAGGGTTAGTTTTGGTAATGACAATACCTGTCAACAAATCGATCAACTGATTGCTTTGTTACACAGTTTAATCAATCAGGTGCCTGCCAGTTTTAGACGTGCAGCTAACTGAAGGAGATACACATGACAATAAGTTTGACTGAAACTGCTGCCCAACGCGTGAAGAGCTTTCTGGATAATCGAGGTTCAGGTATCGGTTTGAGAATCGGTATCAAGACCACGGGCTGTTCAGGTATGGCTTATGTTCTCGAGTTTGTAGACGAGTTAAACGAAGAAGACCAGGTGTTTGAGAGCCAGGGTGTGAAGGTCATTATAGACCCGAAAAGCCTGGTTTATCTCGATGGCACTCAGGTAGATTTTACGCGTGAAGGGCTTAATGAAGGCTTTAAGTTCACCAATCCTAATGCCAAGGATGAGTGTGGTTGCGGCGAAAGCTTTACCGTCTGAATATTGCCGATATGCAACTCGATCTGAATCAAAATTACTTTGAGCTGTTTGGCCTGCCGGTTGATTTTCAACTGGATAAGCGCCTGCTACATGATAATCACCAAAAATTACAGGCAGCCTATCATCCTGATCGCTTTATAAATGGCAGTGATCAGGAAAAGCGTATAGCAGTACAAAAGGCAGCGTGGATTAACGAAGCTTATGAAATTCTGCATCACTCGGTGAAAAGAGCACGCTATATGCTCGAAATCGGTGGCCTGGATATGAATGATGAGCACGAAACCACCAATGATACTGCTTTTCTGATGGAACAGATTGAAATACGCGAAGAGATGGATCAATGCAAAAGCTGCCAGGATCCCATGCGTTGCTGCGATCATGTGACGGGTAAACTCGACCAACGCTCAAAAGAGTATGCCGAACAATTTGAAACTCTCTATCAGCAGGGCAAGCTGGAAGAGGCGCGTCAAGTGAGCAAAAAAATGCAGTTTGTCCAACGTATACTCGATCAGCTCGACGACTTTCAGTTTGAGCTGGAAGATCAGTTATTTTAGGGGCTGTTAACACTAATAAATCATGGCATTACTACAAATCACAGAACCTGGACAAGCCAGTGCGCCGCACCATCGTAATTATGCTGCGGGTATTGACCTTGGCACTACCAATTCACTGGTAGCGGTAAAACGCAGCGGCAAGATAGAAACTCTGCCCGATGAAGCGGGCAGGCATTTGCTGCCCTCTATTGTGCATTATGGCGCTGAACAGACTCTGGTTGGGTATGAAGCACAGCTGTTACAGGCTTCCGACCCATTGAATACATTATCATCGGTGAAACGCATCATGGGCCGAGGTATCGAAGACCTGAAAGGCCTTTCTAATGTCTTACCCTATGAGTTTGATGGCAATACTGATTCTACTGTTCCACGTATCATTACCCGACAGAGGCATGTGAGTGCCATTGAGGTATCTGCAGAAATACTTAAATCTCTGGCTGATCGTGCAGAACAAACATTGGGTGAGGAACTTAGCGGTGTTGTGATTACGGTGCCTGCTTATTTCGATGATGCCCAGCGCCAGGCTACGCGTGATGCGGCCAGACTGGCTGGATTGAATGTGTATCGATTGCTCGGCGAACCAACCGCAGCGGCGGTCGCTTATGGCCTGGATCAACAGCCCGATGGTGTTATTGCCATTTATGATCTGGGTGGCGGTACCTTTGATATCTCCATTTTGCATTTGAATAAGGGTGTATTCGAAGTACTGGCCACCGGCGGGAATAGTTCTCTGGGTGGTGATGATATGGATAACGATATCGGTGAATGGATAATCAAACAGGCCGGTATAGAAAAGATAGATTCTATATTGTCACGTCAGATTCTGATTGCTGCACGTAAGGCCAAGGAAGACCTGACTTTAAATGATTCCACTGAAATCAAGATTGAGCACGCAAACCTCAGTTTTACTACAACGCTGACGCGCGACACCATGAATAGTCTGATCCAGGATCTGGTGAAGAAAACCCTGATGTCCTGTCGCCGGGTATTACGCGATGCGAAGCTGGATAAAAGCGAAATAACCAATGTTGTCATGGTCGGTGGATCTACCCGGGTTCCTCTGGTTGTTGAACAGGTGGGTAAGTTCTTTGAGCGCGAACCCTTAATCGATCTTGATCCGGACAAGGTAGTGGCGATAGGTGCAGCTTTACAGGCGGATGTACTGGCAGGTAATAAAAATGACCAGGAAATGTTGCTGTTAGATGTGTTGCCATTATCGCTGTGTATCGAAACCATGGGTGGACTGAGTGAAAAGATTATTGATCGGAATAGCCCTATCCCTGTAGCTCGAGCACAGGAGTTTACTACCTTCAAGGATGGCCAGACGGCAATGGCATTCCATGTCGTGCAGGGAGAGCGTGAGCTGGTTTCTGATTGTCGTTCACTAGCCCACTTCGAATTGCGCGGCATTCCTCCAATGACAGCCGGGGCTGCACGTATCCGGGTAACCTATCAGGTGGATGCAGATGGGTTGCTATCAGTATTGGCAGAAGAAAAAAGTAGCGGAGTGCGTGCAGATATCGTGATTAAACCTTCCTATGGTTTAACGGATAATGAGATTGAGACCATGCTGCGTGACTCTATGTCGCATGCCAAAGAAGATATCGATGCGCGCATGCTGGCTGAACAGCAGGTTGAAGCAAGACGTGTGTTAGAAGCAGTAGATTCAGCGCTGGCATCGGATGGTCATGAGCTGTTATCAAATGATGAATATCAACAGATTCAATCGGTTCGTGATGAGCTGGAAAGAATAATCGAAACTGCTTCCAGCGATAGCTTGAAGAAGGCGATCAAGCAGGTTGAAGTGGCTAGCGAAGAGTACGTGGCCCGACGTATGAATGCGAGTGTACAGAAAGTACTCTCAGGAAAAAATATTGAACAGGTGGATGTGTAAATGCCCCAGATTATCGTACTTCCACATGAAGAAATTTGCCCCGATGGCGCAGTGTTTAACGCCGAAAGCGGTGTTAGTATCTGTGACGCGCTGTTACAGAATGGCATTGAAATTGAACATGCCTGTGAAAAATCCTGTGCCTGTACCACCTGCCACGTCTATATCCGAGAAGGTTTTGAAACCCTGGAAGAGTCTGATGAGAATGAAGATGATTATCTGGACAAAGCCTGGGGTCTGGAACCGGATTCCCGCTTAAGCTGTCAGGCAAAGGTTAATCAGAATGATCTGGTTATTGAAATTCCTAAATACACCATCAACATGGTTTCTGAAACTCATTAAAGTGCAGCTACTTTGCTTTTAGCAAGTTTAACCTGGATTCTGCAGTTGACCACTCGCATAAGAGTAGTAACCCAGATTCAGTATCCCATAAAGCACCTGCATCAAACATTCATAATCATCAATTTTGTCTCAAAATAGTAGGTTTTTACGACAGCTGATTTATAATTTAAGGCTAATGATACTGAGGAGGTGAACTATGGCTTTAAAATGGATAGATACACTGGATATAGCGATTGAACTGGAACAAACACATGCGGATGTAGACCCCCAGTATGTTCGCTTTACTGATCTACATAGCTGGGTTTGTGCTCTGGATGATTTTGATGATAACCCAGAAGGCTCAAATGAAAAAATTCTGGAAGCTATTCAGATGGCATGGATAGAAGAACATGATTAAGCGTTTTAAGGCAGTGGCGGCTTGAAGTCATTATATTGCGGCAATACTTCTATCTCAATCCACACATAGACAGTCTGATGAAAATATTTCTAACTGCTTTTAGTTTAATATACCTGCTGATTTTTTCTGTCTCGCCTTTAGCCTCAGGAATGTCCTTTGATATTCTGTCTATCAACCTGAACCAGCGGCATTATCAATTACAGATTGCAGACAATAATGAACGGCGACAGCAGGGCTTAATGTATCGAGCGTCACTGGCTGATAATGAAGGTATGCTTTTCGTTTATCCGAAATCAGGCAATTATCGTTTCTGGATGAAAAATACCCTCATCCCGCTAACCGTTATATGGATGGATGAACAGGCTGAGATTGTCGATATTAAACTTTTACTGCCCTGTAAAGTCGTTAACTGTCCAATTTATGGGGCACCACGCCCATCACGATATATTATCGAGTTGAGTGAATCGCAGTTTCATCTGTACAAAAAAGGTGATCAGTTCCCAGAGTTAAAAGACATTCTGAGCAGTCTCTCTGCGTTTATGTAGGTCATACAGGGCGATAGAGATCATACAGATCAGTACGCAGGGTATGACACTGAAATTTACCATCCACCACCCCAGCAGGTACTGTAAAGCACCCGCTCCAAGAGATGACAAGGTCACTGCACTGAAAACGATAAAGTCATTAAAAGCCTGAGCCTTTGCCTTTTCTACTTCGGTGTAAGTTTTTGTTAGCAGGGTTGTCCCACCGATAAACATGAAATTCCAACCTACGCCGAGTAACAGTAACGCCAGCCAGAAATTCCATATGCTGCTGCCAGTCAGGTTAATAGTAATCGCAGCAAAGATCGCTACGGTGCCGATGAACATAATGCGTTCGATACCAAAACGGGTCATTAGGTGACCAGTAAAAAATGATGGCACAAACATACCTAATACGTGCCATTGAATGACAAAAGCAACATCGCCTAAGCCCATGTCGTGATGCTTCATCGCCAGAGGAGTAGCAGTCATCAACAGCGACATCATGCTATACCCCAAAGTGGCAGATAGCAGAGCTGCCAGATAAGCAGGCTGTGCAATAATCTCTTTGAGTGGACGAGCGTAGTCCTGTATTGAACGGTTTACTGGTTTGGGTAAATCCATTATGGAGAAATTGAGCAGGTTAAATCCATACAGGATAAATACTGCTATAAAACTACCAATATAGGCGATGCTGAAAAGATCTCTGGTGTAATTGGCGAGATTAGGGCCAACCACTGCTGCTATGACACCGCCAGCGAGTACATAGGAAATCGCGTTATTTCGTTTTTCTGGAGGTGAAACCTCGACTGCTACAAAGCGATAATAATTGCCAAATCCAGTGTAAATGCCAAACAGTGCTGTTGCCATGCAGTACACAACAAAAGAGTGTTCGTTTACCGCAAGAATGGCCAGTAGCGTTCCTGCGAATCCTATAAATGAGCTGAGAATGAATCCGGCCTTGCGCCCATAACGGTTCATAAACATAGAAGCAGGAAAACTGGTTAGCATGGTAATGCAAAATTGAATAGCCAGTGGCAGGGTAGCCAGTGACTTGGTATCAGCAAGCTCATATCCAAGGATGGCGGACAGGGTGAATAGAAGGGTATTCACCGACATCATTAATGCCTGGGCCAGGGATAGCTGCCAGACATTTTTCAACCTGCTGTCAGGGGTCATGCAGTTTTCATATCAGATCTAAAATCATTCCACGCCTGTATGATCTTTTGATCAATCTCGATATGTTGAGGGCGATGAAGATTGTGTGGAATATGCTGAGGGTGAATGACCCGTTGCGGGTGTCCTTTTGGAAATTCGGCATTGTGGTCAAAAAACAGGTAGCCATCAATGTCAATGCCGGGGATACAGGCCTGCAGAGCCTTAATCTGAAAATCCAGTTCAAACAGTGGGTTTGTAAAAGTATAGCTTTTCTGACCCAGCATCTGTGTCCATTCATCTATATGGTCGGCACAGAAAATCTTTCCGGGGTATTTTTTGTATATCAGTATGGATATGCCATTTTGGCGCAGAATCAACCGATCTAAGCTGAATTCGTGCCCTAGTCCATCCGGGCATTTAACATTGGTAATCTGATCCACTCCCAGGTGTTCCAGGCAGCGGCGAGTTTTCAGGTTCAGCCAATAGCCCGAGAGGCGGGATCGATTGATGAAAAAAATGAAAAATAAACCGAAAACAATCAGAATAACAGGAATCAAATCGTTATTTAATATTTGAGGCATAACATTAGAAGAGTTATTTATGAGAATGAAATTAATGAAAAAAAAACGTTTATACTTTAATCTTAACGGGTAGCGAATCTAATTTTACATGACCTAGTCCAAAAATATCGCCAGGAATTCAAATGTCTTTAAACCAACCTACCGATGAAGTCTCCGAAATCACAGCAAAACCAGCGCTGGAAGCTGCCGAGCCGGTAACTGAATTCGATTTGTCTGACCCGCAATATTACCTGAATCGAGAATATTCGTGGCTGGAATTTAATAGACGCGTTCTTTTTGAAGCGGAGAATGAAAACAACCCGCTGCTCGAGAGACTAAAGTTCATCGCGATCGTGAATTCTAACCTGGATGAGTTTTTCATGAAACGTATCGGCGGCTTAAAACAGCAACTAGGTGCAAATATTCAGCTGCTGTCAGTAGACGGGCGTACCCCTAGCCAGCAGATTGTGCAATCTTATGTCATTGTCAACGAACTGGAAGATCGTATCCGTGAGATTTATCCGGAACTGGTAAAGTTACTCGCCGAACACGAGATCAATATCTGTGGATATGATGATCTGACACTGGAAGAGCAGGCCGAATTACGTGAGTATTATATACAGAATATTTTCCCTCTGGTTACCCCGCAATCTGTAGACCCCGCTCACCCATTTCCCTTTATTTCAAATCTATCACTTAATTTGCTGGTAACACTACGCTATCCGGAAGGTGAAGATAGTCTATTGGCAAGGGTCAAGGTACCTAGTGGCGAGTCGGGGATTGATCGATTCATAAACCTGGGTAAGCAACATAAATACGTCAAGCTTGAAGACGTGATGTCGAACAACCTCGACCTGTTATTCCCCAAACTGAAAATTGAAGCCTGCGAACTATTTCGTGTGGTGAGAAATATCAATGTTGGCACCTCACGTGAAAAGGCAGATGACTTACTGGCATCCATAGAGTCAGAAGTACGCAATCGAAAATTTGCCACTGTGGTACGTTTATCGGTAAATAACGATATGGATGAAGGGCGCAGAGGCATGTTGTCAGCGGAACTGGGTTTGAAAGGAGAACAGGATACTTTTCCTGGTCCAGGCATGTTGGGCATGCGTGACCTGATGCAACTGGTTTCGATCAATAAACCCGAATTGCACGATGAACCACATCGCCCCATAGATCATGTCAAACTACGTGCATCACGAAGTATATTCTATGCCATCAGGGATGCTGGATCGTTATTCCTGACTCATCCTTATGAATCTTTTGCGACCAGTGTGATTCGTTTTTTGAAAGAAGCCAGTCAGGATCCCAAGGTACATGCGATTAAAATGACACTGTATCGTACTTCAGAAGATAGCAAGATCATTGACTACCTGATTACCGCAGCACGTAATGGCAAGCAGGTAGCCGTTGTGGTTGAGTTACAGGCACGTTTCGACGAAGCCGCTAATATCATCTGGGCCAGCCGACTGGAAGAAGCGGGTATACACGTGACCTACGGCGTCGTCGGGCTGAAGACTCATTGCAAGGTTATTCTGGTAGTGCGCAAGGATTATACCGGGCTAAGGCGCTATGCCCATCTGGGTACCGGGAATTATCACGCAGGCACTGCGCGCCTGTACAGTGATGTGGGTATTCTGACCTGTAATGATGAAATTGGTCGTGACTTAACCGAATTATTCAATTATCTGACCACTGGTTTTACACCGAAACGAAATTATCTGAAGATTCTTCCTGCTCCAAAATTATTGAAAGCAGCGCTGATCAGTAAGATTCAGCGCGAAATAAAACACCATAAAGGTAAAACTCAGGGCTTGATTCGTTTTAAGGCAAATGCACTGGAAGATGTTGATATCTGTCGTGAGCTGTATCTTGCCTCTATGCAAGGGGTCAAAGTGGAATTGATTATACGTGATACCTGCCGTATTAGACCTGGGATCAAGGGCTTATCAGATAATATCTCAGTAGTCAGCATTGTTGGCCGGTTTCTGGAACATAGTCGAATCTATTATTTCAGAAATGGGGGCGTTGAAGAGTTCTATATCGGTTCAGCCGATTTAATGACGCGTAACCTGGAACACCGGGTGGAAGTCATTACCCCGGTGGAAGAAGATGTACACCGCGAAGAATGTCGCAGTATATTAAATTCCTGTTTGAATGACCCGATTTCTGCCTGGGATATGCAAGCAGACGGCAGCTATATTCGTCGATCAGGCAGTGTTGAAGATGGACTTAGTGCACAGGATAAGATGGTGCAACTGGCCAATCAGCGCAGTAAGTCAGCTCGGGCACATAAAAAAATGAACTACCGCAGTAGCTTGCGAAAAAACAGAAATCGATAATATATGATCAATACCAAACGCCAACTGGCTGCTATCGATCTGGGGTCGAACAGTTTTCACATGGTTGTTGCCAGGTTACAGAATAACCAGCCGCAAACTATTGATGCGATAAAGGAAATGGTACGCCTGGCAGCAGGTCTTGACGCAAAAAATGTTTTATCCGAAGAAAAAATGGAGCAGGCTTTGCAATGCCTGAGCAGATTCGGTCAACGCATTAAGGATTTGCCAGCAGAGAATGTCATAGCTGTTGGTACCAATACCCTACGCCGGGCACGTAACTCTGCCTCCTTTCTTTCCCGCGCTGAACAGGCTCTGGGGTTCCCTATTAGTATTGTTGCTGGTCGAGAAGAAGCGCGTCTGGTTTATCAGGGGGTTGCGCATAGCCTGGCTCAAACCGAAGATTATCGTCTGGTCATTGATATCGGTGGTGGTAGTACAGAATTTATCATAGGCCAGGCTTACCAGCCGATCATGATGGAAAGCCTGAATATGGGCTGTGTAACCACGACCAAGAAATGGTTTGCCGACGGTGTAATCAGCGAAACCTTGATCCAGTGTGCTGTCATTGACTGTCGTCGCAAACTGGAATGGATTAGTGATGAATATATGGCGCATGGTTGGCAGGAGTGTATTGGTTCATCCGGTACTATAAAAACCATTGCCAGAATTCTAACCGAGAATTACGGCACACAGGGCTTAATCGATTATTCACACCTTAAACAACTCAGTGAGTTGTGGGCCAGGGCAGGGCATATAGACCATGTCATTTTGCCGGGCTTATCGGAAAACCGCGCACCGGTCATTATTGGTGGCTTGTGTGTTTTGATTGCTGCATTTGAAGAATTTCAGATTGAATCCATGCTGGCGTCAGAAGGCGCACTGCGAGAAGGCCTGTTAAATGACATGATAGAAACCGCTGGCGGCCATGATATCCGAATAGATACCGTACGTGATTTTGAATTACGTTACCAGATCGATGTGGCCCAGTCAGGGCGCATTTGCAGCAGCGCAATGCATCTGTACGATCAACTGGATATTGAGACTGAAGAGCAGCAGCGCTTATTGTTATTATGGAGCTGCAAACTGCATGAAGTCGGTTTATCAATCTCACACACTAACTATCCAGATCATAGTGGATATATTATTGAACAATCAGATATGCCGGGTTTTTCGCGCGAGATGCAAAATACTCTTGGGCTGTTATTACGCTTACAACGTGGCAAGATCAAAATTCACCTGGTTGAAGAATTTCCACGTCTGAATAAAAAGATACTGTTAGTTTTATGCCTGTTACGTATTGCAATCATCCTTGAGCGAAGTCGAGATTTTGATAGTACACGTCTGGTTAAAATCAAATATGCCAAGAAGTTATTCAAGCTGAAATTCAGCAAAGGGTATCTGGATAAACATCCATTAACCCATGCTGATCTTACTCAGGAATGTATCGAAATTTTAAAGCTTGGCTACAGGCTTAAGTTTAAATAAATATAGCATCGCTGGTATAACCAACTCGAAAACCACCCCAATGCCTGCCGTTGACATAAACCGGTACAGACAGGTCGTGCATTACTTCACCGGTATCACGTTTATAGGTTTGCAGCAGTAACTTTTGAGTATGACTGCCGCAACGAGCTCCGGTTTTGTCGTTAAATAGACGTTTGGTGCGATTTCCAATCAGGTCTTTTTCTGGGTCACCGGTTAGTGGTTTGCAGAATTTGTTGTTATGTGTGGGCACATAGGCATGATCGTCGGTAGTGATTGCAAAAGCCAGAAACTGATGGTTGAGTAAGATATCTTCCTGAATTTGCGGTAGTACCTGATCGGTAAATCGATCAAATCGGCTTGCATATTTCTGTGGGTTGGTATGGGCTATTTTCTCATAATTACGATCAAACAGATCAGTTTCACTAATCTCACCCTGGCGGATAGCTTTTTCAAATCGAGCCTGAATGTTCTCTGCGGCGTTACTGGCAATATGAAATACTTTCTGATGTATGCCCTGAATATTCAATTCTGCTAATGCTGAGTTTGCCTGCTCTGCCAGATCAGTAAATCGTTCTGCTTCATCATCCAGTTGTTGAATGTGATCCCTGCTTTCGCAGATTTCTCCATCCAGAGTGCTGATCGATTGAGTGATATCCTGCATATGCTTATGATTTTCAGCAGCATGCGAAGCCATCTCTGAAATGTGGTCTTCCACATTGGCAACTTTTTCTGATACAGCACCCAGAATGTCTTCAATATCCTTGATGTATTGAGTTCCCTGTTGTAATTCCTCGGCCAGGTTTTTAAATAAGATCACCACCTCAGAAGTTTCATTGTGGTTATGTTCTATAATTTTACCGACTTCGTTGGTAGCTTCAGAAGTTCTTGCCGCCAGGTTGCGTACTTCGTCGGCAACGACTGCAAATCCACGGCCCATATCACCGGCGCGAGCAGCTTCTATGGCGGCATTGAGTGCCAACAGATTGGTTTGGTTGGCGATGTCTTCGATAACCTGTGTTACGTCCTTGATCTTGTCTGAATTTTGACCCAGTGCTTCAATCAATCCATATACCTTTTCAGTATTTTTCAGGATCAAACTAATTTTATCGTGTGTTGCATGCAATACATCCTTGCTTTCAGTGCTGTCCTTATAGGCCTGACGCGAATAATCACTGGCTGAAGAACAACGTTCGGCAACCTGCTGCCCGCTGTCGGTAATCTGTTTAAAGGACTCTACCAGTTGGGTAATGGCATTCGCCTGAATTTCCAGTTTTTTCCGTAGCTCACTCACAGAAAATGAAACTTCAGCAGCGGAAATAGCACTACGACTGGATGTTTTTGACAGACTTTGTGCGGTAATATCAAAGTTATTCAGTGTAGTATCCAGCAGGGAGATATCGCCAAGTAACTCAGAATGCGATTGCAGCAGAGCTTTTAGTTGTTGCTGCATTTGCTGACTATCTTTCCCCGCATCCTTGAATCGACAATTAATAAGCTTTAATGCGAGATTAATGGGTTTGTTGGTGCTCTGGTAGAAGTAAATTGCACCTGTCATGGTTGCAAATAAAGCACTCAGGAAGTACATCAACCACTGCGAGATGTCCCCACCTGATATCCATAGAACAAGAAGCGTGGCAAAAAGCTGGGCAACTACTGTCAGTATAAAAGCAAAAAACAATGCCTTATAGGCTTGCATAAAACATACCCCACAATATTGGTTAATTTCAATCTGAAATCTCGGATTCAGATTTAACTATTTCGGCATAACATTAAAGAACTTAACCAGTATATAGTTTATGTGGAATTTTTTATAATTTTTGCGGGACCATTAATTATCCAGTGTGCGTAAAATGAGCTCTGCCATATTTTTGGAGCCTTCTCCCATACCCAGGTTAACTTTTACTTCCTGCAATCCCGTTATAACCTGCTGTCGATAAGAAGTATCATTCAGCAAGCGAAAGAGTTCATTGGCTATATTTTCACTGCTTGCTTCATCCTGAAGGAATTCCTTCACAATATGTTTATTAGCAACGATATTGGCCAGACCAATATGAGGGATGGTGATCAGGCGGCTCATGATCTGATAGGAAAGCCAGGACATTTTGTAAACAATACATAATGGAACCCCTAACAGGGCGATCTCAAGAGTAACCGTACCTGAGCAGGAGACGATTGCGTCACAACTGGCGATGACATCGTAAATATTTTCTCGGGTGAGTCTGATATCGATACCAGACTGCTCGCATTGCGCTTTAATAGCCGCATAATCCAGCGAGGCTGCCACCGGCATAACAAAAACCAGATTTTTATCATGTTTCTGCATGCGTGCAGCGGTTTCCAGCATCAGCGGTAATAGACGATGTATTTCACTTTTACGGCTACCGGGAAACAGACCAATCAGTTTCTGATCTTGCGCGACATTAATACTTTCACGTTGCTGAGCAACATGGGGACTGGTTTTTACCTTGTCAACCAGAGGGTGGCCTACAAAAGTAACAGGAATATTGGCGCGTTGGTAATATTCGGCCTCAAACTTGAACAGCACTGCCATGTGGTCGATGGACTGTCCGATCTTATGAATACGTTTGGGACGCCAGGCCCACACCTGAGGGCTGATATAAAACAGTACCTTGATGCCCAGAGACCTGGCATGCCGCGCCATCTTGAGATTGAATTCTGGGTAATCGATTAATACCAGCAGGTCAGGGCGGGTGGTTTCCAGCTTGTTTTTAACCAGCTCCATCGCCTGCTTAATTTCGCCCCAGTGTTTTAACACTTCAACGATGCCGACTACGGCAATGCTGGCGGAGTCAAAGAATACATCGACTCCAGCACGTTTTAATTCGGTGCTGCCCATGCCGGAAAAATGTACATCCGGGTTCAGTTGCTTCATGGCTTCAACGACTTCGGCGCCATGTGCATCGCCGGAGGCTTCACCGGCTAGCAGCATGACATGAGGGGCGTGTTTCTGGCTCATGGAATAACTAGGCAACTTCAAGTATCGCCTGGCAAACGGTTTCAATCTGTTGCTGGGTCATTTCAGGAAATACCGGAAAGGAAACACAGCGCGTAGAAATATCTTCGGTTACTGGTAAAGAGACCTTAGGTGAGTCAGCAAATGCCTTTTGTTGATGCAGAGGCACTGGGTAATACACAGCACTGGCAATCTCTTTCGAAAGCACATGGTCTTTTATCTGATCACGGTTTTCAGCCAGTACCGTGTACTGATGAAAGATATGATCGCTATCTTCAGGAATACTCGGTGTGATAATGGCCGAATCAGCCAACAGGCGATTATAGGTTTTCGCTACATTCAAACGGTTTTGATTGTACTCATCAATATGCTTTAGCTTGATGCGCAGGATAACCGCCTGCAATTCGTCCAGGCGGCTGTTATAACCGATGACATCATGGTGATATTGCTTGCTACTGCCATGGTTGCGGTAAATCTTAATCTGTTCAGCATAGCTATCAGAGTTGGTAGTGATTAGTCCACCGTCACCATAACAGCCAAGATTTTTGCTTGGGAAAAAACTGAATGCACCCAGATCACCGATAGAGCCAGTCATCTTGCCGTGATAACGACTGCCGAATGACTGTGCGCAATCCTCAACTACCTTTAGATTATTTTCATTGGCGATGGACATGATTTCATCCATGTCGGCTGGTTGTCCGAAGATATGTACCGGGATGATAGCCGTGGTCTTAGGTGTGATAGCTTCACGAATCTTCTGTGGATCGATATTCAATGTGTCAGGAAGGATATCAACGAAAAGCGGTGTCGCACCCACATAGCGGATGGCTTCTGCAGTCGCAATGAAAGTGAAAGCGGTAGTAATCACCTCATCACCCGCTTTAATACCTGCAGCAAGCAGCGCCAGATGAAGTGCATCGGTGCCAGAGGCGCAGCTAATCGCGTGTTTGACGCCCAGGTAATCAGCCGCTTCCTGTTCAAAGGCCTGTACGTTTGGGCCCAGGATATAGCGAGTTTCACCCAGTGCCTGGATTATAGCGGCATCGATTTCGGGTTTCAGGGTTTCGTATTGACCTTTCAGGTCGACCATAGGTATTGGCATAGTATTTACCTTTTAAAAAAAATATATTCCTGCAAAGTCAGCTAATACTGTGAAGACCCTGCAGGGTTTAAATGGGTTATTGGGTCACTGAAGCTCTTATCAGTCGGGTGATTTCACTAGCTGCCTGCAAGGCGCGTTTACCATCTTCACCGGTTACCTTGGGTGAATTGCCGGTTTTGATCGCGCGGATGAAATCCAGCACTTCCAGATTCAGGGCATCGGTATCCTGATAGGTTTTTTCATTGTGGGTAATATCATGAAAGCCGCTTTCTGTTTTTTCATCGCCCTTACGATTCACTGCCAGAATCTTTTCCTGGAAGTCAGCTGAGATGTAAGCGTCTTTCTGGAAGATACGTAGCTTGCGTTCACGCTTACGGCTAATGCGGCTGGCGGTGACATTGGCAACACAACCACTTTCAAACTCCAGTCTGGCATTCGCGATATCGATTTCATCGGATAGCACCGAGATGCCACTAGCTGAGATATGCCTGATCGGGCTATCGATCAAATCGAGGATGATATCGATATCGTGGATCATTAAATCAAGGATAACACTGACATCGGTAGCACGTGGGGTAAAGGGTGCCAGACGGGTGGATTCCATGAACTGTGGTTTATCCAGAATATCATCTATATCCATCATCACCGAGTTAAAGCGTTCGATATGCCCGACCTGTAGTGTCAGGTTCTTGGCTTTGGCTATGTCGATCAGGGTTTGTGCCTGTTCTACAGTTTCGGTGATGGGTTTTTCGATCAGGCAGTGAATTCCTGCTTCCAGGCAGTCCTTCGCAATCGGGTAATGCACGCTGGTGGGCACCACCAGACTGACGGCATCGATTCGAGCTAAAATCGCTTGATAATCGGTGACGGCTTCGGCACCATGCTTGTCGGCAACGGCGCGGGCGGCATCCAGATCGGTATCTACCACAGCGACCAGGTTACAATCTTCAGACGCAGCATATTTATCTGCATGCCACTTACCCAGATGGCCGACGCCGATTACAGCAACATTGATTTTTTGTGACATAAGAACACCGAATTCCGATTAAAAAACCGCTGCATTATAGACATGCAGCAGCGATAACACTAATGAATAACAGCACTAAATATATTCCTGTTCTGCTGGCCGGGGTAGATGAAGCCGGTCGAGGGCCGCTGGCAGGTTCGGTGGTAGCAGCTGCCGTCATCCTGGATGCCAATAACCCAATCCAGGGTTTGACCGATTCCAAGAAGTTAAGCGAGAAAAAACGCATCATTCTGGAGCAGCAGATTAAACAGCATGCGCTTAGCTATGCCATAGCCGAGGCGAGCGTGCAGGAGATCGATGAAATCAATATTCTGCACGCCAGCATGCTGGCGATGCAACGAGCGGTGCTGGCGCTGGATGTGCGTCCCGAACATGTGCAGGTAGATGGTAACCGCGAACCGGATTTGCCCGGTTACTCGGTAGAAGCCATCGTCAAAGGAGATCTAACCGAAGCCTGCATCAGTGCAGCTTCTATACTTGCCAAGCAGCATCGAGATCGCCAGATGCTGGAGTTGGACGAACAGTACCCAGAATACCAGTTTGCCAAACACAAAGGCTATCCCACCCAACTGCATCGTGATCTGTTGATCGAACATGGGGTTTCCCCTGTGCATAGACGCAGTTTTAAACCGGTGCGGGATATCCTGTGACGTTTAACCAACCACGAAGTACACAAAGGACACGAAGAGGAGGTGTTAGTAACTCACTAATCCCCCTTCGTGTTCTTCGTGCCCTTTGTGGTTTAATTGCTTTTAATTCATGACAACAAAATTCGTACATCTACACCTGCATTCTGAGTTCTCGCTAGTCGATTCCACGCTTCGTATTAAGCCAATGATCGAAAAAGTGGTTGAACGGGGTATGGGTGCGGTTGCTATGACCGATATGTCCAACCTGTTCGGTCTGGTCAAACTGTTTAAAACCGCTACAGCCGCCGGGGTAAAACCGATCTTCGGTGCTGATGTGTGGATTCGAACCGAAGACCGGCCACAGAATCTGAGTCGACTGGTGATGTTATGCCAGAATGATATCGGCTATCTCAATCTCAAACGCCTGATTTCCCGTTCCTATCAGGAAGGGCAGGTGGCTGATCGCCCCACCATCTTACTTGACTGGCTGCAGGGTCACTGCGATGGCTTGATAGCATTATCCGCCGCACTGGAGGGGGATGTGGGGCAGGCTATCAAGGCGGGTAACCCGGTGCTGGCTGAGGAATATCTGGATGCCTGGCAGGAGCTGTTTCCGGGCCGATTCTTCCTGGAGATTCAGCGTACCGACAGGCCTTACGAAGAGCTGTATATCCAGCAAGCCTTACAGTTTTCCAGCAGCAAGAATATTCCATTAGTCGCCACCAACGATGTACGCTTTATCGATGCCAGTGATTTCGATGCGCACGAGGTTCGCGTGTGTATCTGCAGCGGTTTTACGCTGGAGGATAATCGTCGACCCAAAAACTATAGCCCGAAACAGTATCTGCGCTCCAGCGAAGAGATGGTTGAGCTGTTTCGTGATATTCCACAGGCGATAGAAAATACGGTGAATATCGCGATGGCCTGTAATGTGAAGCTATCGCTGGGCAAGAATTATCTGCCAGCTTTCCCCATCCCGGAAGAGCACACCGAAGACAGTTATTTCCGCAAGGTGTCTGAGGATGGTCTGGAAAAACGCCTGCAGTTTTTACAGGAACAATTACCCGAAGGTGAAGTGCTGGATCGTAAACCTTACGACGAGCGTTTACAGATCGAGCTCGACGTTATCACCCAGATGGGGTTTCCAGGCTACTTTCTGATCGTGGCGGACTTTATCGCATGGTCAAAGGAAAATGATATTCCCGTTGGTCCGGGTCGTGGTTCCGGTGCTGGCTCACTGGTAGCTTATGCGCTGAAGATTACTGACCTTGACCCACTGGAATACGAGTTACTGTTCGAGCGGTTTCTGAATCCAGAGCGGGTATCCATGCCCGATTTCGATATCGACTTCTGCATGGAAAAGCGTGATCGTGTTATCGACTACGTAGCCAGAACCTATGGCCGTAATCAGGTATCACAGATCATTACCTACGGTACCATGGCCGCCAAAGCGGTGGTACGCGATGTGGGGCGGGTACTCGGCCAGCCTTATGGATTCGTTGACCGCATCGCAAAGCTGATCCCCTTCGAGATCGGCATGACACTGACCAAGGCACTGGAGCAGGAAGAAGACCTGCGCACGCTGTATCAGGAAGATGAGGAAGTTACCTCCATTCTGGATATGGCACGCTCACTGGAAGGGCTCACGCGTAATGTCGGCAAGCACGCGGGTGGCGTGGTTATATCACCCAGTGATCTGAATGACTTTTCTCCCATCTATTGCGAACAGGGGGGAGGAGGCCTGGTATCGCAGTTTGATAAAGGCGACGTAGAAGATGTCGGTCTGGTCAAGTTTGACTTTCTGGGGCTACGGACCCTGACCATCATTGACTGGGCGCTGAAAGCGATCAATCAAAATCGTGAGACTCCGGTAGAGATAGAGCGTATCCCGCTGGACGATAAACCCACCTTCGATCTATTACAGGCCTGTCAGACCACAGCGGTGTTCCAGCTTGAATCACGCGGCATGAAAGATCTGATTCGTCGTCTGCAACCTGACTGCTTCGAAGATATTATCGCTTTGGTGGCGCTATTTAGACCGGGGCCTCTACAGTCGGGCATGGTGGATAACTTCATCAACCGTAAGCATGGTCGAGAGGCCGTATCCTACCCGGACGCTAATTACCAGCACGAATGCCTGAAAGAAACGCTGGAACCCACCTACGGCATTATCCTGTATCAGGAACAGGTCATGCAGATTGCGCAGAGAATGTCGGGTTATTCGCTGGGCGGTGCGGATCTACTACGCCGGGCAATGGGTAAGAAAAAACCCGAAGAGATGGAAAAACAGCGCTCGGTATTCGCTGAAGGTGCAAAAGAAAACAATATCGATCCTGATCTGGCGATGAAGATCTTTGATCTGGTAGAAAAGTTTGCCGGCTATGGTTTCAACAAATCCCACTCCGCAGCCTATGCGCTGGTATCCTATCAGACGGCCTGGTTAAAGGCCCACTATCCGCCAGAATTTATGGCTGCTGTATTGTCATCTGATATGGATAATACCGACAAGGTGGTGACCCTGATCGAAGAATGTCGCAGCATGAAGTTACCCGTGCTACCGCCCAGTGTGAATCGCTCGGATTATCATTTCCGCGCCAGCGACAAGGGTGAAGTTATCTATGGGCTGGGTGCGATTAAAGGGGTAGGGCTGGCAGCGATTGATGTCATCATCAACGAACGCAAAAATGGTGAGTATCGATCTCTGGATGATTTCTGTAATCGGGTAGACATGTCCAAGGCGAATAAAAAGGTCATGGAAGCCCTGGTCAGCTGTGGAGCGCTGGATTGTTTTTCCGAAAACCGAGCAGCTATTCAGGCACATCTACCCTATGCTCTGCAGGCAGCAGAACAGGCACAGAAAAATGCAGATGCCGGTATGGTCGACATGTTTGCAGCAGCGGGGGATGAAACCGAGGATAAGCCGCTCCCAGATGTGCCTTTCTGGGATGAGAAAACAAGGCTCATGCATGAGCGCGAAAGCCTGGGTCTGTTTCTCACCGGTCACCCGATTGATATGTATGAACAGGAAATCAAACAGATCTCGCCTACCAGTCTGGGCGCATGGCACGAAAAACTGGATAATTCCGATGCCTCCTCGGGTGGATACAGGCGTAAGGATGAAGATACTGTGGTAGCAGGTTTAGTGATTGGTATCCGCACGCGTAACGCACCCAGTGGACGTGAAGCCTTTGTCACACTGGATGATCGCAGTGGGCGCATCGATGTGCGTATATTCCCTGACATGTTAAGCGAGATTGAATCCATCGTACAAAAGGATCAGATCTGGGTAGTAGAAGGCGGTATCTCCTACGATGATTTTAACAATGGCATTCGTATCAAAGCACGCAAGGTCGAGCTACTGGAAACCTGGCGTCTGAATCATGCGCAAGCCTTGCATATCAATCTACACAATGGCGCAGCAGAAAAAATCGATCAGCTTGCAGAAGCGTTGCGGCCCTTTCAAATCAATGAATGTATTCCCGTGATATTTAAACGTCAGGACAAGGGCTATGAGTATCGCCTGAAGTCAGATTCATGGACGCTTTCAGCTAGTGAAGAGTGTATGTTGACACTTGAGCAGCATCTGGGGAAGACGGGGTTTTATGTGGATTATTCGAGGTCTATGTAATTGCTATGTGGTGGGGTAGGGACCGTATACTTCCCGCATCGTCCACCATTGATGTGGTTCTCATTCGCTCACTGCGTTCGCTCTCCTTTGAGTCCAGGCGTTAGAGCTTAAAAATGGAAAATTCATGAAACTTTTAAATATTTTATTTTTATCTCTGTGTATCTCTTCCGCTTTTGCTTCTGACAATCTTTATAAAGCAGCAAGAAAGCATGTCGAACTAATACAAAATATTTCTAGCACTGATGAAATGGCTGAAAGTATGGTAAACGGCATTTTTATGTCGAAACCACAGTTAAGGCCTTTTAAATATGAATTCACATCGTTCTTTAAAAAAATACTTTCATCTGAAGAATATAAAGAAGGCCAAACTAGAATATACATGGACATATTTACCCTTGAAGAGTTGGAGTACGCTAATAAGGCTTTTAGTGATCCCCGCCTAGCCAGCTATATGAAAAAGGCCCCACTCGTTCTTGAGAAATCAATGATATTTGGTGGAGAGCTTGGTTCCAAACATGGCAAAGAATTAGATATGGCAATAGAAGCTAAAGCATTAGAGCTTGAAGCTCTATCCAATGAACGCTCTAACAAGTAAAAGTAGTCATTCGCTGCGCTCATTCGGACGCGCAAAACGCGCGCGCCGCTGTTTAAGTCGTGTGTGCCGGGCATGGCACTTAACTAGAGAGGTGAAAGTCTTCTTACCAGGTATTCGCAGAGCCGAAGGTTTGTCAAAGGGCAAGGGCGTCATCGTGAGGTGAGGTCTGAAGGACGCCCAAGACAAAATCGGAGATAAAGGGGGCGCGGAGATAAAGGGGTCGGAGGTACATGAGAATTATTCCTATGTAACCCCAACCACTTAATCCCTACGACAACCTGAACCGCAAGACCGATCCGAAAGGGCAATGATCTATGGGTGTCCGCGTTTATGCGCGTTTACGTTGCGTTTACGTCATCCGCGTTTTTACTTCCCTTCTTACCGTAACGCTGTAAAAAATGACATGGCCTAACCTGAGCATTATTATCTAGTACCATTATTTTGAAATATTTAAAAAGGTAAACATGCCACCAAAAATTGATCATTTTGTAATTGGAGCAAGTAGTCTCTCAGAGGGTGTAAATTATCTAAAAAATGTGCTCGGTGTAGATATTCCTTATGGTGGTGAGCATATAAAAATGGGAACTCATAATCACCTGATGAAGTTGGGAGATGGGATTTTCCTGGAAGTCATTGCTGTAAACAAAGAAATTGCAGCGCCCAGTCGCCCAAGATGGTACGGATTAGATGACCCCTATACTCGACACTGTATTGAGCAACAACCCTCACTACTCACTTGGGTTGTCAACACTCAAGATATTAATGGGCTAATGCAGCAAGCCAGTTTTTCACCTGGAAAACCGGAATTAATCAGTAGAGGAAATCTAAGTTGGTATTTTGGTCTTCCTGAAGACGGTAGACTGTTGGCTGGAGGTCTATTGCCCTATGCCATCGAATGGCATACAGAGATTCATCCTTCTGAAAGTATGGCAGATCTGGGTTGCAAACTTAAAAGCCTGGAAATTTACCATCCTTATCCGGATTGGCTGCGTAATGCACTGGATTCGATAGATGCTTTACAACTTGTAAAAATATATGAGCTACCTGCCAATGAAACACCCTACCTGACTGTTGATATCGATACGCCATCTGGAGTAGTTCGATTGCATAGTTGTAATGGAATGTGAATACACCAGATCAGACCTACTTACGCTATTGATTATATTAAAACTCCATCCCAGAACGGGCTGTTTTCAGTGTTTTAAAAACCCAGGTCAGAGAGCATTACTTTCAAATATTAGTGGATATTGTCCTCTGGCTCGGATTTTTCTTGTTTTACAGCAAATTACGAGTTAGATCAGCTTTTGATATTCCACAATTTTTTGTGAATTTCTTTTAATAAAACATCAGATTGCGGAGTTTTTTACTATGGATAGTCATTCTTTAGTCTAGTATCTGTAACTTCATTTATCACATCAATATTGAGGAAACTCGTATGAAATATAAAATGTCACTTCCTGTGGTTATATTTTCTAGTGTGCTTTTAATCTCCTGTGGAGGTGGTAGTAGTGGAGGAGGTGGCACTGGAGTTACTTATGGTGGCGCAACGTCACAGGCAAAAGTTGATACTTCAAATGCTGATAAATTAGCGGTTGCTGCAGCTGGTGGTGCCAGTGAGGCAGTTGCTTCTGATAATGCTCCTATTCCCAGACCTTCTCCTGTAGCGTCTTCTTTGCTTGATTTATCCAGTAAAACATTACGTAGTCTATTTTTAGCCAATCGAACTGCAAATACGCCAGTAGCGAATGTATGTAGTTCTGGTTCCGTAGATGCGACTAATAATGCTGATAATTCTCAGATGACGTTTACTTATAATAATTGCACAATGACTGGTTCAGGCATTGTGGTTAATGGAACTGCTGTTTTTACACAAAATTCAGATGGATCATTCATTCTTCGCTATAACAATTTCACAATGGTTTATATGGGTGAAACCTATAATCTGAATACAACGATAGAATGTGACGCTTCATATAACTGTTCCTATCTATCTGATTTCTCAGGACTTGATGGTCGTACTTACCGGGTAGACGTCGATTCAGTTTATAGTACTGGATCCAGTTCTTATTCTATTAATGCTACAGTTTATGATCCGGATTATGGCTATGTCGTAATCAATGCTGATGTTACCTATGGAAGTTGTACTGGTGGCGTTCCTTCATCGGGGTCAATTACTTATACCGGTTCAGGCGGTTCAACAGGTAGTGTAGAATTTAATAGTTGTGACAGTTTTACCGTCACAGTTGAAGGTGTAGGTACTACTTATAGCTGGTCAGATTATCTCCCATAGAGTTAAGTAGGACCCAGAAAATAAAAGGTAAACTCCCATCCTCAAAGGATGGGGCTTTTTCTATTGAGTAATATAAATACCGCTTTGATTCTGCTCGTTACTCATCAGAGAAAGCAACAGGTCTATATGCTGTGTTGCTTCAGGTAGAGAATCATTTTCCGTAGATGCCGGAAAGGCGCGAATATGTAATGCTGTTTTGACAGGCCAGGGTTGAAACTCTTAACGAATAGATTGGAGTCATCGTATTCGGCAGCAAGGTTTTGCATCAGCCATAAAAACTAGCGAAGTGTGCGCTGATTTTTTTAAGTAGTTTCGCCATTCAGGGCGGACCTGAGTAACTCATTGATATTATAGATTCATGGTATAAATAAACCTGTAATTTGAAGCTCAAACAACCCGTTTAACGGAAAAAATTCAAACTTTGAGGAAAAAGCATGCAGGTATCATTATTTTGGGCGGCGACAATTATGAGTGTTGTTACCTTTTCTGTTCATACATTTATCGGTGGTCCTCGTGTAGCGATACCATTATTAGCTAACTCCAGTTTGCCAATAGCCTCAAAATGGCTGAACTATTACTGTTGGCACGTTACTACCATTTACACTTTATTTATGGGGGCAGCTTATGCGTATGTGGCTTTACATCCTGATCGTCCAGAGTTGGTAATATTTTTAACATTATTGAATTCAGCTTTATCATTGCTCAGTGCAGCGGTGGCTCGAAAGGGTGGTATAAATCCGTTTCGATTTCCTTCTACTTCACTTTTCGCCTCGGTCGCTTTGCTTGGACTATCTGGATTGGTAATAAACTGAGTACAAATTTGGTAGAAGAGCATATAACAACGCTATTGCACTCGGACTTAAAAATGTGCGGCTATTTTCACTAAATAATAGATGTCAGCCCTGATTCAACCTGTGATTTATTGAGGATAGGGATGCGTTACAATGAATTACTCTTTGAATTAAAAATGCCTGTAACCATCGAAGGTAATATGTACACATTCATGGGTGGTGACGGAGAATCATTTATTAACGCTGTTATTTACGCTAGGAAAGTAAGCCGTTTGTAATGCAGAATAATATTTGGAGAGTAAACCATGCAGCTCGAAGGTTCATGTCATTGTGGTCGCGTCCACTTCACTCTTAATTCAAACCAGCCCTATCCATTTAATCAATGTTATTGCTCTATTTGCCGAAAAACTGCCGGAGGAGGCGGTTATGCAATTAATCTGGGAGGAGACTACGCAACACTGAAAGTTGAAGGTGAAGAACACATCAGTGTCTATCAGGCGATAATCAAAGATCCAGAAATCGGAGAAAATAAGGAGAGTCCCGGTCAAAGACATTTTTGCAAAATCTGCGGCAGTGCTCTCTGGCAATGGGATCCGAGGTGGCCGGAACTTGTGCACCCATTTGCTTCGGCAATTGATACTGAAATGCCCATACCTCCAGAGCGTACACACATGATGCTGGGCTCAAAGGCTTCATGGGTTGAAGTCCATGCCGGGCCAACAGACAAAATGTTTGAGGAGTACCCGCAAGAGTCACTTGCGGAATGGCACCAGCGTTTAAAGATTGAGGACTGAGGTGCTTGAAAATGCAGATGAGGATTTAGCATTGAGCCTTAAATAATCACAGACTCCGACACCAGGATATCTTTGGTTTTTTAATGCCCTTAGTTTAAGGCGTAAAACAAACACCACATTGATCTAACTCATCACTCATCAGATAAAGCATCAGGTCTTTATGCTGTTTCGGTTCAGGCAGTGAATCATTCTCCATTGAAGCAGGAAAGGCACGAATATGCAGTGCAGTTTTTGATGGACCAGGATTAAAGCTGTTAACGAAAAGACTGGAACCTTCGTATTCCGCTGCAAGATTCTGCATCAGGCCATCGACTGCCTTTTTACTCACCGTATAGGCATCCCAGTAAGCCCCTGTTTTTACATCGGTCATAAAAACTAGTGAGGCATGGTCGGACTTTTTGAATAAATCGATCAGATGTTTGGTCATCATATACGGGCCATTCAGATTAACCTGCATAACCTTGTACCAGCCTTCTGTTTCGCTATGCTGGAACGGGGTAGGGTCACCCAGAATACCAGCAGCATGTACCAGTCCATCCAGTCGTCCGAATTCATTGTCTATATTCTGCGCCATATCGTAGTAATCTTTTTCAGTAGCCCCTTCAAGATTGAGTGGGTAGATGGCGGGCATGGGGTAGCCTGCCTGTTCGATTTCATCGTACAGGTTTTCAAGCAGGCGTACATTTTTGCCGAGCAGGATCACAGTGGCTCCGTGACTGGCGTAAGACAATGACATGGCTTTGCCATACGCTCCAGTGGCACCGGTAATCAGGATGACCTTATCTTTCAGGCAGTTATCTGTGGGTTGATAGTCTTTGGGTATGGTTGCTGTGTTCATAGTGTTTTTAGATGTGTAAAATTTATTAAGCTTTAGATCAGTTCAAGAATTTGCTGTGGAGAATCGATGTGGTGTTGCGCCTGCCATTGGTCCAGATCTGCATTCTCACTTATATAGCCGTATTTTGCGATGACTGTAATCATTTCAGCCGCGTTACCTGCAGTAATATCGCGTGGGTCGTCACCAATATACAGGCAGTTTTTGCAATCAACATTGATTAACTCAGCTGCGGTGGTCAGCGGCAAAGGATGCGGTTTCTTTTGTGCTGTGGTGTCGGCAGAGATCGTAACAGCGGAGCGTTGGTCGAGTTTTAATGCTACTAATAAAGGTTGGGTGAGCCAGCCCGGTTTATTGGTGACTATGCCCCAGGGGATCGAATTGTTTTCCAGAGTTTCAAGTACCGATTCAAAACCATCAAACAGGCGCGAGTGATCCGCGATATGCTCCAGATAATAGTTCAGCAGACGCAAGCGCAGGGGCTCAAGTTCATGTTCCTGACGATGTTGCTGGAATGCCAGCTGGATGAGTGCCAGCCCGCCGCGTGAAACATGCGGGCGTATTTCTTCTAGCGGCAGGGTGGCTAGCCCTTCTTCAGCCACGACGTGATTTAGTGCAACCGCTAAATCGGGAGCTGTATCGACCAGGGTGCCGTCCAGGTCGAATAAAATAGCCTGAATCGTCATAGGGAGTTATCTGTGGCGACAGGACATCAGGTAGTTGACATCTACATCACGACTCAGACTGTATTGTCGGGTAATGGGGTGGTAGCTCATGCCGCTGACATCCTGTACTTCCATACCCGATTCTCGAACTGCTCGCGCAAGCTCTGAGGGCTTGATGAATTTATTGTAATCGTGGGTGCCTTTGGGCAGCATCTTCATGATGTATTCGGCACCGACTATAGCCAGCAGATAGGATTTAGGATTTCTATTTAGCGTGGATAAAACCATACTGCCTTCTGGCTTTAGTGAGTGAGCGGCTGCATTGATTATGGATAATGGCTGAGGTACATGCTCAAGTAATTCCATGCAGGTAACCACATCGAATTGATGAGTATGAAGAGCACAGAATTCTTCAGCTGTGATTTTCTGATAGTCCACCTTAAGGCCAGATTCCATTAAATGCATACGCGCAACATCAAGCGACAATTCCGCCATATCTATTCCTGTTACTATGGCGCCTTTTGCTGCCATGGCTTCTGATAGAATGCCGCCACCGCAGCCTATGTCCAGGACCTTTTTGCCTTCCAGTCCGCCGCATTGCTGTTCAATATAATTGATGCGCAGGGGATTGATATCATGCAGGGTTTTGAATTCGCTTTCGGTATCCCACCAGCGACTGGCTATAGACTGAAATTTTTCAACTTCAGCGTGATCGACATTTTGTGTATTCATGAATTATCTGAGATTTTTTGCTGCCACTGTTGGGCTTTTGAAATGATTTCTACCGCATCTATATCGGTAAGTTGATAGTTGTTGAGTTTGTTGATACCGTTTATCCATACATGCGAAACCTGCAGGCTGTTGCAGGAATACACCAGTTGGGCGACCGGGTCGTAGATGGGTTGACTGTTTATCTGTGAAAAGTCGACCGCTATCATGTCGGCTTTCTTGCCGACTTCAAGTGAGCCGATTTTTTTATTCAACCCCAGTGCTTTGGCCCCATTAATGGTTGCCATACGTACGCTCTGCTCAGCGTTACAGCTACTAGCATCACCGGATATGCCTTTGGCCAAAAGTGCAGCGCTACGCATTTCGCCAAACATATCCAGATCATTATTGCTGGCAGCGCCATCGGTACCCAGGCAGACATTGCTGTTTTGCTGTTGCAACTTGCTAACCGGGCAGAAGCCGCTTGCCAGTTTCAGGTTAGATTCTGGGCAATGCACGATATTTACCCCGGTTTCGGCCAGGCGTTCCAGCTCCATTTCATTAATGCTGGTCATGTGGACAGCCATCAGGTTGGGGGTGAGCAGGCCTAGCTGATCCAGCCTTTCTAGTGGCCGCATGCCGCTATTTTTTACCGCTTCGTCGATCTCGAACTGGGTTTCGTGTACATGTATGTGAACGGGTAAGTCGAGTTCGTTGCTGTACATGGCTATTTTCTTTAAGGGTTCATCAGAAACGGTATAGGGCGCATGTGGGGCAAGTGCTGAAGAGATTAATGGAAATTCGTGTATCTCGTCGAGTACCGTCAATGCCTTGCTCAGATATTCATCGGCAGATTGCGCCCACATGGTTGGGAAATCCAGTACGATCAGACCTGCTGTGGCACGCATGCCCATCTGTTGACAGGTTTTGGCCATTACATCGGGGAAGAAATACATATCGTTAAAACAGGTCGTGCCACCGCGCACCATTTCTGCAACGGCTAGCTTAATACCATCCTCAATAAACTCTCGGTCCACCCAACGCCTTTCAACCGGCCAGATATGATCATTCAACCATTCCATTAAAGGTAGGTCATCGGCGATACCGCGCATCAGGCTCATCGCTGCATGAGTATGAGTATTGACCAGGCCCGGCATTAGTACGTGGTTTTCCAGTTCAAACACTTCAGCCTGATCCAGCTCCTGAGGCTGGAGCTCGTCTGCAGGTAGAATGCGTTGAATCTCATCACCATCTATCACCAGCGCAGCATGCTCCAGTAGTTCAAACTGCGGGTTAACGGTCAAAATCCAGCGGGCTTTTATGATGGTTAGGGTTTTCATGCGCGAACCTTATGACGAAAATGAATATTGTGCAATGTCACGGGACATTTTAAACGTATAATACGCGATTTTTAGCCCGGTTAAATCATGTCTACACATCCATCCAAAATCTCACCGATCAGCTGGTCGAATGACAGTCTTATACTAATCGATCAGCGTAAGCTTCCCCAGCAGATGGAGAATCTTGTGTGTAACACGCTGGAGCAAGCGGCGCAGGCGATTAAAGATCTGGTGGTTCGAGGCGCACCTGCTATAGGCATTACTGCCGCGTATGCGGTCTGTCTGGGATATCGTCAGTGGTTGCGGGACTCGAGTTATGATTTTGAACAGGCATTGGTGTTATTAAATGATGCACGACCCACAGCTGTTAATCTAAGCTGGGCGGTACAGCAGCAGCGCCAGGTACTCGACAACCAGTGCGAGAATATGCAACAGGCATTGCTGGATAATGCGAGACGCATACATCAGCAGGATCTGGATGATAATCTGGCCATGGGCCAGCTAGGTGCAAGCCTTATCAAACCGGGAAGCAGGGTGCTAACACATTGTAATGCGGGAGCTCTGGCTACAGCGGGTTATGGCACCGCTCTGGGCGTTATTAGAAGTGCCTGGTATGAAAAGCGTCTGGATCGAGTGTTTGCATCAGAAACCCGGCCCTGGTTACAGGGCCTTCGATTAACAGCCTGGGAGCTGGCTGAAGATGATATCCCTGTTTCGGTCATCATTGAAGGCGCGGCTTCTTCTTTATTTGCACAGATGAAAATCGACTGGGTCATAGTCGGCGCAGATCGAATCTGTGCCAACGGAGATGTTATTAATAAGGTCGGCACCAATAACCTGGCTGTGATGGCACAGCATTACGGGGTTTCCATGATGGTGGTTGCCCCTATTACTACAGTCGATATGGTGACCGAAAGTGGTGATCAGGTCGAGATAGAACAGCGCGGCCAGGATGAGATTCTGGGTCAGTATTATACCGATCAGAGCAGGGTAGATGCCTGGAATCCAGTGTTCGATGTGACCCCGGCAAGTCTGGTGACAGCCATCGTCACAGAGAAGGGTATCGTTATGCAGCCTGACAAAAACAAAATGAAGGACTTATTTTAACAAATTTTGGATAAATCACCCCTAAATGGGCTGTAAGCGGCGTTTATTGGACTAGTGGTTTTGTCAGGGTGTGTGTTAAAATCGCTCAAATCAAAAATATGGAGCCGCTAGCACAGTTTAACGTCTGGCGAATTAGCAATAAATATTATCAATTCCAATCATTTTTATTTCATCAAATCATCCCAATTTGATGCCAAGCACGACCCGATTATCGGGTTGATGTATCGCTCAGACTGCAATCTGGCTTAGGCTGTAACCCCACATGAGAAACTGTTTGAATGGCTGATATAGCAAAGGAAATCTTTCCCGTAAACCTTGAAGATGAGATGCGCCAGTCGTATCTTGAATACGCCATGAGTGTCATCGTTGGTCGTGCTCTTCCTGATGTACGCGATGGCTTGAAACCGGTGCATCGAAGAGTGCTGTTCGCGATGAGCGAACTGGGCAATGACTGGAATAAACCTTACAAGAAATCTGCCCGTGTTGTGGGTGATGTAATCGGTAAATATCACCCGCATGGTGATACTGCAGTGTACGATACGATAGTACGTATGGCACAGCCATTTTCCTTACGTCATATGCTGATTGATGGTCAGGGTAACTTTGGTTCGGTGGATGGTGATTCGCCTGCTGCAATGCGATATACAGAAGTCCGTATGTCCAAGATTGCGCACGAGTTGCTGGCCGACCTGGAAAAGGAAACCGTTGATTTCATTCCTAACTATGATGAATCAGAGTCAGAACCCTCAGTTCTGCCAACCAAAATTCCTAATCTACTGGTGAATGGTTCATCCGGTATCGCCGTGGGTATGGCGACTAATATCCCACCGCATAATCTGGGTGAAGTGATTGATGCCTGTGTATTGCTGGTTGATCAACCCGATGCAACCGTTGAACAGTTAATGGAATGTATTCCTGGGCCCGATTTCCCAACTGCTGCCTTCATCAACGGTGCGCGTGGCATACGTGAGGCCTATCGAACAGGCCGTGGCAGAATTTACCTGCGAGCTCGTACTGAGATAGAAGAAGATGAGAAGTCCGGTAAGCTAAGTATTATCGTGCATGAGTTACCTTATCAGGTGAACAAGGCGCGTTTGCTGGAAAAGATTGCTGAGCTTGTTAAAGAAAAGAAAATAGAAGGAATCACCGGCCTACGTGATGAGTCTGATAAGGACGGTATGCGCATGGTAATCGAATTACGTCGAGGTGAAATCGCCGATGTGATTCTGAATAACCTGTACCAGCAAACTCAATTACAAAATGTATTTGGTATCAATATGGTGGCTTTGGTCGATGGCCAGCCGCGTTTGTTGAATCTGAGTCAGATCCTGCATGCCTTTATCCGTCATCGTCGTGAAATCGTTACCCGTAGAACCATTTATGATTTACGTAAGGCGCGTGAACGTGCGCATCTGTTAGAAGGTCTGGCGGTTGCCCTGTCCAATATCGATGAAATTATCGAATTGATCAAAAAATCTCCTAGTCCTGCGGTTGCAAAGGCATCCTTACTGGAACGTGCCTGGGCGCCTGGACTGGTCAATGACATGTTATTGCGTGCCGGTTCTGCAGCATCACGCCCAGATGGGCTGGGGACTGAATTCGGTCTGAATGACAATGCCTACCACCTGACTGAAAAACAGGCTCAGTCGATTCTGGATTTAAGGCTGCACAAGCTGACTGGTTTAGAGCAGGAAAAAATTATCAGCGAGTACCGCGAAATCCTGGAAAAGATTGAAGACTTACTGGATATCCTGAATCGCGAAGAGCGCCTGATGTCCGAAATCCGTATTGAATTACTCTCAGCCAAAGAACAGTTTGCCGATCCACGACGTACAGAAATCGTTATTGATCAGCAGGATTTGACGGTTGAAGATTTAATCAATGATGAAGAAGTCGTGGTGACCTTAAGTCATGCTGGCTACGCAAAGGCGCAGCCTTTAGAGGCCTATACGGCCCAAAAAAGAGGTGGGCGCGGCAAAGCAGCCACTAAGGTTAAGGATGAAGATTTTATCGAAAAGATGTTTATCGCTTCTACTCACGATACGCTGTTATGTTTCTCCACACTTGGCAAGGTTTACTGGCTAAAGGTTTATCAGTTACCTATTGGTTCCAGAACGGCACGTGGTCGTCCTATGGTTAACCTGTTACCGCTGGAAGAAAATGAACGCATTACCGCTATACTGCCGGTACGTGATTATCCAGAAAGTGATTTTATCTTTTTCGCTACTACTAGCGGTACGGTAAAACGTACGCCACTTTCCAGTTTCTCCCGCCCCAGAACAAATGGCATTATTGCGATTGACCTGCGCGATGATGATAGTCTGGTGGGTGTACAACTCACTCACGGTGAAAAAGACCTGATGATGTTTACCGCTTCTGGTAAGGGTATACGCTTCCCCGAACAGGGTGTACGCGCCATGGGCCGTACTGCAGCGGGTGTACGCGGTATTCGGATTAAACCTGACGATCAGGTGATCTCATTGATCGCAGTTCAACCTGAAGTAGAAAATACCATACTGTTTGCTACTGAAAACGGTTTTGGAAAACGTACCATAGTGTCAGATTTCTCCCGTCAGGGGCGTGGTGGCCAGGGCGTGATTTCAATCCAGACTAGCGATAGAAACGGAAAGGTAGTTGGCGCTATTCTTGCCAGTGATGAAGATGAAGTCATGTTGATCAGTAATGCCGGTACTCTGGTGCGTACCCCAGTTTCAGATATTTCAGTCATGTCGCGTAATACTCAGGGTGTCACCCTGATACGTCTTAGCAAAGATGAAAAACTGGTTCAAATTGAGCCTGTTGCCACCGACGATGAAGAGAACGGAGATGCTGGCGAAGAATAGATTCACTAATACACCCTTTTCGAATAGCGCTGAGTTTTATTTTTTACTCAACTGGTAGCAGAGGGAAACTTTAAACTTTTTAACTCAATGGGAAAAGAGAATGGCAAAAGTGTTTAATTTCAGTGCAGGTCCGGCTGTGTTGCCGGCTGAAGTATTGCAACAGGCACAAGAGGAACTGATTGACTGGCAGGGATGTGGTATGTCGGTGATGGAAATGAGTCATCGTGGCAAGGAGTTTATGGGCATTGCCAGCACTGCTGAAAAGGATTTACGAGAGTTAATGTCTATTCCTGATAACTATAAAGTGCTGTTTCTGCAAGGTGGAGCAAGCACTCAATTTGCTATGGTACCGTTAAATTTGATGGGGCGCACTGGTAAAGCGGATTATAGTAACACTGGGGCCTGGTCCAGGAAGGCGATCTCTGAAGGTAAGCGTTATGGAGAAGTCAATATCTGTGCAAGCTCTGAAGCGGATGGTTTTAATTCTGTGCCCGATTATGCTGACTGGACCTTATCCAGTGATGCCGCCTATGTCCATATCACGCCAAACGAAACTATCGGCGGTGTAGAGTTTGATGGATTACCTGATACAGGTGATGTACCGATTGTTGCAGATATGTCATCTACTATTCTTTCGCGTCCAGTAGATGTCACCAAATACGGTATTATTTATGCGGGAGCACAGAAGAATATCGGACCTGCCGGTTTAACCATAGCCATTGTTCGTGATGATCTGATAGGTTCTGCCACTGATAGCTGCCCGGCTATGCTGAATTATGCGACCTATGCTGAAAACGAATCGATGTACAACACACCTCCCACCTATGCCTGGTATCTTTCCGGTCTGGTATTTCAGTGGTTGAAAAAGAATGGTGGATTAAGCGCAATGGGTGAAGTAAATCAGCGTAAGGCACAAAAGTTATATGCTGCTATTGATGGAAATGATTTTTACTCCAACCCTGTCAGGGTGGAAAATCGTTCCTGGATGAATGTACCTTTCGTGCTGAAAAATTCAGAACTGGACGCTGCCTTCCTGTCTGAAGCGAAGGAAGCGGGTCTGGTGACTCTAAAAGGACATCGTTCAGTGGGTGGCATGCGAGCCAGTATCTATAATGCAATGCCAGAAGAGGGTGTGGATACTCTGATTGAGTTCATGAAAGATTTCTCCAATCGCAATGGATAAGGATTAGTCCAATGAAAAAAATATTAACTCTGAATAATATCTCGGCTCAGGGTCTGGAACGTTTACCTCGCGGAGACTACGAGGTTTCATCTGAATGTTCTGAGCCTGATGCAATCTTACTGCGATCTTTCAAGATGCATGATATGGAAATCCCGTCTTCACTCGTAGCAGTAGGTCGAGCTGGTGCCGGGGTTAATAATATTCCACTGGAAAAAATGAGCGAACGCGGGGTGGCTGTATTCAATGCACCCGGCGCGAATGCCAATGCAGTAAAGGAGCTAGTGGTTGCAGGTATGTTGCTTGCCTGTCGTAATCTATGCCAGGCCTGGGAATATACCAGTCAGTTGAAAGGCGATGATGTAGCGATATCGAAACAGGTTGAAGAAGGAAAGAAAAAATACGTAGGCTACGAATTACCAGGTCGTACATTAGGTGTTATTGGTCTGGGTGCGATAGGGGTCAAGGTAGCAAATGTGGCTCGATCTCTGGGTATGAAGGTAATTGGTTATGATCCTGGTATTAGCGTAAAAAGCGCCTGGAACCTGTCCGCTGATGTAAAAGCAACCAGTAGCGTTGATAGTATGATGACCAAGGTGGATTTTATCTCCTTGCATGTGCCGTTAATCCCGGCAACAAAAAATATTATCAATGCTGAACGTCTTGCGATGATGAAAAAGGGTGGCGTGATTTTAAATTTTTCTCGAGATGGTATCGTCGATGATCAGGCGGTACTGGATTCACTGGCATCGGATCATTTGCAGGCCTATGTCTCTGACTTTCCTTCAAACCTGCTAAAAGGGAAAAAGGGTGTGATTATGCTACCGCATCTGGGTGCCTCAACCCATGAAGCCGAACAGAATTGTGCGATTATGGTGGCTGATCAGATACGTGATTATCTGGAAAATGGGAATGTTACTAATTCGGTAAATTTTCCCGAGGTTCAGTTGGCAAGGGCTACCGATTTTCGTCTTACCGTTGTAAATCAGAATATGCCGGATATGGTTGGGCAGATTTCACATATTCTCGGTGCGAACAATATTAACATCCACCATATGGTGAATGAGTCACGTAAGGATATTGCATATACTGTGATGGATCTGGATAAAACCATTGATGCTTCAGTGGCTGAACAAATAAAACAAATCAAAGGTGTACTGGCAGTACGTATTATCTGATGTCCCAAAAAACCGATTCAACTCCTGATTTACTCAGCTTACGACAGCGCATCGATGAAATCGATGAGCAATTATTAAAGTTATTTAACCAACGCGCGCAGTACGCTATCCAGGTGGCTGAAGCAAAAAAAGCCGAGCTGAAGGACGGTGAGGCTCTGGATTTTTTTCGCCCTGATCGTGAAGTTCAGGTGATCAATCGCCTGAAACAATTGAATCAGGGACCGCTTAGCGATAAAGAGGCTGGGCGCCTGATACGCGAAGTGATGTCAGCCTGCCTTGCTCTTGAACAACCTTTGCGTATCGCCTATCTGGGACCTGAGGGAACTTTCACTCAGGCTGCTGCGTTAAAACACTTTGGTCACTCGGTCGATACAGTGGCTTTAAGTTGTATTCCTGATGTTTTTAATGCGGTCGAAGCCGGGCATGCAGACTTCGGGCTGGTACCAGTGGAGAACTCTACTGAAGGTGTAATCAGCCATACTCTGGATATGTTTTTACATAGTGATCTTAAAGTGTGTGGAGAAGTTGAAATCCGTATTCACCATCAATTAGCAAATCTTAGCCAGAATCCTGCTGATATAAAAAAGATATACTCGCACCAGCAATCTTTTGCCCAATGTCGAAACTGGCTTGACCAGAATTATCCGGGCATAGAGCGTATTCCTGTAAACAGTAATTCTGAAGCTGCTCATCTGGCCAGCGAAGATAAAACAGCAGCTGCAATTTGCGGTATTCAGGCTGTTGAAATAGTCGGGCTTAAGGTTTGTGCAAAAAATGTTGAGGATATGGTAAATAATACTACTCGTTTCATGGTGATAGGCGATATGGAAGTAGCACCCAGCGGACACGATAAGACTTCATTGTTATTATCCACGCGCAACCAGCCGGGTTCATTACTCTCACTGCTGTCGCCTCTGGCGGAAAATAAAATAAGTATGAATAAGATTGAATCACGTCCCTCGCCAGATCGTTTGTGGGATTATGTGTTTTTTATCGATATTGATGGCCATCAAAACGATGAGCATGTGGCTATTGCTCTGGAAGGCTTGCAGAAGCAGGCGGCACTATTCAAAATTCTCGGCTCTTATCCAAAAATTGCGCTTTAACATGCGGGCGAAGGAATCTTTAAGCTATTTGGAATGTAAAACCAATGATTGATCATTTAAGCATAATCGGTGTTGGTTTGATCGGCAGCTCGCTTGCTTTGGCTCTCAAACAGGCTGGGTATGTAAAAAAAGTAACCGGTTATGGCCGTAATGTCGAAAATCTAAAGCTGGGTGTGCAACTCGGTGTTCTGGATAACTATCAAACAACGATCGCCGATGCGGTTAAAGATGCTGATGTGGTTGTGGTTGCAGTGCCTTTAGGAGCAATGGATGCTGTGTTTGCTGAACTGGCAGATGCGATTTCAGAAACTGCTGTGATTACCGATGTTGGAAGTGCTAAAGCAAGCGTCATTGATTGTGCTAGAGCACGCCTGGGCAAAAATGTAGCACGCTTTGTACCGGGTCATCCTATCGCGGGTACTGAACGCAGTGGTGTTGAAGCGGGCTTTGCTACCCTGTATCAAAATCGGAAAATAATTCTAACACCCATAGCTGAGACATCTGCCGATGCGCTGGAAACCGTGCGTAATATGTGGCTAGCCTGTTCAGCAGAGGTTGAATCCATGGATGTGCAGCATCATGACCGGGTGCTTGCGGCTACTTCACATTTACCACATATGTTGGCTTTTTCACTGGTATCACATTTATCCAAGATGAGTGATCAGGATGAGATCTTTAGTTATGCTGCGGGTGGTTTTCGAGACTTTACCCGTATTGCATCCAGCGACCCGGTGATGTGGCGTGATATCTGCCTGGCCAATAGCGAGGCTTTGCTGGAATTGATCGAAGGCTATCAGCGCGAACTGGATTCGATCTCAAAAGCCATCAGGGAGCATGATGCTGAAGCGCTACACGATTCTTTCAAAGATGCGAAGCATACGCGAGATCAGTTACGCAAACTTTAATATGTATGGCAGCTCTGATAGTTATTAATTAACCTTTTGTAATTTCCTTCTATAACATAAGGTACAATTCGCTTTCTCAATTTACCCTAACTTACTTAAGTAATGACAACTTATATCTGCAATCCTGCTGGTCCTGTTTACGGCTATGTCCGGGTGCCAGGTGACAAATCGATGTCACACCGTTCTATCATGTTGGCTTCAATTGCCAATGGTACTACCGAAATCACCGGTTTTTTACATGGTGAAGATAGCCTGAATACATTGAAAGCTTTTCAGGCTATGGGGGTAGATATTCAGCAAACTAAATCTGAAATTATCGTTCAGGGTGTTGGTTTGAATGGCCTGTGTAAACCTGCTGCCGCACTTGATATGGGTAATTCAGGCACAGCTATGCGTTTACTGGTGGGTTTGTTAAGCGGCCAGGCATTTGATTCGGTATTAATTGGTGATGCTTCTCTATCATCACGACCAATGAAACGGGTAATAGACCCGGTTGAATTGATGGGTGCCAGGGTCGATAGCCAGGCTGGGGGCACAGCACCCTTAACAATTCATGCCCGGAATAATCCATTACGATCAATTCGTTATCCCTTACCGGTTGCCTCTGCTCAGATTAAATCCTGTGTGCTGCTGGCAGGACTATATGCTGACGGTGTGACGGAGGTGATTGAGCCTGCCCCGACACGCGACCATAGCGAAAGAATGCTACGTGGGTTTGGTTGTGAAGTGATTACTGAAGACAATCACATCAGTCTGAAGGGCGGACAGCAATTAACAGCCTGCAACATAGAAGTTCCTGCTGATATATCATCCTCAGCTTTTTTTATGGTTGCTGCTAGTATTACCCCTGATAGCGAACTCACGCTCACTCATGTGGGTGTCAACCCAACCCGTACAGGTGTCATAGATATCCTTCAATTGATGGGGGCTGATATTACTTTAATCAATGAGCGTGAAGTGGGTGGAGAACCAGTGGCTGATATTGTTGTGCACAGTGCCCAGTTAAAAGGCATTCAAATCCCTGAACACCTGGTCCCTTTAGCTATAGATGAATTTCCGGTACTGTTCGTTGCAGCGAGCTGCGCCACAGGCACTACCATTCTTACAGGTGCAGAAGAATTAAGAGTAAAAGAGAGTGACCGTATTCAGGTAATGGCAGATGGCCTGAACACTCTGGGAATTTCTGCTGAGGCTACGCCCGATGGTATTGTGATTCAGGGTGGTCAAATTGGATCAGGTACTGTTGAATCACATGGCGACCATCGTATTGCGATGGCTTTTGCCGTTGCATCACTGCGAGCTAAGGGAACCATCACGATTAATGACTGTGATAATGTCAATACCTCGTTTCCAGGCTTTAGTGACCTGGCTAAACATGCTGGTTTCGATATCAGGGTAGAGGAGAAGCCATGACCGCATATGTCATCACAATCGATGGCCCCAGTGGCTCAGGTAAGGGGAGTTTAGCTTTACGTGTTGCACGCGAACTTGGGTTTCAAATTCTGGACAGTGGGGCTATTTATCGTCTGGCGGCATTACAGGCATTAAAAAAAGGCGTCGATCTGACAGATGAATCTGCAGTACTGGGCGCTATAAGCTCAATGCAGATCAGTTTTAAAACCGGTGACGAATTGACTATCCCTTATCTGGATGGAGTCGATGTATCCAGCCAGATTCGTGAAGAAAAAACGGCCGCATCTGCCTCCGTTATTGCTGCATATCCCAGCATTCGCGAACAATTGTTGCAGTTACAGCGAGATTTTTTTCAGCCTCCGGGGCTGGTGGCTGATGGTCGTGATATGGGTACCGTGGTGTTCCCAGATGCCAAAATTAAGCTTTATTTGCACGCAAGTGCCGAGCAAAGGGCAAAAAGGCGTTATAAGCAGTTGATTGATATGGGATTATCCGCTAACATCGCCGACCTGCAAAAAGAAATTGAAATCAGAGACGAGCGCGACCAGAATCGCCCTGTTTCTCCGTTGATTCCAGCTACCGATGCAGTAGTTGTTGATTCAAGTATGATGGACCTGGAGCAGGTATTTGAACTGGTGATGGAACATATACGAACGATCAACGATTCAAATACTGAAGTGTAGTCACTTATGCGTCAGTAATTTTAGGTGTGGTGTCAGGCACTCTGCCACCATGTTGTTTAACTAGACTGTAATCTGGGCTCTCCTTAGCCTGATTACTTATTTTATTCTTTAGGAAATTCCATGTCAGAAAGTTTCGCAGAAATGTTTGAGGCAAGTATTGCTCAGACAAATATGAACGTAGGTGAAATAATTACCGGTGAGGTTGTTGGTATCAACCGCGATGTTGTTATCGTAAATGCCGGACTCAAATCTGAAGGTGTTATACCAGTAGAACAGTTTTACAATGAAAAAGGTGAACTCAGCGTCGAGATCGGTGATCAGGTTGAAGTTGCACTAGATTCATTTGAAGATGGTTATGGTGAAACCAGACTGTCTCGCGAAAAAGCAAAACGTGCTCGTGCCTGGAAACGTCTTGAGCAGGCGCTTGAAGCCGACGAAATCGTTACCGGTCGCTTTACCGGAAAGGTCAAAGGCGGATTTACTGTTGATATCGGTGAAATTCGTGCATTCCTGCCAGGTTCACTGGTAGATGTAAGACCCGTTAGAGATACTGCATATCTCGAAGAAAAAGATTTAGAATTCAAAATCATCAAGTTAGACCAGAAGCGCAACAATGTTGTGGTATCTCGTCGCGCAGTGGTTGAGCAGGAATTCAGTGAAGAACGCGAAAAAATGCTGGAATCACTGAAAGAAGGCGAAAAGGTTACCGCTATTGTCAAGAACCTGACCGATTACGGTGCGTTCCTGGACCTGGGTGGTATCGATGGTCTGCTGCATATCACCGATATGGCCTGGAAGCGTGTTAAGCATCCTTCAGAGGTTGTTGAGATCGGACAGGAAATCGAAGTTGTGGTGCTGAAGTTCGACCGTGATAAGAATCGTGTATCTCTTGGCCTGAAACAGATGGGTGATGATCCGTGGGTTAACATCATGCGTCGCTATCCAGAAGGTTCACGTCTGTTCGGTAAGGTCAGCAATATCACCGATTACGGCTGTTTTGTTGAAATTGAAGATGGTGTTGAAGGCCTGGTTCACGTTTCAGAAATGGATTGGACTAACAAGAACGTCAATCCAAACAAGGTTGTAAACCTGGGTGATGAGACTGAAGTTATGATCCTTGAGATCGATGAAGAACGTCGTCGTATTTCTCTGGGCATGAAGCAGTGTCAGGCTAATCCATGGGATGAGTTCTCAGCAACTCATAACAAGGGCGATCTGATCAGTGGTAAAATCAAGTCAATTACAGATTTTGGTATCTTCATTGGCCTGGATGGCAATATTGATGGTCTGATTCATCTGACAGATCTATCCTGGCATAAAACTGGTGATGAAGCGGTTCGCGATTACCAGAAAGGCCAGGAAGTTGAAGCCATGGTTCTGTCTATTGATCCTGAGCGTGAGCGTATCTCGTTGGGTATCAAACAACTGGATAAAGACCCATTTGCTAACTTCATCGGTACTTACCCCAAGGGTAGCATCGTGACAGGCAAGGTCATATCGGTAGATGCTAAAGCAGCTATCATTGATCTGGGTGATGGACTGGAAGGTATTCTGCGTGCATCCGAAATGGCCAAAGATCGCGTTGAAGATGCCAGAGCTTTCATTAGCGAAGGTGATGAAGTTGAAGCCAAACTAACCGGTATGGATCGTAAAAACCGTAGTGTTTTTCTGTCAATCAAAGCCAAAGATGCTGATGAAGAACAGGAAGCTTTACAGGATTATGCTGCCAGCAGTGATAGCAGTGCAGCAACTACCAGTCTGGGTGACCTGCTGAAAGAGAAGCTAGGTTCAGACGAGTAAAATTGAAGGGCGGGTTAATTACCCGCCCTTTTATTCAATAAGGGGCGTTGTTATGAAAGAACAAGAATATATACCTTCATTAACAAAATCTGATTTGATCGATAACCTTTCTCGTAGTCAAAGTCATCTTGCGTATAAAGATGTCGAGTTGGCAGTGAAAAGCTTAATCGAGATGATGAGCAACGCGTTATCTATGGGTGAAAGAATAGAGATACGTGGCTTTGGAAGCTTTAGCCTGCATTTTCGTCCTCCTCGTGTGGGCCGGAACCCAAAATCAGGTGATAAGGTTGAATTGCCGGGTAAATATGTACCGCATTTCAAGCCGGGTAAGGAGTTGCGTGATCGCGCAAATAATCAGAAGTAAAAGCTTTACTCCCGATTCAAATCATTGATGCTTTAATCCAGGTAGACTACCATCCCTCGTATGGATATCTGGTTACCAGTCATTATTTTTCTGGCTTTATTTAGCGGATGGCTAGTTGGTCGTTTTTCTAAGCCTAAGCCATCAAAATCAACACAGAGCGATTTTGCTAACTGTTCCGAATATTATATACAGGGCTTGAATTACCTGTTGGCCAATAACTCAGATAAAGCTATCGAGTTATTTGTAGAGCTGGTCAAGGTTGATAAAGACACCATAGAAACCCATCTCGCTTTAGGTAATCTCTTCCGCAGTAAAGGCGAAGTAGATCGAGCCATTAAAATTCATCAAAACCTGATAGCCAGACCCAATCTTGAACAGGGCCAAAGAGTTATGGCATTGTCTGAGCTGGCTGAGGATTATCAAAAAGCAGGTCTGCTGGATCGTGCAGAAAATCTGTATAAAGAACTGGTTCAAATAAATCCACAACATGCCCATGCTCACCGCCAGTTGTTGCAACTGTATAGTATGGAAAAGTCATGGCTTGAAGCCAGAGACGAAGCAAAAATCTTACTTGATATGAATGAACCCGATGCGCGTCTGATTTTGAGTCATTGTTATTGCGAACTGGCTCAGCAATCACTGGCAAGAGGTAATTTGAGACAGGCACGAGAGCAGCTTGATATGGCACTGCAAACCGATAGTAAATGCACGCGAGCCTCCCTGTTATTGATCGACGTCCATTTGAAAAATAATGAGATAAGCAAAGCAACCAGGTTGTTCGATCAGATACTTGAACCAAATTCTCACCAGATCGAGCTATTGATTCCTGCTGCTCGTGAAATATTACTTAATCGTGGTTCTACTCAGCGATTTCAGGAGTTTCTTTACAGGCAGTATGAAAAAATGCCGGTTAGCCCTCTGGCGGTAGAACTGCTTGAAAGTTATCTGGCTGGAGATCAGCACAAACAGTTGCTGGAATTTATCAAACAGGCGCTCAAGCAGTCAGCTGCACTAGACGTTTTTGAATTTGCGATGCGCTATTTTAAGGCTTACCCTCAACATCTGGATGATACCTGGCCCGATCTGACTAGTCAGTTTAAGGAAATCAAAAATAAACGTGTAGCATACACCTGTAATATCTGTGGCTATGGCAGTCAAAGCATGTTCTGGAATTGTCCCAGCTGCAAATCCTGGTCAAGCCTGAAGCCGGTTCACTAATTCTGAGTACTTATATGCAAAAAACAGATTCAAAGATTATTGTCGCGCTGGATTATGCCGATGCGAAAAATGCTCTACAATTTATTGATCAAATCTCCCCATCCCTGTGCAGGGTTAAAATTGGAAAGGAACTTTTTACAGCTGCAGGGCCCGAGCTTGTCAAAGCCATAGTCTCTCGAGGTTATGATGTGTTTCTTGATTTGAAATTTCATGATATTCCCAATACGGTTAATAAGGCGATCACTGCTGCAGCCAGACTAGGTATATGGATGGTTAATGTTCATGCGCTTGGTGGTCGAAATATGATGTTGGCGGCCAAACAGGCAGTCGATGATTTTGATGGTCAGGCTCCGTATTTGATTGCGGTTTCTATTCTAACCAGTACCGATCAGCAGGGTCTGGACCAAATAGGCATTCAAAAAACACCTGGTCAGGCTGTTATGGATTTGACCGCTTTAAGCCTGGAATGTGGGCTGGATGGTATGGTCTGTTCTGCACTAGAGTCTGAAGCTATTCGAAATCAATTTGGCACTAAGCCTTTACTGGTGACACCAGGTATTCGGCCTGAAGGCTCAGATAGTAATGATCAGCAGCGTATCATGACACCTCAGCAGGCCATTGCCGCAGGTTCCAGCTATCTGGTGATTGGTCGACCCATTACCGCACATATCGACCCGGTGGCACAGCTAGAACGTATCAACCAGTCTTTATGTGAATAATTGTTGGCGTTAAATTATCGGTTATTACTGACAGTTTAAGCTTAAATCGATACAATTCCTGTTTCTAACCCGTAGTGAATCATTTTAATTTATTCCTTGTATAAGATCAGTGATCACTCATTATGCGCAAACAATAACACAATAATGTTTTCTATAAATACACCGAATATAAAGGCAGGCTTATAGCGCTATGGATCCAAATTTTCTAGACTTTGAACAACCAATTGCTGAACTTCAGGCCAAGATCGAAGAACTACGTTATGTAACCGATGACTCTGATATCAATATCACAGAAGAAATTGGCACTCTGGAAAAAAAGGCAGAAAGTCTGACCAACTCAATTTTTTCCAAATTAAGCTCCTGGCAGATTTCACAAATTGCTCGTCATCCGAATCGTCCTTATGCGGTAGATTACATCGAGCGGATGTTTGTGGATTTTGAGTATCTACATGGAGATCGAGTATATGCTGATGATAGCCCAATGGTAGGCGGAATCGGACGCTTGAATGGAAAGCCTGTGATGGTATTAGGCCAGCAAAAAGGTCGTGATACCCGAGAAAAAATAAAACGTAATTTTGGTATGCCTCGACCAGAAGGTTACAGAAAGGCTATGCGATTAATGAAGATGGCTGAGAAATTTAAAATGCCATTGATCACACTGGTAGACACCCCGGGGGCCTATCCTGGTATCGGTGCAGAAGAGCGTGGGCAGAGTGAAGCGATTGCACGAAATCTATATGTGATGGCTGATCTTAAAACGCCTATTATCTGTACTGTCATCGGAGAAGGAGGTTCAGGCGGTGCTCTGGCTATAGCCGTGGGTGACCGGGTTAATATGCTTCAGTATGCAACCTATTCTGTCATTTCACCGGAAGGCTGTGCCTCTATTCTATGGAAAAGTTCAGATAAGGCCGCTCAGGCTGCAGATGCCATGGGCATTACTGCAAATCGATTACTGGAGCTCAAACTCATCGATCAGGTTATCGGAGAGCCTTTGGGTGGAGCTCACAGGGATTATGATCAGATGGCTCATAGCTTGCGTGAAAATCTATCTGAAAATATTGAGATACTGGATGCAATCGGTATCGATAAGCTACTGGATCAACGCTATAACCGATTAATGGGATTTGGTGCCTTTATAGAAACTTGATGCAATGTCTTCCCTGCATCTCTCGCTGGAAAAATTACCTGAAAGCGTAAATCGACTGTATTTGGCTTTCAGTGCAGGAATCGATTCCTGTGTGTTGCTGCACAGGCTGCTCCAGCAGCAGCATAGTTACTCGCTGGTACTTTGGCATATTAATCACGGTCTACAAGCTAATGCGCTACAGATGCAGCAGATGGCCTATGATCTGGCAGAAAAATACAATCTGGAGATTCGGGTTGATCATCTGAATCTCAATCCTGATAGCGCTAATCTCGAAGCGGTAGCCCGTCAGGCTCGCTATGATTTATTCTCTCAGGCGCTAACTGCGCAAGATGCACTGCTAACAGCTCATCATATGAATGATCAGGCGGAAACGCTGATGTTGAATCTGATGCGTGGATCTGGCTCGGCGGGTTTGAGAGCCATCGCTGATTTAACCCGTTTAGGGCAGGGCTGGCTGTTTCGACCGCTACTCAATTTTCAGCGCGAAGCGATTGAACAATATGCAGCTCAACATAATTTGCAGTGGGTAGAAGATCCAAGTAACGACTCATTTAAATATGACCGGAATTATCTGCGCCACCAGATTCTGCCGCGAATTAAACAGCGCTGGCCTGCTGTGATTCCACTATTACACCGGGTTAGCGAATGGCAAAGGGAACAGCATCAACTGCTAGAGGATTTGGCACAGATTGATTTACAGACCTGTACACGGGATCATTTATTTTCAACCTCCCCCTGTCTGGATATATTCGCCTTAACCCGTCTTTCCGCTGAACGCCAGAAGAACCTTATACGTTTCTGGATAAATACCAGACATCAACAGCAACCTGGATTCAAAAAGCTACAACAGGTTCTTAAACAGGTTTCGGCAGCCTCAGATGCAATGCCGCTGATTAAGGCCCAGGGTTATAGTCTGCGCTGTTATGATGGTTTGCTGTTTATGGTGGATGATTATCTGGAGCCAGATTTATTGCCGGCTTACGATGTGCCAGAAGATACATCTTTAGAGATTAAAGCGCTGAATATCTTAATCAGTCGGCAGCAGCTGCTAGCTAAACTCAAGATGACCGAGGAGGGGCAGACACTGGCTTTGCATTTTCGAACTGAGCACGCTTCGACGGACGCTTCAAGCAGTCATCGCCTGAAACGTCTTTTTCAAAAGTATCGTGTCCCGCCCTGGTTACGTACTACTACGCCACAAATATATGTAGACGGTAAATTAACTGACCTGCTACTACTCTGAAGGGTCGTGGAATTTGTTGTAGCAATAATTGGTGGCTTCAACGTATCCATGTAGACTGCCGCAATCAAAACGCTTGCCCTTGAATCGATACGCCAGTACACAACCGCTTTTAGCCTGCGCAAGCAATGCATCAGTGATTTGAACCTCACCATTCGAACCCGGCTTGGTTTCCCGGATATAATCAAAAATGTCCGGAGTGAGTATATAGCGACCAATGATTGCCATATTGCTAGGGGCATCTTCCGGGGCTGGTTTTTCAACCATGTCGGTGACCTTGAAAATATTATCCTGAAACTGTTCGCCGGCAATCACACCATATTTATAGGTTTCTTCTGCCGGGACTTCTTCAATGGCTACGATACTACAGCGAAATTGTTTATACAGGCCGGCCATCTGTTGCATCACCGAATCTCCTTCGGTAATACATAAGTCGTCAGCCAGGATCACGCCGAATGCTTCATCGCCTATCATCGGTTCTCCAGTCAGAATGGCCTTGCCTAATCCATTCATCGCTTTCTGGCGCGTGTAGGTAAATACGCAATTGTCACGTATATCTCTAATCTCTTTCAGTTGATCTTCTTTAGCGCTGCCCCTTATTTCGTTCTCCAGTTCATAGCTGATATCGAAATGATCCTCTATTGATCGTTTGGTTCGGCCGGTGACAAATGCCTGTTGCACAAGACCAGCGCTCATGGCTTCTTCTACGGCATACTGAATCAGAGGTTTATCGACAATGGGCAACATTTCCTTTGCCATGGATTTGGTTGCGGGAAGAAAACGGGTTCCATAACCGGCTACTGGGTAAAGACATTTCTTTAACATAATGATGTGCGATAATTAGCAAAAATTTGATTGTAGCATCTAGCCACCCACGAAACATGACCGATATCACAGCAAAAGACAAAGTTTTTTCCAGGCCTCTAACCTCAGTCAAGGCATTTGAGTTTGATGAGCAGGTGACCAGGGTTTTTGATGACATGATTGGTCGTTCGGTGCCAGGGTATGAATTACTGGTGCGTCTGATCGCTCTGTATGCAGATATTTTTGTTACCGAAAATAGCAATGTCTATGATCTGGGGTGTTCGACAGGTGTTGTGTCTCGAGTGATTGCCCAACAGGTTGAGGAAAGAAACTGTTCAATTTTAGCAGTGGATAACTCACCCTCTATGATCAGTAAATGTCGAGAAAAAAATTCTGACCAGGACATTGACTGGATTTGTGATGATCTTGAATCGCTTGCTATTGAAAATGCTTCTCTGGTTGTGTTGAACCTGACCTTGCAGTTTATCAACCCCGAACAACGTTTAGCGCTATTAACAAAAATCCACCAAGGGATGTGTCCTGGTGGTGCGCTGGTGCTGAGTGAAAAGGTTGAGTACGATGATGCTGAGACTCAGGTCAATATGACAGAGCTGTATCAGGCGTTTAAAAAATTACAGGGCTATAGCGATCTTGAAATCGCTCAGAAACGTACAGCTCTGGAGAAAGTGCTAATTCCGGATAAGAAATCACTTCACCTGACAAGGCTTAAGGAATGTGGCTTTAGTGAAGTGATTGAAAGTTTTCACTGTTTTAATTTTGTTTCTTTTCTGGCAATTAAATAATGTTTCGTGAAGTACTCTATCAACAACTTGAGCAATCTGGTTTTCAGGGCTGGGTTGAAACATTGCGAACTTCGGATCCGCACTGGTTCAGTGCCGCGCATCATGGAGATTTCGAACGCTGGAATCAGGCTTTAAATTCCCTTCCTCCCATTGATGAAGCTCAAATCCAGTTAAATCGCTCAGCTGTGACGGTTAGTGGAGGCTGTGAGCAGGGTGAGTTGCTATTGCAGGCCTTGCAGGGCTTAAAGCCCTGGCGAAAGGGGCCGTTCCAGCTGGCAGATGTGTATATAGATACTGAATGGCATAGCGATTTTAAATGGGATCGAATTTATCGACATCTGTCTCCACTCAAACAGCGACGTATACTGGATGTGGGTTGTGGAAATGGTTATCACTGCTGGCGTATGCTGGCTCATGAGCCCGATCTGGTACTGGGTATAGACCCCTCCTTGCTGTTCAATTTGCAGTTTCGCGCGTTACAACATTATATCCAGGATGGGCGTATTCATATGCTGCCGGTCGGCATACAGCATATGCCTGTAAACATGCAATGGTTTGATACGGTTTTTTCAATGGGGGTTTTGTATCACAGAAAGTCGCCAATTGATCATTTACTGCAATTAAAGTCACTGCTCAAGCCTGGAGGTGAGCTTTGTCTGGAAACGCTGGTGATTGAAGGTGGTAGCGGTCAGGTTCTGGTTCCGGGTTCTCGATATGCGCGTATGAATAATGTCTGGTTTTTACCGACTACCGATGAACTGTCTCACTGGCTTAGCCGCTGTGGATTCAGCGACATAAGGGTTGTAGATGTTAATCAAACTACGATTGAGGAGCAGAGAAGTACTGAGTGGATGCCTTTTGAATCACTGCCTGAGTGTCTGGATCCCCATGACCGAAATAAAACGGTGGAGGGTTATCCGGCCCCTTTGCGCGCGGTTATTCTTGCTACTAAATAGAGCGCTTAGTTATCTGCTATATCGATTGAGTTAAAGACGCTCATCTGCTAGGCTATCGACCCGTCCAGATTTCTCACTTTCTCTACTTTTTTCAAGCTATATGAGCCGATTTATATTTATTACTGGTGGTGTTGTTTCATCACTGGGCAAGGGTATTGCGTCTGCCTCGCTAGGGGCTATTTTACAGGCTCGGGGTTTGAGCATTAATATGATCAAACTTGATCCTTATATCAATGTCGATCCCGGTACCATGAGTCCTTTCCAGCATGGCGAAGTATATGTTACCGACGATGGCGCTGAAACCGATCTTGATCTTGGCCACTATGAAAGATTTGCTGGAATTAAAAGCAGTAAGTCCAGTAACTATACTACCGGCCGTATCTATGAAAGCGTCATAGCCAAAGAGCGTCGTGGTGATTATCTGGGCGCTACTGTTCAGGTTATTCCACATATTACCGATGAGATTAAAAAATCTGTGTTAAGCAGTACTAATGATGCAGATATTGTACTGGTCGAGATTGGTGGCACAGTAGGTGACATTGAATCACTCCCTTTTATGGAATCGATCAGGCAATTAGGCGTTGAACTCGGCCATGATAGAGCCCTGTTCCTACATCTTACGCTAGTGCCCTATCTGCCTGCCGCAGGTGAAATTAAAACCAAACCAACCCAGCATTCGGTCAAGGAATTACGATCAATCGGTATTCAACCTGATATCCTGCTGTGTCGCGCGGATCGTGAGATACCAGCTGATGAGCGCAAAAAGATCGCTTTATTTACCAATGTAAGTCCCGAAGCAGTAATCTCTGGTGTTGATGTTGATCATATCTATAAGATTCCTCGCCAGTTACACGAACAGGGGCTGGATGATATCGTGGTGAAAAAGTTTGGCCTTGATCTTCCTCCGGTAGATCTGAGCGACTGGGATGAAGTTGTTTACTCACTGGAACACCCTCAACACACGGTCAATATCGGCTTTGTGGGTAAGTACATTGAACACACCGATGCCTACAAATCACTCAATGAAGCGCTGGCTCATGCCGGCATACATACCCACACTCAGGTTAACCTGGTGAAAATTGACTCAGATACTATAGGGGATAATGGGGTAGATGTTTTAAAAGGACTGGATGCCATTCTGGTTCCAGGCGGATTCGGTAGTCGTGGTATTGAAGGTAAGATACTCGCTGTTAATTATGCGCGTACCCATAAAGTTCCTTACCTGGGTATATGTCTGGGTATGCAGGTCGCCGTTATTGAATATGCCAGAAATGTATTGGGCCTGAGTAAAGCGCATAGCTCTGAATTCAATCCTAAAACGCCTGAACCGGTTATCGGGTTAATTACTGAATGGAAAAATCAGGATGGTACGATTCATCAGCGCGATGAAAAAACTGATCTTGGTGGCACGATGCGACTGGGGGCGCAAACCTGTAAGCTGATCCCTGGCACCTTAGCCTCTAAAGCTTATCTGGATGCTGAACAAATTGATGAGCGTCATCGCCACCGCTTTGAATTCAATAATAATTACCTGGATGATTTACAAAATGCAGGCCTGGTGATTTCTGGTGTTTCAGTAGACAACGAACTGGTAGAGATTGTTGAACTATCGGATCATCCCTGGTTTCTTGGCTGTCAGTTTCATCCAGAATTCACATCCAGGCCTCGAGAAGGGCACCCCTTATTCAATAGCTTTATAAATGCTGCTTTAAAATATCAACAGGAGTCAGCAGAATGAATCTGTGCGGGTTTGAGGTAGGAGCTGAGCAACCATTTTTTCTAATCGCAGGGCCCTGTGTGATTGAGAGCGAAGAGCTTGCCTTGCAAACAGCAACAGAATTAAAAGATATCTGTGAAAGATTGGGCTTATCCTTTATCTACAAGTCTTCATTTGATAAAGCTAACCGTTCCAGCAGTAAAAGTTTTCGTGGACCTGGAATAGAGCAGGGCTTAAAGATCTTGCAACGCGTGAAAGATGAGGTTGGCGTCGCGGTGTTAACCGATGTGCACGAAGATACACCACTTAATGAAGTTGCTGCGGTGGTCGATGTTTTACAGACTCCAGCTTTTCTTTGCCGTCAGACAAACTTTATTCAAAATGTGGCAAAGCAGGGATTACCGGTAAATATCAAGAAGGGCCAGTTTCTCTCTCCCTGGGATATGAAAAACGTAACTGACAAAGCTCTGGAAACAGGCAATGATCAGATTATGGTGTGTGAGCGAGGTGCCAGCTTTGGGTATAATAATCTGGTATCAGATATGCGCTCACTAGCAGTGATGCGCAATACCGGGTTACCAGTAGTATTTGATGCTACTCACTCGGTGCAACTACCAGGTGGACAGGGCTCGTCATCTGGTGGACAGAGAGAGTTCGTGCCTGTACTGGCTCGAGCTGCGGTTGCCGCAGGTGTGGCTGGACTGTTTATGGAAACTCATCCAGATCCCCAACAGGCGTTAAGCGATGGTCCGAATGCCTGGCCTCTGGATCGTATGGAATCATTATTGACTGTGTTACAGATGCTCGATCAGGTGGTAAAATCTCAACCCATGCACGAGCAGGGCTTTATGTAATATTACGGGAAGAGTCTGGTTCTCAGGCATCCTGTTTATACAACTGTTACCTGAAGCGGATAAGCTGAAAGGTAAATCAAATATCTAATTGGAGAAATCGATGACTAGTATTACGAATGTAATAGGGCGCGAAATTCTTGATTCCAGAGGGAATCCAACCGTAGAAGCTGAAGTTACTTTATCGAGTGGCATTATCGGCCGTGCAGCTGTGCCTTCAGGCGCATCAACGGGGGAGCGAGAGGCGATTGAATTACGTGACGGTGATAAGAATCGCTATCTGGGAAAAGGCGTTTTAAAAGCTGTTTCGCATGTCAACAATGAACTGGCTCAATGTGTCATGGGGCTGGATTGTAACGATCAGACTACCCTTGACCGATCCATGATTGCTGCAGATGGCACCGAAAATAAAAGTCGTTTAGGGGCCAATGCGCTGCTAGCGGTTTCATTGGCTAATGCTCATGCTGCTGCTTTATCCAGCAAGCAACCTCTTTATCGCTATCTGGGTGGCGAGCAAGCGGTGACGCTGCCGGTTCCGATGATGAATATTATCAATGGTGGCGCTCATGCTGATAATAGCGTTGATTTGCAGGAATTTATGATCTTGCCTATCGGGGCAAAAAAATTCAGCGAAGCGCTACGCTACGGCGCTGAGGTTTTTCATTCTTTAAAGTCGGTACTGTCTTCGCGTGGCATGAATACCAATGTTGGTGATGAGGGTGGGTTTGCTCCAAACTTAACTTCAAATGAAGAAGCTATAGAAGTTATTTTGCGGGCAATAGAAAGTGCTGGGTTTAAGCCTGGTAGTGAAATTGCTCTGGGCCTCGACGTTGCTAGCTCTGAGTTCTACCGTAATGGTCGCTATGAACTCGCCTCTGAAGATCGCACCTTTGACTCTCAGCAATTCACGGACTATCTGTCGAACTGGGTAGACCAGTATCCCATTATCACTATTGAGGATGCCATGGCTGAGAATGACTGGGAAGGCTGGGCCACCTTGACTCGGAAACTAGGTGATCGAGTTCAACTGGTAGGTGATGATTTATTTGTCACAAATACAAAAATCCTGAAACGTGGAATTGATGAGTCCATTGCAAACTCTATTTTGATTAAGTTTAATCAAATCGGTACCTTAACAGAAACTCTTGAAGCTATTTCTATGGCACATAATGCCGGTTATACTGCTGTTATTTCTCATCGATCTGGTGAAACCGAAGATGTTACCCTTGCTGACCTCGCTGTTGCAACCAATACTGGACAAATTAAAACAGGTTCATTATCTCGTTCTGATCGTGTTGCCAAATATAACCAGTTATTACGCATCGAAGCCCAGCTGGGCGACAAGGCTATATTTACCGGAAAGTCTGCTTTCAATAAAATTTAGATTGCGATTTTTATGTTTTGACATTATAGAACAGGTGAAGGGATGCGCCTGTTGATTGCAGCATTAATCGTTGCTTTTCTGGTATTACAGTATCGACTCTGGTTTGGTGATGGAAGCCTGTCAGAAGTCGTGCAACTATCTGCAGAGCTGGAAATTCAAAAGCAGAAGCTGAAGCTACTGGAAGAGCGCAATCGCAAACTGGAAGCTCAGGTTTTAGATCTACAAAACGGATTTGATGCTTACGAAGAAAAAGCACGTAATGACCTGGGGATGATTAAAAAAGGCGAAACCTTTTATCAATTAGTCAACCCGCAGCAGGCGGCAGGTGAGCCCTGATGTCTTCTACTAATCCTCAATGTTGGGCCGTAATTCCTGCAACGGGTGTAGGGTCACGCATAGGTGCTGACCGGCCTAAGCAATATCTGTCTTTGGGTGATAAAACAGTGTTAGAGCATACGCTAGATAACCTGTTTAGTTTTCACGCAATCGATGGCGTTATGTTGATATTGAGTGAAAGCGATGATCACTGGCCACTACTTAAATATCATTCCAATAAACCACTGTTAACCTGTATCGGTGGTGCGCAGAGGCATCACTCTGTTTTCAATGGGCTCAGCTCATTGAAATCTCAACTCACTGCAGACTGTATAGTGATGATCCACGATGCAGTAAGGCCATTTGTCCTGCATCAGGATCTTGACCTCTTATTACAGGTTGCCAGGGGATGTGAAGATGGCGCACTGTTGGCAACACCATTGGCGGATACATTAAAAAAGGCGAATACTGATCTTACTGTGTTGAGTACACAGCCTCGTGAACACCTGTGGCGGGCGTTGACTCCACAGGCATTCTATCTTAGTAAAATCTATACGGCGCTAGAGTCGATTCTAACCCAGAATTTATTAGTTACAGATGATGCCTCTGCTATGGAGTTGAGCGGCTATCATCCTCGACTGGTGCAGGGAGATGGTAGAAATATAAAAATAACTCACCCTGAAGACCTTCGATTAGCTCAGGTCTTCCTTGATATGGGACTAAACAGGTAATCAGATTTAATCAATGTGAACAGGTTTAAATGCTCTACGATATATAGTCGATAGTTCAGTGTAGTTCGGATGAGTCAGAAATCATTACTGTTTGATTTTTTGGGAGAGGCAGATAATTCTTACATTGATATCTATATTAATGCTTGCTAATATACTCCCGTATCAAGTTGGCACCAGTTTGAGATAAAAGAAAAACAAAAAGTCTAATGTATGCGCCATAAGTGAATTCTTGCTAGACTTCACGGGTTTTATACCTCATGGTTCAAAGAGTACATTGGGTAATAAGTAGCTTAATCCATCAAATTCAAAATTGATTAGCAGATGTAGTTACTAAAAATAAAGAAGGTTTTAGATCTGGATTAAGTTTCAGGTCCAGCCTTTAACTATAAATAAAGCGGCCTGATCAAGCGATATTGGTAATATAAAAATGAAATCAAACCATCTCAAAAAATCATCTCTGGCAATAGCTACAATACTTACTGTTTTATCGAGTAGTACTCATGCATGGCAGTTGATGACTGTTGAGTCTGCTGAATTCGGAAATAAAATAAAAATTGGTGGAACGGTTATTCCCTATAAAGAGGTGACGCTTTCAGCTCAGGTTCCTGGCCGGGTTCAATATATTGCCGGATCAGAGGGTGACTTCTTCCAGAAAAATAATTTACTACTCTCGATTGATGATGATGATCTGGTCGCCCAGCGCAGAGCTGCGTTAGCCCAACTTTCAAATGCGGAATCCGGTTTACGCAATGCCAGGGTTCAATATTCTCGCGAATTAATTTCTCCCCGTGCAGAAAGCCTGAGCGGTATGCCGGGGCTTGGTATGCCAACTTTGTTCGACAATATGTTTACCAAAAATATGGGTAACATGATGGGCGTTGGTAACCCGGATATCGAACGCTATGGAGACTTATATTCATCTGGAGCGCAGGTGCAAAATGCAGAGTCTATGGTCATGAAGGCGCGTTCTGGACTGGAAGAACTGGATGCCAAATTACGTGATGCTCGAGCGATTGCGCCATTTGATGGGAAGCTGGTACGCAAGATGGTTGAAGAGGGCGATACGGTTCAACCAGGCACACCCTTGCTGAAATTTGCTCACACCCAATACCTTAGAATTCAGGCCGAAGTCCCCGCAAGACTGATTTTTGGTTTGACTAAAGGAAGCCTGGTTGATGTCAAACTGGATATAAACAATAGTTTCACCAAAGCCAAGGTCGCTCAAATATATCCAGTTGCTGATAAACAAAAACATACCGTAACCGTAAAGTTTGATCTGCCAGAGGGCACACCAGGTGGACCAGGGTTGTATGCTGAGGTGACGATTAATGATACTACTGCAGATAGAAGACTTGTTCCTGTTATTCCTAAAGATGCAGTGATCTATCGTGGCAGCCTGCCCAGTGTTTATATCCTGGATGAAGAAAACCAGGCGAAGATGAGGATTGTAAGGCTGGGCTCTGACTATGATGCGACTAGAGTTACCGTGCTATCAGGCATCAAGTCTGGAGATAAAATCATTAGTGCGCCACCAAAAACGATCAAATCTGGGTGGAAGCCGGATGTAGAAAGCAAAACAAGTAACAGCGATAGCGACAGTCAGTAACCTCTCTATCAACAAGAGGCTATTTCACTCACGTATAAAATCCTGATATCCGACAATGACACAGCAAAATAATACAAAAAACCATAAAAATAAATCGTTGGGTATTGCCGGTAACCTGGCTAAGGCCTTTATTCATTCTCCACTTACCCCGTTGCTACTTATTGCCTGCTTCGCGCTAGGTGTTCTTGGCGTGTTTTTAACACCACGTCAGGAGGACCCTCAGATATCAGTCCCCATGGTGGATATCTTTATCAGCTATAAAGGTGCCTCCGCGCAACAGGTATCCAGGCTGGCGACCGATCCACTGGAGCGAATGCTGAATGAGATTTCTGGTGTCGATCATGTGTATTCAGCTGCGACTCGTGACCAGGGCATGGTCACCGTACAGTTTGAGGTTGGTGAGGATCTGGAGAAATCACTGGTCAAGGTGTACGACAAACTCTCTTCCAATATGGACAAGATACCACCCGGTGTTGATCAACCTCTGGTAAAGCCAAAGGGGGTTGATGATGTTCCTGTTGTGACTCTTACGCTATGGTCGAATGAACACGATGATTCCATTCTTAGATTAGTCGCTCTGGATGTTCTACAATCTATCAGTACGGTTGAAAATGCCGCCCAGGGCTTTGTTGTGGGTGGCCGCTCAGATGAGCTTAAGATTGAAATATTACCCGAAAGGCTCTCCGGTTATGATATTTCACTGGATCAAATTGCTAATACCATTCGTACAGCGAATAGTGAAATCGGCCTGGGTGACATTGAATCCAATGATAAAAGCGCAAAGGTTTATTCCGGAGCTTTTCTTAAAACTGTCAGTGATATTGAAAGTCTGGTGGTTGCGATCAATGATGGCTCTCCAGTTTATGTGCGTGATATTGCACGAGTGACTGCGGCACCTGCCGATGCAAAATCGATAGTCAATTATTACACCTCAGCCCAGCACCTTGAAGAGAATGCTGAAGCAGCCTACGCTGCCTCGGCGGTTACTGTTGCGATAGCAAAAAAGAAAGGCTCGAATGGCGTTGAAGTAGCTGAAGATATCCTGGCTAAGGTGGAAGCCATGAAGGGGAATGTCATTCCCGACAATATTCATGTGGCTGTGACCCGAAACTATGGTAAATCAGCAGAGCAAAAGGTCAATGGCCTGATTCTTAAGTTATTCATAGCAACAGGCATAGTGGTGGTTTTAATCTGGGCTGCGCTTAACTTTCGTTGGGAGCCAGCTCTGGTTGTTATGATCGTCATTCCTGTGGTCATACTGGTGACGGTATTTTATGCGCTGATAACGGGTTATACCATCGACAGGGTGAGTCTGTTTGCATTGATATTTTCTATAGGGATTCTGGTGGATGATGCCATCGTCGTAGTAGAGAATATCTACCGGCGCTGGTTGATGGCTGAAAGTACCGAAACTGATATTGCTATCGATGCGGTGAGAGAGGTGGGTAACCCGACTATCCTGGCAACACTGACCGTAATCGCTGCGTTATTACCCATGGGGTTTGTGCGTGGGATGATGGGGCCTTATATGGAACCGATTCCATCACTGGGTTCTTTTGCTATGCTGTTTTCAGTATTTGCAGCCTTTATGTTTACCCCCTGGCTGGCCATGCGTATTAAGCCATCAATGGAAAAGCTCAAGGAGATGGAAGAGTCTGAACATTCTCAGAATGAATTGCTGGGCAATCTGTTTCGTAAAATACTCATTCCTTTAATTACCAACAAAACTAAGGGACGCATCTTCCTCGCCAGCCTGTTTATCGTATTCTTTTTGTGTGCATCCATGTTTTATACCAAGGCTGTACCGGTCAAGATGTTGCCCCTGGATAACAAGCCCGAATTCAATGTTGTGGTTAATATGAAGGAAGGTTCTGCTTTACCTCTCACCGCCAATCAGGTGAATGAGTTGGCCGAGAAAATCCTGACTGTCGAAGAAGTTACTGCACTGCAGACCTATGTTGGGGCATCGTCGCCTTTCAATTTTAATGGATTGGTGCGCCACTATTATCTGAGAACCCAGCCCTGGGAGGCTGATATTCAGGTGCAGTTACTGGATAAGAAACACCGTGATCGTAGCAGTCATGAAATAGCCGAAGACGTGCGTGCTCGTCTACATGAGGTGATTGGTGATAACGATAATGTGAAGATTCAGGTTGTTGAAATGCCTCCAGGTCCACCCGTTCTACAATCGGTAGTTGCTGAGGTTTATGGCCCTGACGAAGACATCCGTCGACAGGTGGCGCATGACCTGGAAAAGAGATTTAATGCGTCGGAAAACATTACCGATGTTGATACCTTGATTGCAGAGCCCTATAAAGTCTGGCGCTTTGAAGTGGATACGGAAAAAGCGGTAAGACGTGGAATCTCAGTGGATACCATCAACCGAACATTACAGATGTCGCTGGGTGAATACGTGTTAGGTGATGTCAAAGATGGTTATAAACTTGAGCCAACCTTCATTGTAATTCAGGTGCCTTTCGATGTTCGAGCAGACCTGGCTCGCCTCAAAGAGATGCCTGTTTCGAGCCAATTTGGTGGCAGTGTGCCATTGGGTGAGCTTGGTGACTTCACTCAAACTGTGCAGGACCAGGTGATCTATCACAAAGACTTGAGGCCTGTCGAATTCGTGACTGGTGAAACTCAGGGTAAACTGGGTGCGCCAATCTATGGCATGTTTGATGTTATAGACTCACTGGAAGACTATACCACTCCAGATGGGGTTGAACTTAAAGGTACCTGGACAGGCCCTCCAGATACAGATCAGGTTTCTGGTTTTGAATGGGCGGGTGAATGGACGGTAACCTACGAAACATTCCGTGACATGGGTATGGCTTTTGGTGCGGCGATTATTCTGATTTATATGCTGGTGGTGATGGAGTTTGGCAATTTTAGTCTGCCCGCGGTCATTATGGCACCTATACCCTTAACGCTGGTTGGGATTATCCCCGGCCACTGGTTGTTTGGTGCAGAATTTACCGCTACATCAATGATCGGCTTTATCGCTCTGGCCGGTATTATCGTACGAAACTCTATCTTACTGGTCGATTTTACCAAGCATGAAATAGAAGCGGGTAAGCCTGTTTGTGATTCGGTATTAGGTGCCTGTAAAGCCAGAACACGTCCCATAGTCGTTACTGCGTTAGCCCTGGTCGGAGGATCTGGCGTCATTATTTTTGATCCTATTTTTAAAGGCATGGCGATATCCCTGGCTTTTGGTGTGCTGGTTTCTACGGTATTGACTCTGGTGGTTATTCCATTAGGCACGATAAGTGTACGTAAGGCTTTTGCAGAAAAAACCATTGATGCTAGCGGGACCACTATATATGGCGATTTACCCTACGATCCAGTGCTTGATGGTGGTGAAATTGACTGTGAACTCGATGAAGATGCTGAAAAAGGCTTGCTGGACTATATTGCTGCCACGTTTAATTTTGTGTGGATTTTTGTCCTTGCCATGCTGTTTGCTCTGCGTGACTTTATTGTTGACTTAAGCAAAAGTCTGATCCGCTTACTCAGCCGAAAATCTGAAGATAAAGCCACTGCCACTGTCAAAGTAAGCACGCAGAAAAAGCCAGATAGTCAGCCGGAAAGCATCCAGAAAGTTACTGCAGATAGTGAAGTTACTGAGACTAAAACTGAACCAGAGCCAGAACCAGAACCAGAACCAGCAATCTGTGGGAGTGAAACCGACGGTGAAGCGCAATGCGACTTTCAAGAAGCTGGAGAACCGGCCTTTTCCAATATATCCGCTAAGGTAACCCAGGTATTGATGGAATTGCTGGAGAATGTCGAACCGGTCGCCTGTGTGGAAGAAAAAGCGACCGATACCAGGCAGCGGATTGGCCGGGGACTCAATTGGTATGAACTGGTACCGGCGCTGGAGGATATTCGCGATCTGGTTATACAAGCCCATTTAACCTCCGACCGTAAGTTTGAAGAATATCTCGCCACGGTCAACACGGAACTGGAAACTGTCTGTCAGCGGTTGGGGGGAACTATAAACGCCGAGGCGGATATGCGCCGGGCAACGGAAAATCTTCAAGCCAGTCTGGGCGGACAGATGCAGACACTGCAGACATCGCTCACCACTGCCACAGACATTGAAAGCCTGAAAAGCCAGGTAAATACGCACATAGATTCCATTCAAACCGCGTTGGAGCGTTTTCAACTGAGTCAAAATTCCACTGACGCGCCACTGGAACAACAGTTACAGGCTTTGGTCAGCCGAGTTGAATGCATGGAGGCTCAGGCGCAACAGCACAAAATCGATATAGAAAAGCAAAGACGCAAGGCGTTGCAGGACCCGTTGACCCAATTGCCGAACCGGCAAGCCTATAGTGAGCGGGTGTTTATGGAATACCAGCGCTGGAAGCGCTACCGGCACCCGCTAACCCTGGCGATTTGCGATATCGACTTTTTCAAAAAGATCAATGACAGTTATGGCCACCAGGCCGGTGATCGAGTGCTCATCGTGCTCAGCCGTGCTATTTTTCGGCGCTTGCGCAAAGTGGACTTTATCGCCCGTTACGGTGGTGAGGAGTTTGTGCTGCTGTTGCCGGAAACCAATGGGGAAGTTTCTCTGCAAATCCTCGATAAAATTCGCGAAACCATCGCCATCACCCCTTTTCGCTTTAAGAATAAGCCTGTGCAGGTCACCATTTCCGTGGGACTGGCGGTGTTTTCCGGCGAAGAGACCATCGAAAATGTTTTTGCCCGTGCCGACGAAAAGCTTTACGAGGCCAAAAATCAGGGCCGTAATCGTTGCTTACTCGGCTGAATGTGAAAATTTTAACTAAATTGTATTAATAGGGCATATTTTCGCTGCAGAAGTAATTATGGCTGAATCCACTAAAATTGCTATTTCCCGGTCAGATGCCATCGACAAGGGGCATAGCCTGCGCCGCAAAGTATTGCTGCTACTGGCTGTCTCCCAGGCGTTATTGATTGTGGGGCTTTACTGGGTCATCGAGTCCAGGATCCAAAACGGCTATCTGGCGCTGGAGGAAAAAGCCTTACAGAAAGACACGGCCCGGGCTCACAATGCGCTGCAACAGGAAATCGACGCGCTCAGCGGGCTGGTGAGAGACTGGGCGGCGTGGAATCAATCCCATGATTTTGTGCGACTAAAACATCAGTCTTATATCGATTCCAATATCACCTTTGATATATTTCACAATATTCCTCTCGACGCTATCGCCTTCTATAACAATGCTGGCGAACTGGTCTATGGCACTGGTGCGGATAAAGAGCAGGGGCAACTGGCACCTCTGCCCGCTTTGTTAGTGAGTACTTTTTCAGCCAGGCGCAAAACACTGTTGCAAACCGAGGTGGCGGGGCGGGTGAACGGATTTCTGCAGGTGGGGCGCGAGCCGTGGCTGCTTTCGTCGCAACCGATACTAACCAGCAGCGGCGAAGGTCCGGTCAATGGCACATTGATTATGGCCCGGAAGCTTACACCCACTGCGTTGGCAACGCTGTCGGAAAAGTTGCTGCTGGAACTTGATGTGTTGCCATTGTCCGGACAGGCTGCCACGGCACGGCACGGGTTCGACGGCACTGTTTTGGAATTACTAAAACAAGGGCGCAAAACGGTAATTCAGCCCCTCGATAGCGAACGAATTGAGTCCTACAGTTATATCCGCGATATAAACAGGAAGCCGATAGAGATTCTGCGTCTTGGCACCGGGCGCGAAATTATGGAGCAGGCAGAGCATACCAGCGATTCGTTGGTTGTGGCGCTGGCGGTTCTGGCAATGGTATCCACGGGTCTGATATTGTTATTCCTTGACTATATGGTGTTGAAACGCCTGTCACGGCTGAATGAAGATGTGCATGCAATCCGCAAAAAAAGGGACTTGGAAATGCGCGCCAGTGTCGATGGAGATGATGAACTGGGCTATTTCGCGGAATCCTTTAATGCAATGCTGGCGGCTTTAGCCGAATCCCGCGCCGACTTACAACTGCAGAGAGACAGGGCCGCCACTACCCTGTCTTCTATACACGACGGTGTTATTAGCACCGACTGTGAAGGGCGGATAGAGTATATCAACCCCGCGGGAGAGAGGATTACCGGTTGGAACCGGGGGGACTGCAAAGGTAGAAATCTGGTTGAAGTTTTTCAGACCCGGGATGAAATGGGAAACCGGCCTGAAAGAAATATCGTTGAACTCTGCCTGGATAAATTAAAAGTCATACGCGAAACCAGCTATTTTATTCTCACCAACCGCCGCGGCGAAGAATTGTATATCGAAAAGGTGGCGACACCGCTGTTGAAGCGCGAGGGTGCCTGTCTTGGCTCGGTGCTGGTGTTTCGGGACATCACCGCCAAGCGGGCGATGAACGAGCGTCTGCTCTATCAGGCGGCTCACGATTCTTTAACCAACCTGCTCAACCGGGCGGAATTCGAACGGCGTTTACAATCGCTGATGGAGTCGGGAAGAAAGGAGCACGCTGAACACGCGTTGCTGTATATCGACCTGGATCGGTTTAAAGTAGTCAATGATTTCTGCGGTCACACCGCCGGTGATCAGCTTTTGCAGCAACTCGCCAAGCAAATGCAATTGCAAATTCGCGGCGACGATATTCTGGGTCGGCTGGGTGGTGATGAATTTGGTTTGCTGTTAAAGCACTGTCCGTTGGGGCCGGCGTATATGATCGCCGAAAAAATCCGCCGGCGCATTCAGGATTATCGTTTTCAGTGGGAGGACAAGGGATACACTGTGGGAGCGTCCATTGGTCTGGTCGACCTGCACCAGGTGCCGGAGTCCGATAACCCTCTGCATCTGGGGGATTCGGCCTGTTATATCGCCAAATATGAAGGGCGCAATCGGGTACATATTTATCAACCTGAGGACCAGCGGCTGGCGCGATACAAAGGTGAGGTGCACTGGGCCACAGAAATTGCCGCGGCGCTGGATCAGGACCGATTCATACTTTATGCCCAGGAAGTCCGTCCCCTGGGATCAACTGAGGGGAGGGCGGCCAGTTCCGATAGCTACTATGAAATTTTACTGCGCATGCAGTCCCGGGGCGGTGAGTTGATTGCCCCCGGGATGTTTTTGCAGGCGGCGGAAAGATATGGGTTGATTGGCCAGATTGACAAATGGGTGGTCAATCATTTTTTTCATTGGCTGACGGAGCAATGTGAACAGATTCGCAAATACACCCGATTTTCCATCAACTTATCCGGTCATTCACTGGGTGACACCAAAATGCTGTTGTATCTGCTGGACCGGTTTGAGTATTACAGCGTACCCTATAAGCAAATCTGCTTTGAAGTCACGGAAACTGCGGCGGTGCTTAACCTGAACCGGGCCATCGATTTTATAACCGAGATGCGCGATAAAGGTTGCAGCTTTGCCTTGGACGACTTTGGCGTTGGCATGTCTTCTTTTAACTATTTAAAAAATATGCCTATCGACATATTGAAAATAGACGGCAGTTTTGTTCGCAATATTGTCGATCAGCCCCTCGACTGTACCTTTGTGCGGTCAATTAACGAAATCGGCCACGCCATGCAACTGAAAACTGTGGCAGAATTTGTCGAGAATGAAAAAACACTGAAAAAACTCGTTGAAATCGGGGTTGATTTTATTCAGGGCTATGGTATCAGCAAGCCGGTACCCCTGACGGAAGTTGCTGTTTCCCGCGAGATCGAAGCGCTTTCAACTTAGGAACCTCAAAGTGTTCAAGGAGCTGCGTCACCAATGAAAAATTGCGGCATAATAGAAGGTTTTTTTGGTACTCCCTGGAGTTGGCAGGTCAGGGCGGCCTACGCGGAATTTCTCAAAGACAACGGCTATCATTTTTACATTTACGCCCCCAAGGCGGATTCCTGTCTGCGTAAAAAATGGCAGTGTTCCTGGCCTCGGGAAACCGCCGAACACCTCGTTAATCTACAGGCTGAGTTTCACACTCGCAATCTGCAATTCGGAATTGGCTGGAGTCCCTTCGAAGCGTATCTTGGAGACCAAGTGACAGTCTCCGCGCAACTGTCGAGTAAAGTCAGGGAGCTCAATGCGCTGGGTTGCGATATTCTCTGCATTTTGTTCGATGATATGTATGGAGCCATTGCCAATTTGGCTGAACTGCAGATAAATATTGTCAACAAAATCGCGGACACAACGACCGCGAAAAAGCTGATCGTCTGCCCCACCTATTATTCTTTTGATCCGATACTGGATAAAGTTTTTGGTCAACGGCCGCAGGACTATCTCACTACACTCGGGTCGCGGCTCGATTCTGATATCGACATCTTCTGGACCGGTTCAAAAGTGATTTCCGACAGCTATTCGAGTCAACATATTAGCGAGGTTGCCGACATTCTCCAGCGCCCGCCCTTTCTCTGGGATAATGGGCTGGCCAATGACGGAGCCAAAAGCTCGCTGTTCCTTCACCTCAACGGATTCTCAGAAAGAGCGCGGGTCGTCAATGAACATATTTCAGGTCTGGCTATCAACCCCATGAATCAGGCCCACTTATCTCAGATAGCGTTGAAATCACTGACGGAGAGTACTCGCGCCGATATCGATCAACAGGGCACTGACACGCTGTTTGATAGGGTGTGCAGAACCTTGTGCGGCGAACAACTGGCCAGTCTTATTAGCCAGGACCTGGCTCCTTTTCAAGTAAAGGGTCTGGACAACCTGGAGCGCGATGGCGAGCTTAACCACCTGATTGAAAAATATAAAAACTACCTTCACAACCCCTGTGCCCGGGAAATATATGATTGGTTGAATGGGAAGTACAGATTCGATCCCAACTGCCTAACCGAATGATTTAATTCTCAAACGCTTTGGGTATATACGGAACGTGCACGAAATAACTCCCGGTTTTCGCCTCCGATCCATCCCGCCTGGCGCCGTTGCGAAAACTTGACGTAGGTCCACTATGCCGGCGTTTTCGCAACGACACCAGATGGGCGCCTCGAAACCGAAAACCGGAAGTTATTTCGTGCACGTCCCTACGCAACGCCTTTAGGTTTCAGTCGGGATGCAGCGGACTGGCTCTGAAATTTTCGCTACAATCGGAATTTTATTGAGAGGAGGTTACATGCGTATTGGATTAACCATAGTCGGCGACGAAATACTCAGCGGGCGAAGGGTGGATAAACATCTGCCCGCCGTAGTGGAAATGCTCAAACAGCGTGGCCTGGCGTTGAACTGGTGCCGGATTGTAGGAGACGACAACGAACTCCTGGAAGCAACTTTACGCGACAGTTTCGCCAGTGGGGATCTGGTGTTTAGCACCGGTGGCATCGGTGGCACTCCCGATGATCTTACCCGCGAAGCTGCCGCCCGGGCACTGAACTCCCACACCGAGCGCCACCCGCAGGGTCTGGAAATCCTCAAGGACTTTGCCCGCGAGCGCAACCGTGAACTGAAACCGGTGCATTATCGCATGATAGAATTCCCTCGGGGCAGTGAGTTGATTCCCAACCCGGTCAACCGCATTCCTGGATTTTCCATTCGCGATCACCACTTTGTTCCCGGTTTTCCGGAAATGGCGGCACCGATGATCGAGTGGGTACTGGACAATCGATATGCACACCTTGCCGATGATCAATACACCGAGCGGGCGATAATGGTATACGGACAGTACGAAAGCGCCATGATACCCATCATGGAAAGTGTGCTGGTCACCTATCCCGGCATCAAAGTGTTTAGTTTACCTGTCATCAGCGAAGAAAAACCCCGTGTGGAACTGGGCGTGAAGGGGGGCTTACAACAAGTGACGGCGGCAATGGCAGATATGGCATCTCAGTTGGAGGCAATAGGGGCGGCGTTTGAGTATATAAGTATCGACATATAGCGGAGCTTGAAGTTATTCCGTGCCCGTTCCTTAACGGGTCGAATTCGTCGAAGCATGGTAACCCGGTACGGTGATGCCCCATTTTTTTGCAATTTTCCCGATGGTGCCGTTTGTTACCAATTGCCAGTAGGCACGCTGCCATTGCTCGACGATTGCATCGGGGGTGTTGTGGTGAAACATAATAAACAAACCCTGATCGGCATAGTGATATACGGATTTAAAACGAATTGGGTTTATTCCCTGTTGTTTTGAGTAACCACGAATCGATATGGCATCACCAAACCATAAATCAATACGCTTTCGAAGCAGCATTTTAATATTCTGGTCGTTATTGGATACCCCGACCAGATTGGTAAACCCCTGTTGCTGTAAAATTCTGACCCGTACATCCTTTATGACTACGCCAATTTTTGCGACCGCCTTGGCATCTTCCAGAGAGTTGATCTCCAAGTCGGAATCGTCTGTGGCAAAAAAATCCCAGCTTACACTGGCAATCGGACCGACCCATTTGAACAGGTTGTGCCGCTGTTCGGTATAGGCGCCGGAAAACAAAACAATATTACTTTTTTCCGGTTGCGTAATGTAGCTATAGCCCCTGGCCCAGGGAACTATTTCTATAGGGTCGTTATTGCCGACCATTTTCTGGATAGCCCTTACAATTTCTACGGACGAACCGACAAGCTCACCGTCACTGTTTAAAAAAGAGAGAACGGGTGTTACTTCCGTGTAGATTTTCAGCGCCCCGCTCCGAGTGGTATGTGAAGCGCAAACGCCGGCCAGGATCAGAAAAAAAATTGGCAGGTATTTATTGGAGATCAATTGGCTCATTTTTTATTTGGTTTTCAGCCGTTTAACTGCGCATTTAGGTAACTTCTCAATAACCCGGGGTAAGCACAGTGTCAGGCCAACTACCTCCGGATGGCCGCCGGATCGAAGGCACAAATACCCCGGGTTATTGAGAAGATACCGCATTTAAAAATCGTTTCCCCGCTCTTATAGGCAGGCGGAAAAGCATAAGGATTAAAAAAATAATACTGTAAATCCAAACCTGACCGAAATCCGCTTTTGTAAGCCACAACAGGTGAATAATACCCAGCACTCCCACGGCGTAGGTCAGTCGGTGGAGCTGGTTCCAACGGCGGCCCATACGCCGTCGCACGGCCAGAGGCGATGTGGCGGCAAGAGGTATTAACAGCAAGAAGCCAAAAAAACCGGCGGTAATGTAGGGGCGCTCCCCAATATCTTCTAAAACATAGTCCAGTGACAACGACTGGTCAAACACCAGGTAGATAAGGAAATGCAACAAAACATAAAACGCACTGTATAGTCCCAGCATGCGACGCAGTTGCATAAGCCATTTGAGTCCGGTGATTTTTACCAGGGGACTGACACCAAGTGTCAGCAACAAAAATCTCAGTCCCCATTGTCCGGTGCTGTGGGTGAGGCTTTCAATTGGGTTTGCTCCCAGCGACTGGTTCAGCAGCCTGTAAAGCAGCAGCAAAAACGGCAATAGTGCAAACAGGTGCACAAGAGGTTTTATACGGGTTTTTATTACTTTGGTTGTCACTCGCATCGGTCAACGACTCATGCCTTAGTAAAAGCGTTTCAGATCCATGCCTTGATACATGCCGGCCACCTGCTCCTCGTAGCCGTTAAACATCAAGGTGTCGCGTTTAAACAACTCGCCAATGCGCCGCTCTCGGCTCTGGCTCCAGCGGGGATGACTCACCTTGGGGTTTACGTTGGAATAAAACCCGTACTCGGACGACGCAGACATATTCCAACTGGTATCGGGCTGCTCTCTGGTGAAGCGAATCTTCACAATCGATTTGATGCTTTTAAAACCGTATTTCCAGGGTACGACAAGTCGCAGCGGGGCGCCGTTTTGGTTGGGCAGTGGTTTGCCGTATAAGCCAACGGCCACCAGTGTCAATGGGTGCATGGCTTCATCCATGCGCAGGCCTTCGCGATAGGGCCAGCGCAGGACCTTACGCTGCTGCCCCGGCAGTGGATTCTTGCGGTCGTAAAGTGTTTCGAAAGCGACAAATTTAGCGTCATTGTTGGGTTGGAAACGCTGCAGTAGATCCGCCAGTGGAAAGCCGACCCACGGAATAACCATGGACCAGGCTTCGACACAGCGAAATCGGTATATGCGTTCCTCAAAATCGTGGGGTTTAAGAATGTCCTCCAGTGTGTAGGAGCCGGGTTTGGCGCATTCCCCCTCCACGGTGACAGACCAGGGAGCGGTGACTAACGCATCGGCATTCTCCACCGGATCCCCCTTGTCAGTGCCCAGTTCGTAAAAGTTGTTGTAATGGGTGATATCCTCGAAGTTGTTCAATTTCTCATCAACCTTTACGGTGTTGGGTGCGCTGGCGATTTTATCGCTGAACTCCGCTATTGAAGCCCAAGCCAGATTGGGCAGGTAACTGGCCAGAGAAAGAGCCGTGCCGCCGTAGAGACCTGTTTTTAAAAACCGGCGACGATTGCAGTAAAGCTTGGGGTCGGTGACATCATTTTCAGTCAGTTGGTGCGGCGCTTTAGTCTTGATCAGCACTACAGATTCCTCAAGTGTGGCTGGCGGGTTCTAGTAAATCAATTGACGGACATTAAATCAATTGCGTTACAGTAGATAAGGGCCAGCGTAAAAATTTATGGGTAGTGGGTCGTGCACGGCCCTAAACAGTATGAATGGTATCTGCGCCGAGGGTTCCGGTAGATTAAATTGTTTAGAGAAATTTGATGTTTTCGTGACAAATTAGCGATGTCTACCGGGTCGTTGGCGGGAAAAAGAAATCTAATTCGATACGCTCAAGCGTTTCAGATTTTGGTTCCCAGTCCTGATTTAGCCTGATGTGTCTAAAAATTGTCTCAAAATTGGTACTTAAGCTCGAAATGAAAGCCTTTTTTAGACCATTTGGCTTTATAGCTGACGCCTTTCGAAAAGGAATCCACACCTCCCTCGTATTTGCCGTTGAGCAGCATCAATACTGGAGAATTGAAGCGTTTTTCCAGAACCTCAATCAGATTGTCGGCGGATATTTCCTGCGCGCCAGATATACTTTCAGCGCCCATACTGGGGAGGGACGTATGGGCATCATAATAAGGCGAATAAATGACTGTGCTCCCACTCTGAACTGGGCGCCGTTGAATCGCTGCAAAGTGAATAGATTGGTGGTTTAAGCGGTTTTGGATTAAAGCGTCACTCAGGGGGTTGTCCGAGGCTGACTTGGAGAGACTCCCAGCCTGTGCCAACGGCAGGGCGGCAAAGGCGAAAACCGCTGACACTGTGGAGCGGATATAGCGCTGCCTTTGTAGCGTTTGACGACATTCCTGCGCCAGGTTTGTCGTGTGTAATGTCTTTACTGCTGATGTGGGAATCATCTTGCGGGTCTCTAACTGCCTACGTGAGACAGTATGCCAACTGGATATTTCCTATTCTGCCAACTGTGTCACACTGGTTAGATCGATTGATCATGGTTTTTGGGGCGGCTTGGTGGTCGCGATATAACGCTATATTTTCAGTAATTAGATCCGGGCACGTCTGCCAATGGTGTTCTAAAAAAAGCCTGTAAGCCGCGGCTGGCGCGGCATCCACGGTTTTGGGGAGCGCTGGGAAAGGTGCCAGTGTGCGATAGGTGTGTCACAATAGGGGCGGCTTCCCCTGTTGACATATTTCAAACTGGTATGATATTCAAGGAGTATCTAACCTCTAGGGGCTTGTTTGTATTGAAACATCCATTGTTAGATCGTTTTCCCGCTGCAATGTCAGCGGCCGGAGTAACAGCTACTACTTCTGTCTCATATCAAATCCCGATCAGGCGGATTCGGGGCCATGAACCAGGAAAAGCGGCCGAAAAGATTTCACGCATATCCTTAATCAGTAATTTTCAAAACAAATATTTACACCTTTCCCGTCTAACCTTCACCTCGACCTTAATCTATCGCGTATTTAGGCAGTTATTAATTTGTCGCTGCGTCCAGCGAATACTTCCCGCTTTTAATGCTCGTCTACTTTTAGCAGGTGTACGTCTTTATGGAAAAAATATTTGTGCTTGATACCAATGTCTTGCTGCACGATCCTCTCGCTATCAGTGCTTTTGCCGATCACCATGTGGTGTTGCCGATGACCGTGCTGGAGGAGTTGGATGTAATTAAAGACCGGCCGGATAAGGATGTAAGCCGTGAAGCCCGCATCGCCATTCAGTCAATAGACAATATCCTCAGTGATGCCAAACCCCGGGAAATTCAGGAAGGCGTAAAATTTCCCGGTGCCGGCCTGAACATGCCGAGTGGGACCCTGGCGATCTTTCCGGATCAATTGATTAAAAATGATGACAATATTCCGTTTTTAAACGGCACGCGGCTACAGGCCAACGACAACCGCATTATCAACGTGGCCTTGAGTCTGCAGGCGAGCCGCCCCGAGGCTCTGGTGTGTCTGGTAACAAAAGATATCAATATGCGTCTCAAAGCCCGGGGATCGGGGCTGGAACATGTGGAAGAATACCGCAAGGACCGGGTACTGGATGATATCGATCTGCTGGCAAGAGGTTATGAATACACCCCCGGTATCTTCTGGCAACGGGTGGAAAAAGTGAAAACCATAAGCCGTGGCCGGGAGACCATCCATACTATCGCCCGGGAAACCTTGCCGAATGCCTATCCGCATATGTTCATTTTGGATGACTCCGAATTCATCGGCTTTGTCAGCGAAGTGGACCAACACTTTATCCGTCTGATCGACTTAAACCGCTCCAGCCTGATGCATCAGGAGTTCTGGGGAATCCGACCACGCAATCTGGAGCAGGCGATGGCGTTTTTCGTTTTGCAGTACGAGGATTCCGATATGACCGTGATGACCGGCCCGGCGGGATCGGGAAAAACCCTGCTGGCCCTAGCCTACGGGCTGCACGTTATTATGGAGGAAAAGCGTTACAACAAATTGATTGTGGCACGTAATACACCGTCTATCGCGGAAGATATCGGCTTTCTGCCGGGTACTGAAGAAGAAAAGATGACTCCCTGGCTGGCGGCTTTTGACGATAATCTCGAAATTCTGCACGGCGGTGACGAACACAGTTTCAGTAGTATTGATTACGTAAAAGAGCGTGCCAATATTCAATTCAAATCGCTGAACTTTATGCGTGGCCGCTCGTTCAATAATGCATATATCATTATTGATGAAAGCCAGGGATTGACGCAATTTCAACTGAAATCGATTATTACGCGGGTGGGTAAAAATTCTAAGATTATAGTGCTGGGCAACCTCGCACAAATCGATAATAAATACATTACACCGTTGACTTCAGGCTTGACTTATCTGGTTGAAAAAGTGAAAAGTTATTCTTACGCCAGCATTATGCATGTCAACGGTATTGAACGCAGTCGACTGGCGGAGTTTGCGGAAGACAACCTTTAGATCTGATAGTCGCAACTGGATTGAAAGCAGAAATACAACGGGCCCGGGGCCTGCAGGGTCCCGTGCCCGGGTCATTGAGTAGATACATCCCGAGTGGTAAGAAAACTCTCTCGATCCAGGTAATCGACAATATCACTGGCTATCTTTTCAGGCGATTGCTCAGACGTTTGGATATGGATCTGGGGGTTTTCCGGGGCTTCGTAAGGGCTATCCAAACCGGTGAAGTGTTTGATTTCACCGCGTCGGGCTTTTTTATACAGCCCCTTCGGGTCGCGTGCTTCGCAGTCCTCAAACGGTGTGTCGATAAAGATCTCGATAAAATTGTTGGCGCCACACAGTTTGCGCGCCTGTTCCCGATCCTGCTTGAACGGTGAGATAAAACAGCTCAAGACAATCAGGCCGGCATCGGTCATCAGGTTGGCGACTTCACTGATACGGCGAATATTCTCTTGTCGGTCGCCTTCAGTAAAGCCGAGGTCCTTATTGAGACCGTGGCGGACATTGTCGCCGTCCAGGATGTAAGTGTGGTTGCCGCGCGCGAACAGCCTCTTCTCAACCAAGTTGGCAATCGTGGACTTGCCGGAACCGGAAAGGCCGGTAAACCACAGTACCACCGGTTTTTGCTGTTTGGCGGCTGAGCGGGCGGCTTTATCCACTTCGAGTGCATGCCAGTGGACATTGGTGGCGCGATCCAGGTGCACCACCTGGTCGGAAATCAACTCGGGTTCTTGGGACATCAAAAATACCCCTCTTGTTTTTTTGCTCTATATTCTACAGCCCTGTTAGCGGCTAACCACAGTGGGTGTGCATCGGCATATTTCTATAAATTTATAGAAATTCTATAGGTCAATTTATAGAATGGCAAGTTTTTCTATAGCTCTATTTATAAATTTTCGCTATGTCGCTTTCGGTGCAACGAGAACTTGCGAGATGCTGCTTCCTTGATGACGCAGATTTCTTTAAAATTTTCAAATGATACGGAAGGCGGGAGCTTTTTGTGGTGGATAAGAAATCCAAATATGACAAGCGCTATATAGCGGCTGTCGACGCGGCTGCAGCTGTGTTTGCGGACAAGGGCTATCACGGTGCCTCTACTATTGACATCGCTAATAGGCTCGATATCAAGCAGGGTAGCCTTTATTATTATTTTCCTTCCAAAGAGGCGGCGCTGGAGGCGGTGTGTCTGGAGGGGATCAAGTACCAGACGGCGTATCTGGAGTCACTTTTGGAAACAGACCAATCATTTGCCGATCGGATCCTGGCGATTTTTAACCACACGCTGATATCCCTGCAAGATCGTGCGGCCTATATGATAGTGTTCAACGACGAACGCCAATTTATTCCCATTGAGCGGCGCGGTAATATTCGCAGCCAATCTCATTTTTACCACAAGCGGCTGGAGCAGTTATTTGCACGGGCTCAACAGCGTGGTGAGATGAACCCACATCTGGATGTTTATATTTCGGTGCGCGCTTTTACTGGTTTGCTGACTTCAATTTCCTCCTGGTATCGCTCAAAACAGGATGTAGACATTGATGTTGAAATGGTAGCAGAACATTACAGTGAAATTTTTTTAAGGGGTAGTAGTGTGAAAGTAGCTTCTCAATAATCCGGGGGCGGCACAGTGTCAGGCGGATGGCCGCCGGATAGAAAGCACAAATACCCCGGGTTATTGAGAAGCTACGTGTGAGACCGGGTTAGCACTAATACCAAAAAGAAAAGTACAGTCGAATCACATCAGCATCGAAGCTGTACAGAGGTTCCTCGCCGGCGTTTACGGTCGGATCATTGAGGCTGACTCTGGCATCGCGGAAATCGTCGTAATCGAACTGCATATGATCCCAATAGAGATTGACAGTGCTTTTTTCGAAGGCAGATAAAAAGTCCGCTTTCAGTTGGTAAGTGACACCGAGGCCGAATGTGCGGTTGGTGTAAGTACTCAGCTCTTTGTCTCTGGCTCTGAATTCTTGTGCGTTACGAAACTCGAACAGGTCGCTGTAAAAGTCGGCCTTGGTCTGTTTATAGAAACGCAGTTTGGCTTCCAGCATCCAGTTGCTTTTCAGCGGATGCGTGTAGCGGATCTCGAAGTTGTCAGCTTCAATGCCCCAGTTGTCATTGTAGTTGCGATATTCCCCCCGCAGGGCGGCCCGATAGGGTAAATAATAGATAGTGCGTAGCGCCACGGCATCGCTGTTGCGGGTTTCGGGATAATTTTCCGCTTCGGTGCCGAAAGGTGTGGCACTGAATGGGGCGAGAAAGCGCACAAAACGGTAGGGATTTTGTAAAAAACCCTCGTCGGCGACGGTTTCAAGACCAATACTGGCGATCCAGTTTTTTGTTAGCACCTGGGACAGGCCGATGCTGTAACGGCGGTGTTCGGCTTCCTCGGCAAATGCCTCATCGGTATTGTTTCCGACGTCATCCTGACCCAGGCTAAAGCCCATGGATAGTGTGGTTAGATCGCCGAAAAAATCCTGACTGACTCCCACGGCAAAGGTTTCGGCGTCATAGTCATTTTCACTGCTGTTGGTGTAGCTGACGTTCATGATGGTGCGGTCGTGCAGATATTCGGCGCCGACGGAGTACTCCGTGCGCTCTTCGGCATAACGGCTGGCGCCGGAAACCTCAACATCGATCGAAGCACTGCTGACATAATCCGCGTAGTAGTTGGCGTAAACAGATACCGCGTCGGCGAACTCCTTGCGCACTAAAACCGAAGGGCCGTCAATTGTTACGCCGCCGCCGTCGAAGCTGTGGTAGAGAATATCCAGGCGATCCTCCGGCAGCACCGTGGCCAGGCTCATTTTTGCCAGCAGTGCCACCACGGCGGCAATGACCAAAGCCAGCGCCAGCCGCAGCCAGGCCGCCGGCGTTATCTCAGTTGCAGCCACAACCACCTCCTGCGCTGCCTTCGGCGCCGCGGGCGGCTTCGCGTGCTTCATAGACGTGGTTGATATAACGGGTGGCGACGGCATCGCGCTCGAAACTCATAATCGGATCGGCCAGGTGTTGTCTTTCATAGGGTTTGACCCAGGGCTCTATGCCGCTGGGCAGGGAGCTGCAGCCACCCAGCAGAATAAGACACAGTGCCGCGCTGTACTTGAAAATGTACTTGAAAATACAGTTGAGAGCCCGTTTGTATTTATTCATTCTCTAATCAACTCCCGAATGTACTGGCGGTATTTCTCCTCATCCCCGGATTTATAACTTTTGTGCTGATAACGCAAATTGCCGTTGCGATCTATCAAAATCGTTGTCGGCATGGCGCTGACATGGAAAGTCTCGCCGACGCTGCTCTCGATATCGTAAAGAATGGGAAAACTGACATCGGTTTTTTTCAGATAGCGATTGGCATCGGCCGGGCTTGCATCCAGGTTGACACCGAGAATAGTAAAGCCGGCGCGATTGTAGCGCTGATAAAGTTGATCCAGCAGCGGCATTTCCTGGCGACAGGGGCCGCACCAGGAAGCCCAGAAATTCAACATCACCACTTGCCCGCGCAGTTCCTTCAGGCGCAGGTTTTTACCGGCGCGGCTTTTCAGAGTGAAATCCGGGGCGGCGCCGCTGAGTTTTTTGGTTTCAGCAAACGCTTGAAATGTCAGCGCCGCTGCGCAGAATACCGCAAAAAAAACTTTCATCTTGCTGCTCTCTCCCCTCTGTACTGATACCGATGCCGAAGTGACTTTGACTTAGAAAAAAAACGTTAGCCCAATATGGGCTTCCAGATTGTTACTGGTTTTTTCTTCGCCGAAAATATCCAGATCGAAGATATGGTCGCGCATATCCAGATGCAGTGCCACCCAATCAGTGGCGAACAGACGCAGGCCGCCGCCGAGGGTATAGGTAAACACTTCATCGCCGGCGAAGTCCGTATTACCGGCGCCGGCGATCAGGTAAAAATTGGAATTAAAGGCCCACTTTTCGCCGATAAACACTTCGCCCGGCAACAGGTTATAGCCGATAGTAAGATTGTAGTAGCTGAGTTCCCTTTCTTCATCCGTCAGCAATTGCGCGGTACCGCTCAGTACTTCAAAGCTGGATTCTTCGGCCGTGCTTTCCCCGTAATTGGCTTCAAAAAAGAAATCCTCCGATACGTGGTAGGCAAAGCGCAGGCCGGTGACTCTGTTGCTGCCGAAATCCTCGATACTCATGATGCCGTAGAAAATCCCCACCTCGATATCTTCGCTGTCGATTTTCTCTTCCCGCACCCGCCGGCGTTTCATCTCCGGGGTGATAATTTTATCCAGCACCGAGTTGCTCTCGTTGTGGGATTGAGTATCAGATCGGGCCGTGGAGTCGCCGTCGGACTGAGTGTCGGGGGGGCGTTCTTCCCCGACTTGCTGTGCTTGCAACGACGCCGGCAAGCACAGGGCGAGGGTTGCGGTGAGCGCCAGCTCTAGAAAAATACGCTGAATCCGGCCTTCCATTCGTGTACTTCCTCGTTTTCGTTGCGGCTGGTTAAAATTAAATGGTTGCTGTATTCCAGCCGCAGCATAAAGTGGCTGGTAAAATAGTAGTAAGCGCCGAGGCCGACCAACAAGGCATTGTCGGTGCGGTCCTCTGTTTCCACCAGGGTCGCGCTCGGGTCGGTGTTTATGACGCCAACGCCGAGGGTAAAAAACGGGGAAAAGCGCCATTCTGGAAAGGGTTGGTGGACAAGGTTCAGATTAGCCATTTTACTGTTGGAAACACTGCCGGTCGCCTGCTCCAGTTTCAGTTCGGCGGAAAGGTTGGGCGTAAAACGGTAACTGCCGTATGCTGTCAGCGCGTTGGCGCCGTCAAAATCGCCCCAGAGCACCCCCATCTCCCAGCGCCGATCGACATAATCCAACTGTGTGGGGTCGCCGAGTTCAACGTTCTGGCCATCCAGTCCCAGCGTCCCCTGCATCTGCTCGCGTTTCACCCAACCGGTTTTGCCGCGCGCGGTCATGATTTTAAACCAGTCGGTGCGCTGCTTGAGGATGGTAACCGTTTCACCTTTTTCGCTGACATGGACAATGGGATAACCCCGCCCGGGGCCGCTGTGTAATTCAATATAGGGGTCGGCGATAACGACCACAAACAGCTCATCACCACTTTCAGCTGTCTCATCGGCCCAGGCGCAAAGGACCGGCAGGGTAATCAGTAACACTAAGAGCAAAGCGGCTGGCAATGCCCACGGGTACTGCGGTTTTGTGTCGATCATGGGCATCCGTATGGCTGGTTTGTCAATTCTCAGGCGCATCGAACGGATTATTATAGTACTGGGCGCCGATGTCGAGCCATTCTGAGATCAGTTTAACCTCGGCCGGCTCCAAAAAGCCGTTATGATCAACGGTTTCAAACACGGGTGAAAAAAAGTTGGAGCTCGCGGCGGCGCCGGCCGCCGACATTGCTGGGGTCACAGGAATCGTCGTTGTCGCCTGCACCGGGTTACCGTCGGCGTCGGTCACCAGACTGTCGTCCGGGTTGGTTTCGTAAACCGGGTTGCCGTCGGCATCGGTGACCAGTTCGAGGCGCGGTTGTAGTTGGCCGCCCACTTCTTCGCGCTCCACATCGGTGCGCAGTAGCTCCAGGTAGGAGACAAGGTAGGCGGTGTTGGCGTTGGAGGTGGCGCCGCTCAAATCGAGGTGTCCCGCCGGCTCGCGCAGATTCCCCATGGCATCCTGGTCGCTGTGGCAATTGATACAGGTGTTGTCGCCGCGGTCCTTTTCCCATAATGGCTGAATATGAGTCGGGTAATGCAGTGTGGTACGGCAGAGGGGGGTCCAGGTGGTGATACATTGATCGCTGGTGGGTTTGGGGGTGTCGAGGTCGTTGTAGGCAAGCGCGAAGCTGTCGGCCGCGGGTGTGGCGGCATTGTCCGGGTCCACCCATTCGTCGACAAATTCGATATCCAGACTCGGGGTGCGAATACCCTCCACCCGGGCGTAAATCTCTGCCATTGTTTCCCCTGGATCGCCGGCAAAATATCGGGGATTGGTGTTTGGGAAAGCCTCACCGACGGCGACAGCGCCACTGTTGATTGAAGCGGGGCCGGCGCCGGGGCGCCCGTGGGGGATTTCACTATCGGCCGTGTGACAGCCGTTACACTCGCGCACTTCGCCGGGGCGCAGCTGCAGCCAGTTCTGATGGCGGGCGTAACCCGGCAGACGTTTGCCTTGCCCATCCAGTACCGAGATGGCAAAGGGAATGTCTGCCGGCACCTTGATTTTTACCGAGCCGTCCGGTTCGATTGGCGCATAACCGATAATGTCCCGCATCGACTGGCTGGCGTTGACACCAAAGGCACTGTTGTCGAAATTGCGCACATCCCGGTCGGGAATCGGCACTGCCTTGACGATGCGCAGAAACCGCGCCGGGCGTTCATCGGCGCTTGTCAACGCCGGGTCGGCGGTGTCGGCGATGCCGTTCGGTGATGTATCTGTGCCATCGAAGTCGTAAACACTGCGGATATGAATAACCCCTACCCCCTCGGCCACTAGGTCTTCGTCCACTTCGTTTTCATCGTTGTTACCGTCGTTGAGCGCGGTGCGCGGAACCGCTTCTTTGGGAGCGATATACGTCGGCGCTGTTCTGGGTTCCAGGGTAATGGCATCGGTAAACAGGGTACCCTCGGTGGCCGTTATCACCGGCCGTTGAGTCCCATCGTCGAGGTTGTAAATCCAGATGCCGTAGAAAGGCGCAGCCTGTTGTACATTTTCAATAGCCAGGTTTTCCTCAGTGCAGGGGATTATCTCTTCAGTGTCCGGGTCTGTGAGGCGGCACTGGCTCCAGCTTACCAGCAGCCGGTTGGTGCCGTCGTAGAGCGGGTACGCAGAACTGAAATGGCCGTGTGGGGAAGGGGCGATGTCGGTGGTAACCACGGTATCTGTGGACAGGGGTTCCTGGCCCGGCCCTGTGGCGCCGGAATTAAACACCACCGGCTGATCGATTTCGGTGTAATTGGCGCTGTCTATGGCCACTATATCGCCGCCGAGGTTGAGGCTGGACGTCGCCCGCAGGGACGCCAGAATTTTACCGTCGGGCATTTCCCGCGGTTGTAAAAAAACCGCGGTGCTGGCGTCGGTGCCAGTATCCTGGCAGTGGTAGCCGTAGTGAATACTGAGATTGCGGCCATTGGGATCGACTTTGTACAAACTCAGGCTGTTGCGGTTGGCGATATTGTCCCAGCGGGTAAAAAGCACTTCTCCGCTTTGCAGTACGGTGGGGTCCAGGTCGTGGCTCTGGTTGTAGGTAATCTGTTCGATATTGCCGCCGTCGTCGTCCATCACGTGGAGCACAAAGGCTTCAGTATTTCTGCTTTCATCCAGGCCGGAGTATTGCGGTTTGCCTTCGTCCAATAGAATTGCGCGGCTTCGGCGCTGGCGGGTTGACGAAAATACAATGCGGCCATCGGGAAGGTAGTGCGGGGCCAAGTCTTGGCCGGCCTCGGCGACAATATCGGATTCAATAATCCGCCGCAGGGTGTCGCTGCTGAGTTCATATTCCCAGATATTCCATTTCGGTTGCTCATCCTCATCGAGGCCTTCAATTTCGGGGGCGCGCATGGCAAACAAAATTTTATCGCCGTCACTGGAAGCTTCCAGATCTTTAACATCGTAAAGCTCTCCCGCCTCGAAAACGCCGGCGGTAACCGTCACCGCACCGGCGCCGGCGGAGGCCCTGTCCCTGAGGATCAGCTCCGCGCCGGGGTTGAAGACGGCGGGGGTGAGCACGTTATCGGCGCTGCGCGCGCCCTGGTCGTCACTGGGCAAGGGGCGTTTGACATAGGCAATAGGCAGATCCACCGCGACCGGGTCCGGCTCCTGATCACCGCTGGAACCGCCCCCACAAGCCATTACCAAAGCGGAGGAAATGCCACAGAAGGCGTATTTCATGCAGGGCTTGCGATTGGATACTTGCATATCTCGAATACCTTGTCAGGGCGCACACGCTTCTAGTCGAGGCGTACATGCTATACAGGCCAATGAGCCCAGGCAATGCTTTTTGCTAACGCTTCTTGCTAACTCTTTTTGGCAAACACTTTTGGCAAACGCTTTTGGCTAACAACAGTTGCAGCCGGAGCCGATGGAACCATTTGTGGCAGTTATACGTATTTATGTTCTTTCTGGTGTCGATTTTATTAACACACTAATATTCAGTGCCTGAAAACAATAATCCATTACTTCAGCTGATATTGTTACGCTATTATTTCAATAGGATATTAGAAACAGAACCCCCTCTCAATTCTTACTAAATTGGGAATTGTCGCCAATTTAATGTGACCAATGGTTATTTTTTTCTGATAAAAGAAGCGCAATTTTATTGTGGCACTGTGTACTATGCATGCAAATACTTTTATAGAGATCTTCTCGAACAACACTAAAGTCAGATCGGTTGAAAGTGTGAACTAAATCACAACAATACGGCTAACTTGATTTGGGTTTTGAAAAATGAGACCTGTTTCTCGTTTTAACCTGTGAACTCAGAGCATTTTTCAAACCGCCTTGGAAAAATGGGCTTAAATAAAAAATAAGCCCTGATTTAAAGAAAAGCTAAGAGAAAAAAGAGAAAGAAGCGAACCTGCCGGTTAAAAAATTAAACGGCCAATTACATGTCGGATAACCGGGGTGTAATTCGCTAAAGCTCATTAAAGGTTTATTAAAAATTTATTAAAAGAAAGTCCAAATCCTTTGTAAGAGTGAAATGAGTAAAAGGTAAATTGGTAATAAAAATTTTGAAACTAATGAAAAGTTTATAAAAGTAACTAGGAGATCCACAGCATTATCCCTATCGTTGCATAAATTTTCGAGCTCGGGTCCTTTTAGAGCGGTATTTTCAGGAGCGCGTGCAGATTTTTCTAACCGGAGCATAGCTTAACCCTATGTGAGGATGAGAAAAATTGAGCACGACCCTGAAAACGCGGCCATAGAAGGAGCGAAGCGCTACTGGGCCGAAAATTTATGCAACGATAGGGTTAGCATTATCCGGCTGCGGGCTCTGGCGATATGGAGCGGTCGTAATTGTCATGACGTTATTTAATCCCCTTAAGACCTCTGGCAGCGGGTGTGGCGAGCCACGGCGAAAACGCCTGTTGTCCATCGGTTGTTGTGTCGTTGGTGTGCTTGCCTTCGCGCCCGGTGCCCAGGCGGATATCAACGAACAGGCCAGGCGTATTTACGACCGCCTGACGGGCGTTCTGCCAAGTGAAGAGGCGCTCAATGAAATGGTTGACTCCATGCAAGCCAGCAACGGTGGCGACCCCAATATCAATGCCGGTGATGGTCATGGCGTAAGCGCGGCGCTGATGGCGATCGACGCTGCCGACAATGATTATTTCTACAGCGTAACGCTTAAAAATCTCGCCACCCCCTGGACCAACCGCGATCAGACCGTTTTCGCACCGCTCAACGACTATACCGCGACCGTGATCGGGCTGGTGCGCGACGAAGTGGACTTTCGTACGGTGTTATACGGCGATGTTGTTTATGTCGGCCGGGATGGCATTGGTCTGCCGGCCTATTCCAACAGCGACAATACTCACTACGAACAATTTGAGAGCGAGGGGAAAGACTTTAAAACGGACTTAGTCAGCCGCACCCAGTCGTCCGTCACAGGGCTGCCCGCGGGCGCGGTCGCCGGCGTGCTCACCTCCCGTGCCGCTGCCAGGGCTTTTTTTATCGCCGGAACCAACCGCGCTAATTTCCGTTTTACCATGCTCAACCATCTGTGTAATGACCTAGAACAGGTGCATGATACCAGCCGTATTCCCGACCGTATCCGCCAGGACGTCAGTCGCAGTCCCGGCGGCGATTCCAGTGTTTTTTTGAATAACTGCATCGGTTGCCACAGTGGCATGGATCCGCTGGCACAGGCATTTGCCTACTACAATTTTATCGACCCCGATGATGACCCGGATACCGATAATGGCAGCATCGAATACACTCCCGGGCAGGTACAGCCCAAATACCTGATTAACGCCGCGAATTTTCCCTACGGTTATATTACTGAAAACGATCGCTGGGATAACTATTGGCGCCAGGGGCCCAACCAGCTCCTGGGCTGGGACTGGAGCGGCGACGGCCTGCCGGGCTACGGCAACGGCGCCGCCAGCATGGGCCGCGAGCTGGCCGGCAGCGAAGCCTTCGCTCAATGTCAGGTGACGAAAGCATTTCGCGCTGTGTGCCTGCGGGAGCCGGAAGACCAGGCCGACCGTGACCAGATTGAGGCCATGACCGCCAGCTTTCGAAGTCACAATTTCAAATTCAAGCGGGTGTTCGCCGAATCCGCCGACTATTGCATGGGAGAATAAGATGGTGGGGGTGCGAACCATAAAACTGCTATGCATTGTTGCGCTTGCCGTCAGCATGACTTCCGGATTTACCGGTTGCAGCTCCGGCAGCAATTCGGACAATGCGTCCAACCCGGATTTGACCGAACCACCCGCCACCGGCGGTGTCGTGTACAAAGGACCGGCGGAGGATACCGAAGACGTCAAGAATTTTAAAATCAATGTCTGGAACAATCTGGCGGGGGAAAACCGCTGTGGCGGCTGCCATGGCAGCGGCGGGCAGGCACCGGCCTTTGTCCGCGACGACGATATCAACCTGGCTTATGTCGCGGCCAATAGTATTGTCGATTTAACCGTGCCCTCCAGTTCCCGCATGGTGGAAAAAGTTGGCGGCGGTCACAATTGCTGGGAGAGCAGCGCCTCGGTGTGCGCCGAGATTATCACTAACTATATCGAAGCATGGGCTAATGTGGCGGGTGGCGCAAACAACGTGATTGTGCTTCAGCCGCTGGCTGACGATCAAATTCGCGACCCGGGGGAAACCAAGTTTTTTCCCGACAGCGCCGCCGGTTTTACTCTGCTGTGGAATCTGTTTCGAGACCCGGATCGTGCCAACTGCCTGGCCTGTCACGCCGAAGACGGCGAGCGCATGCAGCAGCAGCCGTATTTTTCCAGCAGCGATATCGCCACCGCCTATGAAAATGCCAAAAGCAAAATGGATTTGAACAACCCGGCGAACTCGCGCTTTGTCGTCCGATTAAAAAATGAATTCCACAATTGCTGGGAAAATGCCGCGATCGGAGAAACCTGTGCGACTAACGCGGCGACGGTTCAGAATCTGATTCAGACCTTTGCCGACAGCATTGAAACCACCGCTGTCGACACAGACACACTGGTGGTGAGCAAGGCGGTAAACTTGGCCGGAGACGGCGTGTTGGCCAGCAGTGGCGGGCGCAACGACACCAATGCAATTGCATTGTATGAATTCAAGGATAAAGCGGTGAGCACGACGGCATTCGATACCAGCGGTGTCGACCCGGCGCTAAATTTAAATCTCAGCGGCGAGGTGGAGAAACTGTCGTCATTTGGCCTGCGGCTGAGCGGTGGCAAGGCGCAGGCATCTACAACCGCCAGCCGCAAGCTTTACGATCTGATTTCAGCTACGGGGGAGTACAGTCTCGAAGCCTGGGTCGTGCCTGGAAACGTTACCCAGGAAGGTCCGGCACGGATCATTGCCTATTCCGGCGGCGACGATATTCGCAACTTCACCCTCGGCCAAAGCATGTACAATTACGATTTCCTCAATCGCAGTTCTGCTACCGATGGAAACGGCACGCCGGCGCTTTCAACCGATGACGATGCTGAAGTTTTGCAGGCAACGCTACAGCATGTGGTGGCGACATTCGATCCGCTCAATGGCCGGCGTATTTACGTAAACGGTGAGTTCACAGGAGATTTGGACGTCGCCGGCGGCGGCAATCTGGCGGACTGGGATGACAGCTATGCTCTTGTATTGGGCAGCGAAGTGTCCAACGATGATCTTTGGGAAGGAACGGTGCGGCTGCTGGCGATTTACAATCGGATAATGACGGACGACCAGATCCAAGACAACTATGAAGCCGGGGTTGGGGAAAAATTCTATTTGATGTTCAGCGTATCGCATCTGCTCGACGGCATCAGCGACGCCTACGTTGTGTTTCAGGTGCAGGTCTACGATATCTCCAGCTACTTGTTTAGCGAGCCCTTTTTTCAGATTCTCGACCCGGATGCCGACCCGGGCACTATCCCTATTCGCGGAATTCGCATCGGTGTCAACGGTCGCGAAGCGCCTGTGGGACAGGCATTTGCCAATATTGATGTCACAGTCAACAGCGCCGACTATGCCGCCGAGCAGCGCCAACGTCTGTCCCGGCTGGGGGCGGTGATGGCGGTGGAACAGGGGCCGGAGCAGGACGAGTTCTTCCTTACCTTCGATCAGTTCGGCACCCGCAGCTACAATCGTCCCTCGAGTGCCGCACCTGTACCCAACGAACCCGTGGATTTCGACAAACAGTCGCGGCTTGGGCTGCGGACATTTGAAGAAATCGATGCGACCTTTGCCAAGCTTACCGGGGTTACTCGCGCCAACGCGAATGTTCAGCAAGTGTTCGCAACCGTCAAGCAACAGATGCCTTCGGTACCCAATGTCGATGGTTTCCTTTCCTCGCACCAGATGGGGATTGTGCAGCTGGCGGCCAGTTACTGCGGGGAACTGGTGGATGACAGTGCGTTGCGGGCGCAGGTATTTCGGGATTTCAATTTCAGTGCTGATGTCAGTATGGCGTTTAGTACTCAGGCCGGGCGGGATTATATTATCGATCCTCTGCTGATGAGGCTGCTGACCGACTATCTGCCGGACGTCGCCGGCGCAGACCTGCCCCCCGGCTCGACATTGACAGGTCCCCAGAGTCTCTCCGCCGTTACCCGAAGTGAATTGGATTCCCTCATTGTACAGCTGAGGGATTGCAGTACCTGTGGAACCGATTCCAGCCGCACTCAGACAATCGTTAAAGCCGCCTGCAGTACGGCTTTGAGCAGCGCCGTGATGCTGCTGCAATAAAATCCTGAGCCAGAAAAAAATTGAAAAAGTTAACAGACAGGAATGAATATGGCAAAGCGTCGCAACTTGTTTAATCCGGACCAGCCGCTCAAGCACCCGGATCACCGTCGTCCGCGAACCCGCCGTGAATTTATTGCCCAGGGTTTTAAAGCAGGTATGGGGTCGGTTTTCGGCAGCTCGCTGCTGGGTCTGTTTGCCAATCCCTATCTGTCCCGGGCCTGGGCTCAGGGGAACGACTATTTGTCCGACGCCATTAAAAATGAAGTAACCCGGTGCGGTATCGGCAGCGGTGCCACCGGTAATATTCCCTTTATCTGCTTCGACCTGGCCGGCGGTGCCAATATCGCCGGTTCCAACGTATTGGTGGGGATGGATGGACAGCTGGATTTTCTAAGCACAGCCGGCTATAGCAAGCTGGGAGTACCGGGGGATATGCTTCCGCCACTCGCCAATGCCAATTCAGCCAGCAACGATTTTATTAATCGTGAACTGGGGTTGGCCTTTCACTCCGAAAGCGCCATGCTGCGGGGTATTCTGGAACGAGTCAGCGCCGCCAACCGCGCCCTGATCAACGGCGCCGTGATTCCGGCGCGCTCCGAAAACGATACCGGAAACAATCCCCATAATCCCATGTACGGCATTAATATCGCCGGAGCCAACGGTGAACTTATGGCGTTGATCGGTTCTCGCAACAGCGATTCGGGGGGGAATTCCATGGCGCCCATGTCAATGATCAACAACGAAGTGCGGCCGACAAAAATTGATCGCATTTCCGATGTTACGGGGTTGGTGGATGTGGGCGATCTGGCGACTTTCTTTCCGCAACAGAACGATAGGGTGAAGGTGATGGAGGCAATTGCCAAAATTTCCCACTCGCGCATCGGTACCGTCGATACGGGTTTGACAGCTCCGTATAAGGACAGTGGCCGCAGCAAGGATGCGGTGATTCGTGAAGACCTTCTGCGCTGCGGTTATGTTGAAAGCGCTTATCTGACCAATAAGTACAGCAGTTCGGATGCCCTTGACCCGAGAGGTGATTCGCTCCTGGTCAGTGATGATAATGCCAGTGCGCCTTTTTCTCTGGCGGATATGGACGACAGGGAATTTGCCAAAACAGCTTCTATTCTCAAGTTGGTGGGCTCCGGGCTCGCAGGGGCCGGCACGATTACCATGGGCGGTTACGATTACCACACTGGAGACCGCGCCACCGGAGAGTTGCGCGATGAACGCGCCGGGCGCTGTATCGGCGCCTGTCTGCAATACGCCGCCAATCTGGGAACGCCAATAATGCTCTACGTCTTCAGTGACGGATCCGTATTTAGCAACGGTATGACGGATGATTCTATCGATGGGGGAGGCAAGGGTGTATGGACAGGGGACAATCAACAGACCGCCGCTGCGTTTTTCCTGGTTTACAACCCAGCGGGGCAACCCCAGTTGCTCAGCGAAAGTCAACAGCAGCTGGGCCGTTTTACCGCCGACGGTAATGTCAATACATCCTCATCGCCCGCTGCCAACAGTGTCACCGCTCTGGTGGATACAGTGATTCTCAACTACATGGCGCTGCACGGCCGGCAGGGCGAATTTAGCAGTCTGTTTTCACACAGTCTGGGTAGCGACCTGGATAAAATGACGGCGTTCGCTCCGATAGCTTGAATTGATTTTTCGTGCACGACCCTGAAAATGTGGCTATAGAAGGAGCGAAGCGGCTCTGGGCCGAAAATTTATGCAACGATGGGTTTACTGCCGCTGCGCCCCGTTCATGTTAGATAAACTGTCTTGGGTGATCATCTTAAAGGTATCGGTGGCTAGGTTTTCCAAAGTCATGCCGCAATCGAAATTAAACCAATTGTATGTATAGGACAGAGCGCCGATCAAAAAACGTCGCACTAAAAAACTCTCCACTGCAATTAGATTCACTTCTCGGGCTTCAATCAGAGTATCCATCCAAAGTTTTTCGTACTCGTCCTTTAGTGTCAGCAACTCTGCCTGACTCTCGCTGCTAAGACTGCGCCATTCGTTCACCATCAGAGAGAATCCTTCTCCCGTGAGGCCGTGGATGGCTTCTAATTCACATTGGATCAAGGCCAGCAGTCGTTCCTTGGGAGTGGAAGCTAGTTCTAGAGAGGTTTTCATTTTTTCGGTGGCGATTAACAACGCTTCTTGTATCGCTCCGCAAAGGATGGACTCTTTGTTGGGAAAATGGTGAAAAATACTGCCGGAAAGTATACCTACATCGCGGGCAATATCACGAACTGTTGTGCGCGTAAAACCTTTGGTTTTAAATAAATGAGCAGCGCAGTTTAGCAGCTTGCCTTTGGCACAGTCCGGATCGGTTATAGAGCCATTGTTAACCATTCTAGCAACAAGGGGTTTAACATCTGGAGTTTTAAAAGCGTCTTTCACGAGAGTGACCTGCTGATTCATTGTGGAATCTCTGGACACAGGTTACTGAATTTTTTTTGTGTCTCAAATAACTATTCGTTAATGGTAGTGATAAAAAATAGCTATTGTGGATAAGTCTGAAATAAAATCGCAACTCGATCGAGCTGTATACTAGTGAAGGTAATGAGGTACCCTTCCTAAGGTTACCTTGTTGCTCTAGGGCATATTGGGGATTGAGGTGCAATTTTTTAATTAAATGATGCAATCGGTTGTAATGTTACTCCAAAAAAGGAAATGCGGCACATTTTTTTTGTATAGCAAGTCACAATTTTCAAAACCGGTGTGCCAGACAATTAAGGCGTTTAACTCATTGTTATGGCGCTTTTAACATCGTATCCCATATTGCTCCCTTTTTCTGGCGATGCTAAAGTCGCTTCGTTTTGCGACCGACATTAAAGTGTATATGCTTGCTAGGTTTTTCCTGTCGCAAATTTCATGACAACCAGGGTATGGGTATGAAGGTGCTGGCAACGCTTACCGTAATTCAGTCTATTTCACTTCTCCTGATTATTGGGGACTTGTTTACCCCTGGGGAAAGCGCGAATTACCTTAAATACAAGCACACGAGCGCAGAAGTCGCGGTGAGCCAAAGTGATGGCGCCGAAAATATAAGTGTGGGAAAGGAAGAATTGCACGCCATTATTAATCAGGAGTTGGAGAGGTTTTTTAGGGAAAGAGTGGATGGGGAAATGCTGGCGAAAGAAACAGAGCATCACATTGGCAAAACTTTGTAGTTGAAATCACTCTCAAATCCGGGGTCCAGCCCGCAATCACAGGTGGCGGATTTTCGGTGGCGCCGCAAAGCAGTCCTTAGCAAAAGGCTTGCCTCACCCCTGTAAGCTTGGCGTCGGCATCCATGCCTCGACAGTTTGGGTCTGCTATCTCAGAACGACCGTCTGACAGTGTGTTTGAGAAGTAACATTCAAGAATAAAATATCAGAAATTGTACTTAGCACTAATGCTAAATGTCTGGCCTCTGGTTTTGGTCAGTGATTCAACACCGTTTCGTTCAATGACAATATCCTCATTCAACAGATTTTTCATTTTCAGTTTAACGGTTAACTCATCTGTGGGATAAAAGAAATAGGTAAGATCCAGGGAGTTTGCGGGTTGTTCATAAGCATCCGGCTCTTCGTTACGGCCTGCGAAATAAAGGCGTTCACCAAATGTATTGTAAGACAATGTGGCCGAATGAAGGCCGTTGGGAGAATCGAATCCGAGTATTAGGTTGAGCGCATCGGAGGCTCCCTGAAGTGGACGCTCTGAGTTAGTAGGTCCATCGGCCAGATTGCCAACCACGACATTGGTATCCAGCCAGATAGCATTACCCTGAAGGAAGAACGGGTTAAGAATGTCAGCCACATCGCCAAGATTTTTCAAAAATTCTACCTCGAAACCAATGACTTCAGCGCTTTCGGCATTAATAATCTTTACAGCCCGATTTTCATCCGCAGCGGCGGTTTCGGTTAACTCGATGGGGCTGGTTATATCTTTGTAGAAAGTGGTTAGGGTAAGATTGTCACCATTGTCGAAGTACCATTCACCGCGCACGCTATAGTTATCGATCCTGGAAGGAATAACATCGGGATTACCGAAAACAAGAAAATCGGTTATTGGATCGCGGTAGCTGGCGCTGGACATCTCCCGCAAATCGGGACGCACGGCTGTTTCGCTGTAACTAAAACGCAATTGGAAATCTTGTGCCCAGAAATCCTGTGCCATGTAAACAACTGACAGTGAGGGATAGGTGTCTTCTTCATTCAGCACGGATCTTTGCAACTCTTCGACATCAGTGGGGATTTGACTGCCGGTGTAGTTAAGTGGTGCCCAGGGCACGGCGACTTGTTGATAATTTTCCTGACGAAGTCCAAGCGCAACACGAATAGTCTCATTCCAGGTTACATCATATTTACCAAACATGGCGGTAACTTTGTTGGCCGCTATATAGCTTTCAGCATTGCCGCTTATAATCCCAAGCCGAAAGCCTGAATCTGGATTTAAAATAATCTCATCGCTGAAAACAGTATCCAATGAACCTGATAGAATGGAATCGGCATCGCTTTCATTGGTTCCGAGGCTGAATTGCGTCTGTCTGTAGGTACGGGTTTTGCGGTGATAGTCCCAGCCGCCACTAAGCGCCATAGCGAACCGATCGAGAGTGAGCGGTAAGGCCAATTCCCAGCCGTAGCTATCCACATTGTCTTCCAACGCTGTATAGCGGAAATCACCTGCTGAACTTGTGCGCACGACAGAGGATGAAAGTTCTTCTCGGGTGCCGGGTTCAAAAATAACATCGGCACCGACGCTGACTTCGTTGGGGATATCGGTAGTAACTTTACTATCCGAGAAGTACCAGTTGAATTTCAACCCATCGAGCCTGGCCAGGGATTCCAATCCCAACAATTCCCGAGTTTCCAGGCCAAATTCGTGCACACCTTTAACCTGGTTGACGGTGAGTTCCCGTTGTTCATAACGAATCGAATAAGTTCGGTCGCCGGCCCCACTCGACAGTGGTCGGTTACTGCCGAAACTATCCGTGATCGATATCTTTTCATCTGTGTTACGCAGAAAAAGACTGGTCGTTTCGATTGAGTGTTCATCGTTTAATAGCAAACCAACATTGAGATTCGCTGTAGAATCTATGCTGTGGATGGACTGATCCGCAAAGTCGACTAACTCGGATGGAGAGGATAGTTCGCGCTCAATTTTTTCGGAATTGCGCCACTTGGCATCACGAGAAATACTTGCCAGGTAGCCAAACTCCATATTATTGAGAGAAAACAGATTGAACGAAAACGTATCGCCTATGGATACTTTGCCGTTGAAGTCGAGGTCACCGGAGTCCTTTTTGATATTGATGTCGCGGTCCAGCGCCGTTGCGATTTCTTTATTGATGGCTTCAGCTTCAGCAAGCGTATGTGTGGTACCATCTTTGTTCAGAGTCGCCAGAATGTTGTTCCTGTCGAAGCTGCCTTTATAGGTAACCAAAGATTGGCTGATTTCGGAGGGTAGGGAGCTGGCATCGTCACCCCAAAAGTTGTCGCTGGCACCACCATAGCTTAGAAAATCGCCGCTGGATTCGCTGTTGTAGCCGCTGCCTACTTCTAACAGCAGTTCAAAGTCATTGGGGATACCTTTGGTGCGAATATCCACTACGCCACCGGCGAAAGAGGCAGGCATATCGGCGGAATAATCTTTTTGCACGACGATCGACTTGACGACCGAGGTAGGGAAAATGTCCAGCGGAATCACACTGCGTGTCAAATCCGGTGAAGGTACCACAGCGCCGTTCAACAATGTGTTTGAGTAGCGTTCACCCAAACCCCGGACATATACAAATTTATCGTCGATAAGTGTTACCCCTGTAACTCGACGCAATGCAGCAGCGACGGTAGAGTCGCCTATGCGACCGATTTGGTCGGCTCCAATGGCATCGGTCGCCACTTCCTGCTCCATACGTTCGAGTATAAGTTCATCGGCGGTGGTTCTTAACCGACCTATGGCAATGACCTCTTCTATGCGTGAAGCGTCGGGCGCGGTATATGTTTCACTGACGGTCTCTTGTGCCTGTATCAAGGCGCTAATGGCAATACTGAGTATTCCAAGTGGAACGTTTCTAAGCGTCGCATTGCGGGGGAGGTTGTTTTTTTTCATTTTAACAGACCTGAATATTGTCAAAGTTAAATCAATAAGCTAGCAGCAGAAAAGGTAACTTCTCAATAAGTCGGGGCAGGCAC
>JBNKUM010000117.1:0-40168 GCA_050298595.1 Gammaproteobacteria bacterium | reverse complement strand
CCATAGACCCAGACATCCACAGCATATTGCTCAATCACCCGACTTAGATCTGAATGAAAGGCACTACTGATCTCAGTTACCGGATAGCATGGGTGCTGACAGATCGGATGTGGCCCATGATGACTCACAACAACCGTTTTTCCTGAAAAAGGAATTTCAAGTTGCTGTTCGATAAAGCTCAACTCTTTTATATGTAACGCCCATGCATCATCAGGTAGAAACTTCCTGAAATTATTTTTCGATTTAAAAGTAATCTTCCGATGATCAGCCAGAGCTTTTTTTACGTAGTACATAGCCAGGTCCTGTGGCACTGAAATATCAGCCTTATAATCCGTCCACAAAGTCGCGCCAATAATACGTAGATCATCCTGAATATACACACCTGGATTCAGGCAATGCACAGCACTACCCTTACACAGGCTAGAAATATCAGCACTCATACTAAAATACTCATGCCCGTAAAACTCATGATTTCCAGGAACATACACAATGCTTTTCTTTAAACGATCCGACTCAGAGATCGCCCACTCGACGCCCTTTGTTCCAGTGTCGATATCACCGGCTAGAATAATCAGATCGGCATCTGTTTGAGGAATCGAACCAGACCACTTATGCTGCAGGTGGGATATACCACTTCTGAGAAATTCATTGTGTAGGTCACTGAGTATCTGGATTTTCATGTTATTCACTGTGTATTTACGAATTCAAGTGTAGTACCCTAAAATCAGGTCATTAGATACTGAAACGAATTGTTTTTTCAACTCAGGATGACCTTCGCCACTTAAACGCTTGATTACTACAACTTCTCACAAGGTATCAGAAAATATACATGGTAATGCTCATCATGCCTGATCCAGTATCTTTTTTTTAGAGAATTGAATATGTGCTTTCAAGTAGTCTGAATACTGTGTCTAAAAAAAAGACCCGCTTGTAATTGTGGATCAAAGATAACCCGCCATAAATCATAGCCCTGAGATTTTGCAGCTTTATGTAGTGCCACGACATGCGCGGCCATCGCCTCGTAATCAATACTCAGGTCTTCATACACACCCGCTTTATTGAACTCGATGTTATAGCCGAATTTGTTTAATGGTGAGGTGTGTAAAAGTACTGATACACCATCCGCGTTTTTTACCGGCGTCATAAAATCAACCGACAAACCATTTTGATGTGTTTTATGCGGCCAGAACTTACCACACTCTTTAAAACCTGTCTCAGCGTATTTAAAAACCTTATCGGGTTGTGCAGCCTCAAGTGCTTTATGCGGAATAGGTATTGGCTGAAAAAATGAGCAGTGTGATTAAAAAGAGTTTCATGGAGTTCAAAATTAATAAAGCAATATTCAATTATGGAGCAACAGCAAACAAGCGCTTTGCTGCAGTTAAATTAATTTTCTGATATTTCGCATAGGCTGCAGCTGCTGATTTACGGATCTGATTATCATCTTTACCCATAGCCCACTGCATAATAGCTGCATCCAGAGTATAAGCTTCAGGAGCCATCAACCCGGTTGTTAACACCAGAGGGTGAGAACCGATAGCTTTCAGACGGGATTCAAAATAAGGTTTGCTTTTACAGGCCAGCACAATGCTATCACTTTGTAACGCTACAACAACCTTTTCTGGATTCTGAATGGTTTTGTCTTTCAAGCCGAAATAATCCATCAAGGCATCGTGTCCGATATAGACATTTAAATGTGCTGCGCCACCTGCTTGCAGATTAAGCTGGCCCTGGACATCTATGGTTATTACATCCGCCCCGGCGCTATAACTTAAAAACTGTTGAATGGCTTCGGAGATATAACGCCCATCCCAGGCATCAGCTATCAGGTAAGTTTTTACAGGTCGCCCATGTCGCTTTATCAGTTTATAAAACACCAATCTTTCTAATACCTTTATGTCCTGAACGGGAATTTTTTCTATTATTTTCCAGCCAGCATCCTTTACAAAAAAAGTTTTCAATCCATACCGAGCTCCCCAGTACAGATTGTTACGTGGATCCTGACCGTTACCGATAGCATCAGGAACCGATGCTATCCACTGATGCTTATTATCAGCTAAGGCTACAGACACATGGATGACTATGGGTTTATCCTGGGCGATATCCCGATCTATTCTCTGCTGTGTAGCACTCGCAAAAGCATCGCCGTAAAACGCTAATAGTAATAAAAAAACTAAAAGGCTCTTCTCTAATAAAGCATTAATCACAGTTTATTCCTTGCAGGTGACCGACACTTACGATTTAGTAATTGCCAGATGATTTGATCATTTATCATAGAATAGAATTTGAAATCACCAAGCACAATCTACAGACTAAGTTCCAGAGAGTGTTTATGATCCCTGAGGCGTTCATGCGATTTCAATTATTTGGCTTATAGCTTTGAGAATGATTGATACACGTGCCTGACTAGTAGCATCTGTAGGCATATGACCAGAAACAGCCTCTACAAAACTTCTGTCTTTTAGCAAGCTTTCAAAGCGCTCTGATAAAGCTCTTTTAATCTCTGGAACAGATAGTTTAATCTCATCAACTATCTCAGGCCTGCCATCCAATACAGCAATGATATCTTCCATATCGTGGCTTAAAACATAATCACCAGCACCTCGTCCATCAAATGCTTCAAGCTTGGTCAGCAGAAAATAAGGTGCCGAAACCATACGAATCTTTTTGCCATCAGATAGTTTTATTATTTCAGCATTTTCAGCCGCTGGCGCATACCACTTATTCCCAAATCCCAATATTTCTGAGTCAAGCGGCATTACATCAAGAACCACATTATTAGCAACCCACCGACATACCGGAGCTCCATCACTCCTATCTTCTGAGAATCCTTTCGCACGTAACTTATCTGAGAGTTGATAATAACCAGCTCGTGAAGACACCTGCACAATAGCGTCCACATCCCGAGTAATGCGTATAGGAGGAGCTGCTGGATCGGTTATCAATAAACCTGTTGCGCATCCGCCTAAAAACACCATTTCATCAGCCAACTCACCCAACTGATTAATGGCAAATATCAATATTTCAAGATTAGGGTTTTGAGCTCTAGTCATATTGATCAAGTCTCTTAAGTAATTCCTTTTTTGCTAACTCACGCTCCCTTGCTCGACCACCCCGAATAGAATCCACTAGCGAAAGTAATTCGTAGAGCTTTGCATCATTTTTTGCTGCTACAGGTGCCGACTTATACAAAGGTGAAAACGACTCACCCCTAACCTCTCCTTCTGGATCAGGCCATACAGGAGGCGGCTCATCATTTGAAACAATCTTTGAATTCAGGGGCGGCGCGGCATAAGCAGTCGGCATACCCCGGTTCAGCTCGCCCCTCTCTGGGATAAAAACATATTGCAACCCACGCAATAAAAACTCAGACAGATTAGTTATATTAGCGTAAATGCTCTCATTACCCTTTATCATTAACCGTGCCGCCTGGGTTCTTTTTGCTGCTGCATGCACTTCAGAAGGGCTCATGCTGAGTTCCAGAGCCAACTGATTAAAGGTCCAGGGCTTTTTTCCGATAGAAACCAGTTTCAGTAAAAATAGAACATCCTGGGGCTTTAAATTCATCTCATCATTCTTTATTCGCGAATTGCGAATAAAGAATAGCAATTGGGAGAGTAAAGTCAAGAAGCAACTATTCCCAGCTTAAATTTGCCCCTTACCCAATCGAAGGCATTACCAGGTTTTTCGGTCATCAACTTCCAGGTTATTACAACCTTAATAACCACAAAGACCTGTATGCCTCAGACTAAAGCGAAAATCGTAGGATACACCAGCTTAAAATTTACACTTTTCCCTGTGCTTTTGCAGATACTCTTTACTGGGGAGATATGAAGAAGGCAGTGCGATCTTATCGCCTTCTTTTTTTAGAAAATACTCTTTAACACTATCGTTCGTATAATAATCAGAAATCTCTTTTGAAATAATGATCCGATAATCATCATCCAAGCTGATCAAGTGTTTATCAAATGCGGCATCATAGGTGGCAGATAAGCAAAGACCGTTGCAGGGATCTAAACGCTCCTTTTCATTCCCAGCCCAACGCACAATATGACTTGCTCGATTTACAGTTGGGATATTCAATCCTGTAATACAGCAAGTCTCGTTATACAGACCCAAGATGATTTTTCTAAAAACCTCCTGATTCACCCTGGTCTTCACCAGTCGATGAACGTCCTTTCCTTGCTTCTTATCCAGACCTTCTAGTAAGAACTTGGGATATTTCATTTCTCTATCTAGTTTTTCGGCAACACCTGATTCATCACCTTTATACTCATCGAAAGCTTTTAAAAGCTCCTGTTGATAAGCATATTCAACATGGAATTCTTGGTAACTTTTAAGTGCAGCCGAACAATAACCTTTCTGTAAGTAGCTTGTTGGAATGCCTTCAATATTCCACACGCTATCATTCCCTTTTCTGGCTTCTTGCAACACAAACAGATACAACTCATGTAATCGATCTACTGAATCAACAGACCATATATCTATACAGTCTTTAAAACCTAAGGGCTCTGTAGTTAGTATTTTGCTTAGCCAGTTGAGTGCTTGAATATAAGATGCTGCTTTATTACTGCCTGTAATGTTGGTGGCATGTATGTACTGGCTGAATGCAGATTTATAATTCATATGTTGACCGTACCCTTACATTTTGGATAGGTACTACACCCCCAAAACTCATTACCAGCATTGACTCCTTTTTTCGCCAATCGGATAACCATAGCAGAACCACATTTAGGGCAAGTGGGTATATGAGTCTCAGACTCATCAGCAACTTCGAAAGAATTACTCGATACATCAGAGCCAATTGTACAAACCATCTTTTCTCCATCAATCAACTCTATATTTCTTCCTCTGGCAAAAGCTTCGGCATCCCGTGTGAACTTTCCAGAAGAAACAACAAAACCTCCAACAGCTCCAGTTGCTGAGATTACACCAAGTAACTCTCTGACTATCTTTACTCCAACGCTTGTTGATCGCCATTGCTTGCATTGAACAAGATACCGCTCACCGTCTTTGATTGCTACCAGATCAACACCACCATCTGGACCAGATGAAGGTAATTGCTTTACCGTATATCCCTTTGTCTCGAAGTATTTACCTACAAGTAATTCAAATTCTTGCCAATCCATCTCAAGCAATGCTTGACGTTTTGGATTATTTTTCACACTTGAGTAAAGCTTATTTTTACGCTGCCCCAGTATTAAGGAATACAAAGCCCCTAATAGAAATATTAAAGGCATAATAAATTGAAGGTATTTTGAAAGGTTTACGGCTAGCTGTTTAAAAACATATGGGCCTAATGCATCTAACCCACTAACCTGTTCAACTTGAATGGTTGAAATGTAGTGAATAAGAAAATATGACACCGCAGCTAGAACAACGCCAACCCACCAGGGAAACAGGGCTGTCAAATCGAATACGTCTTTTAAAATTGAATCCTTTCTTCTTGCCATTTTTTTAGAGAACCATCATGTTTGATTTTTTATTTGATTAAAAGTATTAATCTTCTTGCATTGCATCCCAAAAATCAGCATCTAACTTTTTTATTTCTATAACTTGTTCTGTCTGCATACCCAAACTATAGGTGTAGATATACTCAGCTAATTTCACACCATCAATGAGTACAACATTCGTTGTACCGTTCAAGCTTTGAGCATAATCCCTAGCTCCTTTTGTATATGATGAAGTGGTAATAAAAACACCCTTATTAGATTGAGCTACTGCCAACGCCCCTACAAATTTCTGAATCTCTTCTCTACCTACTGTATTTTCCCTAGCATAGCGCTTTGCCTGTATATGAATTTTACCAAGACCTAGAACATCTTCTTTTATAATACCGTCTATACCACCATCATTTGATGCTTGAGTCACTTCAGCTGCATCTTTAACCTGACCTCCATATCCCATCTTATCCAACAACTTAACCACCAATTTTTCAAATTCATAAGGTGTTTTAGTGAGAATCGTATCGAGTATATCTTCATAGACTTTTTCACGAATATCTTGTGCAGCATGGTCGAGCGCTTCATCAGGAGTAACTTCTGAATTTAACCCCTCGCTTTTTTCCCCATTACCAGCTTCTGCTTTCGATGCTTTCTTTTGTGCCTCATGTTCAGCAATTTTTTCTTTTACGTACTTCTTTATTTCCGATTCATTGCCAGCAAAAGATCTCCCCAAATCCGATATTTTGCAGTACCCTCTTTTAGGCCGCTCGATCAGTTTAACTATGGACAAATAGCTCAATGCCCAACTTATTCTATCCAAAAAGATCCGGCCATTTCCCGACTCATATTCGGTTGCTTGCTCTTCTTCTGTTAACTGAAAAATCCTAGCCAAAGGCGATTCAAGCTGCTTCCATTCAATTGTTCCTACATTATCTTTCGCGAGCTCAGCCAATACAGCCGGCATAATTTCATTAAACTTTGGAATAGCCATTAGTCAACCTCACCGGTTACATTATTTATAGCCAACACGTCTTCAACACTCCTAAATTCTGTCAAAGCAGCTTCTAGTTGCTCCACAATCTCTGCAGCCAGTATTTCTGGTGCAGGCAGGTTATCCGTATCTTCCAATGATTCACCTCTGAGCCAAAAGATATCCAGGTTGGTTTTGTCGCGGGCGATGATTTCATCGTAGGTAAAAGATTTCCAGCGATCTATCTTATTTGATTCTCGGCGCTTACTCCGGTCATCTGCTTTAAAGCACTTAATGAACTCATCAAAATCATTCTTTACCAGCTTCTTGGTTTTGAGGGTCATATGCACATTGGTGCGAAAATCATAGATCCAGAGCTTTTTGGTCCAGGCGGTTTTTGATGCAGGTTTGGCATCGAAGAAAATCACATTAGCTTTAACGCCTTGTGCATAGAATATCCCTGTCGGTAGACGTAGCAGAGTGTGTAAGTCTGTTCGTTCTAACAAATTCTTTCTAACGTTTTCCCCTGCACCGCCTTCAAACAATACGTTATCCGGCACCACTACGGCGGCTTTACCGTTGATCTTGAGCATGTTGGAGGTGGTGGCCCAAAAGTCTTCTCGCTCATAGACCAGCTTTTCCTGTTCTTTTTTACCGCTCTTTTCGTTGATGACGGTAATGGAGCTCTTTTTACCAAAGGGCGGATTGGCCAGGACCATATCGACACGGTCATCCCCAACTTCTTTGGCCAGGGCATCATTTGAAGTGACTGGACACTCATCACCACCTATACCATGCAGGTATAAGTTGTAGTCGGGACATCTCTGCACCTCCGCCCTTCGGGCGCACTGCGTGCGACCAAATCGGCTATCCTGCCGATTTGTCATGGCACAAAGCCTCACCACGCTATCAACTATATCGTTACCGTGTAAGGCGTGTTCTTTGAGATGACGTTGTTCTTTTTTGGAGGTGGCCTGTGTCGCCATGTAATCATGCTCGGCCAATAAAAAGCCGCCGGTTCCACAAGCAGGATCGGCCACGATGTCGGTGGGTTTGGGTTGCATTACTTCCACCATCGCCTGAATTAGCGGGCGCGGGGTAAAGTATTGCCCGGCACCGCCTTTCACGTCCTGTGCATGCGCGATGAACATGGAGGTTCGAGTGCCGCGGGAGCCGGGGATGGCGGGAGCTGCTTCCAACAAACCTTTGTAGTTACTTTTTTTCTCATTATAGAATGTATTAAACATGTAAATTTATTTACAATAATTATTATCTACGGATACTTATCTTTCCAAATTTTATCGCCTAATTTTTCAAACTATCATCTTATCTACAATTTGTACTACGGAGATATTAGAATCGAGAATCCCAAGAATTATTGATTGATCACCAGACTCAAGAACAAGATTATTATCTTTTACTTTTAACACTTTTGTGCTCCTTCCTCTAACCTCTAGTTGCCAATCGTCGGTATCAGAGGTTTTTACGTTACGCATAAATTCCAGATATCGATAAACTCTAAGGCGCATTTTTGATACCTCTTCATCTGCGGCCATAACATCAATGATATTTGTTGAGTCAAAGACACTTAACGGAATATATCTATGGTTACGAATTCCTGGCGATGCCCTACGCTCCTTAGGAACAACTAGTTCTTCTATTTCTTCTATGTTTAAATCTATCCGATAGTACATTTCGCTATTTTTATAATCACTTCCTGGGGTATTTAATGTATTTCTTGGGACTAGATCCCACCCTATAGTCGGATAAAGTCTACGAATTATGCCGCCGTGATCGTTACTCTTAGGCTCATATAAAGCGACATGTGTAATTGGGCGATTTTCGAGTGCCAACTGTCTTTTAGGTACGTGATAAAACCCCAACCTTTCAACATCTTCTAACTTCAATTTGGGACTAATCGGACCAAGCAAAACTAAACCATCACGACTATGTTTTTCCACACCTACACTATGTTCATCAATCTCTGTAGTTGGTTCTGTTAACCAGCGTTTAAGCAGATTCTCGACTAGTAATTTACTCCCAGGTAAAAACGGCAATGCTCCAACCCCAACTTTTTCTATACTTTTATAGTATTGGTTAGATAAGTGAGACTCTTCATCACCAGCGGGAAATAAAACAATCGCCTCTGTCACGGATCTTTTAGCTGTTCCTTTCACCGTCACCAAAGCATCACGATATCTATGCATTGCATTAATATCATCAACCATTGGACCAGTACGGTAACCGTCAGCGAAGATTCGGTACTTTGCATCTAGAACAAATCGAAATGGGTGTTCCGAACCAGCTTTTTTAATACTCAGCAAGTTGTCAGGGCGGTGTGATCCTGTGGGTGTGGATTCTGAAGTGTTGTATTGGAGAAGAATTTCATCCCCTAAAATATTTTTATATTTTGCGCCACCTTCTTTATTTCGTACTAGCGCCCAATACAACTCTTTATTCTCAAAAGGAGCTACTGAATTAGTTTTTGCCACAGTTAATTCGCTCAAAATTTTATCAAGCTCAAGAAAACACCAGATTTCGTACAATTCGTGAACGTTTTTCAACTCAATTCGCTCAATACCCTCAGACAGAACTAATCCAAGCTGCAATACCAAACCAACTTCAAATACGTTCCTGTAACCTGGCGAAAATTGTAAAACGGTGCTTAATTGTCCTTCGTATGGCCTTGATTCTACTTCTGCCAAAAAGTCATACAGAAGACGCCTACGAAGTTGCCCCTGCTGGTTTTTCACTTTAGTTATGAATTCTTCATCTAACGTCCTACCATTGAAACCCTCACAATTTTGTCTATATACCTGTTCTAACCTACTAAGTTTCATAATCACATTTTCTAGTAGTTTTTTCAGAAATCTATTTTCACGTGTATCAAACGTCAGCTTTGCCTTTGACTCTGGTAGTCTTCTCGGCAAATACGATCCTAAAATGGTTTGTATACTTCCTGGAGTATTAGTCGGTACTTTATCCATTGCGTGAGGATGCCTTTGCAACCAACGGCGAACGGACCTGTCTGGGTGCCTAACTTGAGCAAGTGGTCGTACTGTATAATGTTTAACAATAGTACAGTTCGGATTTCTTGCGATGTAATCCACAGACTGCAGCAATTCCTCAAACCTAGGTTCCAATAATGAATACCACTGACCTAGTGTCTTGGTAGGCTCTGGCGCTACTTTGCCAGTCTGGAATGTACTAGTAAGAAATCCATATGCCAGACTAAATAACGAACTTGAAATACGTTCAAGGAGTTCTTTCCAGTCTTTTTGATAGTCGATTTTTGTTGGAAATATTTCAATAATAATTGAAACAGCTTTTCTTCCCGCCCGAGAAAACACGAGTTCAGAATATCCTACCTGACTTCCAAAATTCAGTATTGCTGAAGAAACATTACCCGAACGGCCAACCTTGCCATATGCATTTCTTAGCGATTGGGTTCGATGATAAAAATCTACCGAGTCACCTAAATCAAGTTTTTCTACAATAAGTTCGTAGTCGGTTTCCTCAAAAAATAACGGGGCAGGAATTTCTACGTTTGATTCGTCAGTTTCAATGCCCGGGGTAGACAGAGAATGGAAATCAGGGCCTTCGATACGTATTTTACTAGTGACGTTGCTGTGTAATTCTAGCCTACCTACTTTTGCATGAACTTTTGGCCCTTTCAATGAAATGGTGAAACCATCGCATCGGGCAAATAATAGCTCTGAACGAGATTTACTATAGCCAGAAGCTGGTAAAGCCATGATCTAGCCTATTTATCATAAAGTCGATTTTACTTGATGACATTGGATAGACAGAATTACAATGAGTACGCAATTCTGTTAATACATCACGTACTTCTTCGCCACCAAATATTCTTGGTAGTACCTTTTGGTGTATTTGGTAATCCAACGCAATATTTCGATCCAATAGTTCGCTTTTTTTGTTCAAATACATGTAAAAACAAACCTCATCGCGAAGCCGATAGCCTACATGAAATCCTCGTTTTTCTAAAATGCTATTGATGACAACAAGTTCATCAATTACCTCATTAAATAATTTAGGATCTTCTTCATAGGCATCACTTAACGTTAAGAAAGGAGACACTAAAGCCTCATTGCGTAGCGTATTCAATTCCCCACTTGGTTCTTCACCAATCTGTAATGGATCAAACCTTAAGTCTATCCGATTAAATTCTATGGTATTCGCTCTGTCCAAGACTTTTCTGCTGAATGGGTGTGTAGTTTCATCCATATTTACCGTTCCGAAAATATATACATTCTGCGGAATAGTTAGCCCTTTTTTCAAATAGCTTTCGATGAGCGCTTTTTCCTCGCACGGAATAACATTCGAGCCACCATCTTCACAAATATTTTTCGAGATTATTTTATTATTTTCTCCCCAATCGCGGGTTTCCATCACGCTAAGGAAATCACTGAAATAATGCTCTACTCTCGCCAAATTCATTTCATCTAGAAGAATAAAATACGGCACATCCGGGTTTTCATGTGCCTGGACAAGCGCTCTAGTAAGCCGCGCAGGCCGGAACTGTTGTTGAAAATCTTCATAACCCATCAGGTCAGTATTGTCACTCCAGTCTGGCTTTACTGGTATAAGAATGACTTTTGCTCCTATAGCGTCGCCAATCAATTGAATGATTTTAGATTTCCCTGTACCTGAAATACCCGCGAGTATTACAAATGGTTTAGATTTTAAGGATAAAAACAAATTGGCAATATCGTCTCTCTCAAAATGAAATCCTTTTGATAACAGGTAATTCGAACAGTGCCTTACGAGTTCTTCCATATCGCTAGCCTCTGGTTCGACACCACCATCACTGTTAATTAAAGACATATATATTTCTTCATTTACTATGCGAATCGCATGTTGGATATTGTAGCTAGGGAGCGACTGGATTTTTCTCAATATATCTTGCGGAATTAATAAAGGAGAATCTAATTTTCTCCAAATTTTAAACTTTGCTTCATAATTTGTCGCCGTTCTGTTAGCGGTTTGATATTCTCCGGACTTTTCTGCTTTCTCTAGCTCTCCATATCCAATTATTTTAACTTCTCCATTTATGCGTCGATCAACAACTACATGAGCACCTTCCAATAGTTGAGTATAATTTGGCACCGTACTTCCAAATTTATATACATCACCCTCTTCATCACCCCATTCTGAACCCTCATTGGATCGGATAATCCCATAAGTGTTTGTCATACCAGATTCTTCTATGCGTTCAATAAAAGCATTTTTTATAAATTCATCAACTGTACCATAGCGAGACTCTATGTTTCCTATTCGTTCATCACCAATTCGGGTAAAGCCCTGATATTGTGCATTTAGAACATCCGCAAGTCGTTGAACTGGTATTTCTACTTTTTTTGGCTTGGTTAGAAAGTACATGTATTGCCAAGTGTTATTATTTCCATCCTCACCCCAAATTGCTCTTGCAAATTTTTCATTGTCATACTTCGCCACAATCTGTGAAACCCAATGATACGTATTCTCATATGCGCATAGCATCCAGTCGTCAGATTGAATTCTATTCCACCTCGGTATATTTTGTGAACCTGGCACTGCGCCCCAAGCGTAGAGTCCATGATTCTCATGAATTTTTCTAATTTCGTCATGATTTTCTGCGGGAAATAAATCGAGAGCATTATTTATGTCTATGGGATTTTCAATTGTTTTATGAAGATTCTCACGGGCATCAGTGTTTCCTGCAGTGAATATAAATATTTGTCTAGGCAATTTACTAGCTCTCCTTAATTAGTATTCAGTATATTTCTTTGCATTTCCTTTTACTTTTAACGCCGGATATTTTTTCTCATTGATATCAATTTTTCTCTTTGCAGCATCAATAAGATCAATCCCTAATTTGTCGGCAATACGAATGAGATAAATTTGTATATCTGCTATCTCCTCTTCTACTTCTTTCAATTTATCGTCTTTTAAATTATGAGACTGTTCTTCTGTCAGCCACTGAAAATGCTCAATGAGTTCAGCTGCTTCAGCTATTAGAGCCATTGAAAGATTCTTTGGTGAGTGAAACTGATCCCAATCGCGCTCATTTGCAAATTTACGGAGCTTCAACTTAATCGATTCTAATTCGTGCATCTGAGTTTCCCATATTTCGATAATTTAATGAGGTCAGTAAGCAGACCTTCGCAGAATTGTAATAGGTGACTTTGTCTCGCGCCATCCCTCGCGCTCGCTCCTTCGAGGCGCACTGAAGTGCGACCAAATTCGTTCCCAACGAATTTGTGTGCAGTTCATCGCGGCTGATGATGCGGGTGCCGCGACCTTTCATTTGTTCATAGTAGGACTGGCTTTTGACATCGCGCATGAACATGACGCATTCCAGGGGCCGGATGTCGGTACCGGTGGCGATCATATCGACGGTGACGGCAATGCGGTATTGCGGATCGGTGCGGAAGGCTTTGATGGATTCTTCTGCGGTTTTTTTGCCGACTTTGTAGGTGATTTTTTTGCAGAAGGCATTGCCTTCATCGAAGACTACGCGCACTGCATCGACGATGCGGTCGCAGTGGTCGTCGTCTTTGGCGAAGACGAGGGTTTTGGGGACCCATTCCATGCGGCTTTCACCCTCACCCCTGCCCTCTACCTCAAGGGAGAGGGAGCTGTGTATCCAGTTTCGTTCGGGGAAGCACTCTTTTAGACAGCGATCTTTATAGGCCTGGATGACGGTACGAATCTGGTTGGGGGCCAGTACGCTGCGGTCGAGTTGTCTGGCGAGCCATTCTTCTTCCTGGTCGAGTACTTCAAGGCGTTTTTGTTTGGTGAGGCGGTCGCGGATTTCGACGGCGGTGCCAGCTTCGATTTTGTTGCCCTGTTCGGTGAGTTCGGTTTTGATGCGGTAGATGTCGTAGCCCACATTGACCTTGTCGACCACGGCGTCTTCGTGAGTGTATTCACTAACCAGGTTCTGCCCAAAAAAGCCAATGGTCTTTTTGGTGGGTGTAGCAGTGAGGCCAATGAGAAAGGCATCGAAGTATTCGAGTACCTGACGCCATAGGTTGTAGATAGAGCGGTGGCACTCGTCGATGATGATGACATCGAATGCTTCGATGGGGGTATTGGCATTGTAAGTCACTGGCCTCTGCTCTTTGGTCATGGTGTTACTTTCCATCTCGAAACCCGAACGCTCGTCGGCCTCGTCATCCAGCTCCTGATTGGAGAGCTGGGAATACAGGCGCTGGATGGTAGAGATAGTGACCTTGGTGGCATCGGGAATACCCGCTCGACCGAGAATATTGACGTTGTAGTGCTGCGTGAATTTGCGTCCATCATGGGGGATGACGAATTGTTCAAATTCATCCTTGGCATTGGTGGCGAGGTTGCCACGGTCGACTAGGAACAGGACGCGTTTGACCTTTGCGAACTTGGCCAGACGATAGACTTCGGTAACGGCGGTATAGGTTTTGCCGGAACCTGTGGCCATTTGTAGTAACGCACGAGGTTTGGCTTGTTTGAGACTGTGTTCAATGCCCTGGACGGCATCTATCTGACACGAGCGTAGGTTTTCAATATTCAGCTCCGGTAGATCTTGTGCCAATCGTGTTCTCAGGGTGCGAATTTCTTCCAGCCATTCTTTCAGGGTTTCTGGTTTGTGAAAGTGAAATACATTGCGTGATCGTGGATGGGGATCTCGTTCATCCCGAAAGCGGATTTCGTGATTGGTGGCTTCATACAGAAAAGGTAGCGCCTGGTCTTCAGGTACCCAGCGCTCGATAAACTTTACAGTAGATGTGGCATAACGGGCAGATTGTTCGGATACTCCACCTAGGTCTGTGCCTTCGCGCTTTGCCTCGATAACGCCGCAGGCTTTACCATCGATGAATAACAGATAATCCGCTGGGCCGGTATCGGTGTCCATTTCGCGAACTGCGACACCCAATGACTCAAATAGATTGAGACGACTTTTATCCTGAATAACCCAACCTGCCGATTCGAGCTTGGCATCGATCTGTTTTCGGGTTTCGGATTCTAAAAGTGTGGTGTCAATCAACTACAGGCCCTTGGTTGTTTTTCTGTCCTGACTGGATTGTGTAAGAAAGAGCCTTTCATTGCAAACTTAGGGTTATAGAAACACTCCAGAACAAGCAATGATCCCCAACCAGGGAACATTACACCCTCTTAAACAATCACCACAGGGCCTTCCTCACCTGAGTTTCAGTTAAATGGTTCAACGACAGTCTTTCGACACCAGTACCCCTTTCAAAAATGCACGCCTGATGCTTCCAGCGGCTATGGCTGCAGCAACTTTTCTTGAGTAGCGTTCTGCGCCTGATAGCTTTCTAACCCAGTCTCGAAATGGGATGACACTCTCTGTAGTGTCGCGTATAGATCCTACCGCTGAGCTTTTCACTCTATCGACGCCTCTTTCGATGAGACTGGGATGGGCATCGTTATCTGGTGTATCGAGATCAGCCCCTAGAACTGAGTCTAGCTCGTTAATTTCTCCGCTCAGGGCTTCACAGCCTGAATCAGAGGGTAAGCCATAAGGGTGTTTCAATGCGCCGATAAGTACTGGAGGTATTTCGGCGTTAACCAGATTCAAGTCGTTGAATGGTACCATTGCCGCATCTGTTATCTGTGCCTGGTCATTGGATGTACATGCAGTGAGTGAGATAACCATAAAGGCACCCACCAAATATAGATAATTACGGTAAAACATTTAAGAAATTCTCCTGTGTTCCTTTTAATCCATCTCTGGCCTTAGGCGGTTGATGATCTGAACCTCTGTTATAGATTCAATCAACTACAGGCCCTTGTTTATCTTTTGCCCTGACTGGATTGTGTAAGAAACACAGCACTATAGCAATCACCACTTGTATATCGCCCTGATTAATCTTCCCTCAACTAGATATTTAACGATTTGATACCATGGATTAGCGAGAAACATACCCCTCAGAAGTGATTCTTCCAGTCTTTGCATCTATCACAAAGCGAGCTTTGGTTCCTCGTTTCCCAGCATTGGTTTCAATCTCATAACGATTGATGCCACCAAGCCAACCCCGGCGTATGACGACTTCCAAAGGCTCGGCAAAGGCCCAGCCATTTGTAGCGGCCCGCTCTCGTGCTATCTTTATAGCCTGTTCTTGTTCGATCAGTGCTCGGGGATTGCTGTAATTTTGTATAAAGTGTATCGATTATAGATATTTGAATCATGGTTCGTCGAACAAAACTTGTTGGGGACTATAGACCCTATATAGGGTCTTATCAGGTTTTCTTTTTTACCTTGCCCTCTTTCTGTTCGAACCAGTTTTATGGCCACATAAATGTAAAATAGAAATAACAACTCGAGAAAACAGCTATGTCGCATATCAAATCCAATCAGTTACGCCGTGTCGTTTATATTGTGTCGCTTGGGTTTTACTTTATAGCGCTCACTGGCTGCTCTTTCACTGATAGTTTATTTTTCAAAATCAGTCCCGTTCAGACTGCGGAGGCACAATACAAGTTAGTCTACACGCATCAGGATTATTCATATCAGCACATTGAGTTCCTGCCTGAATCAAGCTCGTTGATCATTAGCAACATTGGAAATGTTTTAATAATAAATGTCGACAATGGTATACCCATTAAACATATTAAAGTTACGGACACAGGGATTACACACGCTGAATTATCTGAAACTGGAAAAGAATACTATGTTTCAACCTGGAACTATCTACAGGCATGGAGAACTTCTGACTGGAAGTTAGACAGGCAACTAGACTCTATGGCTGCTGACAAGATCAGCGGCTTTTCACCCGGTTTTAAATATTTCTATTCAGGTGACGCGGTCTGGTTACTCGAACAGGCCGAAAAAATTATGGATTCCCCGCGGTACCGCGCTCCCAGTGGATTCGCCTTTTCGAAGGATGATAAATACCTGATTACTTCAGGCCTCATATGGGGAACGGATACTATCGACCTGGAAAACAGAGCCAATCTGGAAATTAAAAATCGCATTAATGCTGTCAACAAAATCCGTTTTCGAAGTGATGATAATTTTTACGCCAGTTACGATACTGACTTCTCTGAAGCTTATTATAGCTATCTTGCTCGCAAACTCGGGTTATTCAATATAAAGACAAATGAAGTTATTAATAGCTTTAATCCCCCTTACAGTATAACCAGTTGGTGCAACATCCCTCAGCACGGCCTTGTGGTCGGTTTATTAAATGGCGATATTATATTGCTTAACGATAAATTCGAGATTACTCAAAAATGGCATATTAAAGATAATATGGAAGCATGTTCGCAAGGTGATAATAGCGATTATTGGTTAGGCAGCAAAAGCTCAGGTGTGTATAAACTTGATCTTAGCAAAATGACGCTATCACATGAATACATGACCAAAAACAAAATTTCTCATTTAAAGGCTTCACCTGACGGCAAGTATCTGGCTTTGGTTGAGTCGCTACCAGGTGAATCCATCGTCAAAGTATTTTTGTTTGAGTAACCACTCCTGCGTCCAGACTTCAGGGTAGCTGCTTTTTTCTTTCTTATAATGAAATACCACTCATTTCTGACTTCTTTCATTTATGCCATCGATTTCTTGCACTGTATTTAATCTTTATTGACAAATAACTATGGTTAGATACAAATTTAATTTCCGCGCGCATGGCCCTGGTTTGCATGAAAATGAAAACGTTAGTTGAAAATATTTACTTCACTTCGATAGATTTTATTAATTTAACCACCGATTTAAGGTCCCTTTTTGCCTGCTTATGATCTAATTCTATTTCTAGAGCTTTTTCAAACAGAGCTTTTGCTTTTTTTATTTGTTCAATATCTTTGTTTTGATGACCAACATGATAATAGGAGCTACCTAAACCATAGTAAGCATTTGCATTTTCAGGGTTGTGTTCTATCGATTTCTGAAAGTATTCCTTTGAGTCCTGGTATTTCTTTTCATCCCAGTGTAGCTGAGCAGCTTTTGCATAATAAGCATCACTTAATACTTTATGACCCATACCAAAATCCATTAACGCTAAAGCTTTTTCTCCTTGTTCAATCGCTTGATCATAATTTTTAATGTATTTCCAAAGAAAGTTACTATAGTTGATTTTCGCCCAGGGTGACTCTGGATCAAGTTCAATTACTTTAAGATAAGATTTCTCTGCCAGCTTGAATTTCTTTTGTCGTTTATACGCACTCGACAATAATGCATAGGCATCTCTTGTAATTTTCCTGCCAGGATCTTTCTGTAAGGCTCTCTTTGCTTTTTCGATGACCGTATCTAAATCTCCTTCCTTTTTTGCAATTTCCGCAAACAACAAATCCACCTTACCCGATCCTGGTAATAGCGATTGGGCCTTTTCAGCCATTACTCGCGCTTTGTTAAAATCTTTACTGAAGATATATGGATAGGCTCCATAGAAATAGGCATCGAAAGACTTTGGAGAGAGGGATATTGCCAAATCAAAGAAATGTCTGGATTGATCTAAAGCTTTTTCAGAATAATTCCCATAATTAATATATCCAGCCTTGTAACTTAACCTTCCATATCCAATATAGGCCAGGTCTAGATCTTCTCCTGATTCCTCGATCGCTTTAAATATTCTGTAGACTTCGTTTAACTTTTCTCCCTGACCAGAATATTGATCTGTTATAAGTTGCGCTTTTGCATACATTTGTTTGTTACCCGTATCAACATGATTGGCATCACAGGAGACAATGGAAAGAGAAACTACGAAGATGAATAATAGATTGTGGATTTGCATATTAGTACATCCTTATTTTAGTTGATCAGCGGAAAAGTAAAATGGCTTTATCAGGATCAAATGCATATTAAAATTTATTCTGCATCTAACCACAGGTATTCTGTTTACGAGTTTAGGATTCTAAAAAAACGGCTTCTATCAATACTACAGGTCCGCCAGATTCTGTTGCATACTGGCGGACCATAGTCATTCAAGTTCGCCCATTCAGCCAGCCACTCTATAAACCGAACGCAACTGAAGTATTCCTGCTCCCAACCCTGATAGCAGCAACACAAAAAACATTAATCCACCTATGAAAGGGATTTGACCCAGCAGCGTGAGAACCACGATTGCCAGCACGATGGATATGAGTCTGTTTCGTTTGCCTGACAGGTTTTTATTTAACACCCTGCCGCCCCAGTCTCCAACGAACACGCAGCTGATTAACATCCCCGCTAACAATGCCAGCATATAAATCGCCATCAGCGCAAGGCCTAACCAGATACCTATGATGATACTCACCATGACCACAACAATAATCGGAGTGACGATGAATGTCAGGAATCCATAACCCAGGCTAGCTAAGGGGTCAGTGCGAAGTCGTTCTACCGAGGCCAGTGAATAATCTGGGAAGGCGAGAAAGAAGATGATAGCGGCCACTATCAGGGTTAGCGCAATAAAGAAGCTTTCGCCGCCGGATGACTCGTCCCACTCGGCTTGATCAAAACGGATATCACCAGAAACGGTCGCGCCAGAATGTATGGTCGCTTCCTTTGGGCTTGTGTAATGGAGATTACCTTCAATCCTTGCGCCTTCAAGCAACTCGACCTCACCGGCCTTGATCTCGACATTACCGCCTACGACTCCTGATATTTTCACTTTGCCTGCTGCGATTTGCAGATCTTTGCCTACCGTGCCGGCCATCAGTAGATCACCACCCGCGAGGCGGGCTGTGCCGCCAATACTGCTTCCCGGTGAGATCTCTATATCTCCTCCACTGGCCATCAGGTCGTCACCGATTTTTGCATCGATGTTGATTTTTCCACCTGCAGTTCGTACGTCATCCTGGATTATGCCACGGATGATAATAGAACCACCTACCGCCATCAGGTCGGCCTCAATATGATGCCCTATGGTGAGTTCACCCCCAGCAACGACGAGATCGCCATTGACTTCTGCATCGATAATGACGCTGCCACCCGCCGCGTAATAATCATCGTCGATACTGCCCTGTTTGATGATGGTCTCAGCGGCATCGCTGTTGGCAAAACTTGCTGCCGGAGCAATAAGCAGTAAGCTGAAGATCATGCAATTAAATAGATTATTACCTGATTTCATTTTCCACGTCCTCCTGTGTGTTGATCTGGCGTAAAGGTTACGCCTGTTTTGTTTTCTATAACATAGTTTAAAAGAAAATCATCACGCTTAAGATCATTCTCAAACTTTTAATAAAGAAGGTTGGAGACCATGGATTGTCGTAAGTACAAGACTATGGATGGTCGAAGGTAGAACAATGCAGGACGCCTAAAGGGATTTATGTGATAGGGCGAAGCAGGAAGACAGCGGAGATTATCAATATTCGATACAGTCAGCATTGATAAATCAAATGCAAATGCTGTACACATTGTTTCCCTGATTCAGGTAGCTGGCTTATAGTGCCGTACCAAGATTTGATACAGCTTTATAAACCATACAAACAGGAAAAGATAATGAGTCAAGATGTCGTCATTCTAAGCGCGGTACGTTCTGCCATCGGTAGTTTTGGAGGGGGCCTAAGCTCTCTGGAACCCTGTGAACTGGCCACTGACGTCATGCGTGAGTCAATCGCTCGCTCTCAGGTTGATGCAGAAAAAATCAATTATGTAACGGTTGGTAACTGTATCCCCACCGATTCACGTTATGCCTATGTGGCAAGGGTTGCGTCCATTAATGCAGGCCTGCCGGTAGAGTCAGTTGCCATGGCAGTCAACCGTTTGTGTAGCTCTGGCTTACAGGCGATTGTGACTACCGCGCAAAACATTATGCTGGGTGATTATGAATACGGCATCGGTGGTGGTGTTGAAGTGATGTCGCGCTCGGGCTATCTATCGACCCAGTTACGTTCAGGTACTCGCCTGGGCGATAGCCAGATGATCGATATGATGGTAGCCGCATTGAACGATCCTTTCGGGGTTGGGCATATGGGGATTACTGCTGAAAATCTGGCGGAGAAATGGGATATCTCACGTGAAGCGCAGGATGCCTTAGCGGTAGAGTCGCATCGTCGAGCTGCACACGCCCAGCAGGAAGGCCGTTTTAAAGACCAGATCGTACCGATTACCATCAAATCCAGAAAAGGCGAAACAATTTTTGATACCGATGAACACATCCGCCCCGGCACGACTGTGGAATCACTGGCTGGTATGCGTCCGGCATTTAAGAAAGATGGTACGGTTACAGCGGGCAATGCCTCTGGTTTGAATGATGGTGCCGCATTTATGGTACTGGCCTCGGCTGAAGTAGCTGACAAGGCTGGACAGAAACCTCTGGCACGACTGGTATCTTATGCGGTTGCCGGTGTAGCCAATGAGCTTATGGGTGAAGGCCCGATCCCTGCGACTAAACTAGCGTTGAAAAAAGCCGGCCTGTCACTGGATCAGATGGATGTGATTGAATCTAACGAGGCCTTTGCTTCACAGGCAATTGCTGTCGCCAAAGGGCTGGGGCTGGATATGGAAAAAACTAACCCGAATGGTGGTGCGATTGCATTGGGTCATCCGGTGGGTTGCTCTGGCGCCTTTATTGCGACTAAGGCAATTTATGAATTGCAACGGGTTAGTGGGCGCTATGCGCTGGTGACTATGTGTATTGGCGGGGGTCAGGGGATCGCTGTTATTTTGGAGAGGATGTAGGTCGTCTCTGTCATCACGAGTGCAGCGCGGTGATCTTACAGAGGCTCATCTACTGTTTTTAGATTGCATCCCTTGGCTCCGTAAACGCTACATCCTTGTAGCACTCCTGCCGCGCGGAGTTTATGCCCTTTGGGTACTCGCAATGACAAAGCGGTGTCATCACGAGAGCAGCGCGGTGATCTCTACGCCCTTAAAGATAGCGTCATTTTTTGATCAGGATCCCTTTTTGTAGGTTTCAGACTTTGATGGGTATTTGGCTTCGTTTACCACCGCTAGATTGCCACGCTGTCGCTCGCAATGACAATTTACGGATTGACGTCTGTTGGATTTCACACTCTAGGTCCGCAAACAGCACATATATGTTCTTTGCGTGCTCGCAATGACAAAGCGGTGTCATCGCGAGCGTTAGCGCGGCGATCTCTACGTCCTTAAACATGGTGTCATTTTTTGATCAGGGTCCTTTTTGCAGGTTTCAGACTTTGATAAGTATATGGCTTAGATTACCACCGCTAGATTGCCACGCTGTCGCTCGCAATGACAATTTACAGATTGACGTCTGTTGGATTTCACGCTCCAGGTCCGCAAACAGCATATATATATTCTTTGCGTGCTCGTAATGACAAAGCGGTGTCATCGCGAGCGTTAGCGCGGCGATCTCTACGTCCTTAAACATGGTGTCATTTTTTGATCAGGGTCCCTTTTTGCAGGTTTCAGACTTTGATAAGTATGTGGCTTAGATTACCACCGCTAGATTGCCACGCTGTCGCTCGCAATGACAATTTACGGATTGACGTCTGTTGGATTTCACACTCCAGGTCCGCAAACAGCATATATATATTCTTTGCGTGCTCGCAATGAACAAAACGGTGTCATCGCGAGCGTTAGCGCGGCGATCTCTATGTCCTTAAAAATGGTGTCATTTTTTGATCAGGGTCCCTTTTTGCAGGTTTCAGACTTTGATAAGTATATGGCTTCGATTACCACCGCTAGATTGCCACGCTGTCGCTCGCAATGACAATTTACGGATTGACATCTGTTGGATTTCATTCCAGGGTTCCGCAAACAGCGCATCCCTGTGCTACTTCTGCCGTTTTTAGATAGCCACCTAATTCCAGTCCAACGACAGGTCTTTCCAGGTCGGATTTATCATCTCAACAAGCTGGATCTTTTTAGCACGCGATCCTGCTTTGATCTGCTTTTCTCGCGTAATAGCCGACTCGATACTACCTGTCGTCTCATACCAGACTAATTTATTGCAGTTATATTTTCTGGTGAACCCTTCTAGTAGCTTATTTTTATGCTCGTAAACTCTTCTTTCGAGGTTGTTGGTGACACCCGTATATAACACTCTATTGGATTGATTGGTGAGGATGTAAACATAGTAGCTTTTGAATTCCATATTTCGATATTTTCCATTTGTATCTTTAGTGGATAGATTATATCCCTTGATTCCATAAACAGCACTTCCATGTGCAACTAAGGCGTGTGAAACAAAAACCTAGCTATCAATTAAACCCTTCCAAAACTCAATCCACCAGTTAAAATCCCCCCCATGAAATCAAACACCCCCCTAATCAACTGGATCCTCCTGATGAGCCTCGTGCTGCTCTGGGGCACCTCATTCATGTTCACCGCTATCGCGGTCAGAACCGTTGACCCTCTGTCTCTGGTTTTCTTCCGCATCGTAATCGGTGCAGTCATCCTCACCATCTATCTGTATGCGCGTAATAATCGGCTCCCCTTAGATCTAAAAAGCTGGCTTATCTTTAGCCTGTTTGGATTTGTCGGCTACCTGCTGCCTTTTTTTCTCATCGCCTGGGGTCAGCAAACTCTGGACTCGGGTCTGGCGGGTATGATTATGGCGATCATGCCATTGGCGACAATGATCCTGGCGCATTACTTTATTCCTAATGAATCGCTGAACCGTTTCAAGATTTTTGGTTTTATGCTGGGTATAAGCGGGGTCACACTTTTGCTCGGCCCTGTGTTTAAAGGTGAGTCACGTGAGATTCTAAGCGCCCTTGCCGTTTTTATTGCTGCATGCAGCTATGCATTGAATACAATTCTGGTTCGACGTCTGCCTGCGTTCAGCCCTGTGGTCGCGGCAACTGGCGTGTTACTAGCCTCTAGCCTGTGTCTGTTGCCACTGTGGTTAGCACAGCAACATATCATGCTGGCTAAGATCAGTTCTGAATCTCTGTGGTCGGTGATCTGGCTGGGTATAGGTCCGACCGGTGTGGCGACTATTATTCTGTTTGCCGTGATTGAACGTGCTGGCCCCACTTTTGTTTCGACGATGAATTACATGATTCCTGTGGTTGCTTTTCTGTCAGGGGTGTGGATTCTTGCTGAACCTTTAAGCTGGAGCAGTCTGCTGGCACTGGCCATTATCCTGCTTGGCATTGCTTTGACCCGTTTTAGAGCGGGACACAATGCCCGTATTTAGAATTAACCGTTTCCTTTTCGGCTGATCCACATCAGGCGAAATATCAACCACGCGGCGGCATGCGCAAGCCCGGCGGTGAGTCCCACCCAGAATCCTGCGGCACCCATCGGTTCAGTGATCCAGTCGTTAAAGGTCAGGCTATAGCCAAGTGGAATGCCGATTACCCAGAATGAAAACAGCATGATAAACATCGGGATACGGGTATCCTTAAATCCACGTAATGCACTGATGCAGCTTACCTGTATCACATCGGCCATCTGAAATATCGCGCCAAAAAACAATAGCTGTATGGCCATCACCAGCACTGCATTATCGGTGGTATACCAGCCTGCTAACATCGCTCTATTGAACAATAAAAATATTGCGAAACTCAGTGCTATGATCAGTGCCAGCACGATTGAACTACGTGCCACCAGGCGAACGCTATCTTGCTGTTGTGCGCCGATTAGAAAGCTGATGCGCAAGGTGAGCGCCATGCCCAGACTTAACGGCACCATAAACAAAACACTGACGATATTCAGCGCAATCTGATGCCCTGCGACAACAATAGAACCCAGTGGTGCCAGCAGTAGAGCGATCACCGAAAACATGGTGGCTTCTACAAAGATGGTAAAGCCGATAGGGATGCCGAGGCGGAGTAGATCCTTAAACTGTTGCAGCTGCGGCCACATGCGCTGCGACCATAGATGATAATGCCTAAAGGCTGCTGCTCGATGTATATAAATCCATAGTGCAATCAGAGCGATCCAGTTTGCTATGGCGGTTGCCCAGCCGCAGCCAACGCCACCCAATGCTGGCATACCCAGCTTACCGAAGATGAGGATGTAATTGAGTGGCGTATTGATGGCGGTTGAGATGAGCGTAAACACCATGATAATGCGCGTATGCCCCAACCCATCGGTGAGCCCACGTAATGCAATGATCAACAGGATGGCCGGTATGCCCATGGAAAATGCAAATAGATAACCACTGGTGACCGCTGCGGGGTTGGGCTCCATCTTTAACAACTGTAAAACGGGGTCAACCTGATTCAAACCTGTCGCCGCTGCGATAGCTGCCAATATGGCAAAGTAAATACCATGCCAGGCCACCGGCAAGACTCGCTCATATTGTCTGGCACCGTTAAAGCCTGAGATCATCGGTTGCTGGGCGTTGAGTATGCCCAGTACAAACAGAAAGATAGGCATCCATAGACTATATCCAATAGCGACCCCAGTCAGGTCATCAGCACCGGCGCGTCCGGCCATCAGGGTATCGATCACACCGTTTGCCATCTGGGCTAACTGCGCAATCAGGATGGGTGTACCCAGGCGTGCAAGGGTGAGCCACTCGAATTTGACGCGCTGGCTTAGTGTGTCGGATTCGTGGGCTTGCGGTTGATGAGTTTCGTCCAGCAGTTGGGTCATAGAGCTACCTGATAATAAGGCGCGCATGATAGCAGAATCACTCTGAGTGACTATTCGGATTTCAAACAAAAATACGAAATCTGCCAATTCCAGCCTATAAGTAATACACTTAAAAGATTGCAGTAGGACTTTATCTTGAAAAAAAAACTCGGCAGTAACTTAACTTACCAACGTATAGACCGTCTGGATGCCATGCGCATTCAGCTGGCTCGTCCTGATGCCTTGTTGCCGCTGTCCCTGCTCGGCCTGCTCACCGGTTTGCTGGCAGGCTCTGTGATCGTGCTGTTTCGCATGCTGGTGGAAACCAGTCAGGATTTTATCCTGCCCGGTCAGGGCTCGGATAACTACGAAGCCTTGCCCGAATGGGCTAGCTTCGCACTACCTATCGTTGGCGCAATCTTGCTTGCCCTGCTGTTCCGTTTTGCTGGCAAAGGGCTGCATGCTTTAGGTGTGCCTCGGGTGATGGAACGCATGACCTACCATCAGGGGCACTTCACCCTGCGTGGATTTGTACTGCAGTTTGTGGGGGCGGCAATTGCCCTGATCAGTGGTCAATCGGTTGGACGCGAAGGCCCACATGTATTTCTGGGTGCCGCTGCGGGAAGCCTGATGGGGCAATATTTTTCCCTGCCTAATAATACCATTCGAACCTTTGTAGGCTGTGGCACCGCCGCGGGTATTGCCGCGTCGTTCAATACGCCCCTGGCCGGGGTGATTTTTGCGCTAGAAGTGGTATTGATGGAATACACCGTCGCCAGCTTTATTCCCGTCATTCTGGCGGCAGTTGTCGCTACTACAGTTTCCAATGTAGTACTGGGCAGTGCTGCTGCATTTACCGTACCGGTGATGGAAATGGGTTCTTTGAGTGATCTGGTGCTGGTCATTATTCTGGGGGTAGTGGCGGGATCGGTTTCAGCCCTTTTTATACATTTACTGCAACACTTCACGCGCAGTAGTAAAAACATACCCATCTGGTGGCGACTGCTGCTGGCGGGTGTTTTAATGGGGCTCAGCGCTATGTTTATTCCGCAACTGATGGGGATTGGATACGACACCGTAGAGCTGGCCCTGAATGGTCATCTGGCTATTGGCCTGTTAATGCTTCTTGTCGTCACTAAACTTTTAGCGACTTCTATAGTGGTTGGATTAGGGGTACCCGGAGGCATGATTGGCCCAACCCTGTTCATCGGCGCTATGCTGGGTGCGGCTACCGCCAAAATATTTTTGCTGCTGCCATTTGATCTGAATACCGAAGCCGGATTCTTTGCGCTACTGGGCATGGGCGCCATGATGTCGGCCAGCCTGCAGGCACCACTTGCTGCACTAGTTGCTATGCTGGAACTGACCGATAACCCCTCTGTGATTCTGCCTGGTATGCTGGCGGTGGTGGTCTCTGGAGTCACAGCCAGTGAATTGTTTAGAAAGCAATCTCTGTTTCTTTCCATGCTGAAAGCTTCCGGGGCGGATTACAACACCAACCCTATTTTGCAAAGCCTGCGCCGGGTCGGGGTTGGCAGCGTAATGGAGCAGAATTTCATCCATGTCGATAATGTTGTCTCTAATAATCTTGCGCTCGAAATTCTACAGAACAAGCCCAACTTTATACTCATTGATAAAGACAATATCCCCGTCACACTGATGCCTGCGGTCGAGTTAGCCAAGTATATTGAAGCCCGACCCAAAGAAGATGCCCCAGACTCTATCGACCTGCTGGAAATACCCGCGCTACGCTGGCAGGTAGGCAGTATTCATCTGCAGGCCAACCTGCAGGAAGCTTACGAGATGCTGCAATCCGGCACTTATGAAGCGCTTTTTGTGGAACGCTGTATGCGCAAGGGTGAACATCATATCTTCGGCGTGTTAAGCAGAAACATGGTAGAAAAGGCTTACAGTTTTTAATTTCAGATAGTTCGGCTACAGCCTGTCTCAGCGACCCTGCTGCGCCGAAAACCATATTACATCCCTGACCCAACTCAGTTATTATTACGCGCTTAAGAAGGCCTCAAAACTCAATATTTTAAGGAGTCTGCATTAATGAAGTTATTCAACACCTTTGCCATAACCGTGGCTTTTACACTGTTTTCAGAAATTGCTCTGGCCCATCAGGGTGGTGTGATTGGTGGATTTACCAGTGGTTTTACCCACCCGATTCTGGGTTGGGACCATGTCATCGCTATGGTAGCGGTCGGTTTATGGGGTGCTTTTCTGGGGATGCCTGCGATCTGGGTGCTGCCGGTAGTTTTCCCACTGGTGATGGCCTTTGGTGGCGCGTTGGGTGTATTGGGTATTCCTGTTCCATCGATTGAAACCGGGATTGCTGTTTCTTCTATTGTGCTCGGGCTTATGGTCGCTTTTGCAGTTCGTCCCCCGATCTGGATTGCTGCGGTAATCGTTGCCGCCTTCGCCATCTTTCATGGCCATGCTCATGGCACCGAGTTGCCAGGTGCGGCGAACCCGATTACCTATAGCCTGGGGTTTGTGATAGCCACAGGACTGCTGCATCTGCTAGGTATAGCTTTCGGTTTACTGGTACGTTGGCCGCTTGGAAAAATAGCGGTTCAGGCTGGTGGCGGTGTCATCGCAGTGCTTGGTGTTGGCTTTCTGACTGGAGTGGTATGACCTACAGGCTTCGTTCATTTTTATGGCTAATGCTGATGCTCGCACCAGGGTCGGCCTTCGCGCATACCCCGATCAAAGGCATTAACAATTTTTACAATGGCGTATTACATCCGCTGCTCGTGCCCTCGCATCTGTTACTTTTAATTGCTATCGGTCTTTTTTTGGGCCAGCAGGGCATGAAGGACAAACAGATCGCGATTATGGTGTTTCTGGCTGCTACGCTGCTGGGACTGGTGGGCGCCTGGTTTTCACCGGGTGCTCCGCTTGAACTGGTCATGCTCAGTTGCTCGGCAGTGATGGGCTTGCTGATCGCGCTATCACCCAATCTGGTTTTACTCTGGTGTTGCATTATTGGCGCTATTTGTGGCTTGCTACTGGGAGTGGATTCAACCCAGGAAACACTGACTGGTGAAGCCAAATTTGTTGCGTTGTTTGGCAGTGGCGTGGGTATCTACTTCTTTTTACTTTACCCGATGGCATTCGCTGACTTTTTTAATAAAGCCCTCTGGAAAAAAGTCATCATCAGAGTAATGGGGTCCTGGCTCGCTGCCAGTTCTTTTCTGGTGCTGGCTTTAGCTTTGAAATAGTGCAGTTTTTTTCTGATTGATTTTACTATCAACCAATTCTGGTTCTTATCAGACTTAAAAAAGGCCGTGCATAAATGCACGGCCAAAGTAGAGACCAAGTATTGGTCAAGAAAGCCACAGTAAACACTTAAAAAGCTAATACAGAGTTTATAACTCGACTTGAGTCTCAAATTAGTCTGATTTTTTAATATAATTAATAAAATCTATGATTGAGCCCCTTAAACATGGATTCCACAGTTGATCGCTCGTATTAGAGAGTAACCCTCTATTTCGTAAACGATCATAGTCGGTTTGTATTTTCACCAAAGAGATGAATTCTGCTACGAGCTGAATTGCAGGTTTGAGGCGGCGTATCTCTGCGTTGCCTATAGGGATATAGGTAAGGGGCGTGAGCAGGACGCGGTAGCCTTGTAACTCCCTGGAATAGCTCGCTATTCCGCGTCGTCACGCCTTGATCTACACCACTTCAGCTGTGGGTACTCATCCTGTTGTGTCTGTTCGGCCTGATGGGCCACCCAACAAACAACAGCAATAGTGAAAGGTAAGCTGCAAATAGTCGTTGTACCCGACATAAGCCTGCCAGCATGCCCAGCACTGCCAGCATCCACAGATTAAAACTGCCAATACCACTCAGCCCGGCAATTACTACGCCATTACCTACGGCTGAATCACGCAGATCGGGTGTGCCATCACCATCACTGTCGGGTAAGACCCTGGGAGAGGTTGCAATGGTATCGTCGAAACCATCACCATTGCTGTCCACAAATGTATCTACTTCACCGTTGTTGTCGCTATCAGTGCCACCGACCTCCTGCAGGTCAGGAATACCATCGTTATCGGTATCCAGATCCTGTTGATCGGGGATGCCATCGTTATCCGTATCCAATGGACCGGAGCCAGCGCCTGACGCCTGACCACCGCTATTGACCATGGGTGTTCCACTGCCGAGTACTCCATCCCCATCATCATCGACACCGCCACTTTCAATCACGTCGGGAATACTGTCGTTATCACTGTCCAGATCACGGAAGTCTTTCACTCCATCAGCATCAGTATCTAGCAGCGCGCCACCATTGTAGTTGATCAAGCCACTATCAACGCTGGTTTCCAGGTTGTCTGCAAACCCATTGACACCGACACTCAAAGTGCTATCGAGTCGACCGTCATTATCGGCATCGATTGCGGATGGATTCTGGAAACCCGATTCATACAGGTCATACAGCCCATCATTATCTGAATCCAGATCCTGACTGTCAGGAACACCATCTGCATCAGTGTCAATATTTCCATCACCTTCTAGCGCGTCAGGAATACCATCGTTATCGTCATCTACGTCAACGCTATCGGGCACACCATCATTGTCGCTGTCATCATTGTCCCTGTAGTCAGGAACACCATCTGCGTCACTGTCTGGTAAGGGTAAAGCCTGCGCTGCAATTGCATCATCAAAACCATCGCCGTTGGTATCAGTAAAACCATCCACCAGACCATCATTATTGGTATCAGGACCACCTGCTTCGACCAGGTCAAATTTGCCGTCGCCATCACTATCGAGGTCATAGGGATCAAGAATTGAATCGCCATCAATATTACCTGGATTCAGCATAGTGCCAATACCCTGCTCATTGACTGTTGGTGTTCCGCTACCTGCGGTACCATCACCATCCGGGTCGCTGCCACCGGCTTCAGTCACATCGGGGATACCATCGTTGTCACTATCCAGATCGTGCTGGTTTGGTACGCCATCACCATCGGTATCTATGGCTGGCAAACTTCCATTCTTAAACAGACCTTTACTATCGACCTGTGCGGGTGCTGAACCTATCTGACCATCACCATCCGGATCTTTTCCAGCGAATTCGATGACATCCAAAATACCGTCGTTGTCGCTGTCCAGATCGATCTGATCATTCTCGCCATCTCCATCGTAATCGATTGGAGTCAGGGCCGCTCCAGTTGTCGCCACGCCATAGGCATCAACGGTGGGGGCACCGCTTCCAACTATGCCGTCGCCATCGGGGTCGACACCACCGGCTTCGTACACATCGGTGAGCGCATCGTTGTCTGAGTCCAGATCGACGTAGTCTTCTACACCATCTGCATCGCTATCCAGTGGTGAGCCACCGTTATAACTGAGCGTGCCACTGTCAGCTGTAGTTTCTACCGCATCGGCCAGGCCGTTGCTACCGAACGCATTGCTGACATCAATGGTTCCGTCATGTAACGTATCCAGCGCAGCATAATCGGCACCGGACTCTACCAGATCGTACAGACCGTCGTTATCTGAATCCAGATCCAGATAATCGGGGATGCCATCTGCATCGCTGTCAGCACTGCCTTCTATCTTGTCAGGAATACCATCGTTGTCACTATCCAGATCAAACAGGTCGAGTATGCCGTCTGCATCGAAATCACCCGAGCCTTCGTCTCCGTTTGAAATACCATCTCCGTCTTCATCTGCTGAAGGTTCAGGAGTAAAGCTGACACTTTCTGTATCGGTAATTGAAGCGGAATTAACGCTACCCGTGATACTTGCGGTTGCCACACTGGTACTACTGGTTAAGGTAGAGGTATAAGATCCGTCACCATTATCAGTTACAGCACTGAGGCTACCAGCGCTTGTTGTCAATACAACCTCATCTCCACCAGCTGAAAGATTATTCCCATTGGAGTCCTTCAATTGAACAGTAATGGTAGAGGTACTGCTACCATCGGCTTTAATCGCTGTGGGGTTTGCTGTTATTAAACTGGTACTCGCTGCGGCTGCTGAAGGGGCAGGAGTAAAGCTGACACTTTCTGTATCGGTAATTGAAGCGGAATTAACACTACCCGTGATATTTGCGGTTGCCACACTGGTGCTACTGGTTAAGGTAGAGGTATAAGATCCGTTACCATTATCGGTTACAGCACTGAGGCTACCAGCGCTTGTTGTCAATACAACCGCATCTCCACCAGCTGAAAGATTATTCCCATTGGAGTCCTTCAATTGAACAGTAATGGTAGAGGTACTGCTACCATCGGCTGTAATCGCTGTTGGGCTTGCTGTTATTAAACTGGTACTCGCTGCGGCCGGTCCTATAGTGACAGTAACCGTTCTAGTCACTTGTGTAGCTGCATTACCTACAGCATCGCTCACATTGTAGCTAATCGTATAGGTACCAGGCGCTGCGGTATTCACCGCCCCTGAGGTAACGATAGAACTGGTGAGATTTCCATCCACATTATCGAGCGCAGTCGCTCCCTCATCGCTATAGCTATCGCCAAGAGTAACATCTATCAAACTAGCTCCCTGCAGGCTAATAGTCGGTGCGGTGTTATCTAGCGTATAGGTTTCCACGCTACCACTGGGAGTAATCGTACCCAGATCATTACCGCTTAAATCCTGTATACCCGTGGTAGCAGCAATATGCAGATTCACCTGGCCATCTGTATCCGCCACATCCACGGTCACCATATAGCTGCTGCCACTACCGCTTACAGCACTGACACTGGCAGCCGTCGCACCAGCACCAGACACCGAAAAATCAGCAATATCGACATTTTGCACGTTTTCACTGAAAGTCACCGCAAACACCAACTGATTCGCATTGGTGAAGTTAGACGTTGGATTGGAACGAGTCACATTTAGCGGAGCTGGAAGCGCGTCGTATACCGTGATGGCATAATCTTCCACTTCACCATTGGCTGCTTCGCCAGTCGCACTTGATGCGTCAAGGCTACTGTCCGTAGACAGACGTAGACGCAGATAGGTAGTTGATCCCAGTGAAACCGTATCGATACCCGGCATCGCAGTCCAGATCAAGTCGCTGGCGGGATTCTGCTCAGTCAGGCCGCTAGCAATGGAAATCGAGCTATATTCATCACTATCGAAGGTTCCATTCTGGTCAAAATCTATCCAGGCATGTAGCGTGGCATCACTGCCCAGTGTATTGGTCACACTAATATTGGAAGCACTAATCGTATAAGTAGATCCCTGCTGATCGACCTGAGCAAGCCCGGTAACACCATCTTCGTCATCAAGACCGTTGCTGTCATCCGAATCCGCATTGCTGCCAGGGATACCACCGCCCTCACCGTCCAGATTTACGCCAAGACGCAGTTGTTCCATAGTACCTAGAACGCCATTTAAATCGTAATCAGCAAAATAATGGTATGCGCCCAGAGCACCAGAAATAGTTCCATAGGTATCGGGGGCATCCCCATAGTCGGTATTTAAGCGCATAAAAGCACCAGCACCAGTATCGACAATGCCTGCTCCACCCGGTTCACCTGATACTCCGTTAACACCCACGTTTGCTCCTTTCAAGCCACCGCTGACATCAACAACCCCTACCGTCGCGTTCTTTACAACGACCAGACCAGCACCGCCGCCGCCACCACCGCCGTGCTCAGGAGAAGCGTCCCCCCCCGTACCACCTGAAGCATCAATACTCAAACCTGACAAACTACAGCTTGTAGAGAAGTATACGATCACCGTACCACCAGCTCCGCCGCCACCAGCTCCGTCACCACTGCCTGATGAGCTAGTCAATTGTGTGTCGGGTGCATCAGCCCCACTAACATTCAGTGTTCCTGATCCAATGCCGGTATCAGCGCGTAAAATAATTACTCCCCCGCCTAATCCACCATAGATCACTCCGCCATCGTTGGCATCACCGGAACCGCCGCCGCCCCCCATATTGGCACCGGCAAAGATGGATTGGCCGCCATACCCCGCATAATGTAAAGCTGTGCCGCCTACCCAGCCCTGTGCACCAGAACCACCAGGACCGGCATTGGAGCCGCCGCCACCACCGGAGTTGTGGGGACCTGCACCACCACCTGCATTACCCGGAGCACCACGGCCATAATCTCCCCCGGCTAAAGTCGATACAGTTTCATCAATGACAGCGGAACCATCATAGACGTGTCTTGGCGTACCGGCGATACCTTCACCTTTGCCACCAAAACCATCAGCATCACCGGTCGTATACGCCATATTGGCGATATTATCGGTCGTTTTGTTGATATCACCATCGACACCACCTCGGAAACCTGCACCGGCCGCATTAACGGTAAATCCATTGAAGTCAATCGTCCCACCAGTGGCATTAAAGGCAACCACTCCACCTGTATCACCATCCCAAGATTCAGGAATAATATTTGCCGTCAGACGAGCACCTGCACTCCCGTAATCAGGCACGACAATAATCTGCCAGTTGGCTTCACCCGTATCTGAGTAGGCGTGCCTGAGTCCTTCACTTAAGGTAATCTGAGAGCCTGCAACCGAAGCTACGGTCGCGTATTCGAAGGTTCCCGCTGTTTGTGATATCACGCCTCCTGCATAGCCGGGGGTGCCATGCAAACTGGTCGGTATAGTACTTATATCGGCACCCGAACCGACCCCATCACCGTAGGCATCGGTATTGGTAGAATCGATGACCGCGCCCTGTGATTGAATAAGCAGTAGCTGGTCACCAGAGTTGATCGAGGTAGTAGCACCGCGCAGTGAACCCGCATAGTTAATCGTGGTTGCGCCTTCGGCGACATCCCCGCTCCCTTTCACATAGGTATTGACGGTTCCAGCTATATCAACAGCCCAGGCAGGTAGCGCCAGGCCCCAGAGCATGATAAGAAAAAAATGGGGCAGTTTCACAGATCACCTTTACATCGTTAATATTCAGCAACAGGGTTGCTATTTCTTATAAAACAGGGTCTTCAGAAAAATTATTGGGTAAATGTTATATTCTCAAGGAATTTACGTATGGAAAAAAGTAAAGAATCCACATTCTAAGAACATGGTTTTGGTTTCGCCCTGGAAGGGCGTATTTAGCGAGCCCTCCTCGAAGGCTCGCTATGTCATCGCTGTTAGTCAATATCAGTCGAAATCTAACTCAAGATTTCTCTCTAACTTTTCCCGGTATTTCAGATATTTACGGATCATTTCGGCATCTACCCCTACAGTATCGACACAATACGCCCTGGCCCAGAAATGATTGCCCCCCATGTGGAGTATTAAAGTCTTTTTACACTATGCGCCCAGACGAGTGGACTGTCCGCGTTGTAGTATTCATGTCGAAAAGATGCCCTGGTCAAAAGGCAAGCGCCAAAGGAGCGTAGTAGCCAACTGGAGTATGTTTGCAGTGACATGTGGAAACCCTATTTGAAGGTCATCAAAAAGAAAGCGGTTAATGCCCTGTACATACTGGATCGTTTTCACATTATGGCTTATTTGAGTAAAGCGATTGATGAAGTACGAGCACAAGTAACTAAAGTACTTAAGAAAAAAGGTCTGGAACCGGTATTAATAAAATCACGCTGGCTGTTACTCAAGCGACCGGAAAACTTAAATGAGAGTGAGGAAAGTAAGCTAGCTGATTTAGTGCAATACAATTTGAAAACGATGCGATACCATTTATTGAAAGAAGAGTTCCAGTTATTTTGGGAGTACATATCACCCTATTGGCAGGGGAGTTTCTGGATATATGGTGTACAAAAAACATGCAATCATAGATAGGGCCAATGAAAAAGGTAGCAATGATACTCAGAAGACACAGAACTTTATTAATGAACTGGTTTAAAGCAAAAGGCCAGTTCTCCAGTGGTATTGTTGAAGGTTATAATAACAAAGCAAAACTGACTACCAGAAAAACCTATTGATTTAGAACGTTTTTGCCGCTAAAAATCGCGCTGTACCATGCACTTGGAGGTTTACCTGTACCAGAAACTACCCACAAATTTTTCTGGCGAGGTATAAATTCAAGTGAGATTTTTTTGGCTGAAAAACTAAAAACTGGTCAGTGACGCTCAAAAAATGCACAATTACTTTTGTCAAAATGATCCAGGTACACTTCTATGCCTCACACCGATGCCCTGTTTGAAGATACAAAAACCGTCCTAAAATTATTTCAGATTTTTTTTATAACTTAAACAAAGTCTCAATTAAGTCTGATTTTTATAAAAAATTGATGAATCTGTGATTGAGATCTTTAAAACGTGCCGAGGTTAACAATATTATACTAACCTTATTAACAAAGGGTGTATTAAAGCTAATACAACGCTTTTATCTGAAAACATAGAGAATGAATACCAGACTGATTCTGAAAAACCTGAATTTGCTATTTGTTGACGATAACCATCGTATCTGCGCCGAAATCTATAGCATATTTTCTTCCGTGTTTAAAAGCATCACGCTGGCAGAGAGCACCTGCGCGGCTTTAGCTTTTTTTAAAGAAAAACCTATTGATATTGTGATTACAGATATTGAAATGCCGGGCGAAGATGGCTTTTCTCTCATAGACTCTTTACGGCAGTTAGATCCAGAAATTCCAGTCATTATACTGAGTGCGTACAGCCAAAATCACTACCTGATGCGTGCAGCTAATTTACGTATAGATGGTTATATCACCAAGCCGCTTAGCTTTAAAAAACTGGATAAAGCTTTAGCTCGCGCAGCCAGACGGCTGGAACATAAAGTCAGGCCGGTCAAGCTGTGTGAACAAGTCACTTACCACCCGCTACAAAAGATGCTGCATGTCGATAATCGTGAAGTCAGTCTGGGTCAAAAAGAGTGCTTGCTGCTTGAATTATTACTCAATAAAAATAACCGAATCGTGGGAAAGTCAGAACTTTTCGAAGCCATCTGGGCCGATGGCGACATGACCGAATCCGCACTTAAAAATCTGATCAGCGAGCTACGTAAAAAACTCAAATACGACCTGATCAAGAATCAACCCTCTCGCGGCTGGATTCTAAATGCTCTGGATGTTAAAGATTGTGCTTGAATGAAATACCTTTTCCTCTTTTTACTGCTTTTCTGTGGACTTTCCCAGGCTGAAGAAAGAGTTCGTCTGCAATTAAAATGGACCCACCAGTTTCAATTTGCAGGCTATTATGCCGCCAAAGAACTCGGGTACTATAAAGATATTGGCCTTGATGTGGAACTACTCCAAGCCAGGCCAGATGCTGACCCTGTAGAAGTTGTTTTACGCGGCGATGCAGAGTTTGGGGTTGGCAACAATAGCCTGCTTTTACAGCGCCATCAAGGTAAACCAGTGGTTGTATTAGCGGTCATCATGCAACACTCACCTTACCTCCTGTTAATGCAGCATACCGATGACCTGCAAAACGTTCAGGATCTGACACATAAAAAAGTCATGATCGAACCGTTGGCTGATGAATTGATCGCCTATCTCAATCACGAACAGATACCTCTGGACGCTATCGAATTCATCCGCGACAGGCACAACATTCAGGATTTTATTGATGGAAAGGTAGCAGCCATTTCAGCTTATGACACTGACGAAACCTACCTGCTCAATCAGCTTAATATTGAATATTCCGCCTTAACGCCCCGCTCGGCAGGGATCGACTTTTATGGTGACAACCTGTTCACTTCTGAACAGCAAATCAAACAGCAGCCCGATCGAGTGCGTGATTTTAGAGCCGCCAGTTTACGCGGCTGGACATACGCTATGCAGCACCCGCAACAGGTCATTGACATGATACTGGAAAAATACCCCAGTCATAAAGGACGTAATCATTTACTTTACGAAGCGGAAAAAATGAAGCGCCTGATGCAACCCGAAATAATCAGTCCGGGTTATATGTTTGAAGGACGCTGGAAACATATTGCACAAACCTATGCTGAGCTTGGGATGTTGCCCGACGATTTTTCACTGGATGGATTCATTTATCAAACTGAAAACCAACGAGATTATTTCTGGATATTTTTATGCTCAGGCGTCACGTTAATTATCGTCATTATCGCATTGGTGGTTTACATTTTATTTTCCAACCTGAACAAAAAACTTTTACGCTTACTAAAAATTAAAACTCAGTTCGACAACATTGGAGAATCGATTAACCATATAACCCACCAATGGAAACAGCCCCTTAATGAGTTGAGCCTGCAAATCATGTTAATCGAAAAAAATGCGCATAGCATCCAGATGAGCAGTGAAGAGAAAAAAGAAATCGATCAAATCACTAACAAATGTCATGACATTATGGAGAATATGGCCAGAAAAGTGGATTTGTTCGGCAACCTGTTAAGTACTAATCATTCAACCACCTCCTTCCAGCCCAGTAAAAGCATAAATTATCTTCTTCAGCTGATTGAAAAGAACTTCAAAATTCACAATATTAAAATCACTACACAGCTGGACGATGACGTTACCCTGTCAGGTAGTAAATATGAAATGACGCACGTATTGTTGAGCATTTTAAATAATTCGCGCGAGATATTCGAAGAAAGGAAAACACAATCACCATTCATCCACATACATCTATACAAACTAAATGATTCCTTACATATCGACATTTCGGATAATGGCGGTGGTATCAAAATAAAACCTGTGAATGACATATTCAAACCTGGCTACAGTAATAAAATAGCTGCTGACTCAGGGTTTGGATTGTATATCGCCAAAAACATCATTGAAGAAAATTATCAGGGTCACCTCAGCGCAACGACAACAGAAACTGGCGCAACTTTCAAAATCACCATACCTGTTTTAGACAAAACTCATTAGCTTATTGATTGCCGCTATCACATGAAGGGAATCTTTTGTAGAGGCTTAACATTTGTTTCATACTCACTAAATATCGGAACATGGATTATTCGTTTGTGATACAGCCAAACTCAAATTCAACATCCATCACTCAGACCCCATAGATCATAATCCTGCGCACAGCATCGACAATATGTGCCAATGAAAATCTCTGCGACAGGTACTGAGCAACCGGCAGCGTACCTTCCATGGAAAACCATACATCGGACGATATCATCAAAGTGATAAGATCCTGGCTGGCTGCCAGCTCATTGCTGGTTTTAAATAGAACCGGGTTTTTCCTTATTGTGTAGCAATCCACCGATTACAGTTCCTGTCAGACATAAAAAAGGCTGTGCATAAATGCACAGCCAAAGTAGAGGCCAATATTTCAGCCAAGAAAATCAATGTAAAAACGTTATATTCAACCCGGTAATTTTTCGCGCGACCTTCGATTATTCGCCAGGGTTTTGAGACATCAAACCATGTTGCTTTTTCAAGACAATCTCTTCCCACACCTTTTGTATCCCTTCATTAACCTCAGCCTCTGACTTAGCCTCTGCCCTGGCCCTGGCCCTGGCCTCTGCCCTGACCCTGGCCTTAGCCTCTGCTCTGGCCTTAGCCTCTGCCCTGACCTTAGCCTCTGCCCTGACCTTAGCCTCTGCTCTGGCCTTAGCCTCTGCCCTGGCCTTAGCCTCTGCCCTGGCCTTAGCCTCTGCCCTGGCCTTAGCCTCTGCCCTGACCTTAGCCTCTGCCCTGGCCTTAGCCTCTGCCCTGACCTTAGCCTCTGCTCTGGCCTTAGCCTCTGCCCTGGCCTTAGCCTCTGCCCTGGCCTTAGCCTCTGCCCTGGCCTCTGCCCTGGCCTTAGCCTCTGCCCTGGCCTTAGCCTCTGCCCTGACCTTAGCCTCTGCTCTGGCCTTAGCCTCTGCCTTGGCCTTAGCCTCTGCCCTGGCCTTAGCCTCTGCCCTGGCCTTAGCCTCTGCCCTGGCCTTAGCCTCTGATCTGGCCTTAGCCTTAGCCTTAGCCTTATCCTTAGCATCCTGATTATTAACCATATCGTTCTTGATTAAGGCATCAATACCTTCTTCTGCTGAAAGTAGACGCAACTCAACACGCCTGTTCTGCGCTCTCCCTTCAACTGTACGGTTACTAACTATAGGACTGGTTTCACCATAACCCTTCGCGACAAGCCTGTGTTTAGGTACACCTCTTGATACAAGATAATTCACTACGCTCTTAGCTCGTCGGTCAGATAATCTCTGATTATTTTCTTGAGTTCCATAGCTATCGGTATGAGCCTGAACTTCAACGCGAACCAAAGGATATTTAATTAATGCATTCGCCGTTTTATCCAGAATCGATTTAGATTCATCCGTCAGTTCAGCTGAAGCCTGTATGAAATTAACACCTTCAATTTTGCTTTCAAAAATGGCACATCCCACAGCACTGACATCAGCCCCTTTTATAGTTTCAGGACATTTATCCAGTGTGTTCAAAACACCGTCGCCATCGGTATCGAGACCGCAGCCTTTTTTATCCACTTTAGTATAAGTAGGGGTTGCAGGGCATTGGTCTTCGATGTCTATTACGCCATCCTCGTCGGTATCCAGCGCACAACCATTAGCATCTACTCTGACTCCTTTTAAAGTTCCAGGACAGTAATCCTGATCATCGATAACACCATCTTTATCGCTATCAAGCTCACACCCTCTGTGATCTACTGTTACCAGAAAAGGTGTCTGCGGGCATTGGTCATTGGAGTCAAAGATACCATCCTTGTCGCTATCCTTTGCTGCTGACTTACCCTGCTTACCGAACCGATACAGTAAACCAACCGTTAACAACGATGCATCTTCATCAAAACTCTCGGCGTCAGCGCGTAGCGCAAAGCCATTTGCCCACGCATATTCCACACCAGCACCCAGGGTAATCTGGGTGTTGTTATTCACTTCATAGGGAATATCTGACGTGATATCCATTTTCCCCAGCCCTGCTTTGATATATGCAACTATGCCCGCATGCTCTATCTCACCTTCGTTAGACAGGTAATACAGAACATTCACGACATTGACCGAGTAATCGACTTTCCCTGAAGGCTGGAAAGTGGCCGCTCCTAAATTGGACAGGCTTAGTTCAACACTCACACTTTCACTCAGATCCAGGCCACCATACAATCGGGAGCCCATATCAGAGCCATTATCAAGTGTATATTTTGAATGCGCTGTGGATGGCTGTAAGGTTGAAGGTCCTATCCCGCCACCGATATAGAAATGCCGCTGATAATCAACCTGTTGCAACAGCTTTGTGTTTTGCGCCTGGGCTTCACCTTGCAACATAAACAACATCAGGATTGAGAGCATGCTACTGATTAACAGCTTCACACGACGTAAACCAGCCACTGCTACTAACAGGGCAAGTAAGTCAGGATTAAATTCACCTACACCATTCAGGCCTATGTCAATCGGCCCAGTATTTTCACTTGCAGCTGAATCTCGTATATCAGGGATAGCGTTGTTATCACTGTCGGGTAGCTGTATTGGGGCCAAAGCGCCATCGTCATTGAC
>JBNKUM010000116.1:0-9838 GCA_050298595.1 Gammaproteobacteria bacterium | reverse complement strand
TTTCTGACTGTTAAGATTTTGTTCGAATTTTTTATTCTTCCAGTCATCGCTAAGAATCTTGAATATTGCAAACTGGGTTGCAGACCTTAATTGCAAGTTTTTTTTGATCTGACTAACCTCTGAAACCTGCTTAATCATCACTACTCTGGAGGCGGATGACAGCTTAAACGCAAGCAATGTTATAACCACCAGAATCCATAAAACATAAAGCAATACTGACCCGGTATTTTTATACTTTTGAACCTGCTTCACGTTACGCCGCCCCCGTGGATGTCACCCATTCCACAGTCTCATCATTCGGCAGCGTTACCGTCACCTTGATAATTTCAGGAATACTTGCCTCTTCCCGCCATTGCTCCTGCCATTCTCCATTCAGGTAATAGCGAAAACCCAGTTTCTGCACCCTGATACCACTGGTTTGTACCTGCGGCGCCATTCCCGTGGAATCTTTATCGTATCGGTTATACGCAACAAACAACTCCCCCTCCTTAACATATATCCGATAAATCCTGTAACCCGGCACATCAAAATGGTCACTGAAGGCTCTGGATATAATTCGTAAAGAATCTGCCTCTCCACTAAAAAAAGAATCTTTCTGAATTCGATAAAAAAGATCAGTCTGGTGCAATCCTTTGGATAAAATCTGATTAATCAGGCTTTTAACCAGCAAGCGATCAAGCTGCCTGTCGCTCTTTGCGCTGTAACCCACCTGATATTGAATGAGATTAGAAATTACCTGATAAGCACTAACAAAAATAATCGCACTCAATACTAGCGAAACCAGCATCTCGACCAGAGTAAATCCTTTGTTACGTTTCACCACTGGTCCACACTCTGAGCTGGTACTATCGACGGCGAAGTTCACATTTTTTTTCATTACCTGATTTCGAGAATAGACCATTCATAACGCTCACTCTGGTCGGTAACCGAAATATGAGTTTCCAGCAAAGTCATCTCATTGTTACGCTCCTTGACCCTGTCAATTGGCGTCGAATTGGCGCTAACCGCCATCACTTCCTGAGATGAAATAAACGCGACCTGAGCCGATTCACCCAGCGCGGATAGAGCCGCATACTCATCAATTAAACTCGCCTTATGCTGATTTTTTTCCGTTAAATGATTGAGATAAATTTGATTAGAGACATAATCAAGAATGGCTACCAGCGATGCACTGAATATGACAAAACCAACCAAAACCTCCAGTAAAGTCATACCGTTTTGTGAATGAGTCATCTTGAGTTTAGCGGTCACCATCATCTAACCCCCGCTAAGACGATTGCACTGAGTATTGAGTCATGATCTTGCCTGAAATCCAGACCACGGTAATTTCATAAACTTCATCTCCCGACTCCAGCACAATTGAACCACCTGTCGAGCTCGCATCAGGATAAAAGGTCATACCGACAACGTCCTCGTCTATGATCTGGCTGGCCGCTGTTTTCACCGTTAGCGAAATATTCTTTGGTATATCAACCTTACTCTCCTCAAAGCTAATCGAGTTTTCAGAGATATCAATCTCTATCTGATAGGGTTTATCCTCTCGAATCGAACGCTGTTGTATTAACTTAATCGACTGAACAATTTCTCTTGAGACCGACTGGATATCCTGTCGTGTATTAAATGCCACATAGGTGATTGAACCTACAACCAGCGAGACAATGGTTAAAACAACCAGAACCTCAACCAGTGTAAATCCAGATTTACGCATCTCATCTCGCCCAGTTGACTATATCAGCGTTATCACCTTCACCACCGGGCTGATTATCCGCGCCCAGACTTGATAGATCAAAGGGGCCATGCTCACCAGGAAATGCATATACGTAATCATTACCCCAGGGATCCAGCGGCAGCTGCCCACTCTTAAAATAAGGGCCGCCCCATCCGGCAATTGAAGTTTCATTGCTAACCAATACCTTTAGACCTGGATCATTAGGTGGATACTTCCCAGTATCCAGAAAGAAGAGTTCCACCGATGACTCGATCTCTTTTAACTGTAACTTCGCGGTTTTTGCTTTAGAGCTACCTAAATATTTCATCACATTAGGCCCTGCAATACTGGCAACCAGACCTAAAATAATCAGCACCACTAATAATTCAACCAGGGTAAAACCTTTGACTCTTTGTTTCATTGATATTCCAACTTTACATTTATTATTAAACATCAGCTTATACAACCAGCTCATTAATACTCAGGATCGCCTGCAGCATAGTGACCACAATCAAACCAACAATCAGGCCCAGCACCATAATAATGACAGGCTCAACATACATCATCAGCATCCTGATTTTGACATCCAGTTGCTTGTAATAGAATTTCGATAACTTGGAAAAAGATTCTGCGAGGCGGCCTGTTTCAGCGCCTATCGATACGATATAAATAAAATGCTGACTGAATAATTTCTCATCAAACACATCATGCATTGCGCTACCTTTACTGATATCTATCGCCATCTGTTCAATTTCATTTTTGTAGACCAGGTTAGCAACCGCATCACCAACATACTGCAATGATTTCATGACGGTAATATTTTTTTCCAGCAGAATAGAAAGTATGCGTGAAATAATATACAGGTTATACTGAATCATCATCTCACCCAGCAGCGGTAATCTGAGCAGTTTTCGCGTCATCTTGATATCCTGCTTAAATCTTCCAGCAAGATTTCTGACCAGAAAAATTAACGCCAGCAAGATAATCAACAACAATTGATACTGCTGTGTAAGTACATTGGAAATCCCAACGATCACGCCGGTCAGACCATCCATTTGAATGCCCATACTGACAAACAAGGTTTCAAAGCGAGGAATAACCAGACCAAACAAAATTAGAATGGAAAGAAACATAACCCCGGTAAGGATCATCGGATACACCAACGCAGACTTTATCTTCTGTTTGAATTCATTCAGATCTGAAATCAGCGAAGATAAAAGTTTGAAAGACTCAGTTAAAGAGTCTGTCTCTTCGCCAACCTGTACAATGCCGGTATGCAACGAAGTAAAATACTCGGGCTGATCCTTCATAGCCTGCGATAAATTTCCACCCTGACGCACCTGATCCAGTAGCTCGGTAATCAGTACCTGGCTGGAGGACTCGTCCAGACTTCTGGCTTCTAGCTCAAGAGCCTTGTCTATTGACAGACCGGAATCGAGATAATCGTAGAGATTTTCAAAGAACTGCTGTAGATCAAATTTTGTTTTTTTACTGAGCTTGAGATTAAAACTTTTTTTCGACTGGACGCTGCTAACTTTAATGGGGACATAGTTCATGCGAAGTAATTCTTCAACAACCCGTTCTTCGGTTGCCAAACTTAACTCCCCTTCAACGTACTCTCCTTCCCTGTTCAACGCCTGGTACTTGAACACAGCTACTCCAGAACAGTTCGATATAACTCATCAACTGTAGTTTGACCCGATTTTACCTTCTCAAATCCGTCAATGACCATTGAGCGCATACCATGCTTTAGCGCCAGTTGTTGAATACTGCCTTTCCCTGCTAAGGCATCCGAACGAAAGTCATCATTCAGAATCATCACTTCACAGATAGAGAGTCGACCTTTATATCCGGTATTGCTGCAATGCTCACAACCCACGGGTTCAAAGCACCCCATTTGATCGGTAATCGAAGCATCTTCAGCTTCACTATTTAAGGAAACCAATGAAGAGTGCACGGGTTTTTTACAATGATCACATAGCTTTCTCACCAGCCTTTGCGCCACCACACCGATCAGAGAGGAAAACACAAAAGCTTTTTCAACACCCAGATCCAGCAGGCGGTCAATACTGGCCACGGCACTGTTGGTATGTAAGGTGGTTAAAATCAGGTGCCCCGTCATGGAAGCACGGATAGCAATACTGGCGGTTTCTGCATCGCGCATCTCACCCACCATAATCACTTCAGGGTCATGTCGTACAATGCCCCGTAATGCATTGGCAAAACTAACACCTACTTCCGGATTGACCTGTATCTGGTTAATACCTTCTATCTTGTATTCCACCGGGTCTTCAACCGAGACGATCTTTTTTTCAGAGTCATTAATTTGCTGCAACATGGCATACAGAGAGGTTGATTTACCGCTACCGGTTGGTCCGGTGACCAGAATCAGGCCATGCGGTTTATTCAACATCTGGAAAATACGACTCTGGTTAAATTCTGAGTAACCGAGGCTATCAAAATCAAACTTGATGGATTTTTTATACAGCAATCTCATGACCACTGATTCGCCGTGAATCGTAGGCATGATAGACACACGAATATCAACATCCTGCCCATCAATATTCATATTTAAACGACCATCCTGTGGTACCCGACGTTGGGCAATATCAAGATCCGACAGAATCTTGATACGCGACACCACAGCAGCAGCCATGTTCACCGGAAGTTCTCTCACAGTAATCAGAACCCCATCGATTCGATTACGAATCTTCAGTTGATGACTTTGTGGTTCCATGTGGATATCAGAAGAATTTTTTACAATGGCATCCTTGATGATGGCATTCACCACCTTGATAACCGGCGCCTCACTGGCCAGCTCCTTGAGTTGCTGGATATCGCGGTCGAGCAGTACCGCATCTATCTCATCAAATTTATCATTGGCGAAAGCCTCCACTTTCGACATTAAAATCCGCTCCAGAGCTTCTTCAATATCTTTTTTAAACCCGAGTCGAATCTTTAAGAATTTATTCCCAATTGCAAACGATAGTGCCTGTTGCAAGCCTTTGGCAAAAGGGTCATTGATGCAAATTTCCATCACATCATTAGTTTCTGAAACCACCACCATGTGATGCTGTTTCAGAAACTGGGCATTGAAATTACTTTTTCCATACAGCTCTGAGGGAAACTCCTCAGCCCGCAGGATACGCATACGACCCATCATGGAAAGATGCCTGAGTAGATCGCTTTCCGAGATAAGCCCTAAATTTAGAATCAGCTGAACGACTGATAGATCCGTTTTGCCGGATTTAAGCAGCATTTCAATCTTTTTGAGTTCGCCACCGGACAAAATAGAATGCTCGTTAAGTGACTGAATAAACTGGTATTCGTCATCAGGAAACAGGAAGCCTGGACTTTCCTGAGTATCGAGATTCTCTGCACTCATGTCGCTATTCGATAATTCGTCAATATAAAATTGTTTTGAAATTCGATTAATCATCATGACAGATATTCTAACGACAGTAAAAGAAAATGATGGTGTGTGGTTAAACATAAACCCAGCCCGGAGGGCTGAGTTTCTGTTTTGGTTACTATTTTTAATTGGGTCATAACACTTTCAGTCGATTCGGATGAATAGCGCGTCCTTGCGCTATCGAATGATGAAACGACATGGGTCAGGATTTAACGAATCCTGACAGTAACCCGAGCCGACTTCCTGGATGGCTCACCGGTAATGTCATCGTACAGACGATACTTGAACTTATCTTTACCTGATGCATCAGCATTCGCGGTATAAGTCAGCTTATTGTCAGCACCAATAGTCACTGTACCTTTAGAAGGTCCTTCACCATCGACGATTTCAATACGAGCATTACGGATCTCGCTATCGCGATCCTTATCATTGTCCAGTACATCAATCACCACTGACTGACCGGCCGTGACTCTGGCACGATCAGTTTTAGCTCGTGGTGGATCCATTTTGGCAGCCACGACCACCTTAACCTCGGCAGTATCCGAACCCCACTGGTTATAAACCGTATAGCTGAAACGATCTTCATCTTCTTCTGAGCCGTCATGGATATAAGTGAACGTGCCGTCTTCTGCCATATCGATAGAACCATGCTCTGGAAATTCATCCATCTGCACTGAGCCACCATTAGCTATATCGTTGGCCAGTACACCGCGAATCAAATCAGCTGTATAGGTAGCGCCCTCAGCAACTGCAAACGTATCATCGGTTGCAACAGGTGGTAGACCAGTAGTTATACCTTCATCAGTAGTGCCATTATTTCCACCGGTATATTCACCACCACTACCGTTACCCGCTGTAACCGTCACACTGATACTCGCCATGGCGGTACCACCGTCGCCATCAGCAATGGTATAACCAACATTAACGGGGGCAGTAGTCGCAGCAGAAGCCATAATGGTGACAGCCTTATCAACGAAGCTGACGCTTCCAAAAGCGGCAAAGTCAGTGTCGTCAACCGCTGTGACTCTCAGGCCAGCCTTGCTTTCGGCGTCAGTATCGTTATCAAGTACACGCACCTCAAAGGTTTGTCCGGCTTTCATCGATACACTATCGTCATTCGCCACAGGCGCATCATTTTGCTGGGTAACTGCTATCTTGACCCCTGCTAGTGATGAAGGCTCACCCGTTTTAACGAGGCGATAAAGGAATGCGTCTGTGTCGCCTTCGCTGCCGTCATGGGTATAATCAAAGCCGGTTGCAGTCGCCACAATCGTACCATGCTTGGGTGCATTCACAGACTCAATAGACGCCCCATTCAGGTCATCGTTAGCAATGACATTGATTGACATAGACATGCCTTCCAGCACAGTCGTTTCATCGCGTCTGGCAACCGGAGAACTGCCCGCAGTAAAAGCCTCGTAGGTATGATTGGCTGAAGGTTTAACTTTGACCTCTGCATACACAGTAGCTTCACCATTGGCAATCGTATCATTATCAGCCTGACCCTGAACAAAACCGCCAACACCGGGCGCAGGGTTACTCAGGTTCATGGCAGAATCGATAATCTTGATAACACCACCGTCAGCACCCATCTCCGAAGTATCCATAATTGCATCCTTGGTCTTCAGTGGTGCTAACGCCACGGCATACTGTCTGCGTGGGTTAGGGTACAAATTACCATCTTCAGCGACCACATCGAAGTTAGCACCAATCAGAGTCGGCGTATGAATACGTGTACTACCATTAAACAATCTGAAGAATGGAGCAGCATCATTATTCACCACCAGACCTGCTGACGCTGTACCCTCGAAGGTGCTCTGACGAGTTGACTGCACACACCAGCTGTTTTCTGGACAGTTTGTTATTGTTAGCGTATCCATCGTCAAACCAAAATACTTGGGTGCATAGTTAACGGTACTTTTCATATCTGTGGTGTTGTATTCACCCGCTACGACACCTGCATGAATCACAGGATCAATCTCGCTGTAGATCAGCGGATATAGATCTGTGTACTCAAAACCGGGATAAGCAGCACGGGCTGCGGTACCGGTAAAAACATCACTCATAATCGCACCAACCAGACCCATTTGAACCTGAACCTGTTGATGGGTACCCGATTGATACAGATAAGCACCCTGGGTAACCCCAGTGTAGCTATAAGTAGCATTACCACCCGGAGCAACTTCAGTGTCAAAAGACATGACGCGAGTTGAACCATCAGGTGCGGTAAACAGTACTGGTGACATTGGCTTGAACAGACCTGGGATCACCAGTGAAGTATTACGCGGTAAGGCGTTATACAGCGTGATCTGCAGATCATAAACCGTAGGTGTATTCTCGGTATTTCTCGGCAGCAGGATGGATGGACCAGGCGATGTCGGTGTATTTTGACAACCGTTTGCATCACCTACGCCTAGCGCGTAACCCCACATGACGACAGGATCGGTATTACCCATGGTACCGGCAGGTATGGTGTATTCGCCAGCACACAAGCTAATCTCCGCGGTTTGCGTGTTAACCTGCTGTGCCGAGACCGGCAATACCGCTCCGAGACCCAGGATTCCCAGGATCGAAGCATTAATTAAAGAACGTTTCATTTTGTTTCTCCTAATTTCAACTTGAGCGGTATTTTTAGTCAGCATCGTTAGTGCCTTCTTCATAAGGAACCACCAGCATCATAGTTAGCATGCCACCAGGATAGATATCATTGTTGGTCAGCTCACGCTCAGAGTGCGAGTGCCACATGAACACCATGCCACCAGCAGGATTCAAACCACCTTCACCGACAGGCAGGGCACCGGAAACACCGATGTAAGGACTACCACCCCAGAAACCACCGAAAGCAAGGTCAAGGTTCTCAGGTAGAACAACGGGAAGCTCTTTACCATGGTCGGCACAGGACTCCCAGGAATCATCGTGGTAACCGTCAGGCACAGACTCATGCGTAATGTTATTCTGCAAATCATCTGTCGCTGGGTCACAGCTATGCTCAAAGCCCGGTCCAGTTCCATACATATCCCAGCCCAGACCTTCACCGGTCCAGTGGAATATCAGGTCACTGGTGCCACCTTGAACCGCACCGTAGGTGTAGTCAGTCACTGGACGAAGTTCACTCACATCACCATTCGTATCACGCACACCGATCAGGTTGGCATCGCGCGCAATCTGATCAAAGTGATTACCATGCAGGTGCAAGGGGTGCTGGTTACGACCGGCATTGATAACCCGCAGCAGGACACGCTGCCCCGGATGCATGGTTACAATGGAACCATAAGGCTGATTAGGTAGACCTGCCTGGTAATGTGGCGCCAGAGTATCGGGAGAGTTACGGCCGTTAATGAAAAACAACGTCGAACTGTAATCTCCGTTATCCCAGTACTGCAGACGATCCAGTTCAGCCAGATAATGCAGCTTAGGGTCAGTCTCACTCAGGAAGAACAGGTACTCACGATCATAAGCGGTTTCCTGTTTCGCATAAGCCAGACCACGCGCATGGTAATCAGCATCTGGTGTTGCCACACCATTGATCGTAACAATACCGGTTGCATTATCGGTGGTCGCCACTGGATCAACAATAAATGCACCTACCAGACCCATGTCCACCTGCACCTGTGGATTGACCCCACTCTGGTACATAAAGGTACCCGGCTTGTTCAGGGTAAACTCATATTCCATGGCCCACATGCCATTACCCGCCCCACCCGGAGTTGCAATATTCTGCTGAGCAGGATTCAGGGGGTTAAAGCAACCATAAAAAGGGGCCACAGCATTGCTATTGGCATTCTTCAGACATTTGGTCGTCACATCAGCCTGCCCTGGAAAATCCAGGGTCACGCCTTGAGGAATGTCTACGTTATGAACACGAATGGTAACTATGTCCCCCCTTGTACCGCGCAGGGTAGGTGCGGGATATTGTGGTACGCCAGCTTCACTGGTCGCGAAGCCCCACATACGGATACTATCGCCATCGGGTGTCGCAATCTGAAACTGCTTGGCCCACAGATCAACTACCGTAGCATCTATGCTCTCAATGGCGGCATGCGCTCCCGATGACAGAGCCATCAACGATACCGCAGCAAGTGCACGTCCGGTATTAAGATATGAATTTAAGATTCTCATCACTTTCTCCAATTTACTGTGCTGCCGATACGACAATTTCTGTCATCGCACCGCCGAAGCTTTGTGTATTGTTGCTTAACTGGTGCAGCTCGTTGGTGTACACATAGTAGGTACCCGGAGCGACATTCAGCGTATCGATGATGACGTCGAAAGCTTCACCACCACCCAAATTCACTGAGTTGGCGTTGTACTTATCCTTCAACTCACGACCACCCTGACCGATAACTCGCATGGGCACACCCAGTGCGGTAATGGTATGGAACCTGGTTATACTCAGGTTGGTGATACGCAGCAGGATCTTCTCACCCTGTACCGCTTCCATTCTGGAAGAGTAAGGCTGGGTGTTGTAATTCTGCTTGTAGCCATCAGCAATCGCTGCCGCATTGACCATATCTTCTATACGGGTAGCAATTGTATCCTGCGCCGGCCCTCGGCCAGCGGCCGTGGTGTAGTAGTTATCAGCTTCAACCGTTGCAGGATATCCACGACCGTTAAACATGTGGAAGTCATCCTTCATCTCGGCGAATGGCAGCGGCTGTACCGCGATATGCGCATCATGGAACGCCGAGTCCATACCGGTCAGCATCAGGGGATATTCC
>JBNKUM010000115.1:0-161177 GCA_050298595.1 Gammaproteobacteria bacterium | reverse complement strand
AAAACTGGTCATCATGTTGTGACGCTGGATAATCTATCTACGGGTTATCGTGACGCAGTCAAATATGGTGATTTTGTTGAAGGGGATATTTCAAATTCAGAATTTCTGGACAGCGTTTTTTCGAGTAACGAGTTTGATGGTGTTATGCATTTCGCGTCCTTCATTGAGGTGGGTGAATCAGTACGAGATCCAGCTAAATATTTCCGTAACAACTTTGCCAATACCCTGAATCTGCTTGATGCTATGGTTCGCCATAAGGTTAAGTGTTTTATTTTCTCATCTACTGCAGCAATCTTCGGTGAACCGGAATATACACCCATCGATGAAAATCATCCTGAAAATCCGATTAATCCTTACGGCAAAAGTAAGTTGATGGTTGAGCAGGCGTTAGATGATTATGAAAAAGCCTATGGCCTGCAATCGGTTTGTCTACGTTACTTTAATGCTGCCGGTGCTGACCCCGAAGGTGAGCTGGGTGAAAGACATAATCCCGAAACTCATTTGATTCCGCTGATTTTGCAGGCTGCATCGGGGCGTCGGGATAAAATCTCTATCTTTGGGCAGGATTATTCAACTCCAGATGGTTCCTGTGTTCGTGACTATGTCCATATTGTCGACCTCTGTAGCGCCCATCTTCTTGCTTTGGGGCAACTGATCAAAGGTTCTGGTAGTAGACGATTTAACCTGGGCAATGGTAACGGATATTCAGTGATCGAGGTGATAGAAGCCGTAAAAAAAGTCACAGGTAAAGATTTTGATGTGGTTTCTGAGCTGCGACGACCCGGAGACCCTGCGGTTTTGGTAGCTGATTCTTCTTTGGCGAGATCTGAGCTGGGTTGGGAGCCTGTCAATGATGACCTTGATGTAATCGTCCAGCATGCCTGGAATTGGGAAACCAGTCACTTTAAATAATCAGGCCAGCTTGTATGGTAACTTTTTTTAATTCAATACTCGGATATTAAAGAATGAAAATTACCCCGGTGATTTTGTCTGGCGGATCAGGCACTCGCTTATGGCCACTTTCGCGCAAGATGTACCCCAAACAGTTTATCAATTTGCATGCTGAATTGACCATGTTACAGGAAACCGTCAAACGACTGGATGGACTGGAGATCAATACGCCCATTGTCGTCTGTAATGAAGATCATCGGTTTATCGTGGCTGAACAGATGCGTCAGACTGGTATTGAGCATCCACAGATTATCCTGGAACCGGAGGGAAAGAATACTGCTCCTGCAATTGCACTGGCGGCCTATCATGATCTTGCTGTAAATGGGCAGGATTCCATACTTCTGGTGCTGGCAGCGGATCATGTTATTGAGGATCAGCAAGCCTTTCAACAGGCCATTTTACAGGCGGCTGAATCTGCTCAAGCTGGTGCGCTGGTGACATTTGGTATCGTTCCAGTCCGGGCCGAAACTGGGTATGGGTATATCAGGTTTGATAAAGATGATGACCAGAGTGTATACAAGGTAGATGGTTTTGTAGAAAAACCTGATGCGCATACCGCGACAAGTTATCTACAAGCGGGAAATTATCTCTGGAACAGTGGTATGTTTATGTTTACCTCCACTCAATATTTACAGGAGCTTGCTGCCCATCAGCCTACAATAGCCGAAATTACTAAAGCTTCTATGCAAGAGGTATCTACCGATCTTGATTTTATCCGATTAAATGTCGAGGTTTTCGCCAACTGCCCTTCCGATTCTATCGATTATGCCGTAATGGAAAAAACTGCGCGTGCGATGGTGGTACCGCTGGATGCTGGCTGGAATGATATTGGTTCCTGGTCATCGCTATGGGATGTGAATGAAAAGGATGCTGAGGGCAACAGTACTCATGGCGATGTCATGTTGTTCGATGCTCATAACAATCTGGCGATGAGTGAAAGTCGTTTAGTGGCAGCCGTTGGGGTGGATGACTTAATCATTGTGGAAACGAAGGATGCCGTCATGGTGGCAAGCAAGGGTAAGTCGCAGGAAGTAAAGCAGATAGTTGATCGGCTCAAGAAGGAAAGTCGTGAAGAAGCGAATTTTCATCGAGTGGTGTATCGCCCCTGGGGCTGTTTTGACTCGGTAGAAGAAGGCGAGCGCTTCAAGGTAAAACGCATTACGGTTAAACCTGGCGCAAAGTTATCCCTGCAGATGCATCATCACCGCGCCGAGCACTGGATCGTGGTGTCAGGGACTGCGAAGGTACAGCGTGGGGATGAAGCGGTATTTCTAACCGAGAATGAGTCTACCTATATCCACGTTGGTCAAACCCACTCATTGGAAAATCCTGGGAAATTACCGCTAGAGTTGATCGAAATTCAGACTGGTTCTTATCTGGGTGAGGATGATATTGTTCGATTTGAAGATAAATACGGCCGTAATTGACCCGAAAGCGTAAAAAGTGTGATATCTACTGGATAAATCAATACTCTGGGTGTATGTTCCCCGTTTTTTCACATACAGGTTCCAATGAGCGGTAAAGTCTTTATCAAGACGCACGGTTGTCAAATGAATGAATACGATTCAGCCAAAATGCTGGATGTACTCAATCAACAATGTCGCCTGTCGGTAACAGATTCAGAAGAATTCGCCGATGTTTTATTGCTAAATACATGCTCCGTGCGTGAGAAAGCCCAGGAGAAGGTGTTTTCGCAACTGGGCCGCTGGAAAAAACTCAAGCAGAAGAATCCAGCTCTGGTGATCGGTGTCGGTGGCTGTGTTGCGAGTCAGGAAGGGGATGCGATTCGTCAGAGAGCCCCGTACGTTGACATGGTGTTTGGGCCACAAACCCTGCACCGTCTGCCGCAGATGTTATCCGAGGTGCAATCTCAGCACCATCCAGTAGTTGATGTCAGCTTTCCTGAGATAGAAAAATTTGATTACCTGCCAGAGCCTAAATCAGATGGTGTAAAAGCCTTTGTTTCCGTGATGGAAGGGTGTAGCAAGTATTGTACTTTTTGCGTGGTGCCCTATACACGTGGCGAGGAAATCAATCGGCCACTGGATGATGTAATTGCCGAAGTTTCCTGCCTGGCAAAGCAGGGGGTGCGTGAAGTCAATCTTCTGGGGCAAAATGTAAATGCCTATCACGGGCAGATGCACGATGGTGAAATCGCTGACCTGTCTCTGCTGATTCATTATGTGGCTGCGATAGAAGGTATAGATCGTATTCGTTTTACTACCTCGCACCCCGTGGAATTTTCAGATCGTTTGATTCAGACCTATACCGAGGTGCCAGAGCTGGTGAGTCATATCCATCTGCCAGTGCAAAGCGGCTCAGATCGAATCCTGATGCAGATGAAACGTGGGCATACGGTGCTTGAATACAAACACAAGATCCGTCAGTTACAAAAAATTCGCCCACAAATCAGCATTTCATCCGACTTCATTATTGGCTTTCCTGGAGAGACCGATATTGACTTCGATCACACTATGAAACTGATAGAGGACATAGGGTTTGATACTTCATTCAGTTTTATATACAGTCAACGACCAGGTACACCAGCCGCTTTTATGGCTGATGATGTGCCTGAAGAAGTTAAAAAAAATCGCTTATCTATTCTGCAGTCGCGCATTCTTCAGCTTGCGGCCGAAATTTCGCAGAACATGGTAGGCACAACCCAATCTGTTCTGGTTGAGGGATTATCCAAAAAAGATGATGAAATGCTGTCGGGGCGGACTGAAAATAACCGGGTTGTTAATTTTTCTGGTCCTAAAGAGCTAATAGGTCAGTTTGCCCCGGTGATCATCACCGAGGCTTTAAATAATTCACTTCGAGGAGTATTGAGTCGCTAATGAATGAAGCCAAGAAACAGGAGCAATTGCTACCGATTTATCCCCAATATGTTCAAACAAGTTATCCTGAGGATGAGATCAATCTAGTGGATGTCTGGATTGCCATTATTCAATACAGAAAGATTTTTTTTGGAGTGTTTATTTCACTTCTGATCATCGGACTGGTTTTTGCCATGTTTGTGTTTAATGAACGCTATGTGTTGAACAGTGCGGTGGAAATTGGTTCAGTTGGCAGCGACGGATCGATTCAAAAACTGGAATCCCCAGAATCGATGATCAGTAAATTATCTAATGTGCTGGTACCCAAAATTACTGCACAATACCGGGCTCAATATCCAGAGCTTGGTTCGTTTAAAACGACTATTTCAACATCAAAAGGCAGCGAGATTATACTGATTCAGAACAAGATCAAGGAGGCGCAAATCGCTTTATTTACCCACTATCAGAGCTTACTCACTGACGAGTTGATCAAGGATCATGACCAGAAAATTGCGTTTTATCAATCAGATTTAAAAGCTGGACTGTTACGAGCAGTTGATAAATTGAAGCAATTAAAGGATCCTGAAGAGCTCAATTCAAAACTGGAAAAGGTCGTTCTTCAACAAAAAAACAATGAGTCTAAGCTGGAGCACACGATCAAAAGTTATAAGTTGATTGAGCAGGGTGGAACGGACTTGATTCTGACCACTTTAAATGATGAGCAAAGTAAATTATTTATCAGTGGCGGTAAACTGAATCAGTCATTGCTGAATATACGCTATCAGGATGTTTTGCTAAGTAACCAGATTCAGCAGGATGGGCTAAGGGCTTTAATAGAAAGTAGTAGGGTCCAGATTAAAGATATCCAGCGTGAGCATCAGATTGCAATCGATCAACAGCAACGACTGGTTGATAGCATTCAATCTAAGCTTGACAGCTATAATCGTACCCGTGTAGTGGCTCAGCCTGTACCTTCTCTTGGGCCTCAGGGTCTGACACGTATTACTTTGATCATTTTGGTAGTTTTTCTGGCGGCGTTTGCAGGATTTGCTGCGATGTTACTCGCGATGTTCAGTGATAAGGTCAAGCAAAGACGTGAAGAAATCTGATGAATTTATCTGGATGTTGCGCTATATAAGCTATGGCTAGTTGTTAGGTCACTTTTTTAAATAATATTCTATTGAAATTGTAAAATAACCGGACAAGTGAGAAAGGAAATTTTCCTGAATGAATGATCCAGTCAGAGGAACACTGAGTTATCCAATGCAGGCCTATCCCTATCCTCCTCAGGAAGAGGAAATTAATCTCGTGGATCTATGGGTATCTCTGGTTGGTTATCGTAAGGTTTTTATAACAGTATTTTTGGTGATCTTAATCGTTGGGACCTTGTTTGTGTTTCTCACGTTTCAGGAAAAGCGATCACTGGTAACAGTGGTTCAAATTGGTACCTATGCTCAGGAAGGGAAAATATTTCCTCTGGAATCGGCTGAATCTTTATTATCCAAGGTCAATAATTCTATCGTACCCGCTTTGACCAGTGAGTGGGTGATGAAACATCAACTTGTTGGCAATTTTAAAACAGTAACCGAAAATCCTAAGGGTAGCGAGATTATAACCATTACCAATAAAGTTAAGGAAGATAATGTTCAGTTATTTTCAGGATTTCAGCAAAAGGTAGCTGAGCTAATTGTAGAAGATCATCGTCGATTGATGAATTCATTCCAGGCTAAATTGATTTCCGATCTGGAACTGGCGCAACTGAAACTTAAAAAACTGGAAAACCCGCTGCTATTGAGTATTGAGTTAAAAGATAGACAGATTCATCTGGAATCAGAACAGGATAAGCTCAAAAGGTTACAGGATGAAAGTTTCTTCGGTATTAAGAAAGATGAGTTTAAAAATCAAATCACCTCCAGTGAGCATGAACTGGAATTGCTCAAGAAAACAGGGGTGATGTTACAGCAACAGGTGGATCGCGTTGTAGAAAATAAGCAGATTATATCCAGAAATCTCACTGAGCTGACGCAACAGATAAAAGAAGATCGTGAAGCCCGTAAGGCTGCGCAAAAGGAAGTCACTCAATTAAGCGCAATGTCCCTGTTAATGTTGAGTAATGAATCCCAGCAAAACCACAATCGATTATTAACCCTGGAAGAGCGCTATTATGTGACCCTGGAAAATGAAAAGGCTGCTGTACAGTCCAAAATCGATGCCAATAAATTAGCAATTGTTGATATAGAAAAACGAATCAACGTGCTGAAACAAAAATATGACCAGATGTTGATTGAAAATAATTTACAGATCGACCAGCAAAAGCTGGTGGTGGAAAAAGCAAAGCTGGATGTAGAACAAATCAAATTCACTTATGAAAATGATATCGCCAATCAGCGTCAGTCCATTAAAGAAATTAAGACCAGGCTGGATAACTACAATGAAACCCGCATTGTATCACCGCCTGTGCCTTCACTGGGACTTGTAGGTTTAACACATAAAACACTCATCCTACTGGTTGTATTTTTATCAGCCTTTGCTGGATTTTTTGCTATGTTATTAGCGATGTTCGCTGATAAAGTGAAGCAGCGCAGGCTGGAATTGTCGACACAGGAAGCCTGTTCTGAACATTAATATCTCTGAACTGAATACCGATCAACGCGCCAGCCTGTTCGGCGAATTTCAAAAACATATCAAAGATCTTGAAATCTGGTTTGATATCAAATGCCGTCATCAAAATGATGAGCTGCTTATTGATGGTGAACCATTGAATGTCAGTCGTGCTTCTGCCTGTCTTGAGTCCTTTATTCAACATGCCAGGAAAGGGATTCTCACCGAGCGTAAAGTATCGGAACTTTTGATGATGTATAAAAATGATCAAAAACCTGAAGATCTGAAGCAGATCGTCAAGTTACGTAAAACCCAGATTTTCCCCAAATCCCAACACCAGAATGAATATCTCGAGTCCATCGAAAAATATGATGTCAATTTTGGTATCGGCCCTGCCGGAACCGGAAAAACCTATCTGGCGGTTGCGAAAGCGGTAGAAGCGCTAGAACAGGAGACCGTGACACGACTGGTGCTGACCAGACCCGCTGTCGAGGCGGGTGAAAAGCTGGGCTTTCTACCCGGTGACCTGGCGCAGAAGGTCGATCCTTACCTGCGTCCCGTCTACGATGCGCTGTATGAGATGCTGGGTTTTGATAAGGTGGAGAAACTGATTGCCCGTCATGTCATAGAGGTTGCTCCCTTGGCTTATATGCGTGGACGCACTCTAAACAATTCCTTCGTGATACTGGATGAAGCCCAGAACACGACACCTCAACAGATGAAGATGTTCCTGACCCGTGTCGGTTTTGGCTCGCGTGCGGTGATTACCGGAGATATTACCCAGACCGATCTGCCCTCACACCAGTCATCGGGGCTCAGACAGGTGCTTGATATTTTGCATAATGTAGAAGGTATTGGTTTTAGTCATTTTTCTGCACGAGATGTAGTGCGCCACCCATTGGTGCAGAATATTGTCCAGGCCTACGAAGATTTCGAATCCCGGTAATGATAGAGATTGATCTGCAAAATGACGAAGGCATCACAAATGTGCCTGATCAGTCGTTATTCCAGAAGTGGGTAGAGGCTTCGTTGCAACAGCCCTATGCCAATCTTGAGCAAAGCATCCGTATTGTCGATGAACAGGAAAGTCGCACCCTCAACCGTGATTATCGCGCACAGGATAAAGCCACCAATGTGCTGTCTTTTCCGGCCGAAGCAAGCGAGTACCTGGATTACGATAACCTGGGCGATCTTGTTATCTGTGCCAATGTTGTAGAGCGAGAAGCAGAGCAGCAGGGTAAAGCATTATCTGCCCATTGGGCGCATATGGTGGTGCATGGCATGCTGCATTTGCAGGGCTACGATCATATCACCGATGAACAGGCTGAAGAAATGGAGTCACTGGAGATTGAAATTCTCGCCACTCTAGGCCAAACTAATCCCTATTCCAGTAATAATCCATGACCCGGAAAATTCATAAATCATGTACAATCTCACTGGTCTATTGATTCCACAAGGAATATATCCTCAGTCACCCGTAATCACCGATACGGGATTCCTTCGGATATTTCCTTGTGAAACCAATATCCTGCGCGATTTTTGCGCAGATTCATGAAATTTCCGGGTTAAACATCAGAGAGATAAATGGCTGACGCCGACACAAGTGGATCGACGAAGGGGTGGTTTGAACGCTTAATCGGCGTTTTTTCCTCAGACCCCGAGAGCCAGGAGCAGCTCATAGAATTGCTTCGAGATTTTCACCAGCATCATATCATCGGCGTTGATGAGTTATTCATGATTGAAGGCGTGCTGCAGGTCTCTGACATGCAAGTGCGCGATATCATGATTCCCAGAGGTCGCATGACGGTACTAGATCATTCCAGTTCGTTAAGTGACATTATCAAGGAAATCAATGAATCGGGGCACTCGCGCTTTCCAGTCATTGATGATGATAAAGACGATGTCGTCGGTATCCTGCTGGCGAAAGATTTACTGCAGATCTCACAGAACAGCGATCAATCCTTTGAAATCAATGATTACATCCGTCCCGCCACCTTTATCCCTGAAAGCAAACGCCTAAGCGTATTGCTGAAAGAGTTTCGAGTGAGTCGAAGCCATATGGCGATGATTGTCGATGAATATGGTGGTGTCTCCGGGCTGGTCACTATTGAAGACGTGCTGGAGCAGATTGTGGGTAAGATCGATGATGAACACGACGAAGAAGATGAAGTCGATATCAAACAACACGGTTCTAATCGATTTAGCGTGCGTGCATTAACACCGCTAGATGACTTCAATGAATATTTCAAGACTGAGTTTGTGAATGACGATGTTGAAACTATCGGTGGTTACCTGTTAGGTCATATTGGTCATCTGCCTACGCGCGGTGAGAGTATCGATATTGAGCAGTTCACCTTTCGTGTACTCAGTGCCGACAGCCGCCAGGTTCATCTGTATCAGGTGATTGATAACAATCTGGACGCTACCCAGATTAATGTCTGATTGATGCCGGTTAAGTTACTGATAGCATTTATTGCCGGTAGCTGCATGCCGCTGGCGTTTGCGCCATTTTCATTCTGGCCGGTGGTTATTCTCTCCCCGGCCTTCTTAATCTTCCAACTTGGTTTTATGCAAACCAGCCGACAGGCCTTCTGGCTGGGCTGGACCTATGGTCTGGGTTACTTTGGCTTTGGTGTGTACTGGTTGTATCACAGTATGCAGGTTTACGGACATGCCCCGGTGTTTGTCGCCGTCGCGCTCACCGCGCTAATGATCGTGACCTTATCGACGTTTATTGCTGTGGCTCTGGCTTTATATCATCGTTTTAAAATTACCTGGCCGAGTAACATCGCGTTATGGTCGTTGCCATTACTGTGGTTTGCTATGGAATGGTCCAAAGGCTGGGTACTCACCGGCTTCCCCTGGTTAAGTGTAGGTTACGCGCATATCAACTCACCTCTGGCAGGCTTTGCTCCGTTGATAGGCGTGTATGGATTGAGTGCAATCTCGATTGCCTTATCCCTCATGCTTACGCAGTGGAAACAGCAAAAAACTCTCTGGATAGTGGTGGTGTTTTTGCTAACCGGGGCAGCTGGATTCCTGTTGCAGCAGCTTGAATGGAGCAGTGAATCAGGTCGGGCTCTAAATATCACTATGGTTCAGGGTAATATCCCTCAGGAAGTTAAGTGGCAGCGTGATGCGCGCAAGAAAATCATCGACCTTTACTGGGGTGTTACTCAGGAATACTGGGATAGCGATCTGGTAGTCTGGCCCGAAGTCGCAATGCCTGGCCGCTCAGAGGATCTGGAAGCCGAATACCTGATGCCTATGTCTATGGTTGCTAGTGAAAACGGTAGCAATCTACTCACAGGTATCGTGGTGTCCGACTGGCTGCGTCGACAGTACTACAACAGCATGCTGCTAATGGGTGATCATCAAGGGGTTTACCACAAGCGACATATGGTGCCCTTCGGTGAATATATGCCGTTTCGTAGCGTGCTCGAATTTATGAAGAATTACATCCGTATCCCTATGTCGGATATGACGGCAGGGCCGTACTATCAGCCTTTAATGTCGGTAAAGGATGTCAAGCTGGGTGTCTCCATCTGTTACGAGGATGTATTCAGTCGTGATATCAATCTCGACCTGCCGGATGCCAATATCCTGATCAATACCAGTAACGATGCCTGGTTTGGCGATTCGCTGGCACCGCATCAGCATCTGGAAATCGCACAAATGAGAGCGCTGGAAACAGCAAGGCCGCTGGTTCGTTCCACCAACACTGGGCGTAGTGCATTCATCGATCATCGAGGACATATTGTGGATGCCACCGATCAGTTCAAGACCCAGACCCTCAGCTCAAAGGTGCAGGGGCGCAGTGGTTCTACACCATTTCTGTATTTTTCTGCTGCCCAACCCTACCTGGCGATTTTAATCCTGCTGGCTAGCGGACTATTCTGGCTGCGTTCGCATAGAATTTCCCGTTAACTTTGCTTTATGTCGACTCTACTCTGGAGTATGCTTCCGTCATTTTTCAGCATCAGACCAGTTAAGCATCACTATGGACCAGAATTACGACCACAAAACCTGCGAAAGCACTGCCCAAAACTTCTGGGAGCAGAATAAATCCTTTATCGTCAGCGAAAAGCCAGATCAGGAAAAGTACTATTGCCTGTCCATGTTTCCATACCCCAGCGGCAAGTTGCATATGGGGCATGTACGCAATTACACCATCGGTGATGTCGTCTCGCGCTATCAGCGCATGCTGGGCAAGAACGTATTGCAACCCATGGGCTGGGATGCTTTTGGTATGCCCGCAGAAAATGCTGCCATCAAAAACAATGTGGCACCTGCCAAATGGACCTATGAAAATATGGCCTATATGCGCAGCCAGCTCAAGTTACTGGGGTTTGGTTATGATTGGAATCGTGAGCTGGCCACCTGTCGCCCTGAATACTATCGCTGGGAGCAATGGTTTTTCACCCGTTTGATGGAAAAGGGCATCGCCTATAAAAAAACCGCTCCGGTCAACTGGTGTCCACATGACCAGACCGTGCTGGCGAATGAGCAGGTTATTGAAGGTTGCTGCTGGCGCTGTGACACCCCGGTAGAACGCCGTGAAATCGCGCAATGGTTTTTGAAGATTACCGATTATGCTGAACAGCTACTGGCTGATCTTGATCACGTAGAATGGCCGGAGCAGGTTAAAACCATGCAGCGCAACTGGATTGGTCGCTCAGAAGGTATGGAAGTCGATTTTGAAGTGCCGGGCAGTGAGCCATTACGTATTTACACTACGCGACCCGATACCCTCTATGGCGCAACCTTCATGGCGATAGCTGCAGAACATCCATTGTCATTGAAAATTGCAGAACAGCATCCTGAGCTGGCAGAGTTTGTGCAATCCTGCAAACAAACTAATACCGCCGAAGCAGAACTGGAAAAGATGGAAAAACGCGGTTTCCCGCTCGGCATCAATGCCATTAATCCGGTCAATGGTGAAGAAATTCCGATCTGGGTGGCTAACTTTGTGCTCATGGGGTATGGCACTGGCGCCATCATGTCAGTTCCCGCGCACGATCAGCGCGACTGGGAGTTTGCCAAAAAATACGGTATACAAATCCGTCAGGTAGTCGCACCACGCGATGGCTCTGAAGTCGATCTGGAGCAGGGTGCTTTCGTGGATAAGGATGGCGTGAGCTGTAATTCAGGCCCCATCAATGGCATGGGATTTATCGAAGCCTTTGATACCGTGGCGGACCATCTGGAAGCCGAAGGCAAGGGCTCGCGCCAGGTGAACTATCGTCTGCGTGACTGGGGTGTATCGCGTCAACGTTACTGGGGCGCACCTATCCCTGTGATCAATTGCCAAAGCTGTGGAACGGTTCCTGTTCCGGCTGAAGACCTGCCTGTGGTACTACCCGAAGATGTCGAAATGGATGGCACCGGTTCACCGATTAAACGCATGCCTTCCTTTATCGAAACCACCTGTCCGAAATGTGGGGAGCCTGCAGAGCGTGAAACCGATACCTTCGATACCTTTATGGAATCATCCTGGTATTACGCACGTTATGCCTGCCGTGATCAGAATGAGGCGATGCTTGATTCTCAGGTTGATTACTGGGCACCGGTTGATCAGTACATAGGTGGTATTGAGCACGCGATTCTGCATCTGTTATACGCCCGCTTTTACCATAAATTATTGCGCGACGAAGGATTGGTAAATTCTGATGAGCCATTCAAGAACCTGCTTACTCAGGGCATGGTATTGAAAGATGGCAGTAAGATGTCGAAATCCAAAGGCAATACCGTGGACCCGCAGTCTTTGATTGATCGTTACGGGGCCGACACAGTACGACTGTTTGTGATGTTTGCATCTCCTCCTGAACAATCTCTGGAATGGTCCGATGCCGGAGTAGAAGGTGCACATCGCTATCTCAAGCGCCTGTGGAAAGCGGTCTACGATCATCTGCAAGTTAAGCAAGAGTCTCTAGCCGAATTGAATGTCGATCAACTGAATGCCGATCAGAAAGCCATGCGCTTCAAGTTGCACGAAACCCTGAAAAAGGTCGGTGACGATTACGGACGTCGCTTAACCTTTAATACCGCAATAGCAGCTAACATGGAGTTACTCAATCATCTGGGCAAATTCGATGATCAAACTGCACAGGGGCATGCTCTGCGCCAGCAGGTGCTGGACAGTATCGTATTGATGCTGGCTCCGGTTATTCCGCATCTCTGCCATCAGTTGTGGCAGCTGCTGGGTCATGACTCACTTATTATTGACCATGCCTGGCCGGGTTACGATGAAACTGCGCTGGTACTTGATACTATTGAGATGGTGATTCAGGTAAATGGCAAGGTGCGAGGCAAGATGCAGGTCAGTGCCGATGCAGATAAACAAAGCTGTGAAAGATTAGCGCTGGAAAATGACAATGCTATCCGTTTTATCGAAGGCAAGCCTGTACGTAAGGTCATCGTTGTGCCCAAAAAACTGGTGAATATCGTTGTTTAAGGTGATGGCTCAAATTCACAGGCTGATCATATTATTTCTCTGTGCAGGCATGCTCTCTGCCTGTGGTTTTCATCTGCGTGGTAGCAGTAAGATCGCTGAGCGTTATAACCCACTGAATGTTCAGCAGGAGCAGTTAAGTAATCAACAATGGCGACAACTGAGATCTGCCCTGAGCAATGCAGCAGCTACACTCACTGAAGCACAGGATGCGCCGCGTTTAAGGGTTAGTTTTACCCGATTGAGTGACAGCAAATTGACTACTTCCAGTAGTGCCAATGTTGAGCTGGTGCAACTCTCTATGCAGTTGAAATTCAGTGTGCTGGATGCACAGGGTAATCTACTTATAGAATCTCAGAAGTTGACCCAGAACAGGACGTTAGAGCTTGATTCTGATAATGTACTGTCGCAGCAGGACAGCATCAATGCAGCAATTGTTGAGCTGGAAAGAGGCCTGATCCGTTCAATGATATATCGATTACAGAAATAGCCTTTTACCAGGGCCTGTTAACACGTGTTAACAGGCCCTGGATGGCATTCAGCTGACCTCAGTGCTTGCCAAAATTATTCATGTGATGCAGGATACTGCGTCCTGACTCAATCTGAACCACAATACAGACTGTATGGCACAAGCAGAAAAAGCACATAATAAATCCACTAAAAATCCCCTGCTGTGGGTTTCGCTTATCGTAATCGGGCTTATTATCTATATCTTCATCGCCTCTGGACGCGGCAATATCGCCCCCCAACAGGCCACCACTGATGATGCGCCTGAAAACAATGCTGCACAGATGGAAGAAGGTCAGATCAATCGAGAAGAACTAGTGCCTGCCGGTATGCGCGCTAGAGAATATATTAGCCAGTTACGCAAGCAGGGTAAGCCTTACCCCTTAGACGAAGTGATGGCTAAAGCGGCACTATATACCAGTGAAGGGAGTCTGGCTGACGCGCACCTGATGTATTTCTTCGCAGCTAGAGAAGGCGATGTGGACGCCATGATGGTGATGGCTGAAATGAGTGATCCAACCCTGTTCCGTGCAGAAGATAACCTGCTGGATCAGGCGGATGCGGTGCAGGCCTACAAATGGTACTCACAATCTCTGGAAAAAGGTTTCGAACCTGCCAGGGCTCGCCTTGAGAACCTGGGTCAATGGGCAAAAGACGAGGCCAGGTATGGCAACACTGCCGCTCAACAGTTATTACTCAACTTTAATTAATCCGGATCTGTTTATGAAACCAGTCGTGTCTCGCCTGTTGTTAATTGTATTAACACTATTGACGACTCAACTCTGGGCGCTAGAAAAGCCCCTGTTGATGGATGGTAAAAAAACACTGTTTCAACGTGTGTTGACTATTCCTGATGCCAGGCTCTATCAGCAACCCGACATGACTTCAGCAGGTGAAACGCTCGTTCCATTCAGTGTCTTCTATGTTTACCAGCGTGAAAGCAACTGGCTCAAGATAGGTCATGACAGTTTTGGGCGAATTTCAGGATGGATTCCCGAGTCGCAAACTATTGTATGGAATCAGGCGTTAACCGTTTCCTTTAAAGATCCGCAGGATACTCAGCGGGTAATGATGTTTGGAGAGCATGATTCCCTGCAGAAGCTGATTGATGATAACGATCAGGAAGCCTATGCACGACTTTATCAGGCAGTAGTGAATGACGAAAAGCTGGCCAATAATCCGGTTATTGCGATTCAACCAGAAGGACACATAGATATCCGCAATAATTTCTATCTGGTACCGATCAAGCAACACGAAGATGTGTATTTGGGTAACGAGCAGGCGCGAATGCTACAAATTGCCAGTGTCCCTTTAGGTGGCCAAAATGAAGTGGTAAATGAAAAACCATCCACTCAATCGTCAAAAAAAGACAGCAATGCTGTACTAACTGCTGCGGCTACAAACGAGCAGCGTAACTATCGCAGCGGTATACATTTTGTCATAGATTCCACGATATCAATGGGACCCTATATTGATCGTACGCGTGAAGCAGTGCGTAAAGTGTATAACTCTATTGCGCGTCAGGGTCTTAATAATCAGGTTAGCTTCGGCTTAACCGCGTTTCGCGATAATGTCGAACAGGTCCCAGAACTGGATTATCTAACACGCACCTACGTTAACCTGAAACAGGGTACCAATGCTGATACTTTCTTCGAACGAGTTAATACCCTGGAACCTTCATCTATATCAAGTCGAGATTATCGTGAAGATGCCTATGCAGGTATTCGTGCAGCGATTGAAAATACCAGCTGGGATGATTTCGACGCCCGCTACGTTGTTCTGATTACCGATGCAGGCCCGCGTGAAAGTGATGACTCACTGGGGGCGACGGGCCTGAGCGCCAAGGCTTTACGTCAACTGGCTTATGATAAGGGTATATCAATCTGGGTGCTGCACCTACGTTCCGATTCCCCAGCGGCCAATCACCCAAGAGCTGAGAAACTATACAAACAACTTTCCTACTATCCAGGCATTGGTGATTTTTATTACGGCGTGGAGCTCGGCAAGGTGGATGAGTTCGGTAATGTGCTAGAAGTTCTGGCGAATCAGATTACCCAGCAGGTTCTGGCAACCGTGAATGGGGTGTTACCTTTACCAATACCCGAACAGCAACAACAGGCACAGCAACCGGCGCAGGCAACTCCAACCCCAGCACCCGTAACTCCTCAGCTGGCACAATTACAGGGCCGGGTTGCAAAATTAGGAAATGCTTTACGTTTACGCTACTTGCAGAAAGAAAATGGCCAACCCTTACCCAAGGTTTTCGATGCCTGGATGGTAGATCGAGATTTCACCGATCCACAAAAGTCGACAGTAGATGTCAGGGTGCTGTTAACTCGTGATCAGTTATCTGATTTAAAAAGCGTATTGCAAAAGGTACTGGATCTGGCAGAAGAGGGTGTGTTGACACCAGCTGGATTCTTAAATGATTTGAAAAGTCTGGCTGCATCAGTAAGTCGTGACCCAGCTTCGGTAGCCAATAGAACCTCACAGACTGGTGGTAATCTGGCCGATATGGGCTATATGCGTGAATATATCGACGATCTACCCTATACCGGTGAAGTGATGAACCTGAGTCTGGCGAGCTGGCAGGAATGGTCCGCCAAAGAGCAGATCGAGTTCATGCATAGACTGGAAAGCAAGATTAATTACTATCAGGCTCTACACGACCATACTGACCTGTGGGTAACTCCTGGTGGTGGTGCGGTGAATGGTAACTCTGTCTTCCCTGTTGTACTTGACCTGTTGCCCTGATCTAGAATTCCCTGAGTTATATGTCTGTTATTTATTCACTCAAAAATGTAGTGAAATCCCGTCTTGTTGACGGCACAGGATTTCGCCTTGTTATACCTGATCTAAAAATAAAGGCTCAGGAAAATATCGCCCTGGTAGGGCATAGTGGCTGCGGTAAAAGTACCTTGCTGGATATGCTGGCACTGGCATTACGTCCTGATTCCAGCGATGAGTTTATGCTGACGCCGGGTGAGAATGAAAAGCATCCTGTAGATGCACTCTGGCAACGCAAGAAACAAAATCAGCTGTCTCAACTGCGTAAGCAGCATATTGGTTATGTATTACAGCAGGGCGGGTTATTGCCCTATTTAACCGTGCGGGAAAATATCGAATTGCCACGTAAGCTGATGAATCTACCGGAGGATGATTCAACGCGTTCGATGGCGCGTGTTATGGGTATCCATCGCCAGCTGGATAAATTACCAGGACTGCTTTCCGCAGGAGAACGTCAACGCGTGGCGTTTACACGGGCACTGGCACATCGTCCATCCATATTACTAGCCGATGAGCCCACCGCTTCGCTAGATCCCATTACGGCCAGAAAAATCATGGCCGTGGTGATGGAACTGGTAAAGGGGTTGAAAATTACCATGATTACCGCCAGTCATGACTGGGCGCATGTGTATAAAATGGATTTGCGCAGCCTGCACCAGGAGGCTGAGGTGCTGGATAATGGCAATGTCTACCAATCGACTTTTCGCGATTAATTAAGGGCCTGTAAACACTAATATGAGCCAGTTCAGAAATATACTAACCCTGAGTTTTCGCGATTATAGCCACGAGTGGCGCATGAGTGGATGCTTTATCCTTGCGCTGGCCTCGGTTCTGGCGCCCATGATGATTCTGTTTGGGTTAAAGTTTGGCATCGTCACTTCTATGATCAACGAATTGATCGAAGACCCGCATAATCGTGAGATTCGAGCTGTTGGCAGCGGTCGCTACGACGACGAGTGGTTTAAAACCTATGGTGCTCGAGAAGATGTCGCCTTTATTATTCCCAAGACCCGCGCATTGGCTGCTACCATTCAGTTAAAAAGTGATAATGTAGGTCGGATTTTTTCTACAGAGATGCTAGCGACTGATACAGGTGATCCATTACTCAAGGGTCTGGAGAACAAGCCTCAGGGCTATTATCAGGTTGTGCTCAGTGAAAGCATTGCGAATAAGCTGAATGCAAAAAAAGGCGAAAAAATCAACGCCAGTCTGGCCCGTCAGTTTAGAGGCAAGCGCGAACGAGTTCATCTGGATTTACAGGTGATAGATATTGTGCCTGAGCGAACGATTAACCGTAAAGTCGCTTTTGTCAGTCTGGATTTACTGCTGGCCACAGAAAGTTTCAAGGATGGTCGTGAGGTTGTAGCGCTAGGCTGGAAGGGGGATAGGGAACCTGAGCAGCGGGAATATCCCTCGTTTAGAATGTATGCGCACACGATCTATCAAGTGGTTCCGTTGGTGACAGAAATGGAGCAACAGGGTGTGAATATCAAGGCCAATATTGAGCAGATACTCAGTGTGCAATCCATTAATCATAACCTGACCATTATATTCTGGATCATCGCCTCGGTGGGGGCGGTGGGTTTTTCTTTCTCATTAGGAGCGAGTTTGTGGGCAAATGTAGATCGCAAGCAAAAGGAATTGAGTATCCTGCGCCTGGTGGGTTTTCAGGGTGGTAAAATAATATTGTTTCCAGTGCTGCAGGCACTCTATACCGGATTTCTTGGCTGGTTACTTGCGGTGCTGATATATCTGACGGCTGAGCAGACAATAAACCAGATTCTGGCACCCAATCTTAAAATAGATCGCGTAATCTGTTATCTATTACCCGAACACTTTTTCTGGGCTCTGGGGCTTACGCTGACGGTTGCAGCAGGGGCTGCGATATTAGGTGGAATCAGGGCTTCGCGTATCGAACCATCTGATGGTTTGCGTGACATATAGGGAGCAGTCCCCCCCTTGTAGGAAAAAACTGATGTTTTTTATCTGCTTTGTCGCTCTTTCTCTGTCGTCAATTGCCATTACATTTCCCAGGGTTACTGTCTATTATTCACACATGCACTAAGGACAGCAGCAAAGGAAAGAATCCTGATTTAGTATCAGGTTCTTGGGGGCAAGAAAGCTCAAGGGAAAAGCCAGAGTTCATCTTTATTGAGATACTCATCAACAAACCCTTTCTCATCACCGGGGAAGGGTTTTTTTATGCCTGAAATCTGCTACAAAATAAATTTGTAGGGTAATGCTTACAAAAGCCATCCGCAAATCCTCTCTTTACCTGTCAACAATAGCTGATTTTATAAAGATCTCGACCCACTATAATACATTCATACCTTCAAGGATAAGGGTAAAGGTAAAGGAAGGCGTTACTCATGGATGAACAGAGCATAAGGACTGTGTTTGATGCGCTTCAGGTAAGGAAACCTGACAGGATATACCAGAATGAAATGAAAGCAGGTTAAACCCTCGGTCAGGAATGATTCGAGGGTTTTTTTCTATTCAACTGCAGATTCCAGGTTAAAGTCAATTGCAGCGATAGCTAGCTGCCAATTACAATAGCCGAATGAATTTTCCACAATCACTCAAATCATCTCCCCGGCCTTTATACCTGCTTTCCAGTGACGAGCCTTTATTGCTAAGGGACTGGCTGGATGAGGCGCGTAAAAGCCTGCAACGGCTGGGCTTTGAAGAAATTATCACGCATCAGGTCGTGGCTGGTTTTGACTGGAGTAGCATTTTAGAAGACAGCCAGAGCATGTCGTTATTCAGTAACCTGAAATGTCACATTATCCGTTTCTCCGGTAGCGGGCCAGGTCAGGCTGGTTCGAAGTTTATCGCTCAAATTGTTGAAACTCCTCCCGAAGATGTCGTTTTTATCCTCGTTATGGGAAAGCTGGACAGGGCATCCCAGAACAGCGCATGGCTTAAAAAAATCAACCAGGCTGGTGAAGTTTGCGAACTTAAGCCGGTATATGCAAACGAACTGGCTGGCTGGATTGTGCAACGGGCATTAACCAAAGGCATTCAACTGGATCATCAGGCGGCGCTGTATCTAGCAGATTTAACTGAAGGCAATCTACTGGCTAGCGATCAGGAGCTGGAAAAGCTGGCTTTAACCTTTGGAGATAACAGTCAACTCAATCTCGATATGATCCGAGAGAGCATCTCGCGCAGTGCTCGATATAACCACTTCCTGCTCACCGATGCCTGCCTGGCGGGTAAATCACAGCGAGCTTTAAAGATTTTGCAGGGCCTTGAACTGGAAGGCATTCAACCCATACAGATTCAGTATGCCTTGCAAAGTATGTTGCAGACTCTGTTACAGCTTAAGCTGGCGCAGCAATTGAATCGATTGAACGACAGCTTATGGCGTTCGCTGAATATCTGGAAGAGTAAACAAAACCTGTATAACCAGGCATTGAGTAGATACAGCTATGTGCAGATAGAGCGATTTATTCAAAGCTGTGCTACATTAGACCGCATTAATAAGGGACAACAATTACGCTATCTGCAGGCCGACTGGCAGGCGATCAGGCAACTGGTAAGCGGCCTGCTTGGTATCAATTTCGAATCTGGTAACTAACAATGAATGCAATTTTAGAGCAGCAGACTCTGCTGCAGTACATGTCACAGCTTGGTAATCAGGCACGTTCGGCGTCCACTATTCTGGCCAATGCTGAGCCAGCACAGAAAAATGCAGCCCTGCTGGCGATAGCCGATGCGCTGGTAAGCGGTGCTGAACAAATAAAGCAAGCCAATGCTCTGGATCTGGAGCAGGGCCGAAAAGATGGTCTGGATGCCGCGATGCTGGATCGTTTATTACTGGATGATAATCGTATTCAAGGCATGGTCGAGGGTTTGCAGCAAATCAGTACCTTACCCGATCCTGTTGGAGAGATTTCTGATATGGATTTTCTGCCCTCCGGTATTCAGGTAGGCAAGATGCGGGTACCTCTGGGGGTTATCGGCATTATTTACGAATCACGTCCCAACGTAACCATTGATGCGGGTGCTCTGTGTCTGAAATCGGGTAATGCGACTATTTTGCGCGGTGGTAAGGAAGCACTGCACTCTAATCAGGCAATCACTGAATGCATTCAGCAGGGCCTGAACGTCGCCGGCTTGCCCGAGCATTCGGTGCAGGTTATTAATACTGTAGACCGTGCGGCTGTTGGCATGATGTTGACCATGAATGAGTTTATCGATGTGATCATTCCGCGCGGTGGCAAGGGCCTGATTGAACGTGTTTCACGCGAAGCAACTATTCCTGTGATTAAGCATCTGGATGGTATCTGTCATGTGTATATCGATGATCAGGCTGATCTGGATAAGGCGCACAAAATTGCCTTTAATGCCAAAACCCATCGCTATGGCGTGTGTAATGCGATGGAAACATTATTGATAGCCGACGCCGTAGCAGAGCAGGTATTACCGCAGCTTGCAGCAGCCTATATCGAAAAAGGGGTTGAGTTGAGAGGCTGTGAGCGAAGTCGCCAAATCGTAGCAGAAATGAAAGCGGCAACTGAAGAAGACTGGGATACTGAGTATCTGGCGCCGATTTTATCGATCCGTATCGTGCAGGATATGCAGCAGGCCATTGAGCACATCAACCGGCATGGATCTCATCATACCGATAGCATAGTGACCGAAAATTACACCCGGGCACGCAAATTCCTGCGCGCAGTAGATTCCAGTTCAGTTATGATCAATGCTTCGACACGCTTTGCCGATGGCTTTGAGTATGGTCTGGGTGCAGAGATAGGCATTAGCACTGATAAAATACATGCGCGTGGCCCAGTCGGTTTACAGGGTTTGACTTCGCAAAAATATATCGTATTTGGCGATGGCCATATCCGCCAGTAACGCAGGCTTGTTGTTTAATCAATGATTGGCCTGTTTGGTGGTACCTTTAACCCTGTACACAATGGGCATCTTCAACTGGCACAGCAGTTACTGAATGCCTATTCATTCCAGCAAATCGACTTTGTACCCTGTCATTTACCCGTGCATCGAGATCGGCCACAGGCGTCAGCCGAACAAAGGAAACGAATGGTTGAACTGGCCATTCAACCCTGTGAGTACTTTCAGTTAAATACCCTGGAGCTGGAAAGAGGTGGAGCCTCCTATACCTTTGATACCTTATCCGAGATCAAAACCAGGCAGCCTGATGCGGTGCTGTGCTGGTTAATGGGGCTGGATTCATTCAATAGTTTCAGTAGCTGGAAAAACCCTGAGGGAATTCTACAGTTGGCGCATTTGATCGTCTGCTCCAGGCCCGGTGTTGAAAACATTGAACAGCAATGGTCGAGTCATTTTCTGGATGATGCTGACAATCTACATCTATATCCAGCAGGTAAGATCGATTTTTTCCAGATGTCACCTAATCCATGTAGCTCCACTGAAATTCGCCAGCAATTAAAAAATGCTGAGTCTGTAACCGGCTGTTTACCACAGCCTGTGTTAAACTTTATTTTGCAAAACCATTTTTATGAGTCATGAATGTCTGAACACACAATTGAAGAATTACAACAAATAGTTATCCAGGCCCTGGATGATCTGAAGGCAGTCGATATCAAGTATATCAATGTTGAAGGGGTTGCCGGATTTACCGACCGTATGGTCTTTGCCAGTGGCACTTCTACCCGCCATGTAAAATCCATAGCTAACTCGGTGCAGGATGCTGCTAAAAAAGCAGGTGTTACGGTATTGGGTATGGAAGGTGAAGATGTGGGTGACTGGGTTTTGATCGATCTGGGGGACGTGGTTGTTCATATTATGGTTCCCGATACGCGTGAGTTTTATGATATCGAACGACTATGGAAAGAGCAGCTGGAACCGAAAACCTGAGCTAGCGGGTTTAACTCGTTATGAAGTTACAGATCATTGCGGTCGGTCAGAAAATGCCAGCCTGGGTTGATCAGGCTAGTAATGATTATCTGAAACGCCTGCCGGGCCGGCAGCTTAGTCTTAGTTGTATCGCTACTGCGCAACGTAAATCCGGTCAAACTGTAGCCAGGTTACAGCAACAGGAAGCGGAAAAAATAAAAACTAAAATTAAAACCGGCAGCCTGAATATTGCACTGGATGAACATGGTAAACAATGGTCCACCCAGCAGTGGGCTGAGCAATATCGTGACTGGTTACTGTATCACCCGATGGTGAATTTCATTATTGGAGGTCCCGATGGCCTGGCTCCGGAAATTCTCTCTATGGCTGATCAAACCATCGCATTAGGCCGTATGACGTTACCTCATGGCCTTGCTCGGGTGGTGCTGATAGAGCAACTATATCGAGCCTGGTCAGTAGTTGAAGGCCACCCTTATCACCGTGAATAAAAACAGCTGATGTTATACCTGGCTTCTCAATCTCCACGTCGAGCTGAACTGTTAAGGCAGATCGGCATCAAATTTAACATAATCGATGGTGAAATAGATGAAATCCCGATTGAGCATGAATCGCCCTCAGAAACCGCAGCTCGGTTAAGTCGACAGAAAGCTCTCAAAGGGTGTCAGCAATTAACCAATATGCAGTCAGACGATTGGGTTCTGGCTTCAGATACTTTAATTGAGATTCAGGGCAGGGTGATCGGAAAGCCTGAATCAGAACACAATTGCCGAGAGATCCTGAGCTTATTATCCGGAAAAGAACATCAGGTACTGAGTGCCATAGCCCTGGTAGGAAAGAAGGGTGAAATTTATCAGACTACCAGCTATAACAGAATAAAGTTTCGAAATTTACGACCAGAAGAAATCGAACGGTATTGCCATCTTGAGGAACCGAGAGATAAGGCTGGAGCTTATGCCATACAGGGTAAGGCCGCCATTTTCATAGAAAATATGCAGGGCAGTTATTCGTCAGTGATGGGATTACCTTTATACGAAACTGCTCAGCTACTTCAAAAGGTCGGATTCAATCTTTTAGACCAAGAGTTAACATGACAAACAATGAAGATATACTGATCAATGTAACGCCACAGGAAACCCGTGTTGCTATCGTAGAAAATGCATCCTTGCAAGAAGTCTGTATAGAGCGCACTGGCAATAGGGGCATAGTAGGCAATATCTATAAAGGTAAGGTAAATCGCGTGCTGCCAGGGATGGAGGCAGCATTCGTGGATATTGGATTAGAACGCTCAGGATTTTTGCATGTGTCAGATTTTGACCTGAGCACGGATGATGATGAAAACGCTGAGGATTTTGTCAGGCCAGCGATCAATGAATTGTTACATGAGGGACAAAGCCTGTTGGTGCAGGTGGTAAAAGATCCCATTGGTACTAAAGGAGCTAGATTATCCACCAGTATTTCAGTACCTTCTCGATATCTTGTGTATATGCCAAATTCTTCACTAATTGGTATTTCAGTCAAGATTGAGGAAGAGGAAGAACGGGAACGTCTTCGTAGTCTGCTATCCAGCTGTATGACTGAAAACAGGACTGGAGGCTGTATTGTTCGAACTGCAGCAGAAGGCGTGGTTGATGAGGAACTCAATCGTGATATCAAGTTTCTATGCACGCTCTGGGATAGCTTGCTGGAACAGGCCAAAACCGCGAAGCCAGGTACCATTTTGCACGAGGATCTGCCACTGGCGATACGTACCTTACGTGATATGGTGAGTAACGAAACCAGTACGGTGAAGGTAGATTCCAGAGAGACCTATCAAAAGCTACAGCGCTTCGCGAACAAATATATTCCTGACTTACCCTGTAAAATTGAGCACTACCCAGGTGATCGCCCCTTATTTGATTTATACAATATCGATGATGAAATTCAGCGCGCACTGGGCCGTAAGGTAGAACTGAAGTCGGGTGGTTATCTGATTTTCGATCAAACTGAAGCTATGACGACAGTGGATATCAACACCGGTGCTTTTGTTGGGCATCAAAATCTTGAAGAAACTATCTTTAAAACCAATATGGAAGCGGCGCAGGCGATTGCTCGTCAACTGCGCTTACGAAATCTGGGTGGCATTATTATTATCGATTTTATCGATATGGTGCTGGAAGAACACAAAAGACAGGTTATCAAGTCTCTGGAAAAATATCTGGAACGTGATCATGCGAAAACTCAGGTGTGCGAGGTATCGCCGCTTGGATTGGTTGAAATGACGCGTAAACGGACGCGTGAAAGTCTGGAGCATATTTTATGTGAAACCTGTAGTACCTGTTCCGGTAGAGGTACCCAGAAAACAGTGCAAACCGTATGCTACGAAATCTTCAGGGAATTGCTACGTGAAGCACGTCTGTATGACGAAGCCAAGCAGTTACTGTTGATGGCGAATCAAAATGTAATTGAAGCATTACTCGATGAAGAAGCAAGTAACCTGGCCGAACTTGAAACCTTTATTAAAATTCCGGTCAAACTACAGGTAGAAAGTTATTATTCGCAGGAGAATTACGACGTGGTGCCAGTCTGAAGCCGCAGCAGTAATTGTTCTGTAACTCGAGCATTTAAAACCATGTTTTATCAGTCTGTCTGGATACTCTGTAATGCTTGTTAGAACAAGCGCAATCATGGCGCATGTCAGCTTGCGACTCATTATTATTTTAGTTTTTGTCACGGCTTCATTGAGTTTGACAGGGCGTGTTTTGATTGCACAGGTTGATCACTTTAAGTCTGAAATTGAAAGCGAACTCGCTGCATATGGAATCACAGGCGTATCGCTGGAATCTGTGGAGGGTAGTTGGCGGGGTTTTCATCCAATACTAAAAATTCATGGGGCATCACTTAGCATACCCGGGCGTTCGCAAGCGCTATCTATTAATCAGCTTGAACTCAGTGTAAAACTGTTTTCTACCCTGCTACATGGGGAACTCAAACTATTGTCGTTGCACAGCAAGATAGAAAAATTGATTGTTGTGAGAGATAAGTCTGCTAACTGGTGGCTAAAGGATATACCCTTAAAAGGTCAGCAAAACATCGAAGATAAACTTGATGTGCACGCTTTTTTTTCTCGTCTCCCCGATTTTGTCAGTATCGATATCCGAATACTTCAAATTCTTGATAAATATAATGATACTGAGTACCTGATCCAGAGAACGGGGTTACACAGTTCCAGAGCTGGAGATTTATTATCGCTAACTCTAAATAGTCAATTACCGGCAGCACTGGGTAAGCAGTTGAATGTAAAATTAATCGGCGATGCCGAGTCGCAACAAATGTATCTGGATGTTGATGCTGTTGGGCTTGCCAGTTTAGCTCAGTTGTTTGATATCAAGGTGCCCGGTGTGGACGAAGCCAGAGTCAGTTTAAAAAGCTGGATCAATATGGCTCATTATCAGCCCCGTCAAATTATCAATGATGCCGAGTTTTCTGAAGTTGTTACTTCAGGTATTAGTGGTGATCAGGCTGGTCTACAGCAAGTAAGCGATGAAATGAATCAGGAAATAAGATTCAAACTTCATCAAAAAGCGATTTATCTACAGGGCGACTGGCAAATAGATAGTGAATTTGATCATGTGTATAGGGGGCAGAGTAGGCTGCCTGGTTTTAATTCACGATTAATTATCGATCAAGCGCATGCAAGACCTAAAGTATGGGTTGATGGCATTGATCTTCAAGCCTTACAGATACTTTTATCCGATATCATCCGCAATGAAGAATCATTCAGTCTGATTAATCGCATAGCGCTACGTGCAAAGATAAAAAACTTTGTGGCAGAATTTGATGTCAACGATATTAATCAGTCTACCCTGAGCTTTGATTTTGAGCATTTAAGAAGTCAGCGAGACGGGCAGATACCCGCTGTGAATGGTTTGGCAGGAAAAGTGAAAGTATCGAATGGAAAAGGTGAGATTCAGTTATCATCATCACGGCTTTCAGTTGATTTTGGCGAGTTATTTAGACTGCCAATTAAGTTAGCAGCATTCAACGCTAATATCAGGTTTAGCCAGATAGCAGATCAGTTGTTACTGGAGTCGGATGAATTTATCATGAGCAATAATGATATCAAGCTTAAGGGGCATGCCTGGCTGGAGATCCCTCAGCAGGGTGTACCATTTATGGGCCTGAGAGCGCATTATCAGGATGGAAAAGGGAGCTCTACCTCAAGGTATTTACCCGTTACCGTGATACCAGAGAAAACCCTGGCCTGGCTCGATAGCTCGATAAAAGATGCACATGTAATTGATGGTGAACTCCTGTTTCATGGACGCCTGCAAAACCTGTCTGTATTGCAGCAACATCAGGCAGGTGAATTTCATGCGCTATTCAATGCTGAAAATCCAGAAATAGATATCTATGGTGGATGGCCATCGGTCAGCGGTGGGAAAGGAATCGTGAGTTTTCATAATACCGCAATGGATATCAAATTCTCACAGACGAAATTTGCCGCTACTGAAGTTGATCAGGTAGAGGTAAGCATCCCAGATTTGATGAATGCTGAATTGTTTATTCATGCTAAAAGCGATGCAAGTGCTGATGATTTGCTAGATACTTTAAGTGCGCTACCAGTCCTCAATTTTTTTGATGAAATTAAAACTCAGAAACATAGCGTTTCAGGATTGATTGCTAGTGATGTGGATATTTTTATTCCACTTGAAGCTGACTCAAAAAAGAGAGTTTCAGTTCAGGCTAATACCCGCTTGCAGAATGTAAAGTTATTTATACCGAACTGGATGGTCGAGCTGGATAAGATAAATGGTAAGTTGAAAGTTGATAATGAAAATCTAACAGCCAGTAAAATTAAAGGGCGTTATAGGCACGACCCGGTTGTGCTGAATATTGATAGCGATAGAATCAATCATGCTATCAATATCACAATGCTGGGAGATATGGATACATCAGGACTTATGACGGCATTGCCTGATTATTTAAGTAAACCTGTGAAAGGGAAAAGTAACTGGAGTGTAGATGTCTCAATTCCGAATGATCACGATGGGTATGAAAAAAAAGGAGTTAGTGTAAAAGCGAGTTCCTATTTAAAGGGGACTCAGTTAAATTTTCCGCAACCAATTAGCCTTGACACGGCTGCTATACAGGCTGTTAAAACCGATATTACTATTAAAAATCGTGACTTGGAATATGCGTTGAAAATGGGTGATGTTTTTTCCAGTTCAGGAAGATTGCAGCTGGATAAGCAGGGCAGTTATCAGTTGCAATCCATGGCTGTGATGTTTGGTGAGGGTAATAAACCTGAAATCCCACAGCAAGGCTTAGAGCTGATGGGAAATATTGATAAGGTAAATATTAATGGCTGGACAGATTATTATAAAACCTATTTTGGAAGTGATCAGGTTAGCTCAATTTCGCTATTAGAACAGATCAGCTCTGTTGACTTACGCATACAGGATTGCGAGTTGGCTAACCAGAAAGTCAAAGATACTCAAATACAAATGTCGAATGATAATAGTGCTTTAGTGGGGGATGTGACTTCATCGCTAATCAAAGGTCGTATAGTCATTCCATTCAAATATACTGCATCAAAACCAATATCTGCGGAGCTGGATTATATCCGATGGCAAAAAATGGATGCTGACAAAAAAAACGATGCAGATAAAAAAGTGAACCCTGATATTACAGATATGCCGAATTTAAATATCAGCAGTAAACTCGCCTTCTTAGGATCCATGACATTTAGGGACTTCAAATTAAAAACCAGTAATCAATCCAATATGTTTGTTATCGACCAACTGGATTTTGCAAAAGACCAGGTGCAGTTAAAATCATCCGGGCACTGGCAGTTTAATGCTGAAAGCAAACAGCATGTGAGTGTATTCAATATCGATCTCAGGGGTGAGAATTTTGGTGCAACTATTAATAATCTAGGATTGGGAGAGACAATTCAGGGTGGCAGGGTTAAATTCAATGGTCAGATTGGATGGGGTGATAGCTTATTTAAAATGAACTGGGAAACTCTGATCGGAGAAGTTGAACTTTCACTTGAAGATGGTTATTTGCGAAATGTAGAGCCTGGTGCTGGACGTTTTGTTGGGTTATTAAGTTTAAATGCACTGCCAAAACGTTTATTTCTGGATTTTGGCGATGTTATAAATAAAGGCATGCAGTTTAACGATATTAAGGGGCGCTTTAATATCCATGGCGAAATTATGGATACAGAGAATGCTTCGATGGATTCTGATTCTGCAAAAGTTAATATTTATGGCAGCACCAACCTGCGAGAAAAAACCTATGATCAAATAATGGTTATAGTGCCAAAAATTGGAGAGACACTACCGGTCATTGGCTCGCTGGCTATCAGCAACACAGTGGGCTGGGGATTACTGCTTATCCAGAAAATTTTCAAGAAACCCATCGAAAAAAGTGTTGAAATAGAATATAAAGTCAGTGGTACCTGGGAAAATCCAGATATTGAGTTGATTGAAAAACCAGACTATACGCCCAAATCCGATAATCCAATTCAACCTGAGAGTAATCGTTTACAATGATTAAAACACGTCATCTGATTTATCGAGGACTGATATTAATCCTTCTGCTGACCTGCTTACCCTTGCAGGCAAATTCGCTGAGGATTTTTAACCTTAGCGCTGATAGCTGGGCAAGGCCCAGAACTGGGGATGTATTGCCACAAATGGAGCCATTAAGGCTTGCCGTAAGTTACTGGGGCAGCCTGGATGATGCAGGTTTAAAGCTGAGTTATCCTGGTGAAGACAGTGGCGAATTGTGGGCTGCGGAATTGAAGGACTGGTTAGTTTCTCTTGGGGTACCTTCAGACGCTATCTATCTTTCACCGGGGCTTCAGTCGAGTGGTGAAATACGCATATTGGTTGGACATACTCAGGAGCTGGAATTCTAATGCGTATGGCAGTGATACAGATGGCTTCTGGCTCAATCCTTAAGGGGAATATGCTGGAAGCAGAAAAACTGATCAAAAATGCAGTGGATGATGGTGCCGAAGTGATCGTATTACCCGAAAACTTTGGCATGATCACTGCGAAGGATGCTGAAATTTTGCAGTTTGGAGAGACTTTTGGTGATGGGCCTTTACAGGAGTTTCTATCTCAACAATCAGCTAAACACAGCATTTATCTGGTGGGAGGAACCTTGCCGCTTAAATCAGAACATTCAAATAAAATTCGCAATACACTACTGGTGTATGATCCACAGGGTGAGTGCATTTCTCGTTACGATAAGATCCACCTGTTCGATGTATTGTTGCCCGGTGGTGACGAGCAATACCATGAATCCAGTATGTTCGAGCCGGGTGAAGAAGTCGTGGTGCTACAGGTTGGTGATATGAAACTGGGGCTGGCAATCTGTTATGATTTACGCTTTCCGGAGTTATTCCGGGCGCTGGTGGATAAAGGAGCCGAAGTAATCGTATTGCCAGCTGCATTCACAGCCGTTACCGGTAACGCGCACTGGCATACACTGGTGAAAGCCAGAGCCATCGAGAATTTATGTTATCTCGCAGCATCCGCCCAGGGTGGTTATCACGTTAATGGACGTGAAACCTATGGACACAGTTTAATCGTAGATCCGTGGGGGAAAGTGGTTGATGAAATCGACAGTGGTTCGGGGTACGCTATTGCCGATATCAATTTATCCCAGCAACAACAGATACGAGAGCGTTTTCCCGTATTAAACCATCGCAAGATTTCCCGAGTATTGAATTAATTATGTCGAATATTTTATCCACTGTAGAACAGGTCATCCTTCAGCCTAGTGATGTAGAAATACAGCATATCCAGCAAACGCTGGATCAATTGCAGCATTATCAAATCGATGCCGGCGACCTGTATTTTCAGGTATCGCAGCAGGAATCCTGGGTAATGGATGATGGCATCATTCGTGAAGGTTCATTTAATATCGAAAGCGGAGTTGGTATACGCGCCATGTATGGCGAGAAAACTGGATTTGCCTATAGCGACGATATCAGTATCCAGGCGTTAACTGCCGCATCAAAAAATGCACGCGCCATTGCTCGTCAGGGGCAGGATGCTAGCAGCTCAATAATGTTATCCAGCAAGCCTTCTGAGGCACTTTATCCTGCACTCAACCCGGTAGACAGCCGCAGCTCTGCCGATAAGGTTGATCTGTTAAAAAAGCTTGATGTCTATACCCGTTCACTTGACAGTCGAATTGAGCAGGTGATTATTTCTCTCAGCGGAAGTATTGAACATATCCTGATTGCAGCTACCGATGACACGCTGGCGGCGGATATTCGTCCCCTGGTTCGATTAAACGTCACCGTGCTAATGCATGACAATGGACGACGTGAACAGGGAACCTCGGGTGGTGGAGGTCGGTACAATTACGACGTGTTTTTCGAAAGCGATGCCGCTTATGAATATGCACGCGAAGCAGTACGCCAGGCTGCAGTTAATCTGCAATCTATACCTACCCCTGCGGGAACTATGCCGGTGGTGCTGGGGGCTGGCTGGCCGGGTGTGTTATTACACGAAGCTGTGGGTCATGGGCTTGAAGGTGATTTTAATCGTAAAGGAACCTCCGCTTTCAGTAACTCAATGGGGCAGCAGGTCGCTTCACCCCTGTGTACGATTGTGGATGATGGCACTCTGGTCAATCGCCGAGGTTCGCTTTCAGTAGATGATGAAGGGGTCGCCGCGCAATCGACAGTGCTGATCGAAAATGGCATCCTCAAGGGCTATATGCAGGATAAAATGAATGCTCGCCTGATGGGTACCCAGTCCACCTCTAATGGCAGACGTGAATCCTATGCGCATTTACCCATGCCTCGCATGACCAACACCTACATGCTGGCGGGGGAATCGGAGCAGCAAGAAATCATTCAATCCGTTGATAAAGGTATCTTTGCTGTCAATTTTGGTGGTGGGCAGGTTGATATTACCTCTGGACGCTTCGTATTCTCGCTATCGGAAGCCTATGAAATAAACAATGGGAAATTGGGGCGTCCGTTAAAAGGCGCAACACTGATTGGCTCCGGCCCCGAAGTCATGAATCGCATTTCCATGGTTGGTAATGACCTGGCGCTGGACAGTGGTGTGGGTGTGTGCGGCAAAGATGGTCAGTCGGTACCGGTCGGTGTTGGGCAGCCCTCGCTGAAAATTGATGAAATCACGGTAGGAGGTACCGATGGTTGAAGCTGCTGTAGAAAGCGCCATTAAAGAAGGCTCGATAACAGAAGATGCTTATCTGCAGAAATATCGCGGCTTTCTCAGTGGTGTTTTGAAGTGGGATGATCTTTCCCAACTGTGGGAGACAGTTTTACAACAGCAGCAATCCTGGTTTATCTACGCAGTCGGAGAAATACCACCAAATACACCAGCAACGCCTGAACAGCTGGATAAATTCATCCAGTCTATCGATGAGTTATTGCGTAAGGAGCATGCAGAAGATTACTGCGGCATTGTCTATGTTGATGATATGAAAATGCCCGCTCTGGTCAAAATTTATGACCCAAACAACCTTGGTGTGGTTTGCGGTTATAGTGAAAATCCACCGCTGCCAGGATGGGTGATGAGCTTATTGCCCCCCGTCGATCTACAACAGACTTTTCCACCTACGGGTAGTAGAAAGTACTGGTGGCAGAAAATATTCTCCGGATAAAACCCGGGCAAAAAAAACCGCCTGACAAAGCAGGCGGTGAACTAAACTCAGGAGCTTAACTGAGTTCAGGTACAGGTCTTTCATCCGGCTGGAATGACTGAAGGAGATTGAGAAAATCGAAATGCCACCCCAGTGATGAAGTTTTGAGTATAGTGAGTAGTTCTCTGCAGACTGTGACTCTACTCACACTGAGCCTTCAGATGGCGTCTGTTGAAGGAAATTTTGTGACCGCATTGGCAATTTCATAGACAGGATTTACGCTGAAGAACCAAAGCCAATGAATCAAAAGTTAGATATCGATTTTTCTGCTATCGTTTTATGCAAAATAGTCACAGGACGGCTTCATGTTTAGTACTTCTAATTTTGAGAACCATCGTCGAACCCGAATTATTGCCACATTGGGTCCTGCTACCAATGACCGCGAAACAGTCACTCGACTACTCGAATCTGGCGTCAATATTATTCGACTGAATATGTCGCATGGCTCGCCTGCTGATCATCAGCATAGTTTTGAACTGGTTAGACAGGCTGCCAAACAGCTAAAGCATCAGGTGGCGATTTTCTGCGATCTGTGTGGTCCCAAGATACGTGTCGGGTTGCTTAAAGAGGGTGCTATGCAATTGCGTGCCCGTTCTGAAGTCATAGTAACTACGCGGGCTGTATCCAAAAAAGAAAACATCATCCCCTGCCAGTACACTCAGTTGCATAAGGATGTGTCTAGCGGCGACAGAATCCTGCTGGATGATGGAAAAATGGAACTCAAGGTGTTGAAGGTTGAAGGCAGGGATATCCTGTGTCGCGTTGTGTATGGTGGCCTGCTCACAGACAAAAAGGGTATAAACCTGCCCAATAGCCCCGTATCCTCCTCCTCGCTCACCGCCAGTGATAAAAAAGATGTGATCTTTGCGCTCAAGATGGGGGCTGATTTTATCGCGCTAAGTTTTGTACGTAGTGAAAAGGATATTATTCAGTTAAAGAATTTTATGCAACGACAGGGCTGTGAGTTACCGATCATTGCCAAGATAGAAAAACCCGAAGCCCTGCATAACATCGACGAAATCCTTAAACAGTCCTATGCCATCATGGTAGCACGTGGCGACCTGGGGATAGAGATCGATGCAGCACAGGTGCCCATGGTGCAAAAAGACCTGATTAATCGGGCTCGTTCCGCCTGTAAACCGGTGATTGTAGCGACTCAAATGATGGAATCCATGATCGTGGAGTCACGACCTACGCGTGCAGAGGTTAGCGATGTGTCAAATGCGGCACTAAATGGAGCCGATGCAGTTATGCTATCGGGTGAAACCTCAGTCGGCAAATATCCAATTCAGGCCGTGCGTTATATGGGGCATATTCTGGAAGAGCTGGAAAAATGGCAGAAGAATAATCCGCAAAGTCTGAACGAGGTGGACATGAAGGTCACCTATTCGCCACGCCGGGCATTAGCCCATGCGGCGGTTGATATTGCTCAGGAGCTGGGGTTGCTAGGTTTGTTTGTGCCTACTACGAGTGGTGCTACCGCAGGTGTTGTTTCCGCTTTTCGGCCTGGTGTTCCAATCTTTGGTATCTGTACCGATGACAATACTGCCCGCATTCTGATGCTGCACTGGGGAGTGACGCCGGTAGTCATGCAAACTCACGAAACCAGTAACTGGGGAAGCATGGCTAAAGCCCTGTCGCGAAAATTGAAAATCAAGCTTAAAGGGCAATCTGTAGCAGTTCTCTCTGGATTCGGAAAGCGTTCAGACAATAATCAACCCGTGCTTAAACTATTGAAGTTCTGATGCGTTACCTTCCAGGTTTATTGTTGATGTTTCTACTGGCTGCCTGTGGAAACAAACCTCCAGAAACTAAATTGCCCGATGAACTTATTGTGGTTTCGCGCAATGCTCCAACAACCTGGTATCAGGGTAGGGATGAGTTACTGGGCCCCGAGTATGATCTGATACAGTCATTTGCCGAATACTACAAAATCCCATTTCGACTGGAGTCTGTCGATAGCATTGGAGAAGTGCTGGACTGGATGCAGCAGGGTAAGGCTCATATAGCGGCGGCAGGTTTGACCGATACTGAAAAGCGTCGAGCTGAGGGTTTTCTGTTCGGCCCACAGTATTATGAAGTACAGCAGCAGGTAGTCTGTCGTCGTTCGAATGGTATCCTGCCTCGTAAAATAGATGATTTGATTGGAAAAAAGATTCAGGTGATAGCTGATAGCAGTTACGTGGAACTACTGCATCAGATCAAGCAGCAGCACCCCCGTATCCGCTGGCAGGAAGTCGAAGACATGGGTACCGAGCAGTTGCTGGAGCAGGTGTGGCAAAAGAAGATTGACTGTGTGCTGGCGGATTCAAATATCGTCAGTATTAATCGACGCTACTTTCCTGAGCTGGTGGTCGCTTTTCCTATCAGTGAGCCGCAACCACTGGCCTGGATTATCAACTCAAAATGGCCACAGTTAGAAGGCTATATTGAAGACTGGTTGAATCATATTACTGAAAGTGGGCAGCTGGCAGTGATACAGGAAAAGTACTATGGCCATGTGGAGATTTTTGATTATGTTGATATGAGAAAATTTATTCGCAGAATCAAAACCACACTGCCTAAATATCGAACTGAATTTGAGCAAGCCGCTATTAAATACAAACTGGACTGGACTCTGCTGGCTGCGCAGTCTTATCAGGAGTCACACTGGAATGCGAAAGCTAAAAGTCCTACCGGAGTGCGTGGTATGATGATGCTAACGTTAAATACCGCCAGGCAAATGGGCGTCAAAAGTCGGCTGGATGCACATCAGAGTATTCAGGGTGGTGCTAAATACATGGCGCGGATGATTGGTCGAATACCTGAGTCAGTTGAGGGTGAGGACCGGATATGGTTAGCCCTTGCCTCATATAATGTGGGGTTTGCACATTTGCGTGATGCCTTGAGTCTGGCTCCTGAAATAGGCACAAATCCGGATTACTGGGTTGATGTCAAAGAGTTGTTACCGCTGTTGTCACAGAAGAAATACTACAAAAAACTCAAATATGGCTATGCACGAGGGCTGGAACCGGTTGAGTATGTTCAGCGCATTCGAGATTATCAGCAGGTGTTAATTCAGCAACTGAAAATACTGCCGGTTAATTGATAAATGAATCATCAGGGCGCCAGTCGCTCAATTTTCCAGCTATTATCACTCTGGCGTTGGTACCTGAACCGGTCATGCAATCTATCCGGCTGTCCCTGCCAGAACTCTATCGACTCAGGCTCTACGCGATATCCTCCCCAAAACTCGGGTAACGAGATATCACCATCGGCAAAGCGCTGTTTTATCTCCTGCAATTTAGCTGCTAGCAACGCCCTGGAACTGATGACAGAGCTTTGTTGAGAAACCCATGCACCCAATTGGCTGCCACGAGGGCGGCTGATGAAATACTTCAATGATTCCTGAGTTGAAATGCGACTTGCACGCCCTCGAATCTTTACCTGACGGTCCAGGTTCAACCAGGGGAATAGCAGAGCCACCTTAGGGTTTTCGCTGATTTGACGGGCCTTGGCAGATTCATAGTTAGTAAAGAATACAAAGCCCTGCTGGTCATAAATTTTTAACAGCACAGTACGGATACTGACCCCACCCGATTGGTCGGCAGTCGCCAGGCTCATCGCGCTGGGGTCTTTGATATCGCTTTGCAGAGCCTGCTTAAACCAGCTGTCAAACTGCAAAATGGGATCTGCGTTCAGATCCTGGCGAGTTAACTTACCCTGACTATATTCACGTCTGATATCTGCTAAATCCATATTCAGTGGCTACCTGGAAAATGCGCCAGCTTACGTTTTGCCAGGCAGGGTTTCAAGCATCTGACGCTATTGTGGTTGCGAAACTTTGATATGGGCTTGTGGATGATGCAACAGAATACTTTGTTTGATGCTTTCAACTTCATCTTTAGGGATATCAACCATCAGCAGGATCTGGCCGTCATCAATCTCTTTTTTGAAATCATCTAGCTGATGATTATGCTCGTGACCTTTCATCAGTCCCATCATAGCAGCGCCAACTCCAGCGCCTGCAGCCGCACCGATGAGTAGTGCACCACCACCCAGAATGATGCCACCGGGTGGAAATGCTACCGTTAGTAAACTGCCTAGTAGTCCTGCTGTCCCACCAATGCCGGTGCCCCATTCCAGACCATGCGCTAGTTCTGTTTTCTGCCAGATACTGGCCTCAGGTAAATTCTTTAGATTTTGAGTGATTGCTGCAACAACATGCAAATGCTTATGCGCTACCCCCTGATTTTCAAGCTCGTCAATTATGGTTTCTGTGAGTTCAATGCTAGGAATTAAAAAATATAGTCTGTGCATGTCCGTGCCTCGTTCGTTAGTTTTATTCTTTTGTGGCCCTGAAAAACTATCTTTTTGTGCGATGGATGAGTCAGTATCATGCTCTATGTCTCAGGCAAAATCCCAGTTTATTAGTGAGCCTCATTCAGTGAAGCGATCCATTTTTCCAACATTACAACATGTTCCTTTTCTTCGTTAGCAAATTCAGCGGCTAATTTTCTCACTGCATCATCAGGTGAATTTAGTGAAATGTCGATATAAAAGTCCTGTCCTTTTATTTCGTTACGCAGTGCTAGCTGTAGCATATCTTCCACTGTCATTTGCGGGTTAACCGATTCGTAAGCCGTAGTTTCTGGGCCTTCCAGGCCTTCCCAGCTTAAATCAAGAGTGGCCAGTTCTGGTAGTACTTTACCCTCACTTAATTCGTGGATTTCTGATGCGTGTTGATCGCTATACTTCGCTAGTGTTTCCAGTAATTCAGAGAGTTCTGTGGCCTGATGATTAAGCATAAACTTTGCCAGTTCGCGTAAACGATCAGCTGATTCATACTCTAACAATATGGATAGTGATAAAAAGATTTCAACGGTATCAATTTTTTTTGAATCTAGCATAGTCTTACCCTTTAAATAAAAATTATTAGTGTCAAAGTAACAAAAAAAGCATAACTTTGGTGTGTAAACTTTATAGAATACGCGCAATTTAAGTGATTGCAGCGGCTTTGAAATTGATTTAACGCAAAAATCTCTAGTGTTACGATAAATCTCTGCTTTGCGTCCTAAATATTTGTATATTTTAATGTTCTGAAACGCCTGGATATCATATTTAGTTTTTCTGGGCTATATTAAATGTACAGGCAACAGGTATTGTCAATGGCAACAACACAAAGAGGCGAATTAGTGGGTTATAGAGGACGGCATAGTCTTGATCTATTAGTACAGGATGTCTCAAAACTGGTGAGTTTACCGGACGTTTACTATCGTCTGGAATCACTCATCGAACAACCCGACTCGAGTATGGCTGATTTCGCAAAACTGCTATCTAGCGAGCCAGATATCTGTGCTCGTCTATTAAGTATTGCGAATAGTGCTTTTTACAGTTTTCCCGCGAGTATTGAAAGTATTGATAGAGCAGTACAGATTATCGGTATCAGACAGATTCGTGAACTGGTACTGGCAACCTCGGTAGTCAAATCATTTAACCAGGTGCCTCTTGGCATGGTGAATATGAAACTGTTCTGGGAGCATTCGGTGGCTGTCGGTGTATTAGCCAAATCTATAGCCCATTATTGCAAGCTCAGCCAGGTTGAAAGATTTTATGTTAGCGGTTTGTTACACGATATCGGTCGACTGGTGTTCTATCTAAAGTTACCGGGTGTGATGCATGATTTATTGATTCAACGAGAAGCTAAGGAAGAATTTTTATTTGTACTTGAAAAAGAAGCGCTAGGCTATACGCATGCGGAAGCTGGTGGGTGTTTGTTACAAAACTGGCGTGTACCAGATTCTATCTATGAGCCTGTGATGTATCATCATTATCTGGATGAAACTAGCGATTATTTGCAGGTTGCTGCTGCGGTTCATATCGCAGATGTGTGGGTCAATAATCATCATATGGGCAGTAGCGGTGAACGTTATGAACTTAACATCAATCCACTCGCCACTGACGCTCTTTCAATAGAGCTTTATGAGCTGGATGAAATCTGGGAGCTTGCCAGGGATGATATTAACGCTGTGGTGAGGCAGTTTATTTTACAGTAATCGGACCAGGTGCCTTAAACCAGAAAGATCGTTGCCAGACCAAGAAAAGCCAATACCCCGATAACATCGGTGAAGGTAGTGAGAACAACACTTCCAGCCAGAGCCGGATCTATCCCCATACGCTTTAATACTACGGGTATAATTGCACCGGCAAATGCACCAGCTACAAGGTTGACGGTGAGCGCTACAGCGATAATTGCAGCGATATGTAAATCCTGAAACCACAGCACGGTGAGCGCTGCAACTACCATCGCCCACAAAATACCGTTTAGTAAACCGACAGTAATTTCTTTTTTCACCAGGCTGTTAAAGTTGGAGCTACCCAGCTGGCCCAGAGCAAGTCCACGGATAACCAGAGTCAAGGTCTGTGACCCGGCAATACCTCCCATGCTGGGTACGATAGTGAGTAATATCGCCAGTGCCACGATCTTATCCAGAGTGGCTTCAAATAAACCAATGACCGCTGCAGCCAGGAATGCTGTGAGCAGATTAAATCCTAGCCAGATGGCACGGCGACGGGTACTGGACCAGATGGGCGAAAACAGGTCTTCATCTTCGTGCAGACCCGCCATGCTGAGTACCGAGCTATCACCTTCCTCACGAATTACGTCTACCACGTCATCAATAGTGATGCGGCCAATTAACTTACCATCGTCATCGATAACAGCCGCGCTGATCAAATCGTTATCTTCAAATAGCCGCGCTACCTCGGTGTCAGGCATGATGGCTGTGAGCGGCAGTATGTCGGAGTCCATAATGTCTTCGACCTGGGTTTCTGTCTCACAGGTTAACAGGCTGTTGAGTGAGAGCACACCCTTGAAATGGTCATAACGATCAGTAACAAACAACTGATCAGTATGTGCAGGCATTTCACCACGAATACGTAAATAGCGCAGCACCACATCCAGAGTAACGTCTGCGCGAATGGTGATCTGGTCCAGATCCATAAGGCCGCCAGCGGTATCCTCTGGGTAGGATAAAACCGATTCCAGTCGCTCACGCTTATGCTTGTCGATGATATATAAAACACTGACCAGCTTTTGGGGGGGCAGAGTCAGTATCAGATCGGCCTGATCGTCCACGTCGGGCACAGTTTCCAGAATGTCTGCAATTTCCTGTGAATCGAGCTGGTTGAGTTTTTGCTGGCGAACTTCATCACCGGTTTCCAGCAGTACCTGCCCCAGATTATTTGGGAAGATTTGCGGCCATACCAGATCTCGTTGTGAGCTGGGAATAGAATCGAGTAGATCAGCTATCTGGGCGACACTGATTTCGTCGAGAATCTCCGCTATTGCAAGGCTATCTGTATCTTCCAGAGCCTGGGCAATATCCAGTCGAAGTTGTTCGGAAATTTCTTCGCTCATGGATGGCAACCTTTTAAAACGTAGAGAAAGGCCAAATTGCCTGACTGAGACAGGGTTCTGAGAGGAGCAGAAAAGGAGAGTTCTAAGAGCGCCAGTTTACTGGTTAGGTTTAGAGTTTGATGTGAAATCATGACTGATACCCCTCTAACTGAGCGCGACAAAAAAATCTACAGCAGTGTAACAAATTACCTGCCAGTTTGTATGAATTATTGTGCTGTCGAGCAGGTCGGGTTAGGAGTTTTATTCAGCTTCGTCAAAACGGTTATTGATCAGTTCGATAATTGAATCGCTACACTTTTTTTCGTCGTCTCCATCGACTTCCAGGGTCAGTGCGGTTCCCTGGCTGGCTGCCAGCATCATAACACCCATGATGCTTTTGGCATTCACTTTGTTACCTTTGTTTCCAATAAACACAGAGCTGGAAAATTGCGAGGCCATGTTTACCAGTTTAGATGCGGCTCTGGCATGCAGCCCCAGCTTGTTGATAATTTCTATATCACTTTGGATCATATGTCGATTTCTTTGGTAATACCTTTATTGGCACCGACTATACCAATTTTAGCCAATAACTCCAGCGGTTGGTCGGAATAGTTAATCACTCGAATCAGCATGGGGAGATTTAAGCCAGATATGATTTTTACCTGCTTTTGTTCTGAAAAGTACTGAGCCAGGTTGTTCGGTGTGGCTCCGATGATGTCGGTCATAATCAGCACACCTTTGCCTTTATCGAGTTCATCGATGGTGGCTTTTATTTGATCTGCGTAGATGCCGAGCTTTTCAGGGGAAAGGTTACCAGGTATACCGATACTTTTTATTTTGGGAAAGGTTTTGCCCATCATACTTTCTGCTGTCTCCAGCATATCCTCGCCAATGCGATTATGAGTGATGATGAGTATGCCAACCATCAGCTAAATTCTCGGTGTCGTATGGAGACGTTATCACGTAGCTGCTGCAATTCTGAGGTGATTTTCTGTGCCAGGTAAACAGAACGATGTTGACCTCCAGTGCAGCCGATGGATACTGTCATATAGCTTCGGCCCTCTTTTTCAAAACAGGGTATCCAGTTTTGCATGAAATCGAGTATCGATGTATACATTTTCTGTACCTCAGGAAACCCTTCAAGGTAATCTATCACGGGTTGGTCTTTGCCGGTATAGGGCCTTAAATGACCTTCCCAGTGAGGGTTAGGCAGGCAACGCACATCAAACATAAAGTCAGTATCGGCGGGTAAACCATGTTTAAAACCGAATGACTGGATTAAAATTGCCATAGTTCCTCGGTCATCATGTATGAGTCGATGATTAATTGTATGACGTAGTTCGTGTACATTCAGTTCCGAGGTATCTATGGTCAGATCAGCATTTGTTGAAATGCTTCTCAAAATGCTGCGCTCCAGATGAATTGCCTCTATCAACGGCAGGCCTTTGCGTGAAAGGGGGTGTTTACGTCGGGTTTCACTAAAACGGGTGAGTAGTTTTTCGACCTTTGAGGTTAAAAATAGAACTTCAACTTCGACATCTGTGGCCTTTATTTCGGTAATAATATGGTCGAAATGGGCCATATCATCGATATCGCAACGTGCATCTACCGCGACTGCAATCAGGTCATAAAATGCCGGTTTATTATTTTTCATGGTGGTGACAAAGTCACTCAACAGACCGACAGGCAGGTTATCGACACAGAAATATCCCGCATCTTCAAGCGTATGCAGAGCAACGGTTTTACCTGAGCCGGAAAGGCCACTTACGATCTTCAGTTTCATCAAAATTATCCCTGATATTGCGCTAAAGAGAGGAGCAGGAAAGAGAGATTATCCTTTTGCATTAGCCTGTATTGCCAGTCTTTGGCGTTCGATAAAGTCATCTGCAGAGTTGTATCCACCTATTTTTAGCAAATGGTTACGAGCTGCAGCCTCCACCAGTACGGCCAGATTGCGACCCGGAGCGACTGGTAAGGTAAGCTCTGGTATCTCGAGACCCAACATATTACGTGTATGCTGGGTGGTGCCTAGTCTATCGAACTGGTGCTGATTCTCAGCAGTAAACTGAACCATGTTGACGATCATACGCAGGGTTTTATTTCGTCTTAAAGCATTACTACCAAACATGGCGCGAATATTGAGAATACCAAGACCCCGTACTTCCATAAAGTCGTTGGATAATCCAGGGTGTATACCATCTATGACTCCGGTAGATATGCGTGAGAATTCGGTAATATCATCCGCTATAAGCCGATGCCCACGCGAAATCAGGGAAAGGGCAAGCTCACTTTTACCTACACCACTGTCACCGGTGATAAATGTACCGATACTGAAGACTTCAAGAAAAACACCGTGCTCGGTTGTGGTTTCTGCGAGTGCCAGGTTGAGGAAATAGCGCAGGTCGGATAGTAGATTTGTATCTGCTAATTCTGATTTGAAAACAGCGATGGAGAATTCTGCAATGTGCCTGATGAGTGCCTCATTAAGATGAGAGCCCTGGCTGAGAATAATGGTACAGGCAGGGCCTGTGAATAATTTTTCGAAAATTCTTTGCTGATGCTGCAGGCTAAGAGAGGCGAGGTAAGCCGACTCCTGTAAGCCTATAACAATGACGCTGGAGGGGCGAATAATATTAAGATAATCAACAGCCTGGTATTTTTGCTCACCGGCGGAGAGTTTGATTTCTCTGTCCAGACCAACCTGACCGGAGGAGAAGGACAGCTTTAAGCGTTTTTGAAAGCGTTGATGAAAATCACCTATCGTCACGCTGGATTGCATGATCTTAGTCCGTACCGTCAGAATCCGGAATCATACTGGATTCTGCCTCTTCAATGATACGTAGAATCTGCTCGGCTGATTTGGCTTTACGCACTTTTCTACATACTTTTTCGTGGCTGAATAATTTAGCCAGAGAGGCAAGAATTTTAAGATGCTCTTCGGTGGAGGCCTGGGGGATAAAGATAACGAAGATCAAATCAACGGGCAACTGATCAGCAGCATCATATTTAACTGCTTCGTCTAATTTTAAAAAATAAGTCAGCGTTTGAGTCAGATTTTCAAGTCGGGCATGTGGTACTGCAAAACCCTTGCCCAAACCGGTACTACCCAGCCTTTCACGTTCAAGTAACTCATTGAAAATGATATTTTGAGAAAGCTCGAGTTCTTCAGCCGCTTTTTCAGCGATGTATTCCAGTAATCGTTTTTTACTCGATATTTCAGCATCAGTAAAAATACGATCTGTTGCCAGTAACGATGAAATGGACATTACCCTGTAATCCGGTATGGTTTAAGCGCGCATGTTAGCGAAAAAAATGAAGCTTGCAAGAGATAATCAAGGCGGGGAGAATCTCTCCTCCCCGCCGAGGGGGTTAAGCGACGTCTATCATGTCGTTTTTGATTCTGTGATCCTTAGATTTTTCCTTGTGTTTCTTACCCTGGCGATCAAGTTTATCGACCAGGCCATCTATAGCTGCATACATGTCCTCCTGTATGTCATCGGCATATAAATTTCCACCGCTTATGTGCATGGTTGCTTCAGCTTTATGTCTGAGTTTTTCTACCGTTAAAATGACATGGATATCGAGTGCCTGATCAAAATGACGATCAAGACGTTCGATTTTCTCATTAACATAATTGCGCAGTGAATCTGTGATCTCTATATGGTGACCGCTTAGACTAACTTGCATTAGATACCTCCTGAAGGTTTCACAGTTCTCATAGTTGTTCTCTATGAGTGGTTAAGGTAGTAACTACATGTCACTACCGGGTGTCTCTAAAAGAGACGTTTTCTTTCATTGGATGGCGGAATATTCATCGCTTCACGGTATTTGGCAATGGTACGCCGTGCTACGTTGATTCCCTGTTCATCCAGAATGGCTGCAATCTTGTTATCGCTTAATGGTTTATTCGCGTTTTCAGCCGCTATCAGTTTTTTGATGATGGCTCGAATCGCTGTCGCCGAGCACTCTCCGCCATCGGCAGTGCCGACATGGCTGGAGAAGAAGTATTTAAATTCAAAGATCCCGCGTGGTGTATGCATATATTTCTGTGTGGTTACCCTTGAAATGGTGGACTCATGCATTTCCAGTTCTTCGGCAATATCACGTAATACCATGGGTTTCATCGCCTCATCGCCATATTCAAGAAAGCCCTGCTGGCGTTCTACGATAGAATTCGCCACCTTAAGCAGTGTGTCATTTCGGCTTTGCAGACTTTTTATGAACCAGCGAGCCTCCTGCAGATGATCGCGCAGGTAATTATTCTGTTCACTGTTGTCACCACGTTTAACCAGGTTGGCGTAAGTAGTATTGATCTTCAGGCGAGGTGCGTTATCAGGATTGATTTTTACCGCCCATCGGCCATTGAGTTTGGCGACATATACATCCGGGGTGATATATTCGGCGTGCGTTGTGCTTATCAGGTGTCCAGGATGAGGGTTGGTGGTTTGAATCAGGCGCACAATATTGGCCAGCTCTGCATCATTAGCCTGCAGACGGCGTTTTAAAATCGCGTAATCATTACTGGCCAGATAGTCCAGATAACGTTCTACCAGTGCCAGAGCCTTATTTAAATGTGGGGTAGCGGGGTCATATTGACGTAGTTGTATCAGCATGCATTCAGCAGGGGTTCTTGCTGCAACACCAACAGGATCAAAATGCTGGATAAAAGTCAGCATGGCTTCGATTTCATCCATTTCTATTTCTGGATGATCGCTAAGTAGTCCTTGATGGATGTCTTCCAGCGATTCGGTTAAATACCCTCTATCATCCACGCCATCGATGATAGCCAGACCGATATCCTTGTCGGTTTCGGTCAGGGATGCTGCGTCGAGTTGCCAGATCAGGTGTTCGTAGAGGGCATCAGCGGGTTTTGACTGATTTTCAAACAGGTCATTGAAGTCTTCGTTATTACCGGAAACTGATGGGCTAAGCGATGCACTGGGGGGGATGTCGTAGATGTCTTCCCATCCGGTATCCAGCCCAAGATCTTCGGGCAGGGACTGCTCTGAACGTTCCTGATCGATCTGTTCGGCGGAGGTTTTTATTTCAGTATTATCTTCCTTATCATTAGATTTTTCCTTAATCAGAACCTCGGAGAGGTTATCTTCCTGATCGAGCAGGGGGTTACTGTCCAGGGTTTGCTGGATCTCAGTTTGAAGTTCAAGTGAGGATAACTGTAGCAGCTTGATAGCTTGCTGCAGTTGGGGTGTCATGGTCAGGCTTTGACCAATTTTTAGTTGCAGGCTTTGTTTCATTGACACTCTTTTATCACTGCGGTGAGAGTCATTCGTTTTGTTGTTCTCATAAGCACTTTATAGCTTAAAATCCTGACCCAAGTAAATCTTTCTAACGATTTTGTTAGATAGAATTTGATCGGCGTCTCCTTCTGCCAGGATAGTCCCTTCACCCATTACATAAGCGTGTTCACAGATTCCCAGTGTTTCTCTGACATTATGATCAGTGATCAAAATGCCTATGCCACGATCAGCCAGTTGACGGATCATATTCTGAATATCAACCACAGAGATAGGGTCTACCCCGGCAAATGGTTCATCCAGCAATATAAACTGCGGGTCGTTAGCCAGAGCACGTGCGATTTCTACGCGTCGGCGTTCACCTCCAGACAGTGAAATTCCCAAACTTTCTCGAATATGCTGTATCTGAAAATCTTCCAGTAACTGTTCCAGTTTGCGATTTCTCTCTTCTGAACTGAGTTTTTTCCGCAATTGTAAAATAGCCCGAATATTGTCTTCAACGGTTAACCCGCGAAATACCGAAGCTTCCTGCGGCAAATAGCCAATGCCGTTTAGTGCGCGTTGGTGCATGGCAAGGCCAGTAATCGGCTGCTGGTTGAGGGTGATTTCACCCTTATCGCTGTGGATCAGGCCTACAATCATGTAAAAACAGGTGGTTTTTCCCGCACCATTTGGTCCAAGCAGACCGACGATCTGCCCGCTTTTAACGCTCAGGCTGACCGATTTGACGACTGTTTTACCGCCATAACTCTTTGCCAGTTCGCTGGCGGCCAGTTCATTCATTGTTCTTGGGCTGAATCAGCATACGGACCCGTCCTTTACCTTGCTCACCACCCGCCTGTAGTGTATCGGTATCGGTGTTGATAATAATGGATTCGCTTTCTATGGTGTCCTGTACGGACTGGAATTGGGCCTGACCGAGTAATTCCAGCTCGGATTTGGTCTGGTAGTAATTCATTCGTAGCGCTGAGCCGCTAATAGAGGTTTGATCATCATTAAGTTGCTTAAAATGCGCAGGCTGGCCTTCAATCTGTAGCCATTGTAAATCGTTGTTTTCATCGAAGTGGAATATGATGCTATCAGCAATAAAGTTAAGGCTGCCCTGCGTCATTTCAACGTTTCCCTGATAATGGCTGATATGTTTAGTTTCGTCGATTTCCAGACGATCTGCCTCTATTTGGATAGGCTGGTTTTTATCGCTGGTTAAAGCAATGGCGGATAAAGGTATCAGACAGAATAAAACGACGAATAGTTTAACTGGGTTCATGAGCTTTGGTTGTCTGGTAAATGGCATTAACCCGTTGAAAAACATGATGCTCGTGCTTCATATCCAGCAGTGCAGATTGTGCTTTTAAATCGAGTTGATCCTTTTGCATTCTCAGGGCTACTGGTAATTCTACGGTTTCCTGGTCAGGATTGAATATCATTTGCTCACTGGTTAGATGCATGGAGCTGTTAATCTGATTGCGCTTGATTGATGCCTTTTGCTGTAGCTCAATAATATCCTCCCGATGAATCAGCTTGCCCTGTTCTGCAGCCATCAACCAGTCGGCACTGTCGGAGAAATAGCGTATGTCTGGTTGCTGTATGATGCTGATATCTTCGCGCACAAAGTGTTCCAGATAAGGGCTATTTAACTGGTAGCCTGGCGTACCCTGTTGATTGAAGGTTTTTAATTTAACGCCTGATAGATAGTAATCAATGTTGTCCGGGATTTGTAACGGATTTTGCACTATGGACAGATGTTGTCGATCAAAAAACCAGCCGGCAATAATCGCGCCAATAAGAGTAACTATAAACATGAGCAGAAAGCGCAGTTTCATTTCAGATAGCTTTCCAGCTTGTCATGTAACAGTTGCTGTGACTGCAGAATAAACTCTATGGCTTCCCTCGCTGCACCCAGGCCACCTCCTAGTTTGGTCACATAGTCGGCATGTTGAATGACAAATGGGTGAGCGTCCTGTACGGCAATACCCATACCCACCTGTTGCATGATGGGCAGGTCAACAACATCATCGCCGATATAGGCAATTTGTGAGGCTTCAAGGCCAGTGACCTTTAATAACTCATTGAAAGCTGGACGTTTATCCCGGTAGCCCTGGAATATGAGCTCTACCCCCAGATCATTCATGCGGTGTAATACCAGTTCGGATTTTCGTCCGGTAATGACTGCAGCCTGTAACCCGCACTCCAGCAACATTCTGATACCGTGACCATCTTTAGAGTTAAAAGCTTTGTATTCTTCGCCTTTATTATCGAAAAACAGGGTGCCATTGGTGAGTACACCATCGATATCGAAAATGACCAGTTTAATGTTCTGTGCGAGTCGAGTAATGGTATCCATGGCTGTCCTGTTGATGTGATTTTATACGATGCCAGCTCTTAATAAGTCATGCATGTTTAATGCACCCTGAATCAGCCCATTTTTATCGGTCACGATAAGTGCATTTATCTTCTTATCATCCATAAGGGTTAATGCATCGCTGGCGATCTGTTCTGGCTGAATGGTAACGCAGTTCGCCGTCATGTGCTCGGTGATCAATGCCGTCTGAATATTTGCCTGGGTATCCAGAGTGCGGCGCAGGTCTCCATCGGTGAAGATGCCCAGTAGTTTTTGATGGCTATCTGCAATGGCAGTCATACCCAGACCCTTGTTACTGATTTCCAGTAATGCCTGTTTGAGGGTGGCGCTTTGATCTACCACAGGGATGGCATTGCCAGTATGCATGATATCGCTAACGCGCAACAGCAAACGACGCCCCAGACTACCGCCGGGGTGAGAGCGCGCAAAGTCTTCTTCGGTAAATCCACGCGCCTGCAATATCGCAACTGCCAGCGCATCACCCATTGCCAGAGTGGCGGTAGTACTGGATGTAGGTGCCAGCCCCAATGGACAGGCTTCCTTCTCTACGGCTACATCCAGATTGATATCGGCGAACTCTGCCAGGGTTGAGTTTGGATTGCCTGTTAGAGAGATTAAAGGCAATTTGAGGCGCTTTATCAGTGGCAGTAGAGTAGTGATTTCAGCCGTTTCCCCCGAGTTGGATAAGGCAATCAGCAGGTCCTGGGCGGTAATCATACCCAGATCGCCATGGCTGGCTTCTCCGGGGTGCATAAAAAAGGCAGGGGTACCGGTACTCGCCAGAGTAGCTGCGATTTTATTGCCGATATGCCCAGATTTACCCATGCCAGTGACCACAATGCGCCCCTTGCAGGCCAGGATTAGCTCGCAGGCTTTCTCAAAGCGTTCGTCGATTCTTTTGACCATGGCCTGTATCGCCTCAGCTTCATTGATGAGTACGGCCTTGCCCAGGTTTTGATATGAGTGTTCTGCCATGTGGTTTTAGCTCTGATTGACTATCTGATAATACAAAAGGCTCTGATAAAGCACAAAACCCAAAAGTAATAGGCCGCCTTTAAAGCGCGTCAGTTTGCAACAACTTGATTTGGGCAGGTAGGCCAGCAGGAATAAAATTGCAGTGAAGCCCAGCGTTACGCTTAAATCTCGACTAATAGCAATCGGTGAAACATTGAAATCAGTCATTAGGGCAGGGACACCTATGACAGCCAGAGAATTGAATAGATTTGAGCCCACCACATTGCCTATGACCAGATCTGATTCATTCTTCTTCACGCCGGCAATCGATGCAGCCAGTTCGGGTAGCGAGGTGCCCAGAGCCACAATGGTCAGGCCGATGACCAGCTCGCTGACACCTAGCTCAGTCGCAATATTAACAGCGCCCCATACCAGTAATTTGGAGCTGCCAACTAGAATCAACAAGCCCACCAGTGTTAGCAGTAGTGCTCTGCCGGTCGGGATGTCGTGCGGGATTTCCTGGTCCAATTCAGTGGAAAGCACATCGTCTTTCGCACTCTGACTGTAACGCATCAGATAGATGAGTGCGATGAACAGACTGCTAAGCAAAACGATTCCATCGACTAAATCAAGCTGCAAATCCCATAGCGTCCAGCTCAGGATGATTGATGCGATGATGAGAATAGGGAATTCACGTTTGAGGATCTTGGATGCGATACCCAGTGGCATGATCAGCGCGGTAATGCCGAGTATCAGCCCAATATTGGCGATATTAGAGCCCAGAGCGTTACCAATCGCCAGATCGGGGGTATCATCGAATACCGAAAAGATCGAGATCAAAATCTCGGGCGCAGAGGTTCCAAAACCAATAACCGTGATACCGATGATGAGCGTGGAAACCCCGAGGTTTTGAGCAGTAGCTGATGCGCCTTCTACAAATAGATCGGCGCTCCATACTAGTAAACCCAGTCCAACCAGGATGGCCAGCGCAGATAACAACATACTTTAGAAGTTGTCGGTAGAGGTAAAAAGTCCTACTCGAAGGTCGCTTGCAGTATAGATTTCACGCCCATCGACTTCCATGCTTGCGTCAGCAATACCCATGACCAGTTTACGCATAATCAGGCGTTTGATGTGAATCTTGTAGGTTACCTTTTTTGCATCAGGCAATACCTGGCCAAAGAATTTGACTTCGCCGGATCCCAGCGCCCGACCATGACCTGGACCACCTTTCCAGCCGAGGTAAAAGCCCACCAGCTGCCACATGGCATCCAGGCCCAGGCAGCCAGGCATGACCGGGTCTGTGCTGAAGTGGCACTGAAAGAACCACAGATCCGGATTGATATCGAGTTCGGCTTCTATATAGCCTTTATCGTATTTACCACCGCCTTCGGTGATGCTGGTGATACGATCAAACATCAACATGGGGGGTAAGGGGAGCAGGGCGTTACCTTCGCCAAAGACCTTGCCATTGCCGCAGTCGATAAGTTCCTGATAGCTAAAGCTGTGTCGATCTGTAAGTTGTTCTGCCATAATATTAGGTCGTTGTGATTCAGGGTGCGAACACTAACGATTCTATGTCTTTTTTTCCAGTAAAATCTTGTGAGAATAACTGAGTTATGACTTATTCAATATCGGTCGGAGTGTTCGACTGGATAAACTTCCCAAAGCAGCAAGGGTTCTATCCGGATGATATTCCTGAGGACTGGAAGCTGGCTTTCTACAGTAATGAATTTAACACTGTCTGCCTGAGCCTGCCAGAGCTTGGCTCACAGACTGCTCTATTGTCTGAGTGGATTACTGATTTACCTGAGGAGTTTGAACTTGGTTTATATATCGAACATTCCACTCAAATTCCCATCATACAGTCACTTATGCAAAACGATGACTGCCGAATTTCTGCACTCATTGTTGATCAGTCTGCTGGTAACAATTTGTTACACAAAGAAAATTTGCAAACAGTATTATCTGCTGAATTAGAAATATGTAAGTTTGATGATGTGTGGACTCCGAGCCATTCGTCTACACGAAATGCACGCTTTGCAATTTTACCCATGGCTGAAAATATTCGTCAGTATCGTGAATGGATCGAGCAATGGCTGAGCGGTAGCGAGTTAGCCCCACTTGTTGAGCATAAAACATTATGGTTACAGGGTGCTGATACCAGCTATCAACAGTTAACTGAAATTCGCACGTTGACCGAGTTGATGGGTTATTAAACCTGAGAAGAAGAGAATTGTTATGACAGGCGTAGTCTTCGCGCAATGATGTTGATAGACTCGCGCCTCGCTGAGCAAATAATTTTATGACTGATACCTTAGTTCAAATTCGAAACCTGCATTTCAAACGCGGTGAAAAGATTATTTTCGCTGGGGTGGATATGGATATTCATGAAGGCCGTATCACTGCGGTGATGGGGCCTAGTGGTACAGGAAAAACCACCCTGCTCAAACTGATCGGTGGTCAGTTACAGCCGGATCAGGGTGAAGTTCTGGTGCAGGGGCAGAATGTACATAAACTCAATCGTTCTGATCTGTACAAAATGCGCAAAAAAATGGGCATGCTATTCCAGTCAGGTGCGCTACTGACGGATATCAATGTATTCGATAATATTGCTTTTCCGATGCGAGAGCATACGCGCCTGAATGAGTCGATGATCCGTAATCTGGTATTGATCAAGCTGCAGGCTGTGGGCTTAAGTGCTGCCAGTGAATTGATGCCGGCCGAATTATCCGGTGGTATGGCGCGACGTGTTGCACTGGCGCGTGCTTTGGCGCTGGATCCGATGATGATTATGTACGATGAGCCTTTTACCGGGCAGGATCCCATCTCTCTGGGGGTGCTAGTGAAATTGATTCGTGATACCAATGATGCATTAAAGCTGAGCAGTATACTGGTTTCACATGATGTGGAAGAAACCCTGTCGATAGCTGATGATGTAAAAATAATTTCCGAGGGCCGACTGGTGGCTGAAGGCAGTGTCGATGAAATCCGCAAATCTGATTCAGAATGGGTGCGCCAGTTTATCGAAGGTCAGGCGGATGGTCCTGTGCCTTTCCATTATCCCGGTGACCCCATCACACAACAATTGATGAAGCTGTAAAAATGAAACCACTGGTCAATTTTATTTCCCGTCTAGGCCGGGGTTCGATATTTTTAAGTAAAATTCTGCTTGCGCTACCCCAGCTATTCCCGCGATTTGGGCTGGTCATTCATCAACTGTTTTCGGTGGGTGTACATACGCTGCTGATTACGCTGGTTGCGGGTTTATTTGTGGGTATGGTGCTGGCGTTACAGCTGTACTACACACTGAATACCTTTGGTGCTGAGGATACGCTCGGTATGGTGGTCGATTTATCGCTGGTGCGCGAACTGGGTCCGGTGGTAGCCGCTTTGTTATTTGCTGGCCGTGCGGGCTCAGCATTAACCGCTGAGATTGGTTTGATGAAAGCAACCGAGCAGCTTTCTGGCCTTGAAATGATGGCGGTTGATCCAGTTGAGCGTATTATTGCGCCGCGTTTCCTGGCGGGATTTATCTCTATGCCATTGTTGGCCGCTATCTTTAGTGCGGTCGGTATTTTAGGCGGCTATCTGGTCGGAGTTGATTTGCTGGGCGTCGATTCGGGTGCTTTCTGGTCGCAGATTCAGGCCAAGGTAGATTTTTATGATGATGTTATGAATGGCGTTATCAAAAGCATGGTATTCGGTTTTATTGTGAGCTGGATAGCTGTGTTTGAGGGTTACGACTGTATTCCTACATCTGAAGGCGTAGCGCGCGCAACCACACGCACGGTAGTAAATTCATCACTGGCTGTTCTGGGTATGGACTTTATCCTGACTGCCATAATGTTCCAATGAGGGTTAGACATGTTTCGAAGCATTGAAGTAACGGTTGGTATGTTTGTCGGCATAGGCCTTGCGGCTCTGTTTATGCTGGCAATGCAGGCGAGTAATCTGAGCAGTATCAGTAATAGTGGCTTCTATCAGGTGAGCGCAAAATTTGAAAATATCGGTGGTCTAAAGGTACGTTCAGCGGTCAAGGTCTCCGGTGTAAAGGTAGGTCAGGTATCAAAAATTGATTACGACAGCAAGTATTTCGAGGCTGTAGTAACGATGCAGATCGATGAGAAATATAATGCTTTCCCTAATGATACGATTGCCAGTATCTACACGGCTGGATTGCTGGGTGAACAATATATAGGGCTGGAGCCGGGCGGCGATGAGAAATTGCTGGAGAATCAGTCCGAAATACGTCATACCCAGTCAGCAGTGATACTTGAGCAGGTCATCAGTCAGTTTCTGTTCAGCAAGGCTCAGGAATAATAGATAACCATGAAAAAACCTATTCTTATATTAATGTCATTATTGCTATTCCCACTGGCGGGAAATGCAACGGTTACGTTGAATCTTGAACAGGCCATAGAACGGGCATTAAATGCCGATCCCAGGATTGAAGAAAAACAGGCCTTTGTGCGTAAAGCGAAGGCCTTGCTGCAGGAGGCGGAAGGAACAGGTGGATGGCGCTTTGCCGTAGACAGTGCTCTGGCAGTGATTACTGGTGTCGACGGCGGGTTTTATGAAAATGGCGCTGATAGTTGTAGCAGTAACTGTACCCCTCGTAGTGATACCTATGATTTTAATGATGGACTGTCGCCCTGGGTGAGCATGACCTTTAGTGTCGTCACCCCGCTGACCACATTCGGTCAGCTGGAGAGTTATCAGGAAGCGGCACGTAATAACATTATTATCAAACAACAGGATGTTGAGCTGGAGAAGGAATCTATCAAGCTGGATGTAGTAAAAGCCTATAACGGTTATCTGGCCGCACGTGATGGCCGTTTCCTGATGGAAGATACCGAAAAGCGATTGACTGCAGCACTTGAGTTAGTCAATGAGTGGCTGGATGAAGATAACGGCAAGGCAACCTTAAGTAATCAATATGCCCTGGAGGCAGGTCTTGGATTGATCCATCGCTATCTGGCTGAAGCCAGTGGCCTGGAAAGCATAGCAATGGAAGGTTTAAGGTTGTTAACCGGTATCGATGCAAATGAAGAGTTGCAACTGGAAGATACACGTCTGCGGGCGGTAGATCTGCCAGATATGGAACTGCAGGAGTGGGTGGATAGCGCTACCCAAAACCGGGTCGAATTTAAGCAGATTGAGGCAGGCCTAGCAGCACGACGTGCTCTGGTTGAAGCCAAAAGATCAAGTGAAAAACCGATCATTTATGCGGGTGTGGCGGGGTCTCTTTCTTATGCGCCGGGTCGTGAGCGACTGGATAATCCGCATATTTTTGACCCGTTTAATCATGTTGCAGCTTCACCCGTGATTGGTATGCGCTGGCAATGGGAAGCTGATGCGCAACCGGCTCGCGTAGCACAGGAACAGGCTGAGCTGGACGCTTTAGTGTCTAAGGCATCGTTTGCGCGTAAGGGCATTCCATTTCAGGTGGCTGAGCAATATCACTATGTGCAATCCAAGTACAAGGCTATGCTGGCTATGAAGGAAAGTGCGAAGTCGGCAAGGCGCTGGATGATTGCCAGTTACACCGATTTTGAGGCAGGGCTGGAAGAAGCCGAGAAGATTCTTACCGCCATGCAGGCCTATGTGCTGGCGTATGCCGAATATGTAAAGATTGTGAATGATTACAATAATCATGTTTCCAAATTGAAAAGTGTGAGTGGTGTGTATCAATGAAAAGCCTTTTATTAAAACTAAGTGTATTCGTACTTATTGCCGGATTTTTTCAACAGCCGGTGATGGCGGGAGATTCTGCCCCAGAGCAATTGATCAAAATAACGGCTGATGAAGTACTGGAAATCATCAAGTCACGCTCACAGGAGTTCAAGCAGGATCCAGCCAGACTCTATGCCATGGTAGATGAGAAGGTGTTACCGCATTTTGATTTTGACCGCATGACGGATCTGGCACTTGGACGTTATAAGGTTAAGGTCAATAAACAGCAGAAGCCGAAACTGGTTAATGAATTTCGTCAGTTGCTGGTTAGAACTTACGGAAAAGCGTTGCTGGAATATAATGACCAGGTGATCAAGTATTTGCCTATGCGCGGTAGCCTGGAGAAAGGCGATGTTTCGATCAGAACTGAAATCGAACAAAAAGGTGGTTTTCCCATCCCGCTGAACTATGAGGTTTATAAGAAAGATGATGGTTGGAAGGTATACGATATTAGTGTAGATGGTATCAGTCTGGTGAGTAATTATCGCTCGACCTTTTCACGTAAAATAAAAGAAGCCGGCGTAGATGGCTTGATCAAATCATTGCAGGATCGTAATAAGCAGGAAAATTCCTGAGTCACTGACTGGCGAGTAAACGATAGATGGGTGTTGAAGTTAAATTCGATGAAGGTAATCAGTATATCCAGATTAAGGGTGAGCTGATATGCGATACAGTGATGTATGCTCTAGAGCAAATGACTCGCAAGGGTAAAACCCTGTCAGGCTGGGTGATTGATTTCAGTGGGGTAACTAAGGTCGATAGTACGGCTGTTGCACTGCTGATCGAACTAAAAAAAGCTGTGCAGAAAAGTGAAAAGACTGTTTCATTTATCCATCTTTCCGAGACACTACTGACCATCGCAAGATTGAGTCAAGTGGACTCATTACTTAGCGAAAATAAGTAATAGAATTATCCATATAATGCTTCGATTCACTATCGAAGGCCTGTTCTGATACAATGCCCCGTTTTCTCGGTGATGGCTGTTGGGGTCCTAATCATAAATGAATAAGCTGATAATCAATGGTGGTGTGCCGATGTGTGGAATGATCCGTGCGTCTGGCTCTAAAAATGCTGTACTACCAATACTTGCTGGAACCCTGCTCGCCGATGGCCCCGTAGTTGTTAGAAATGTACCGCACCTGCACGATGTAACGACTACGATGGAGTTGCTGGGCCGAATGGGGGTACAGATTACCATCGGCGAAAGGATGAGCATCGAGGTAGATCCCAGTCATCTTAAGAATACCTTTGCTCCATACGAACTGGTAAAGACTATGCGTGCTTCGATTCTGGTTTTAGGTCCTTTGCTTGCGCGTTATGGTACTGCTGAAGTCAGTCTGCCCGGTGGTTGTGCCATTGGTGCTCGACCAGTCAATCTGCATTTGATGGGGCTTGAAGCCATGGGCGCTAATATTAAGGTGGAAGAGGGTTATATCCGCGCCAGCGCCAAGCGATTAAAAGGCGCTCGTATAGTGATGGATCAGGTGACTGTAACCGGTACCGAAAACCTGATGATGGCAGCGGCATTGGCAGACGGTGTCAGTGTGATAGAGAATGCCGCGCGCGAACCGGAGGTTATCGATCTGGCTGATTTTATCAATGCTATGGGCGGTGACGTAAGAGGGGCGGGTACTGATACTATTACTATTCACGGTGTTGAGAATCTCAAAGGTTGCGATTACCGGGTATTGCCGGACCGTATCGAAACGGGAACCTATCTGGTGGCTGCGGCGATAACGGGTGGTAAGGTACTGGTGAAGGATACTGATCCTAAATTACTAGAATCGGTTCTGGTTAAACTGCAGGAGGCCGGGGCTATTATCGATATCGGAGAAGACTGGATCGAACTGGATATGGAAGGTCGCAAACCCAAAGCTGTGAATATCCGAACGGCACCTTATCCCGCATTCCCAACAGATATGCAGGCCCAGTTTTGTGCATTGAATGCAGTCGCGCATGGAACAGGGTCAGTTACCGAAACCGTGTTCGAAAATCGCTTTATGCATATTCAGGAACTGGTACGCATGGGTGCGAATATTCATCTGGAAGGCAATACTGCGATCATAACTGGCGTGGATAATTTAAATGGAGCTCCCGTGATGGCTACTGATTTACGTGCATCAGCCAGTCTTATTCTGGCGGGTTTAGTAGCTACCGGTGAAACGGTGGTGGAGCGAATTTATCACATAGATCGCGGCTATGATCATATAGAAGAAAAGCTATCCTGCCTGGGTGCCAGAATTCGTAGAACCACTAATTAGGTTTCAATTAATTTAGACGAAACCCATAAATCCAATAATATTAAAAGTCTTATGATCGATTTAATTACCATCGCTCTGGCCAAGGGCCGTATCCTTAAAGAAACCCTGCCGTTACTGGAACGCGCGGGCATTATTCCTGAAGTGGATATGGAAAAAAGCCGCAAGTTGATTTTTAAAACCAATCACGAAAATATTAATCTGGTATTGATAAGATCTGCTGATGTGCCGACCTATGTTCAATATGGTGCCGCAGATATTGGTATTGCAGGCAAAGACGTGTTGCTGGAGCATGGCGGTGAAGGCCTGTATGAACGTATCGATTTACATATCGCACCCTGTAAGCTCATGACCGCAGGTTATGCTGATCGTGAATTGCCAGCCGGGCGTTTGAAGGTGGCAACCAAATATACCGGGATTACACGAGATTATTTTCTTAAACTGGGTCGTCAGGTTGAGTTGATCAAGTTGTACGGCTCAATGGAGCTGGCACCTATCGTTGGGTTGGCCGATATGATTGTTGATCTGGTTGATACCGGCAATACATTAAAGGCTAATGGCCTGGTGCCGCTGGAATTTATTATGGATATCAGTTCGCGCCTGATCATTAACCGGGCTTCATTAAAAATGAAGAACCGGGCGATCAAGCAGGTTGTAGAAAAAATTGAAGCAGCGGTGGAAGAGCCATCCTGTTAGGGCTTAAGAGATCACGATGAATATTGAAATCAAACAACTCAACAGCCAGAGCGAAGATTTCTGGCCACAACTGGAACAATTACTGGCCTGGGATTCGGAATCCGATGAACAGGTTATGAGTACTGTGATCGAAATTCTGTCTAGCGTTCGCAATCAGGGTGATGCGGCAGTGCTCGATTTAACAGCTCGATTTGATGGTTTGAAAGTCGACAGTATGTCAGAGCTGGAAATGCCGCTGGAAACCCTGAAACAGGCTTTTGAAAGCTTGTCTAGTGAACAGAAAAATGCGCTAGAACTCTCGGCTAAGCGTATACGTAGCTATGCAGAAAGACAGAAAATGGACTCCTGGGAATATACCGAAGATGACGGTACGATTCTCGGACAACAGGTGACTGCGTTGGATAAAGCCGGGCTTTATGTACCAGGCGGCAAAGCAGCCTATCCTTCGTCGGTATTGATGAATGCAATTCCTGCCAAGGTCGCCGGAGTAAAAGAACTCATCATGGTGGTGCCAACACCGAATGGTGTGGTGAATGATCTGGTACTGGCCGCTGCGCATCTATCCAATGTGGACCGGGTTTTTACCATTGGTGGTGCACAGGCTATCGCCGCACTGGCTTATGGTACAGAAACAGTACCTCAGGTCGATAAGATTGTCGGGCCGGGCAATATCTATGTGGCAACAGCCAAGCGTATGGTGTTTGGTACAGTAGGGATCGATATGATAGCCGGGCCTTCGGAAATTCTCGTGATATGCGACGGCAAAACCGACCCGGACTGGATTGCGATGGATTTATTCTCGCAGGCCGAGCATGACGAAGATGCTCAGTCAATATTGGTTTCTCCTGATGCGGATTTTCTGCAACAGGTTAAGCAGAGTATCGATAAGCTTATTCAGGAAATGCCGCGTAAAGCCATTATCCATACCTCCATGTCAACACGTGGCGCCTTGATCCATGTGCAGGATATGGATGAAGCGGTGCAAGTAGCCAATTATGTCGCGCCAGAGCATCTTGAGTTATCGGTAGAGAATGCCAGAGAAGTTGCCCGCTCAATTAAGCATGCTGGCGCAATCTTCATGGGTCGTTACACTGCGGAAGCTCTAGGTGATTATTGTGCAGGCCCAAACCATGTCTTACCAACCTCGCGTACGGCAAGATTTTCATCTCCCCTGGGCGTGTATGACTTTCAGAAACGTTCTAGCCTGATTGGCTGTTCCTCAGAAGGTGCCTCCACATTGGGTAAGGTGGCATCTGTCATGGCACATGGTGAAGGGCTGACTGCGCATGCCCGTTCAGCCGAGTATCGTATAAAGCCCTGATATAAGTGGAGACCCAGAAATTCATAAACAAAATACTTTTTGGGCTTCAATTTGGTAGGTCTAACTCTTTTATCTGGGTAATCAGGTTGTGATTTAGCGTATAAATTGCTATACCTTTTTACTATACCGATAATTCCAGGGTGTAGGGAGTAATGACAATGATGTTTCGCTTAATGATCATCGTTTTGCTGATCGGACTCATTAATACTGCAGCAGCAGAGATTTATAAATGGGTAGATAGCAAGGGTACGGTGCATTTTTCCAACAGCCTCCCTGAAAAGGGAAAGGTTGAAAAGATTAATGTTCAGGTCAATTCTTTTTCCAGTTACTCACCTGCAAATGGTTCGGATAAATCAAAGTTTAAGTTTGACCCTGGTTTAATCACTGAAAGCAAAGAAACCTCAAAGGATGTCGTGATGTATAGCGCTTCCTGGTGTGGTTATTGTAAACAGGCGCGGCGTTATTTTAAGAAAAAGAAGATTGCATTTGACGAGTATGATGTTGAAAAATCACAAAAAGGTGAAATTGACTATAGAAAATCAGGAAGCAATGGTTTGCCTCTCATATTGGTCGGCAATAAGCGGATGAATGGATTTTCAGTGGCTGGCTTTGAAAAATTGTATAAGCACTAGCCGAGAATTTCAGTTCGGCTAGCGCTTTTCATTTCCTCAGCTTTATTGTGGTCTTTCGGTTGTCATCATCGGTAATGATAAAGATTGGCCGTCACGCAGAATATCGATGACAACTTCTTCCCCAGGTTTATGTCCGGCTATGATCTCCAGCACATTACGTACCTTACTGACCGGTTTGTGATCAATCGCAGTGATGACATCTCCGGTCAATATACCTGCTTTGTCGGCAGGGCTGTCGATAAATACACCGACTATTAGCACCCCACGTATATTCGGATTGCCCGAGTTAATCGCTGCCTGAGCGGTAATATCTGTGCCTTCAACACCCAGCCAGCCCCGGCTGACGTGACCATATTTGACGATTTGCTGCATGACATCCAGTGCCAGAGAAATGGGTATGGCAAAACCTATACCCTGTGAGCCACCTGACTGACTGAAGATTGCGCTATTGATACCGATCAGATCACCATGCGCATTCACCAGTGCACCGCCGGAATTCCCAGGGTTGATGGCGGCATCGGTCTGGATGAAGTTTTCAAAAGTATTCAATCCTACCCTGTTACGCCCGGTGGCGCTGATAATACCCATGGTGACAGTCTGCCCCACGTTGAGAGGATTACCGATTGCGAGTGCTACATCGCCCACTCGAATGGGGTTGTCGCCGTTAGCAACCTGGATGTTTTTCAGATTATTCAGAGGAATATGCAAAACAGCAATGTCACTTTCACGGTCCTCGCCAATGACTCTGGCTTCACTACTACGGCCATCGGATAGTGAAATCAGAATTTCATCAGCACCGTCGACTACATGTTGATTGGTCAGAATATATCCGTCGCTGGAAACTATGACGCCTGAGCCAAGGTTGGTTGAGGTCTTATCACGTTTATATTTTTTTAATTGATCTCCAAACAGCTGATCAAACACCGGATCGTCGAGTAAAGGGTGTACACTCTGCTTGACCGTTTTACTGGTATAGATAGTGACTACTGAAGGTGCAGAGGTTTGTACTGCTTCAGCATAGGAGAATGGTCCTTGAGGGTCGGGTAAGGAAGGTGCTGCGGTCTTAATTTCGGGGCTAGATTGCCATGTGTTAGGTAACCAGCTATTTATGGTTGCCGGTACATCTGGAGATTGCCATATCAGGTAAGCGGCACCCAGTATCAGCCCAATAAATGCGAACTGAAACAGAAACAGGAATAGTTTTAAAATTTTCATCCAATTACTTTATCATAGCTACTCAAAATTAAGGAGGTAGAGATAATAATGCAACTTGATGAGATGTGTCATTTTTGCGATGACTATCTTTCTATCGATGAATTCGATGATTATTGTCCGAATGGTTTGCAGGTCGAAGGGCGGGCCGATTTGAATCATCTGGTAACAGGCGTAACCGCCAGTCTGGAATTAATTGATGCTGCTATTCAACAGGGCGCTGATGCGCTGCTGGTTCATCATGGGTATTTCTGGAAAGGGGAGGCTGTACCATTAGTGGGATTTAAGGGAAATCGTATCCGTAAGCTGTTTCAGCATGATATTAGTTTACTGGCCTATCATCTGCCTTTAGATGCACATCCTACTGTCGGCAATAATGCGCAATTGGCTAAACGTATGGGTTGGCTGGTGACCGGTCAGCAGGGGTTGCTGTGGTTGGGTGAGGTGGCTGACAGCTGTTTGGTTGAGCAGGTACTGGAAGATCTGGGTGAGGTTATCGATAGTAACCCCTTATTGATACATGGAGGTGAACATCCTGTTCGACGTATTGCCTGGTGCACAGGAGCAGCACAATCATATATAGAACAGGCAGTTAAGCAGGGGGTTGATCTATTTATTTCTGGTGAAATTTCAGAATCAACCGTACATTTTGCACGCGAGACTGGGATACATTATATCGCTGCCGGGCATCATGCTACCGAGCGCTATGGCGTTCAGGCCTTAGGAAATCTTTTAGCGGAACGTTTTTCTATTAAGCATAGTTTTATTGATATTGATAATCCGGTCTAATGAGGTTGTTTCCGGCGTTTTTTGAATCCAGGGGTTCACTTGATATAGCTCCTGTTGGCGGGGTTTATTTTGGTTAAAGCCTCGACGAAATAAGAAAATTAGTATATTCTTGCGCCCGTTTTTTTGTGCAGATTGTGTAGTTTAATTTAGGTTAGACAGGCCAGTCTGTGTCCGATTTCTTAAGATGGAGAGAGATTCAGATGTCATCTGAAGGTATAGATAAATCCCGTCGACGCTTTCTCACCGCTGCGACCAGTGTTGTTGGTGGTGCCGGTGTCGTAGCTGCGGCTGTCCCGTTTCTCATGACCTGGAATCCCAGTGCCAAAGCCAAGTCTGCCGGTGCGCCGGTTGAGGCGGACATAGGTAAACTGGACATAGGTCAGCAAATAATTGTTAAGTGGCAAGGTAAGCCTGTATGGATTGTGCGCCGTGGAGAAGAAGCCCTGGCAACACTTCCCAAGATGGTTGACGTATTACGTGATCCAAATTCGGATGAAAGTATACAGCCTGCTTACTGTAAGAATGAGCATCGCTCAATCAAGCCTGAGTATCTGGTTGTAATTGGTATCTGTACTCACCTGGGTTGCTCGCCATCCTTTCGTCCGGAAATCACCGCTGACTGGATGGGTGGCTTTTTCTGCCCCTGTCATGGCTCCAAGTTTGACTTTGCTGCACGTGTACATCAGGGTGTTCCTGCACCGACCAATCTGGTGATTCCAAAGCATCGTTATGTGAGTGAAACCGTCGTATTAATCGGCGAAGACGGAGAAGCATAAAATGAGTATGGGTAAAGATTTATTAGGTTGGGTAGATGCGCGTTTTCCACTTACCAAAATGTGGGAAGACCATCTGTCCAAGTATTATGCGCCAAAGAATTTTAACTTCTGGTATTTCTTTGGGTCTTTAGCATTACTGGTGCTGGTGTTACAGATAGTCACCGGTATTTTTCTCACTATGCAGTACAAACCCGATGGCGAACTGGCATTTGCTTCGGTTGAATACATCATGCGCGATGTTGACTGGGGCTGGTTGATTCGTTATCTGCACTCCACAGGCGCTTCTGCATTCTTTATTGTGGTTTACCTGCATATGTTCCGCGGCATGATGTACGGTTCCTACCAGAAACCACGTGAGCTGATCTGGATCTTTGGAATGTTTATCTTCCTGGCGCTGATGGCTGAAGCTTTTATGGGTTATCTATTGCCATGGGGTCAGATGTCTTACTGGGGTGCTCAGGTTATTATTTCACTGTTTAGTGCTATCCCTGTCATTGGTGATGACCTGACACTGTGGATTCGTGGTGACTTTGTTATCTCCGATGCGACTCTGAACCGTTTCTTTGCATTGCATGTTATCGCGGTGCCTATCGTTCTATTAATGTTAGTTGTAATGCATATTCTTGCACTGCATGAAGTTGGCTCAAATAATCCTGATGGTGTCGAAATTAAAAAGAACAAGGATGAGAATGGTATTCCTCTGGATGGTATCCCTTTTCACCCTTACTACACGGTGAAAGATATTGTCGGTGTTGTGGTATTCCTGATGCTGTTTAGTGTTGTAGTGTTTTTCATGCCTGAGATGAATGGCTATTTCCTTGAAGCAGCTAATTTTATTCCAGCCAACCCGTTCAAGACTCCAGCGCATATAGCACCTGTATGGTACTTCACTCCTTTTTACGCCATTCTACGTGCGGTACCTGATAAGCTGATGGGTGTTATTGGTATGTTTGGTGCCATTATTTTCCTGTTCCTGCTGCCCTGGATGGATAGAGGTAAGGTACATTCAATACGCTATCGTTCTAGTGCATTCAAGGTGTTGCTGGTGATATTTGTTATTAGTTTTATTGGTCTTGGTTATCTGGGCGCATTGCCTGCGACCACAGAACGTACCTGGTTTGCTCGTTTATTTACATTAGGATATTTTGGATATTTTATTGGCCTGTGGTTTATCAGTAAAAATGAAAAAACCAAGCCAGTTCCAGCGAGGGTTACATCATGAAGAAGTCTTTAATTCTTGTTGCAGGATTGTTATTTCCTGTTCTGAGTCTGGCAGCTGGTGGTGAGGTAATCTTTCCAAATGATGATATTTCTATCGACTGGAATGATAAAGCCGCAATGCAACGTGGTGCAGCTACATTTTCAAATTACTGCCTGAGCTGTCATTCTGCGAGTTATTCTCGATATAATCGTGTAGGACAGGATTTGGGGATTTCTGATGAGCTAGTGTCTGAAAACCTGATTTTCACCACTGACAAGTACGGCGAAAAAACCAAGGTTGGCGAGTTGATGAAAACTACTATCAGCAAGGAGTATGCCGAAGCTGCTTTTGGTGTTGCTCCACCAGACCTATCACTGGTTGCCCGCTCGCGCGGGACTCACTGGCTGTATAATTACCTGCGTGGTTTTTATATCGATGAGACTCGTCCTTTTGGCGTCAATAATGGTGTTTTTCCGTTAGTCGCTATGCCTCATGTATTATCCGAACTGGAAGGCCTGAAAAAGGCTATCATTGAAGAGCAGGATGATGGTCAAGGTGGCAAGCATCAAGTCATGGTCGGTTTTGAGCAGGTTACTCCCGGTTCAATGACTCCTGAAGAGTATGACCAGACAGTAAGAGACCTGGTTGCTTTCCTTGATTACCTGGCCGAGCCTTACAAACAGAAGCGCCAAAATGTAGGTACGGGCGTCCTGATATTCCTCTTTGTATTGTTGATACTGTCGTATCTGCTGAAGAAGGAATACTGGAAAGACGTACACTAAAACACTTAACCTGAGTACATAACTATATGTCAGCTGTAGCTAATCGTCGTTCGGTGATGACCTGTTTTTCATCTCCGATTGACCCACAATGTCATCGTAGCCGTATCGTTCTGGCAGAAAAGGATATCACCGTCGAAATCTACGATGTTGATATGGACAATCTTCCTGAAGATCTGCTCGAACTAAATCCCTATGCCACGGTGCCAACCATGGTAGATCGGGACCTGGTTTTGTATGATGCTCGGGTTTTGATTGAGTATCTTGATGAACGTTTTCCGCATCCGCCTTTGATGCCGGTAGATCCGGTTTCCAGAGCAAAAAGTCGACTCGGCCTGTTTCGAATTGAAAGTGACTGGTATAGCCTGTTGCCCGATATCGAACATGGAACTGATAAGAAAAAAGCTCAGGCGAAAAAGGCATTGACTGAAAGTCTGGTCAATTCTGTGGAAGTGTTTAGTGCCATGCCATATTTCCTGTCTGAAGAGTTCAGTTTACTGGATTGCAGTATTGCTCCTATACTCTGGCGATTACCTTATTATGGTATTGAGTTGCCGGCTTCGACCAAGCCAATTCATGATTACATGAAACGGGTATTTTCCAGACCTTCTTTCCAGAAGAGTTTGAGTGAGCAGGAACGTGACATGGTGGATTAAAACGGTTTCGTTTTAATCTGGCCGTTAACACTAAAGGCCGCTATCATATTTACCGATAGCGGCCTTTTTTATTGAGAGATGATATGACCCCGAATAAACCTTATCTCATCCGAGCCCTGTATGAGTGGCTGGAAGATAATAATGCTACCCCTTATATTATGGTCGATACTACCCAACCAGGTGTGGAGATCCCCTCTGGTATCGCTAAAGACGGTAAGGTGGTATTGAATATCGCTCATCGAGCGGTGCAGGGCCTTGAGATCGATAATGCCTATATTGCATTTTCCACACGTTTCTCAGGGGTGTCACAAAACCTTTATATTCCTATTCAGGCTGTGATGGCTATTTACAGCATGGAAGATGGTGAAGGAATGATGTTTGCTGATTCGGAGCCTGCCGCTGATAATGAATCCGAAGCTAAAGTGGATAAGGATAAGCCAGCTAAGAAGAGCGATAAATCAAAGCCTGGACTAAAGATTGTAAAATAAATCTAATCTGGTTGTTAATATCCGCTAGTTTCAAACGCGCTTTGAATCCATTCAATCTGTGTCGATTTTAGCTGATCAGCCTGTTGGATAAAGAGCGCATCGAAGCGATAGGGGTGTTGCTGGTATTGCTTTTTTCGAGAAATAAAATGTAGTGCGGTTTGAATGATTTTTCGTTGCTTGGTAGCGGGGATACTATAGGCTGTGCCGCCAAAGGCATCGTTCTTGCGAAACTTGACTTCGATAAAGCACAGGTATCCTTCATCCAGCATGATTAAATCGATTTCACCATACCTACAGTGATAATTTTTTTCCAGCGAGGTAAGACCCTGCTGAATTAAATACTCCTCTGCCTGTAGTTCGTAAAACACTCCCTTGCTTTTAGCAAACATTGATTATTCGACTGTATTTACGCTTTGTTTAATGACCTCTGCACGTCCATTTTTGTAGGTTGCTAATAGCAGCTCTCTATGGATGCGACCCTTATTATCAAGCGTGATGTTTCCGGTATTAAGAGGCAGGGCGGGAATTTGCTTGAGCATTAGTCTGCGTAATGCGGGGATTATTTTGTAAGCATCTATACCCAGAGCAATAAATTTTGCATAGCGCTGACTCTGGGCTGGCCACAGTTTACTTATGGTTGCAAAATCTGGATTTTGTTCAGACTGTAGCGCCCAGGGAGTATCCACAAACTGGATCTCATCGAGATCACGATCAGCATCGGGAGCCGGGATACTGGAAGAAATACTGGAAGTAGCATATACCTGCAGATCCTTGGCGTGATGGAATTTCAGCTGTGGTTTTATCAGTCTAGCCTGGCGTGGATTTCCGGCAATAAAAATCATATCCACATCCTGCCGTCTGCGTGGAATAAACTCACTGGTTTGATTCAATACGCGATCCAGTATGGCGTGCCTGCTGTCTGAATCTTTGATATTCAATAGATTCTTGATGGTTGAAGAGTAATCATTGTTGGCCGCTGGATAGCTTGCAGAATCGACTACCTGCCCACCCAGAGCTTCGAAGCGTTTGGTGAATGCGCTTTCCAGACGTTTCCCAAGAGTAGTATCTGGAGTTAAAGTAATGGCATAGTAATGAGCATTTACCAGTGCGTAGTCGGCAATTTGCTCGGCTTCATCCTCGGGGCGCAGGCCAAACTGAAACAGGTTATTGACGCCATAGCTATCATCATCAGCATAGTTCAACGTTAAAGTTGGTATTTTTAATTCTTTATTGAGTAACAGCTCATTCACCAGTTTTTTATCCAGAGGCCCCACTATAAAATCAGCACCATTTTGAATGGCCTGATTGTATTGAAGGTAAAAGTCCTGCGGATTACTGCTGACATTAATAATTTCCAGCATTGGCTTTTGTTCGGGGTCGTTATAGTAAGCGTGAAGAAAACCATTTTGAATCGCCTCTGATACGTTGTGCAGCTTGTCATCGAATGGAAGCATAAGTGCGATACGAGTTGGTTTGATAAAAATCATGCGGCTGTCTGCGCGCAGCTTTTCAACAAAATACAAATTTGCCTGATGTTCAGGATAAAGTTCGCTCCATTTTTGTAGCCAGGGTTCTATCTTGGCCGGGATCATGTTGGAGCGGCGAGCAATCAGGTTAAGTTCTAGCCATCCGCGCAGATCCGTGGCTTGCTTTTTGGAAAGGTTTTTGATGATGCTGGATTCACTAATGCGATTGATTGCATCCCAAATGGCCTCATCATTCTGTCGTTGTTCTAATTCAGTGCTTAGATACTGACTAATCTCGATCCGTAATTGTGCACTTTCTAACGGTTTGCCTACTGCCAATACACCGCTGGATCGAATGTTAAGAGCCAGTACCTTATAGACAGGATCGCTAATCGTGTCCAGATCTGGCAGGTACCCAAGCCCCTGGTAAATCTTTCCCTGATTAAGATAACTGCCAGCGAGTATGATCTCCTTTTTCTGAAATTCGGTTTCAGCTAACGCCCCCTCTGGCAAGTCCTGGTAAAAAGCTTCGATCTCATCGCTACGGCCCGCCCTGTATAACATCAGAGCTGTTTTTTGCAGATATACAGATTTATCAGGTTGTTGCGATTGATTTGCTATGTATCGATACATTTCTGCTGCATGATCCCATTGCAAATTTTCTTCGAAATGGCGTGCAATCAGTATATCTTCAGCCGTTGTTTTACCTGCAGACACAGGCTTACTGATACTGGTTGTCTGGCAGCCAAACAGTAAAGAAAAGGTAAAAATTATAAATGCGCCTTTAAGCAAGCTGTCGAAATGTTTTCTTAGCATGATGACCTGTTCGGGGTTGATGTCGCGTAGTCTGATACAATTCACAATCCCTAAGTTTACATGTATCAGGTATTTAATGTCAGCTGTACTTTTTATCATAGCAACACCCATCGGTAATCTTGATGATATTAGCCGCCGGGCAATTGACACCTTATCCAGGGTTGACCTGATTGCGGCTGAAGATACTCGACATAGCCAGCATTTGCTATCCCACCTTGGTTTAAAGAAAAAGATGCTTTCACTGCATGATCATAATGAGGATGACCGTGTGACGCAGATTGTGGGTTATCTGCAACAGGGAATGTCGGTCGGATTAATCTCTGATGCGGGTACTCCACTGATTTCTGATCCGGGCTATAAGCTGGTTAATGGCGTGATCGAGGCGGGATTTCAGGTTTGTCCAATTCCTGGAGCCAGTAGCATTATTACAGCCTTATGTGCATCTGGACTTGCTACCGATAATTTTACTTTTCATGGTTTTCTTTCTCAGAAAAATGCTGAGCGCCTTACTCGACTGGAGTCGATCAAAGCGCTGCCAGGTACGCAGATTTTACTGGAGTCAACGCATCGAATCGTTCGGCTAATGCAGCAGTTAAGTCAAATCATGCCGACAGCAGATGTGGTATTGGCGAAAGAACTAACCAAGCGTCACGAAAATTTCATCCGTGGAAAAGCGCAATCCTGTCTGGCTCAGCTAGAACAATCTCCTGAGTTACAAAAGGGGGAATTTGTGGTGCTTTTGTCGATTCAACCTGAATCAAATCTGGAGCAAGATTCACTTGAAAGCAGGCGACTGTTAAAGATTTTACTGGCTGATATGCCACTAAAAAAAGCGGTCAAGCTGGCAGTTGAAATCACTGGCCTGAAGAAGAATGACCTGTATCAGCAGGCGTTGAAAATATCAAAAGAGTTGTCAGCTTAACTGAAATCAGAATAGAAGGGGCTATCCACCCAGATTGTGCGGGCTTTTTTATAAATTTACTGTATTATGCGCCCAAGTCAGCCAGATAATCGCTGGTGCCATCAGGTGCTGGAGGAAAGTCCGGGCTCCATAGGGCAGAGTGCCAGGTAACGCCTGGGGGGCGTGAGCCTACGGAAAGTGCCACAGAAAATATACCGCCATGCCTTGCATGGTAAGGGTGAAATGGTGCGGTAAGAGCGCACCGCGCTACTGGCAACAGTAGTGGCAGGGTAAACCCCACTCGGAGCAAGACCAAATAGGAGAGCTATGGTGCGGCCCGCACTGCTTTCGGGTTGGTCGCTTGAGGGTCATTGGTGACAGTGATTCCAGATGAATGATTATCCACGACAGAACCCGGCTTATCGGCTGACTTATTTTATAAAAACTGCGCTTTCTGCTCAAAACTACCAACCTCAGATTGTTATTTCTTCTCAAAAAAAACGAGAAATAACTAACACTTAATGTTTTACTTTAACTTGCCTCGATTAGTTTCTGTTTTCTAAAGACTATTAAATAATTATTTTATAAAGCATTGCTAAGTCATTGTTGTTATTAAAGAAACTCTATTCCTAAATGGCTCTTTTTACTTGACTTGTGGTGTTTTGCGACGATACTGTGTGCATTAGTGGTGAAAAGTGTCACAAAGTGGGTAACTAAGGCTAAATCGGTGTACAAATTCAGAGGGGCTTCAAATCTATCGATCGATGCAAAAGGCAGGATGGTTTTGCCTGCGCGTTATCGTGAGCGCCTGTCTGAAATTTGTGAAGGCCAACTGGTTGTGACTATTGATACCGACCAGCCCTGTTTGCTTATTTACCCTCTACCCGAATGGGAAGTTGTTGAAGAAAAAATCAACGCCTTACCCGGGTTTAATAAAAAGGCTCGTCGAATCCAGCGCAAATTAATTGGTTATGCCACTGATATCGAAGTGGATGCCAATGGTCGTATGCTGCTTTCTCCTCCTTTGCGTACTTATGCACAGTTACAGAAAAAGGCCGTGTTAATCGGGCAGGGTAACAAGTTTGAGCTGTGGGATGAGCAGCTGTGGGACAAGTTATGCATGGAAGAGGATGACGGAGAAGATGAAATTCCGTCGGCGTTAGCGGAGCTCAGGTTATGAGTTCGCCGCTAGTTCATCAGCCTGTTTTATTCGATGAGGTGTTGCAGGCAATGCAGGTTAAACCTGATGGCGTGTATGTAGATGGGACCTTTGGCCGCGGTGGGCATGCTGCAGCCATACTGGAAAAGCTGAGTGAACATGGGCGTCTGATCGTGATGGATAAGGATCCTCAGGCAATAGCCTGTGCTCGCGCCAGACATGCAGGTGATCAACGTGTCACCATTATTCATGATGATTATGCACATATGAAGAATCATATCTTGCAGCAGGGCCTGGCGAATCAGGTAGATGGTGTATTGCTTGATCTGGGTGTTTCATCTCCTCAGCTGGATGATGCGACTCGTGGTTTTAGTTTTCAGCAAAATGGCCCACTGGATATGCGTATGAATACCGAGCAGGGTGAAACTGCACAACAATGGATTACAAAAGCTAGCGAAAAGGAGATTGCAGACGTTTTATGGCGTTTTGGCGAAGAGCGTTTTTCTCGCCGCATTGCGCGCAAGATAGTTGAATACCGCCAGCAGGAACCGATAAATGATACAGACACCCTGGTGTCTATCATCAAGGGCTGTGTGCCTGCTGGCAAAGAGAAAAAACATCCGGCTACACGAAGTTTTCAGGCTATCCGTATGCGAATCAATCATGAACTGGAACATGTTGAGCTGGTGCTGGCAGATATCTTTGATGTTTTAAAAATAGGTGGGCGGTTGCTGGTGATTAGTTTCCATTCGCTGGAAGATCGCCTGGTAAAAAGATTTTTTAAACAGCAGTCAACAGCACCGTCAATACCACGAGGCTTACCTGTTAGAGAAAGCGATTTGTCGGTTTCTATACGACTGCGCACTATTGGTAAGGCAATTAAAGCCGGGGTGAAGGAGCTGGCACAAAACCCGCGTTCGCGTAGCGCGGTATTAAGAGTAGCCGAGCGAGTCTCCTGATGAATCGGCTTTACTGGCTGATGCTGCTGATAGTTCTCGTAACCGGCAGTGCGATGACTGTGATTTATGTGAAACATGAAAGCCGGGTGCTTTTCTCTGAGTTGAGGCAGCTTCAAAAGCAGCAGGACGAAATAGTAATTCAGTGGAGTCGCCTGCAGATACAGAACAGTACCCTGATTACACAGGCGAATGTTGAATCCATGGCGCGAAAAAAACTGGGCATGATTTTACCTGAAGATATTCAAATAGTGACTTTACCTTGATATGAGTGAGTCTAATCAAACATCATTTTTTTCAGTAAGGCATTATTTTGTGCTGGCTGTACTGTTGCTAATGTTCGGCGCACTGATTGCGCGTGCCTCTTATCTACAGGTGGTTGATCAGGATTTTTTGCTGGACGAAGGCAGTCAACGACAGTTAAGAACAATTGATACTCCGGCTTATCGCGGCGCGATTGTTGATCGATTTGGAACGCCTCTGGCGATAAGTACTCCCGTTGATTCAGTGTGGGTTAATCCCAGGCTGGCTCTGCTGGACAAGCCAGGCCTGAAAAAGGTATCGAAGTCGTTAGGCTTGAATTACTCAAAGGTGCTGGCCAGTGTAACGCAACGTGCTAAACGAGAATTTATTTTTTTAAAAAGACGGGTAGAGCCAGACCTTGCGCAAAAAGCTGTTGTGGGTACTCAGGGTGTTTATTTGCAACGTGAGTACAGCCGTTTTTATCCTGCTGGTGAGATTGTGTCACATGTACTGGGGTTTACCGATATAGATGATACCGGTAGTGAAGGTATGGAGCGTGTGTATCAGGACTGGTTAAAAGCTACTCCCGGCCAGCGTCAGATATTACGTGATCGAAAAGGTCAGGTAGTCGAGAACATTGCACAGGTTTCTGCTGCCAAACCAGGCAATGATTTGCAGATGAGTCTGGATATGCGTCTGCAATACATAGCTTATAGAAGCCTGGCAAAAGCGATTAAATACCATGATGCAGAATCAGGTAGTGCAGTATTGCTGGATGCCAGAACAGGTGAAATTCTGGCACTGGCAAATCTGCCTTCTTACAACCCGAATAGCCGTAATAAGCTAAAAGCTGAGCAACGCCGCAATCGTGCGATTACCGATGTTTTTGAGCCGGGTTCTTCAATCAAGCCATTTACACTGGCAGCGGCGATGGACAGGCAGCTGTTTAACCAGAAAAGTCGAATCAATACTTCGCCTGGTTACATGAAAGTAAGTGGCTATCCTATAAAAGATTTTAGAGATTATGGTGTACTGGATCTGGCAGGCATATTACGTAAATCAAGTAATGTGGGTGCTTCCAAGGTCGCATTGTCCATGACGCCAAAGGAGCTGTGGCAATCTTTTACTGATTTTGGTTTCGGTGAACCAACCGGTATAAGTTTTCCTGCAGCCTCATCGGGTTATCTAAGTTACTACAGTGACTGGCAGCCACTAGATCATGCCACAATTGCTTTTGGTTATGGGCTTTCAGTGAGTGCTTTGCAACTGGCAAGAGCTTATAGCCTGTTTGCAAATCAGGGCAAATTATTGCCATTGAGTTTATTGAAGGTTGATCAAGTGCCAGAGTCACGTCAGGTGATGACTGCTGCAACAGCGCAAAGAATCCTGGAAATGATGGAGCAGGTGGTGGGGCCTGGCGGTACAGCTAAGCGGGCCGCTATCAATGGATATAGAGTTGCAGGCAAAACAGGTACAGCCCGAAAGAGTGCTGCTGGCGGATATTTGAAAGATAGCTATGTTTCAGTTTTTGCAGGTGTGGTTCCTGTGAGTAATCCTCGACTGGTGATGGCGGTGATGATTGATGACCCAAAACAGAATGGTTACCACGGTGGTCAGGTAGCGGCACCAGTATTTAGCGAAGTACTCGGGCATGCCCTGCGCCTGATGAATATATCTCCAGATGATTTGCCGGCTATTCAACGCATGGCGAAATCAGGGGAGACGAAGGTGTGATGATGGCTCATCAGAATCTCACTGTTTCGATGACTCTTAAGCAGCTTTTGCAGGGCTTTGTCGAACCCGAATATTTAAGCGATTTGCCGATACAGGGTATCTCCAGTAATAGTCAGATGCTCCAGGCGGGTGATGTATTCGTCGCACAGGCAGGAATAAAACATCATGCTATTGATTTTTCCGCTGATGCAGTCAAGCAGGGCGCAGTTGCTGTTTTGTATGATGCAAGCGATAGCTATAGTAAGCAACGTATAGACTTGCTGGAAAAACAGCTAAGTACCCAATGGATACCTGTAGTAGATTTAAATCGTATGACCGGTAAGATTGCCAGTCGCTTTTATGCTGATCCAGCCAGAGCGCTTAAATTAATCGCTGTAACCGGTACCGATGGTAAAACCAGTGTGACCCATTTACTGGTTCAGGCGTTGACTCGTGTTGGGAAAACTGCCGGCAGTATAGGCACACTAGGCTATGGCGTTGCTAACCGGCTGAATATGCTTGGCTATACAACTCCGGATGCTATTTGTATACAGGCATTATTAGCTGAGCTACTTCAGCAAGGTTGTGAATATATTGTGATGGAAGTTTCGTCGCACGCATTACAGCAATATCGAGTGAGTGGCTGTGAATTTGATATTGCATTATTAACCAATCTGGGTAGCGATCATCTGGATTATCATGGCACTCTGGAACAATATGCGGCAGCTAAATCTCAACTTTTTGAATATAGTAGTTTAACCGGACGTGCTTTTAATGTTGATGATGAGCTGGGAGCAAAATTATTCCAGCAATATAATCTGGATACCTCACTGGCTGTAAATGCACATACACAGATGACTGAACATAATTCAGTCTCCATAAAGCATAGTCAGATGAATGAGCAGGGGCTGGAGATTGTTGCATCGACTTCCCTGGGTGATATCAGAATTCAAAGCGCCTTAATCGGTTCGTTTAATGTTGATAACCTGCTTTCCTGTGTGGCGGTGTTGCAGTTGCTGGGTTTTGATAGACAACAGATAGAGTCAGCAATGGAACAGCTAAAACCTATTCCCGGTCGTATGGAATATTATCCGGCACATAATGGATATCCTGCAGTCGTGATCGACTTTGCTCATACTGAACAGGCGTTAGAAGCCTGTCTGAATGCAGTTAAAGACAGCTATCAGGGTGCTCTTTATTGTGTATTTGGCTGTGGTGGTGATAGAGATCAAAGTAAACGGCCTAAAATGGCTGCGGTAGCGGAGCGTCTGGCCGATCACGTTATCCTTACCGATGATAACCCGCGTACCGAGTCAGCACAGAAAATCATGAATGAAATCGTTGTCGGGTTACAGCATCCTGAACTCGTGCGAGTAATCCATGACCGAGCAGTGGCGATAAAAACTGCAATGACTCAGGCTAACGAAAATGATCTGTTGGTTATCGCCGGAAAAGGGCATGAACAGTTTCAGATTATCGGTGAGCAGAAAATCCCGTTTAGTGATAGAGACCTGGTAGTTGAAATTCGACAGGAGCAGTCTTTATGATCAGTCTTCACTCTGATGAGTTGATCAAATTATTTCCCCAGAGCTCTGAGGTTTCAGAGTTTTATTTTAAAGGGGTTGTTATCGATACTCGCAAGGACTGTGCCGGAGCTTTATTTACTGCCATCAAGGGTAAAAACTTTGATGGGCATGATTTTGTGACTATGGCAAGGGATAAAGGTGCTGCAGCAGTTATGGTTGAACATGCTGTTGATATAGATATACCTCAGTTGATTGTTGAAGACTGTCGCTCAGCACTGGGTAACCTGGCTAATTTCTGGCGTCATAAGATGCCAGCAAAAGTTATTGGGATCAGTGGCAGTAATGGTAAAACAACCATAAAAGAAATGCTGGGTCGCATTCTTTCCTGCGAATATAGGACGTTGATGACGCTGGGAAATTTAAATAATGACATTGGCGTGCCTTTGACTTTGTTTCGTCTCACACCACAACATCGCTTTGCGGTGATTGAGATGGGGGCGAATCATCCACATGAAATCCATACCCTGTTGAGAATAGCTGAACCCGATGTGGTGTATGTGAATAATGCCCAGAACGCTCATGTTGAAGGTTTTGGCTCGCGTCAGGGTGTGATTCGAGCCAAAGGAGAGATGTATCAATTTTCCTCATCGTCAGCGATTGCCGTATTCAATGAAGACGAGGATGCTGTGGATTACTGGAAATCTATAGCTGCCAGTTCTCGACATATCAGTTTTTCATTAAGGCAGCAGAGTGATGTAACCGGTGCTTATGTACAGCAGGCAGATACCCTGCATATCGAAGTGACACAGGGACATGATGAGGTAGATACCGAGATTCAAATGCAGGGCTTACATAATGTTCAGAATGCAGTAGCTGCAATCACTCTGGCGACGGCCTGTGGTTTCAGCCTACAGCGGGCAGCTGAGGGGCTGGGTGGTTTTGTCGGTGTCAGTGGACGCCAGAAGTTTTACCCCGGTGTGAACAAGAGCCTGATTATCGATGATAGTTACAATGCAAACCCTGGTTCCTTAATAGCGGCTGTGAATGTGTTATGTACACAACGTGGAGTGGCCTGGTTAGCTCTGGGTGATATGGCTGAACTGGGTGCCGATGCACTCAGATTGCATGAACAGGCTTTGACAGTAGCAAAAGAAATTGGGGTAGTTAAATTTTTTGCGTTGGGCACTTTTAGCTGTAAGGCAGCAAAAGTTTTTGGTGATGAAGGTTATTGTTTTGAAAATCATGAAGATATGGCGCGCTTTATAAGTGCAAGATTACATAGTGGTATTAATCTTTTAATTAAAGGATCGCGTAGTGCCCAGATGGAAAAACTGGTGGCAGCATTAAAAGACTCGTCCACGCAGAATGGAGATGATTATGCTGTATAGTCTCGCTGAATACCTGACGCAGTTCTACAGTGGCTTCAACCTGTTTCAGTACCTGACTATGCGCACCATACTCGGTGTGCTGACCGCTTTGCTGATTTCATTATTTGTTGGACCGGGCATGATTCGTTATCTGAGTCGATATAATATCGGACAGAACGTACGCGATGATGGTCCACAATCGCATTTCAGTAAAGCCGGCACACCTACTATGGGTGGAGCGCTTATTCTGGTGGCAATCATAGTCAGTACCCTGTTATGGAGTGATCTATCGTCACGCTTTGTGTGGATCGTGGTCACGGTAACTGGAGGTTTCGGAATTATTGGCTGGGTAGACGATTACAGGAAAATTGTTTTCGGGAATTCTAAAGGGCTATCAGCCAGAGCCAAATATTTATGGCAATCCATTATTGGATTGACAGCTGCCTATGTTCTTTTCACTACCGCTCAGGTACCAATTGAAACCCAGTTAATTCTACCTTTCTTTAAAAATGTAGTATTAGATCTGGGCTGGTTTTACATCGTGCTTGCTTATCTGGTCATCGTCGGTAGTAGTAATTCAGTTAACCTGACCGACGGTCTGGATGGACTGGCTATTTTACCGACCGTACTGGTGGGTGGTGCACTGGGTGTATTCGCTTATGTGACAGGGAATACCAATTTTGCAGGATACCTCGGTATTCCTTATGTCCCTGGTGTAGGTGAAATGGTTGTGTTCTGTGGCGCACTGGTGGGTGCTGGACTGGGTTTTCTCTGGTTCAATACCTATCCCGCTCAGGTGTTTATGGGCGATGTTGGGGCTCTGGCACTGGGTGCAGCACTGGGCATAGTTGCCGTCGTCGTACGTCAGGAACTAGTGCTATTCATCATGGGGGGGATTTTCGTGGTTGAAACCATTTCAGTGGTTTTGCAGGTGGCCTCTTACAAGTTAACCGGTAGACGCATTTTTCGCATGGCACCACTACATCATCATTATGAGTTAAAGGGCTGGCCCGAGCCGCGCATTATTGTGCGCTTCTGGATTATTACGGTAATCCTGGTGCTGATTGGACTGTCGAGTTTGAAAATACGGTGATACAGATGATAACACAACAGCAGCATGTTCATCTTGATCAGCGCTACCTGATTATTGGGTTGGGGCTGACAGGGTATTCAGCTGCCTGTTATCTGCTAAGCAATGGTTATAACTGTAGCGTGCAGGATGACCGTGAACAGCCTCCCTATCTGGATCAGTTGCTTGCTGCTTTCCCTGATGCCAATGTACTAATACAGCCATTAACAGAGTCGCTGATAGAGCAGGCAGATTGCTGGATCGTCAGTCCTGGGCTATCTGTTAGAAGTCCATTGATTAAAAAAGTGGCACAGTCAGGCGTAAGAGTGATTGGCGATATTGAGTTATTCGCTGAAGCGGTGAATAAACCGGTTGTCGCAATCACGGGCTCCAATGGAAAAACTACGGTCACTACCTTAGTGGGTCAAATGATAGCTGCAGGTGGAAAGAAAGTTGCTGTGGGTGGCAATATAGGCATACCGGCGCTTGATCTATTGCAGCAGGATGCTGATCTGTATGTATTAGAGCTATCCAGTTTTCAACTAGAAACTACCGAGAGTCTACGGCCATTAGTTGCGACCGTTTTGAACGTCAGTGAAGATCATATGGATCGTTATGATGATCTGGCTGATTATAAGAATAGTAAGAAAAGGATCTATCGTAATGCAGAATATGTCATCAGTAATGCAGACGATGAACTGACTCAACATTCATCTGAAGACATTCGTTTTTCTCTACAACGTGATGATGTGGATTACCATATTCTTCAACATCCAGAGACCATGCTAGCAGTAAAAGGTGTGGGCTGGATAAATACAAGTGAGCTTAAACTGAAAGGTCGTCACAACTGGGCTAACTGCCTGGTTGCTATGGCGATGGCTGAAATAGCTGGAATTCCGAAAGCTGCAATTGTTGAAACACTGAAACAGTTTCCTGGACTGGATCATCGCAGCCAGTGGGTGGCAGAAATTAATGGTGTTACCTGGATTAATGATTCTAAAGCGACGAATCCCGGTGCAGCACTGGCAGCCATACAGGGTATAGATGAACCGATTATTTTACTGGCGGGAGGGCAAAGTAAAGGGGCCAACATGCAGTCGCTTTGTACTGCAGTAAGAGAAAAGGTTTCCTGTATTTTATTGTTTGGGCAGGATGCCGATAAAATTGAAGAATCTCTAAAGGGTTGTACTCGCATCGAGCAGGTTAAAAATCTGGCTGAAGCAGTAGTTCGAGCACATCAAATCGCACAGCCAGGAGATCTGGTTTTACTATCACCGGCCTGTGCCAGCTTGGATCAGTTCAAAGGTTTTGCAGATAGGGGTCAACAATTTAGCAGTCTGGTGAGGGCGCTGTCATGACGGGTCAGGCGATACGCTCATCAAAACTGCCTAAGGCGGAAACTCCGTTGATTTCAAACACACTGGATAACCAGATTGTAGTGATCTATGGATTGCTAGCTCTAATTGGATTGATCATGGTGACTTCGGCATCCATCGGTATTGCTGACCAGCAAATGGGTGACCCCTTTTATTTTGGCAAGCGACAGTTCTTACGTCTGCTTCTGGGTGTAGTACTGGTTTGGTTGGCGTATCGCATTCCTACTAGCCTGTGGCGTAACAATGGCATGCTGTTAATGCTGGGTTCTATCGTGCTACTGGCGCTGGTACTGGTGCCGGGTATAGGCCGCACGGTGAATGGATCAACCCGCTGGCTGGATTTGATAGTTTTTACGGTTCAGGTTTCTGAGATAGCCAAGTTGTTTTTGATTATCTATCTGAGCGGTTATCTGATTCGTCGTTCGGATGAAATTAAAACTGACATGAAAGGCTTTCTCAAACCTATGATTATTCTCGCTGTCGCCAGTGGTCTGTTATTGATGGAGCCAGACTTTGGTGCAGCTTCTGTGTTGCTGATGACGGGCCTCGGGATGATGTATCTGGGTGGAGTGCGCTTTGGAAATTTCTTCCTTTTTGTAATCGGTACCCTGAGCATTATGGTGTTATTGGCAATGGCTTCTCCTTATCGAATGGCACGTGTTACCTCTTTTCTTGATCCCTGGGCAGATCCTTTCAATAGCGGATTTCAGCTGACTCAATCATTGATCGCTATAGGGAGTGGTGGGATGTTCGGTACTGGCCTGGGCGGTAGTATCCAGAAGCTTTTTTATCTGCCAGAAGCACATACCGATTTTCTGTTTGCCATTTACGCCGAAGAACTGGGTTTGATCGGGATTGTTTTTCTGGTGGTGATTTATGGATGGTTTTTATTGCGTTGCTTCAATATTGGTAAGACAGCTCTGCTAAATGGCCATGCTTTTGGTGCTTACCTTGTGTACGGCGTTGCCCTGTTGGTGAGCATTCAGGCACTTATCAATATGGGCGTGAATATGGGAGCGCTCCCCACTAAAGGATTAACCCTGCCATTCATTAGCTATGGTGGCAACAGTATTCTGATTATGTCTTTTGCGATAGGTCTGGTGCTTCGTGTGCACTATGAAAATATTGTCGGTTCTGAGCAACCTGTACGTAAAAAAGACGTTAAAGAAAAGGTGGCTAAGCCATGACTGCTAAACGTCCAATTATCGTAATGGCGGGTGGTACCGGTGGCCATGTTTTTCCTGCACTTGCGGTTGCGGAATTTCTACGCCAGCAAGGTGAAACTATCGTTTGGATGGGAACCCGCAGTGGTATAGAAGCAAGGCTGGTTCCAGAGGCTGGTTTCCCTGTTGAATGGCTGGATGTTCAGGGGCTACGTGGTAAGGGAGTACTTACTATTGCTCTGGCACCATGGAAACTTATTCAGGCCTGCTGGCAGGCGATGAATATTCTACGTAGAAATCGTCCACGCGCTGTACTGGGTATGGGTGGTTTTGCTTCGGGGCCAGGTGGACTGATGGCCTGGGTTTTAAGAATCCCACTGATTATTCACGAGCAAAATGCGGTGATTGGGCTGACCAATAAATTACTCAGAGGCTTGTCGCGTATCAGTTATTTTGCCTTTCCTCAGGCAGCTGCAGGAATTGCTAATAGCGAAGTAGTCGGTAATCCAGTAAGGGCAGATATTCTTGCAATAGCAGCTCCGCAGATCCGCCTGGCTGGGCGCGAGCAGGCTCCTCTAAGGTTGTTAATAATCGGAGGAAGTTTGGGTGCGAAAACACTGAATGAAGTTGTGCCTGTGGCTATACAAAAAATTGCACCACAGCAGCGTCCGGAGATTAAGCATCAAAGCGGCGAGAGACATTTAGACGTCCTTCAGGGCCTGTATCAGCAATGTGAAGTTGAAGCTGAGGTTATTCCTTTTGTAAAGGATATGAAAAGTGCTTATGAATGGGCCGATCTGGTTTTGTGTCGCTCAGGTGCCTTAACTGTCTCTGAGCTGGCTGCTGCAGGTATGGCATCCATACTGGTACCTTATCCTTATGCAGTGGATGATCATCAATATATGAATGCAGGTTTTCTTGAGGCAGCTGATGCGGCGCTATTGATTCGCGATCATGAGTTAACGCCTGAAAAACTGGTTGAAATTATAAATCGATTTTCTGCGGAGCGAGATCAGGTATTAACAATGTCGATGAATGCCCGCGCGGTTGCCTATACAGAGGCCGCTAAGCTGGTAGCACAGGGCGTATTAAAAGAGGCACTGGTATGACGCAGTCGAATAGAAATTTTATGCGAAGGATCCGTAAGATACATTTTGTGGGTATAGGTGGCGCAGGTATGAGTGGCATCGCCGAGGTATTCCACAATCTGGGTTATAAGATCAGCGGTTCCGACATCAATGAAAGCGCTGTAGTAAGGCATTTACGTAGTATTGGTATACATGTTGAGCTTGGTCATCGCGCAGAGAATATCTCAGACACGCACGTAGTTGTTGTTTCCACAGCAATTGATGATTCCAATCCTGAGATTCTGACTGCCAAGGAACAGCGCATCCCCATTGTAAGACGTGCAGAAATGCTGGCTGAGTTGATGCGTTTTCGTCAGGGTATTGCGGTTGCAGGCACGCATGGAAAAACCACCACTACCTCGTTACTGACTTCAGTGCTGGTTGAAGGTGGCCTGGATCCTACCTATGTGATAGGTGGCAAATTGAACAGTTCAGGGCGCCATGCGGAACTGGGTGCCAGCGAATACCTGGTAGCAGAAGCTGATGAAAGCGATGCCTCTTTTTTGTATCTGCAACCAGTGATGGCGATCGTGACCAACATAGATCAGGATCACCTGTCGACCTATGAAGGTGATTTTGAGCGTCTTAAACAGACCTTTGTTGAGTTTCTACACCATCTACCTTTTTATGGTTTAGCAGTAGTGTGTATCGATGATGATGTGGTACGTGAAATTCTGCCACAGGTTTCTCGCCCTGTACTGAGCTATGGGGTGTCAGCAGATGCTGATGTGCGCATCACTGACGTCAGGGCAGAAGGATCAAAAACTTATTTTAAAGTCACTTTCCCGGATCAAAAACAGGTCAGCATCAAACTCAATCTGGCAGGTCTACATAATGTGCTGAATTCAACGGCGGCACTTTGCATAGGTTGGGAATTAGGTGTCAGCGGAGAGCAAATGCAAACTGCCCTGACTAGTTTTGCTGGAATTGGACGTCGATTCCAGATCACAGAAAACCTGCGAGTGGATGGTAAAACTATTCGCCATATAGATGATTACGGCCATCATCCGAATGAAATACGAGCCACCATACAGGCGATACGTTTAGCGTGGCCCGAGCAAAGATTAATGGTCGTGTTTCAACCGCATCGATATACCCGTACACGCGATTTGTTCGAAGACTTCGCACAGGTGTTATCAGAAGTAGATCAACTGGTGTTGTTAGAGGTTTATGCTGCTGGAGAAAAGTATATTAAAGATGCCGATGGACGAGCCTTAAGCCGTGCGATACGCAGTCGAGGTCGCATTGACCCTGTTTTTGTAGAAGACATAGCTGAGTTGGGCAGCGTGTTACCTGATGTTATTGAAGACAATGACATTGTGGTGACTCTGGGTGCCGGTAGTATCGGTGCTTTTGCCATTGAATTTATTGCCACTCATCAGGAGGCGGCTGTTTGATGGCACAGGCAATGTCACATAATATCCGTGGACGACTTTTACACAATGAGTCGATGGCGCGTCATTGTAGCTGGCGTGCAGGTGGTGCGGCAGATATTTACTACGAACCAGCTGATAAGGATGACCTGTCTGTGTTCTTGCAAACTGTAGATGCACAACAGCCAGTCACCTGGGTGGGACTGGGCAGTAATTTGCTGGTGCGCGATGGCGGCCTGCGTGGTGTGGCGATAGTGGTTTTACAAAAGTTAAATGATCTACGTCAGCTAAGTGATGGCAGTGTTTACGCCGAAGCTGGTGTCACCTGTGCAAAATTTGCACGCTTTTGTCAGCAGCATGATTTATCTGGCGCAGATTTTCTGGCTGGCATACCCGGTACTATGGGTGGTGCGCTGGCGATGAATGCGGGTGCCTTCGGCTATGAAACCTGGCAGTTTGTTGAGTCGCTGGAAATGATGAATCTACAGGGTGAATTGATTGAACGTCAAAAGCATGAATTCGATGTGTCCTACCGTAGCGTCAATCGTGCAGCTAACGAATGGTTTAGTGCCGCAGTATTTAGTTTCCCTGCTCGTGATGTTGAGCAGCAATCGCGCATTCGTGAGTTACTGGAACAGCGTAATAACAGTCAGCCAGTCGGCTTGCCTTCCTGTGGTTCGGTGTTTAAGAACCCCGAAGGTGATTATGCTGCACGCCTGATAGAAGCCTGTGGCTTAAAAGGAAGCTGCATCGGCGAAGCCTGTGTATCGGAAAAACATGCAAACTTTATTATCAATACCGGTAGTGCCAGAGCTAATGATATTGAAGACCTGATTGAAAAGGTTCGTAGCGAAGTGAAGCAAAAATTTTCTGTAGAACTTCAGCACGAAGTTAGAATTATTGGAGAACGTTGATGAGTTTTGCACACTTACAACCAGCACAGGATACTGCTGCTAAATGTGGCAGAGTCGCGGTGTTGATGGGTGGCACTGCTGCAGAACGTGAAGTTTCTCTGAAGTCAGGCAGTTTTGTGTTACAGGGCTTACTGGATGCTGGTGTTGATGCTTTTGGTGTAGATATTCAACACAATATCTGCCAGCAGTTGAGTGAGCTTAAGGCCGACCGCGTATTTAATATTCTACATGGTCGGGTAGGAGAAGATGGTCAGGTACAGGGCATACTGGAATCTCTGCAAATACCTTATGTTGGCAGCAGTATTCGTGCCTCAGCGGTGACTATGGATAAGTTAATGACCAAACGTCTGTTACAGGGTTGCGGCCTACAAACACCGTTATTCTGTGAGTTGAATTCTTTACAGGATTGTAAACAGGCTTTAGATCTCATCGGATTACCGATGATCATTAAACCCTCGCTGGAAGGTTCCAGTATCGGTATGACCAAGGTAACTGATGCTGCTCTGCTTGAAGATGCATACCTGCTAGCAGCTAAATTTGGTCCGGTGCTGGCCGAGCAGTGGATAGCAGGTAGTGAATATACCGTAGCCTGGATGGGCGCAACCGTGTTGCCCGCCATCAGGCTGGAGACACCACATGTCTTTTATGATTACGATGCTAAATATATTGCCAGCGATACAAGGTATATCTGTCCCTGTGGTTTAGCTGAAGATGAACTGCAGCAATTGAATCAACTAGTTGCGCGAACTGCTGAAATATGTGGCTTACGCCACTGGGGGCGTATCGATTTAATGCGTGATCAGCAGGGTGTGTTTCAGGTGATTGAAGTGAATACCGTCCCTGGTATGACCGATCACAGTCTGGTGCCTATGGCTGCTAAAGAGGCGGGGTTGAGTTTTTCACAGCTGGTATTGAAGCTGGTTGAATATACCCTGGACGAAGAGATATCAAATGCTTAAGTTGATTCCTTTTAGAAAAAGTGCCAAAGAAGAGGGCAGGCCTAAGTCACGAGCTCAGGCAAGTAGAAAGCAGAAGAAAGAACAGTTTCAGCTGCGCATCAGGAAACGTTACGTAGTAATGGCGCTGGTTTTTATCGCGCTTGGTCTGGCAGTAGCTTTAGTGCCACGTGAGCAATGGTTGCCGATCGAAAAGATCAGAATTACCGGTGAGTTCAGACAAGTGGATACTGATAAGTTACAGCAGCAGTTAAAGCCTTATCTGGGTGCGGGCTTTTTCTCGGTAGATATACAGAAAATTCAGGACCAGGTAAGTCAGCAATCCTGGATAGACGAGGTCTCGGTGCGAAGGGTATGGCCCAGTAAGATCGTAGTATCTGTAATCGAAAATCAGGCCTTTGCGCGCTGGGATGAATCCCATTTATTAAGTACCAAAGCCAGGGTGTTTGAAGCGGATAGTAAGGCTTTTATGAATTTGCCACTGATAAACGGTTATGTCGGTCAAAGTGCTGAACTGTTACAGAGGTATTTGGAATTGAAACAAAAGTTTGCTGAAAATGGTATCCAGCTTTCTGCATTAAGTGAAGATAGTAAGGGCGCTCTCAGTTTGTTACTGGATGAGTACCTCAAGGTTAATCTGGGTACCGATGAAACTGAACAGAAAATCTATAAAATGCTGGCGGTATATCCCATGCAGATTAAACCAAAGAAAGAATTTATTAAGTATATCGATTTCCGCTATAGCAACGGCTTTGCCATTGCCTGGAAGAAAGAAGACCAGCAACAGATAAGTGACATGAAACGGGGCAACAAGAATGTCTAAAAAAGGTGAAAACAATTTGATTGTCGGGCTGGATATAGGCACATCAAAGATTGTGGCAATCGTAGGCGAGGTTACCGTAGAAGGCGATATCGAGATTATCGGTATCGGTACTCAACCATCACGCGGACTTAAAAAAGGTGTCGTAGTTAATATCGAATCTACTGTACAGTCAATTCAACGTGCGGTAGAAGAAGCTGAATTGATGGCAGGTTGTCAGATTCGTTCGGTATACGCCGGCATAGCTGGCAGTCATGTAAGAAGTATTAACTCGCATGGCATTGTGGCGATTAAAGATAAAGAAGTTACGCCTGCTGATGTGGCACGAGTAATCGATGCGGCCAAAGCGGTAGCGATACCTGCTGACCAACGCATCTTGCATGTATTACCACAGGAATTTCTGATAGATAACCAGGAAGGCATACGCGATCCCATTAGTATGTCTGGTGTACGCCTGGAATCGCGCGTACATCTGGTTACTGGATCGGTGAGTGCAGCTCAGAATATTATCAAGTGTGTGCGTCGTTGCGGACTTGATGTGGACGACATCATTCTGGAGCAACTGGCGTCCAGCGCTGCAGTTCTGACAGAAGATGAAAAAGAACTGGGGGTTTGTCTGGTGGACATTGGTGGCGGTACTACTGACATTGCGATCTTTACTGAAGGGGCTATCAGACATACCGCTGTAATCCCTATAGCTGGAGATCAGGTCACCAATGATATCGCAGTCGCATTGCGTACACCCACCCAGTATGCCAACGATCTGAAAATTAAATATGCCTGCGCACTGCGTCAATTGGCGAAAGAAGACGAAACCATTGAAGTACCGAGTGTGGGAGATCGCGAACCACGCCGACTGTCACGCCAGACCCTGGCTGAAGTGGTCGAGCCGCGTTATGAAGAGTTACTGAATCTGGTGCATGCAGAGCTCAGACGTTCAGGTTTTGAAGAAATCTGTGCCGCAGGTGTCGTGCTCACCGGCGGTAGTTCCAAGATGGATGGCGTGGTGGAACTCGCCGAAGAGATATTCCATATGCCGGTAAGACTGGGCGTGCCACAACACGTGAAGGGCCTGGTCGATGTGATTCGTAATCCTATCCATGCAACTGGGGTAGGCTTATTGCTGTTTGGTAACAAGCAGCGTAGCAGTTTTTCCAGTCGTGAACTGGAAGAAAACACTGGGGACAGCTTATGGATGAGAATGAAAAGCTGGTTCCAGGGTAATTTTTAGTCATCAACTTAAAAGTAAGAGGGGACATATCATGTTTGAACTAATGGATGCATTTTCACAAAGTGCGACAATTAAAGTAATGGGTGTAGGCGGCGGTGGCGGTAATGCCGTCCAGCATATGGTGGAGTCGGGTATCGAAGGCGTAGAGTTTATGTGCGTCAACACCGATATTCAGGCGCTGAAAAATATGAATGCTAAAACCACAATTCAGATCGGTAGCAGCATTACCAAAGGTCTGGGAGCGGGCGCTGACCCGGGTATTGGTCGTCAGGCCGCGATGGAAGATCGGGAAAGAATTCAGGAAGCAGTTGCTGGTACTGATATGTTATTTATCACTGCGGGTATGGGTGGTGGTACTGGTACCGGTGCGGCGCCAGTCATTGCACAAATCGCTAAAGAATTGGGAATCTTGACCGTAGCTGTTGTCACAAAGCCGTTTGGCTTTGAGCGTGCCAAGCGCATGATGCTGGCGGATCAGGGTATCAAGGAATTAGCCGGTATGGTGGATTCACTGATTACTATTCCCAATGAGAAGTTACTACCAGTACTGGGTAAACAGACCTCAGTGTTGGAAGTATTTAAGACGGCCAATGACGTACTGCGTGGCGCTGTACAGGGTATTGCAGAACTGATCACCTGCCCAGGTCTGATCAATGTCGACTTTGCTGACGTACGTACGGTTATGTCAGAAATGGGTATGGCGATGATGGGTTCTGGTACAGCAACCGGAGATAATCGTGCCAAAGAAGCGGCCGAAAAGGCGGTTGCATCTCCATTGCTGGAAGATATCAATATCGCTGGTGCTCAGGGTATACTGGTAAATATCACAGCGGGTCTGGATCTATCGATTGGTGAACTGGACGATGTGGGTAATACCATTACCTCTATGGCTTCGGATGATGCTACGGTAGTAGTTGGTACCGTAATTGACTCGGAAATGACTAATGGTGAATTGCGCGTAACTCTAGTTGCCACAGGGCTAGGTAAGAAGAAGGAAGAGGTTCAACCAGTTCCTGCTGAAGTTGCCAGCATAAAACGGGAGCGTACTGGTGAGATCGATTACGCTAAACTGGATCAACCTACTATAATGCGTACCAGCAAGAAAGTCATGGGCGATACTGTTGAAATGTCAATGGATAAACAAAGTATGGAATATCTGGAAATTCCGGCATTTCTGCGTCGCCAGGCTGACTAATAGCCTGAACTTCTCTTACACCTCGTCGGGTTCAAGGATGAACCCGAAAGGTTAAGCATGCCCTACAGTCTGGTAAATTTTATGGTTCCAGTATTATGTCTGCATAAAAGTAACAGAGCTGTCCTTTCTTCATAAATACTGAAATCGCTGACAACCCCTGCAAATGAAAGTAGACGCATCTTTTCTTTTTCCATCATCTTAAAGACTACTCCTGGTCCCAAACCGTACTCTGTATACTGGCATATTCTGGAAATTAAATGATCAGCTGTAAGCCATTGATTTAATAAAAAACGCAACCTGATTTAATCAGCGCTTTAACGCAAGCAGCCTCAATTGAGCTAAAACATGGTCGACATCCGTTCATGGTGCTATGATTTAAATTGTATCAAATCATGCAACCTGTAAAGACTATGAATCCGACACTCTTTGAACTCGAAGTCCGTCCTGTCATTCCAGAGAAACTTTCCGGCTTGAATGAGTTAGCGAACAACTTGCTGTATAGCTGGGATCGCAATGTGCGCGGCCTGTTTTACCGGCTTGATTTGGATCTTTGGGGCCGTTGTGAACACAAACCAAAGGTGTTTTTACGCCGTATCGCACAGAAAACGCTGGATGATGCTGCTAAAGACAATGTATTCATGGAAGAATATAACCGTGTGATTTCGGCCTATAACAGCTATCTGCAAAAAATCACACATGATGAAATCGATGGTTATCTGGATGCTGAGAATGATTTAATTGCCTATTTTTGTGCAGAGTTTGGTTTACATGAGAGTTTCCCCATCTACTCTGGCGGTTTAGGTATTCTGGCTGGAGATCATTGCAAAGCCGTTAGTGATCTAGGTGTTCCGTTCGTTGCCATCGGTCTGCTTTACAGGCAGGGTTATTTTACTCAACACATCGATGGCTATGGAAATCAGATAGCAAACTATCCTGTCACCAGTTTCAGTGAATTACCAATTGAAAAAGCGCTCGATGCTAAAGGTAAAGAGATCATCATCGATATACAGTTTCCAGGACGCATTGTTAAACTCAGGGCCTGGCAAACACAGGCGGGTCATACTCGTATGTATCTGCTGGACAGTAACCTGGAAGAAAATAGTGCGGCTGATCGTGAAATCACTTTCCAGCTATATGGTGGAGATCGAGTGATGCGCCTGCAACAGGAAATTATGCTGGGCATAGGTGGTGTTCGATTGATCCGCAAATTAGGTCTTAAGCCCACGGTTTGGCATATAAACGAAGGACATGCGGCATTCCTGATACTGGAACGTTGCAGAGAACTGGTGGCTGCTGGAATGCAATTTGGTGCTGCGATGGAGCTGGTTGCAGCTAGCAATGTGTTTACAACGCATACTCCGGTTTCAGCTGGTCACGATATGTTTGATGAAGGCTTGATGAAAGAATTTTTTGAACCCTGTGCGGGGAATCTGGGTATAGATTTTAAAAATTTTATGAAAATTGGCTCAACCCCGAATACACCGCATAGCTTTAACATGACTTCATTGGCATTACGCGGGTCACGTTTTCATAATGGGGTGAGTAGAATTCATGGTGGTGTCGCTTCAGAGATGGCATCCTATATCTGGGAACAGATCCCTCCGCATGAAAATCCAGTCACTTATGTCACCAATGGTGTGCATGTGCCGACGTTTCTCGCGCGTGAGTGGGTGAACCTGTTTGACATGCGTTTTCGCGAATGGCGCAACAAGCTGTTAAATAAAAAATACTGGAAATGTATTGATGACATTCCCGATCATCGCTTCTGGAGCCTGCGTCAGGAATTAAAAACGCAGATGCTGGAGAACCTGCACAAATATACCTTAAAGCGCTATACACGCAATAATGCCAATGAGGCTTTGATCAAGCGTATTACCCAGATCATTAATAAACCCGAAGCCGATGTTCTGATACTTGGATTTGCACGAAGATTTGCTACCTATAAAAGGGCTACATTGTTATTTAAGGATCCAGAGCGATTGGCACGCCTGTTAAATGATCCGGAAAAACCAATGATGATAGTATTTGCAGGCAAAGCTCATCCCAGTGATCAGCCTGCTCAAGAGCTGATTCGAACCATCCACAACTATGCCCATCAGGCCAGATTTCAGGGTAAAATAATTTTACTTGAAGACTACAATATGTCGATGGCACGCAGTCTGGTTACTGGTGTAGATGTATGGGTTAACACACCTCAGTATCCAATGGAAGCCAGTGGTACCTCTGGTGAAAAAGCAGCGATTAATGGTGTGCTCAACCTGAGTATTCTGGATGGTTGGTGGGGAGAAGGATATGATGGAAAGAATGGCTGGGCCGTTTCACCGCATGGGGTTCATTTTGATGATGAAACCCGTGATCGAGAAGAGGCTAATGACCTGCTAGATATTCTGGAACATGAAGTTATTCCTATTTTTTATAATCGCGGTAAGCAGGGCTATTCAAAATACTGGGTAAAGCTTTCCAAGGGATCAATGAAATCCTCTATTCCACGTTTTAATGCATCACGCATGGTGATGGATTATGTGAAAAAACTATATGCTCCAGCCAAACGACAGTCACAATTATTGCTGGAAAATAATTCGGCAGGCGCCATTGAATTGGCAAAATGGAAAAATAAAATTCATGCCAACTGGCATAATATAAAATTTGAACGTGTTGATAATTCCATGTTTCACATCAATACCGATGAGAAGCTACTGATTAAAATTAGTGCTTATCTAAATGGCTTATCTCCAGAAGATGTCCAGGTAGAGTGTGTAGTAGGATCAATAAGGAATGGCAAAGGCTTTTTGACGGTAAAGGAAAAGCATCATTTTAAATACCAGGGTAAAGAAGGTTTTAATCACATCTTCACTCTGAATTTACGGCCCTCCAGCCCGGGGTTAAACTATTATAAAATCAGGATGTATCCTTTCCATAAAATGCTGACTCATCCATTGGAGACTGGTTATTTATTATGGATTTAAGGAGGCAGGTTTTATGCTGCGTGGTCTGAGATGTTGTTGATGAGATTTTCAAGGTTATTATTTTGTGTCTAGAATCGGGTAAAGATTGTTTTAGTAGCTGAGTTGAATCATAGGCTTTAATCAGCTGGCTAAAATATGACCCTGAGTGAAATCACAATCCAGTCAGGATTTGGAAAAATCAATGAAATACTGGCACGGTACAAACCGAACCTGAAGACCTTTGATGATTTTTAAATCATTGACGAGAAAGATCTGTATGAAATGATCGACATTGTTAATTCATTATCACCAAAATAACCAATACCCCTGGGAGTCTGTCGGGTTTAGTTTGAGCAAAATAAATTGATGATGTAAAAGTCTATTGATTGTTTTATCGATATGAAATGTTGTGATAATCGGTGAAACGAATAATCTTATCAGCATTTTTTGGGGACACACTGCTGATAAGTTCTGCGTTTATGCCATCATTGCTAGCCACCCTTTGCAGGGCCTGTTCTTCAGTATAGCCTACCTCTACATGTCTTTTGCACAGCCGTAGAATACATTCCTGCAACGGAACATCCAGATACCAGGTCTGATCGAATACCTTTTCGCGCAGTTGGCACCAGGGATCTGTATCCAGTAGTAGATAGTTTCCTTCAACCAGAACGATCTTATGGAAGCTGGATAGTGTTATCTCATTTTCAACAGGATCGCCTACGCCGTGGTCGAAACCAGGAAAAGTCCCTTTGCCAGTAACTCTGGCTTTTATCAGGTCATCTACAAACCTGGTAGCATTGAAGGTAAATGGTGCCCCCCGGCGCAGGTGAGCTTCTAGCGGGTCGTCCATTTTGTCTAATTCACTGCGATAATAGTGATATCCATCCATGGGTATGACGACCAGTAAATCACCTAGCGAGGTTTTTAAAGCCTGTGCCAGTGTGCTCTTGCCACTTCCGGGTGCGCCGGCAAGCCCAATCCAGAGCTGACTAGCATTTCCTGTCTGAGATGCTGCGTGTTTTAATTCTGCAGTAAGAGTATCGTATGCATGCATGCTATTGGCATCCTCTGCAAAGGACAGTTGCTATAGCCGTCCAAAAAGCTGGATTAACTGCTTCAGGTCATTGGCCAGACTCGGCCACACCTGATTCCAGTCGAAGCGCCATTCCCAGTTGCCGATCGTGGTGCCGGGTGTATTCATACGATGCGTCGAATCAAGAGATAATAAGTCCTGCATAGGTATGATGGCGAGATCTGCTACGGATGCCAGTGCCATTCGATTCAATACCCAGGGCATGTCTAGTGGATGGTCGTAAGCAACGCCAATATATGCATGTAGTTGATGTTTTGAATGTTCAGGCATTTCCTGGTACCAGCCCAGAGAGGTATTATTGTCATGAGTGCCGGTGTAAACCACGCTATTCCTTTGCTGGTTGTGCGGCAGATAAAAATTATCGCTGGCCCCATCAAATGCAAATTGTAATACAGACATACCGGGTAAATTAAATTGATCTCTCAGTGCGATAACTTGCTGAGTAATCACCCCCAGATCTTCGGCGATTAATGGCAGGGAGTCGAAATGATCGTGCAGCTTGTTGAGTAACGCCTCACCGGGTGATTTTACCCAGGCACCTTTGGCAGCTGTTTCTGCTTCTGCGGGGATTTGCCAGCAGGCTTCCAGACCACGGAAATGATCAAATCGAATATAATCAAACAGCTCCAGTTGGGTTTGAAAACGATTTACCCACCAACTGAAGTCATCTTCCTGCATAGCTGTCCAGTTATACAGAGGATTGGCCCAAAGCTGACCATCGGCGCTGAAGGCATCAGGAGGGACTCCGGCTACATAAGTGCAGAATCCCTTTTCGTTGATCTGGAAGTTTTCACGTTGTGCCCAGACATCAGCACTGTCCATAGAAACATATATTGGCATGTCACCAAACAGTTTTATACCGCGTTGTCTGGCGTAATCGCGTAATTCGTGCCATTGTTCGAAAAACACAAATTGAACGAATTCAAGAGTTTTTATGCATTCAGCGTACTTTTTGCGTGCTTTAGTTAATGCCTCTGGATTACGATCTCGATAATCTGCTGGCCAGTATTCCCATGACAGGTTTTGCAGCGAGAGTTTAAGCGACTGGTAAAGTGCAAAATCAGGCAGCCAGGATGAAGATTGCTGAATAAATGTCTGTTGTTTTTGTTGCCAATGCTGGTCGGCATCGTGATAAAAATTGACACTGGCCTTTTCCAGTACCGGGATTAATGACGTATCTTTCTGGTGTTGCTCAATATCTGTCTGGTCTAGCCATCCATGCTGCATTAGCCAGTCTAAATTTATCAGTTGAGGGTTTCCTGCATGGGTGGATAAACATTGATAAGGTGAACGATCAATATGGGTGGGCCCCAGAGGAAGCATCTGCCACACGGTGAGTCCTGCGTCAGCCATAAAGTTGATAAAGTCACGAGCGGATTGCCCGATATCACCCTGCCACTGTTTTCCAGGCAAAGAAGTAGGGTGTAGTAAAATACCGGCACTACGTCGGTCAAAAATAGAGTTTTTCAGTGAATTCATTATCCGAGTCTGCACATATAAAATTCTGGTTATATAACACCATAAAATGATGCAGATAGCAGCAGGGAATTGAACTATTGTTGAATTTATTTTTCGAGTTCAGTACTCACAGGGGAAATATCGGCGCTTATGCGACATGATGTAAGCTGTAGCCCAACATTTCAGCTGTCACCAGAACGATACCATTAGGTGAGACATAGAAGCGTTTTTTATCCTGTTCCAGATCATGCCCGATATGCATACCGTCGGGAATTTTACAGCCGCGATCAAGAATGGTACGTCGTATCTTACAGTTTTTACCTACATGGACCTCAGGCAATATAACGGTTGATTGTACCTCGCTAAAGTTGTCCACATAAACATTCGAGAATAATAGTGAATTGCGGATAGCGGAGCCTGAAATAATACAGCCTCCCGATACCAGTGAATCTATTGCTAAGCCGCGCCTGTCATCATCGTCAAAGATGAATTTTGCCGGAGGTAGTTGCTCTTGATAAGTCCAGATTGGCCAGGCCTTATCATACAGATTGAGTTCTGGTGTGATGCCTATCAATTCCAGGTTGGCCTCCCAGAAAGCATCGACTGTACCCACATCCCTCCAATAACATTGTTTGCCAGTTTTAGGTTCCTGGAATGGATAGGCATATACAGAATGCTTTCTTATCGCTGTAGGAATGATGTCCTTGCCGAAATCGTGGCTGGAGTTCTTATTTTCATGATCTTCGATCAAAAGCTTGAAGAGGTATTCTGTGCTAAACACATAAATGCCCATTGAGCACAGAGAGCTTTGGTGCTTGCCCGGCATGGTCGGTGGTTTTTCGGGTTTTTCTACAAAGTCAATAATGCGATGATGTTCGTCAACTTCCATCACGCCGAACTCATGTGCCTTTTTAACGGGCACTTCGATACAGCCAACCGAGACATTTGCTTCTGTTTCGAGATGATGTGCCAACATGGCACCATAATCCATTTTATAGATATGATCACCAGCAAGAACTAAAACGAATCGTGGGTTATGGGTTCTAATGATATCCATATTTTGATAGATAGCATCAGCAGTGCCTATATACCAACTTTCTTCTAGGCGTTGTTGAGCAGGTAATAACTCTACAAATTCCCCGAATTCACCACGAAACATGCCCCAACCACGCTGAATATGTTGTAACAATGAATGAGCCTTATACTGTGTTAAAACACCAATCCTTCGGATACCCGAATTGACACAATTAGATAAAGGAAAATCAATAATTCGGAATTTACCACCGAAAGGTACAGCGGGTTTTGCCCTCCAGGCAGTGAGATCCTTAAGTCTGGATCCTCGTCCTCCAGCCATAATCAGGGCCAGAGTATTACGGGTTAGATTGCTGATATATCTGAGTGAGTTGTCAGTTGGCATTATCTTTCTCCAGTTTGGTCATCTGGATTATGAACAGATACTACGACACTTTTATAATTTTCCACTATCTTTTAAAAAGTAGTATACGCTCAATAAAATTTCATTGTTCTAGATCATTATTTTTTGAATCTGCGTCTAATTGACGCAGCTAATGTATATGAGAGCATATCCCATAGTAGTTTCAGGGAATATTTTCGGCTTAGTGGGGCAGAGTGGGAGCGGAGCTGTTATGAATGATTTTATTGGTTAGTGGTTGAGTGACAATTAAGACAATAGGCTGAGACTGCACCTGCCCGATAGTAGTTGGGTGGATTTTGCATCAGGCCTGTACGGGCATCCTGAATATTTTGTCTAAACTGGTCGATATTAAAGGAAACAATGTCATGATTGGAACTGAGCGTTTCAGTGCCAAGTTTTAGACTTAAAGTCTCCATTTTGCGCAGTATGCTGATGGAGGACTGACGTTGTTCTTCGGTAATAGTCGATGGACCTTTTAGATTATTGTCCAGCAGGGTGCTATACAGTGCAAACTGCTGCATAGTATCGGTCAGCTTTTGTTGTGAAATATAATTAAAATCAGGCGGGTAGGTAACACTTCTCACCCCTTCAAAAAAGCCGTTACAGGCGCTTAAATGTACAATCGAGGCGACAGTCATTAGTTTGAATAAGGTGTGCAGTTGCATACAATTTGTTCTCATTTTGTGCATTCCAGTATAGAGTCATTCGTCTTTTGATTCATCTATTTGACCATTATCAAGCTTAAGGATATGTATATGAGAAAGTTATCACTATTGCTGACTACACCCCAGCTGATTTTTGTTTATAATAACGACTGGGAAGTAATCATACATTTAACACGATTTATATACACTTTAAATCACTATCCAGAGGTATCTGATGGAATTATTCAATAATGGAGAGCATGTCTGCCTCGCCTTCCGTGATCTGGTAACTGGCGGTGAAGCTGTTCAGGCTAACCAGTTTCTGGTGTTTGATCATCATCATGCGGCGCTGATAGATCCTGGTGGTGAATTAACCTATACCCGCTTATTTATGGCGATAAGCGAGTATATGAACGTAAAAAGTCTGGATTACGTCATTGCATCCCATCAGGATCCCGATATTGTTGCTTCATTGAATAAATGGTTGATTGGTACGGATGCCAAAGTAGTGGTTCCCCAGCTCTGGGAACGTTTCATTCCTCATTTTACTCGGCCAGGTAAGATTACCGGTAGAACCATCGCTATGCCTGATCAGGGAATGAATCTGCAACTAGGATCGTTTACTTTAAAAGCCTTGCCGGCTCATTTCCTGCATGCTGAAGGAAATTTTCAGTTTTATGATCCTATCAGTAAGATTCTATTTTCGGGTGACATGGGTGCCAACCTGTGTCCGGAAGCGGATCTTGATAAGCCTGTAGAGAGGCTTTCTGAAATCATGCCGTATATGGATGGTTTTCATAAGCGCTATTTAAATAGTAACAAGGTGTGCCGATTCTGGGTAAATATGGTGCGCCAGCTTGAAATCAGTATGATTGTTCCACAACATGGAAGAATGATGCGCGGTAGAGCGATAGGGGATTTTTTAAAGTATATTGAAAACCTGCAATGCGGTGTCGATCTTTTTACACAGGATAATTACAGGATTCCTTAATTTCTGAATACAGGTTGGGTCTGATTAACCAACTAAGATCAGGCTCCAGATAACTGGGTCATAAAAAGGCTGGATCATCCAGCCTTTTTTGTGCCTTGAAGTCATCTGTTGTTTGTTGATTTTAACCAGTGGTCTACTGAGAAAAATCCGGCACCAAATGCAATATTTGTCATCAGGCAGGCTCCCCAGAATATATGTGGCGTGACCTGTCCGACCTTGGCCAGGGCTTCGTAATAAGAGACTACCGCCATCACATTTAATACGGAAAGCGCTATAGCAAACAGTCTGGTGCCAAACCCCAGAGTAAGGACTACAGGTAGTAACAATTCACCAGCTGTAGCCATATAGGCCGCCAACTGATAAGGCAGCAAGGGGACTGCATATTCGTACTCAAAAAGTGTCAGGGTTGTTTCCCAGTTAGTGATCTTCTGATACCCGGATAAGAAAAATACATAGGATACGTAGAGTCGGAATATAAGTAACAGGGGGGATTGTAAACGAGCGAGCAACTGGTTGAGTCCAGTGATGAGCGAAGTCAGGGCCATAGTTATCTCCAGTGGTTATTTAATATTTTACTGACCATATTTGAGCGCTCATTCAACAATAAGTTCCAGATCTGTCACCAGGTTGGAAGTCATATCTAGTCTTACATTAAGACAGGGAGAAGCTGTCAGGCTTTTTTGGCTGGTACCAGATGTATAGGAATAGTCGTCTGTTTAATCAGTTGCTTACTGATACTGCCGAGTAATATTTGGCTGAGCAAGCCTTTGCCATGGGTACCTGCAACTATGAAGTCTGCTTCTAATCGCACTGCCTCCTTGAGTAATAATTCAACCGTGATCCCCTGAATCATCAGGGCAGTACAATTTATGCCCTGCTCGCGCATGTCTTTAGCATACTCCTGTAAGTTTTTGTGCTCCTGGTGAAAGCGCGCTGCAATGCTGTCTCGAACTTCTGCTGAGTCGACGGTGTAAACGGTTGCCGGGTCGTAATCGTATGCAATATGGTCCGGGTTGGGCTCTGCAACATGAATCAGAAAAAGTTCGGCATTTAAGGCCTTTGCCAGAGTAGTGGTCTGTTCCAGTATGTGGGGCGTGATATCGGAAAAATCGATTGCGGCGATTATTTTCATGATCCTTCTCCTTATAGCGAGTTTTCCATCATTAATAACACAATGGTTATCAATATCAATAGTTATTAGAGCCTGTTTTGACCTAAGTAGCTTGTGGTGGGGATTTAGAGGACACTGTACTAGCTATCAGTAATAGTTTTTGTTGACGCGTGAGCCGTTTGATTTCAGCTTCACGTTTGCTGGCTAATGAACGTGATTCAAAGGTTTCATGGTAGATCAGAGTTACCGGTCGGCGGGATCGGGTATAACGAGCCCCCAGCCTTTTGTCTTTATCATTGTGTTCTGCAATACGTCTTTCCAGTTCTGTCGTGATGCCCGTATACAGGCTGTCATCGGCACAACGTAATATATAGACAAACCACTCATTCATATGCCGGTTGTATAGAGGGTTGTTGCAATGCGGCTAGTTGTTCACGTAACTCGAGGATGTGTTGTTCCCAGTAACGTGAGGTATTAAACCAGGGAAAGCTATGCGGAAAGGCGGGGTCATTCCAGCGTCGTGCGAGCCATGCGCTGTAGTACATAATACGCAGCGTGCGAAACACCTCGATCAATTTCAATTCTGCAATGTTGAAATCATTAAACTCATGATATCCATCGAGAATTTTGCGTATTTGCTGCGCCTGCTGTTCGCTATCGCCTGACAGCAGCATCCAGATATCCTGAATCGCCGGTGCCATACGTGAGTCGTCAAAATCTACAAAATGTGGGGCATCATTACGCCATAACATATTACCGGCATGACAGTCACCATGCACTCTGATGCTTGCTACCGAGCCTGCTTCCTTAAGCCTTTGCTGCATGGTAGGAATCAGATCATCGCATAAGGTACGGTAGGCGGTTTCAAGCTCCATAGGTATAAAGTTCTGCAGAATAAACTGCATGCTCTCTACCGCATAGCTTTGAATATCAATCGTAGGGCGTAACTGATATTTGGCTCTGCCACCTATTGCATGTATGCGAGCCAGTAGGCGACCCAGAATAGTCAGGTTATCTTCGTAATCCAGCTCTGGCGCACGGCCACCCTTGCGTTCGAACAGGGCTATGTCAAAGCCCTCATAATGTAGCAAAGAGTTATGCTGCTGATTACGCATAGGCAGCACTACCGGCAGTTCCTGTTCAGCGAGTTCAAAACAGAATTCATGTTCTTCCAGAATCTGTTCACGAGTCCATCGTTCGGGACGGTAAAACTTGGCGATCAGCGGGACGCTATCCTCTATGCCTATCTGGTAGACGCGATTCTCGTAACTATTGAGCGTTAGATAACGACCATCGCACAGAAAGCCCTGGGCTTCAATCGCATCCATGATGAAGTCTGGAGTAAGTTTTTCAAACGGATGGTCACTCATTAATGAGCAGACAGTTTGTGTAATTCTTCGAGTATCGAATCGACCAGCTGGCGGCCCTGAACGCCCATGCCTTTGGCTAATACCTTTGGATCGCGCTCACCGTTGATCATCTTGCGGATGATGGCGCTAAGATGTTGCATATCCCCTCCAGCGTGAGACATTTGTTCAGCCATCTGGCTGATGATCTGTAATGCCTGTGCGTTTCCTGTTGCTGCCTGATGGACCATATGCGCTATCCCTGGAGCAGCCATACTGGCGTCAGCGGGTTTATTCGGGTCGGGCAGGGTGGCGGGGTTTTGAATGCCCTGAAGGATAGCAGCTGCTATGGTGCTATCCTCTTCGTCCAGGCCATTCAACAGGCTCATGTCACGCTCTCCTTTTATAATGCGTCGAATGACCGCGACCAGATCATTCCAGCCATTCTGCTCGCTGACCTTGAGAATTTCTTCTACCTGCGGCTGCAATTGCGGGTTGCCTATGCATTGCACTACCTGCACGATAACCCCAGCATGGGATTGAATAATCTGTTGTTCGCGATCTAGCATTGTTTATAGTGCCTTTATCTTATCGGCCTGAGCCTGCAGGCTGGCCAGAGCGGATTCATTCTCGGCCAGTTTTTCGCGCTCTTTATTGACTACCGCTTCAGGAGCACGATCAACAAAGCTGGCATTGCCTAGCTTGCCACTGATACGTGCGATTTCGCTTTGAAGCTTTTGCATGTTTTTATCAAGACGTTCCAGTTCGGCCTGTTTGTCGATGAGACCTGCTAAGGGAATCAATATACTCATATCGCCAACCAGAGCAGTTGCTGATTCTGGTGCATTTTCTCCAGGCTTAAGCCAGGTGATAGATTCGAGCCTGGCCAGTGACATCAGGAAGGACTGATTGCTAGCTAAGCGATTCTGATCCAGTTCAGAGCCATTCTGTAGTAATACGGGTAAAGGCTTGCCTGGTTTGATATCCATTTCTGAACGGATCGAACGTATGCCCATGATGAAGGATTTAACCCAGTCCAGTTCCTCGATTGAGCTGGTATCAATAAGAGATTCATCACGCTGCGGGTAGCTTTGCAGCATGATAGTCTCGCCAGTTTTACCTGCCAGAGGTGCAACTTTCTGCCAGAGCTCTTCGGTAATAAATGGCATGATCGGGTGTAGTAATCTGAGTATGGTTTCGAGCACCTGAATCAGCGTCTTACGCGCGGCACGTTTTTGCTCGGCAGTTGCTGTATCCGAATAGATCACAGGCTTGGAAAGCTCTATGTACCAGTCGCAGTAATCGTTCCAGATGAATTCATACAATTCTTTGGAGGCAAGATCAAAACGATAGGCTTCAATATGGCGCGATACTTCGCCACTGACCTGTTGCAGGCGTGAGACAATCCAGCGATCTGCCAGAGAAAGTTCGACCTCACCTGCGTCCAGTTGATCTTCGGTATTCTGTAATACATAACGCGTTGCATTCCAGATCTTATTACAGAAGTTGCGGTAACCCTCGATACGACCCATATCAAACTTTACATCACGCCCGGTAGAGGCCAGCGCGGTGAAGGTGAAACGCAGCGCATCGGTGCCATAACTCTGGATACCGTCAGGAAAATCCTGGCGCGTCTGTTTTTCAATCTTTGTTGCTAGTTTGGGTTGCATCATGCCGCTGGTACGTTTGCTGACCAGTGATTCCAGATCTATGCCATCGATTAGATCAATCGGGTCTAGCACATTACCTTTGGATTTGGACATCTTGTGACCATGTGAGTCTCTAACCAGTCCATGAACATAAACCTCATGGAAAGGCACCTGACCATCCATGAACTTAAGCCCGAACATTATCATGCGTGCGACCCAGAAAAAGATAATATCGAAACCGGTTACCAGTACCTGTGTAGGATAAAAATCTTTCAGTCGTTGAGTATCCTCAGGCCAGCCCAGGGTTGAAAAGGGCCAAAGTGCAGAGGAGAACCAGGTATCCAGCACATCTTCATCCTGACGTAAGGAGACGTCAGCTGGAATACTGTGTTTCTGGCGAATATCGTCTTCATTGCGCCCAACATAGACATTGCCTTCATCGTCATACCAGGCCGGGATTCTATGTCCCCACCAGATCTGACGGCTGATACACCAGTCCTGGATATTGTTCATCCACTCGTAATAGGTGTTTTTCCAGTTATCGGGAACAAACCTGATCGATCCATTTTCTACCGCTTCTATGGCAGGCTTTGCCAGAGGGCCGGCTTTTACATACCACTGATCGGTTAGAAAGGGCTCGATGACGGTGCCAGAGCGATCTCCACGCGGCACCATAAGCTTGTGGGGTTCAATCTTTTCGATTAAATCCAGCGCCTGCAGATCGGCAACGATCTTTTTACGTGCATCGTAGCGATCCATACCGATATAGGCGGCAGGAATCAAATCCTCTTCTTCATCGGTGTTTTCACGAATCGCAGCATCGATGGTAAAGATATTAATCAGGCCACCATGCGGCTGATTTTGAATGGTGATTTCCTGATTGTGTCGGGTCCAGACTTCGTAGTCGTTGAAATCATGTGCTGGAGTAATCTTGACACAGCCGGTGCCGAATTCGGCATCCACATGCTCATCGATAATAATGGGAATATGACGACCGGTAAGCGGTAACTCGACAGTCTGACCAACCAGATGCATATAGCGTTCATCGCCGGGTGCGATAGCGATAGCACAGTCACCCAGCATGGTTTCAGGTCGGGTGGTGGCAACCACCAGATGACCTTGCTGATTACTCAGTGGATAGCGCAGATGCCACATGGAACCGTTTTCTTCTTCTGAAAGTACTTCCAGATCAGAAACCGCAGTATGGAATTTGGTATCCCAGTTAACCAGACGCTTGCCTCTATAGATCAGGCCTTCTTCGTACAGGCGTACAAAAACTTCCTGCACCGCATCGGATAGGCCATCGTCCATGGTAAAGCGTTCGTGCGGCCAGTCCAGCGATGAGCCCAGGCGACGTAGCTGAGTGGTAATGTTGCCACCTGATTGCTGCTTCCACTCCCAGATACGTTCGATGAATTTATCGCGACCGAGGTCGTGGCGTGACAGACCCTCCGCTTCCAGTTGACGTTCGACCACCATCTGGGTCGCAATACCGGCATGATCGCTGCCTGGTTGCCACAGGGTTTTATCACCCTTCATGCGGTGGTAGCGGATCAGGCTATCCATGATCGCATTATTGAATCCATGCCCCATATGCAGGCTACCGGTCACATTGGGCGGAGGAATCATGATGCAATAGCTGGATTGCTGGTCATCAGTTTGCTCATCCTTAGGTGAAAAATAGGCGTTTTGCTCCCAGCGTTTATACCATTCCTGTTCTATTGCATGCGGGTCGTAGGTTTTTTCCATTGGATATCTTAAGTCTGTGTTCAATCAAAGCCATCAATTATACATGCGTTAAGTGGCATGTAGATAGCTTCGGCTCGAAATTGTGCGGATGAAAATATGACACAGAAATCGCCGTTGCTTGCTATTATAAGGCGGTTATTAATACTGAATTCCGCTTAATATGAGTACTTCTATCCTCGTTCAGATCGAAAAGCAACGTCAGATACTGAAAGAGTTTCTTTACGATAATATGTTTGTTCTGGCGCAGAAATGTGCCGCTGTCATGCATGACCCCAACGCGCTGGATGATTTACTGGATGAGCATGTTCACAAATCCAGTCTATGCAAATACCTCTGGGTGCTGGACCATACTGCACATCAGATTACCGCAACTGTGGCTCGTAGTCATAGGAAAGTAGAACAGTTAGGGCGAGACAGGGCCGCTCGACCTTATATGCAGCGAGCACTTAAAGGCGATCATTTCTATCTGTCTGAGGCTTATATCAGTCGCAACCGTAAACGTCCTTCATTAACCTCGGTACAAACCATTGTTGATGAGGCTGGCGATACCATCGGGTTTCTGGGAGCGGATTTTGACTTGCGTGAATTGCCTAATACCGCATCGTTGAATCTAGATCGTAAGGGTTGGCAGCAAATGAAAGGTGACCCTGCGATTCGTGGTGGCCTGTTTGCTCAGCAACGTGTGTTAAGTGCGATGGATGAGAAGATTGACGATGTCATGTCATTGATGCAGGAGTTGATGATTGCACATGGCGTATTTCACGCCAAGTTTCACTTTTCCAGTAGCCGTGCCACGGTATGGCTGGTAGACAATCCCTATGATTATCAGATTCTAAATATTGATGAGTTAACCAATGCCAGCCTGTGCCTGGCGTTTCCCAAATGCGATTACTTTGAGCGGGCCACTGTCAGTGAAGATAAAATTCCCGAAGTGTTTGCACAGTTTAAAAAGCTCCGCTTCGCCGATGAAACGATTTATCTACGCTCGGCTTCATTGAATATCGTCAATGGCAAAGTGGGTTTAAATTTTTCCTGCGACGGTTCGCATTACGTACCCTATGACGAGTTTTTGTTAAAAGACAATAACTTCTGGTTTGGGGTAGGATAAGTGTCAGCAAGATAGCTGAGCATTATCGGGGTAATTTAATTTTCGCGCGCAAGCCTCCTGCGGCAAGATTTTCCAGTTTCAGTTCGCCGCCATGCGCCAGAACGATTGATCTGGCAACAGCAAGACCCAGACCGGTGCCTCCGGTACCTCGATTACGCGATGTTTCCAGTCGAAAAAAAGGCGTGAATAATTCTTCCAGATTTTCTTCAGGTACTCCCGGTCCATTGTCATCGATGTGAATTTCTACCGAGTCATGCTGCGCAATTAATGTCACGTATGTTGCACCGGCGTACTTGAGTGCATTGTCGATCAGGTTATTCAAGGCGCGTTTTAAGGCGATGGGTCGGCAGATGAAAGTCAGTTTGTCAGGGCCGGAATAATTTACTTCTCCACCGAGGTCTACGTGATCATCCACCAGAGACTGTATCAAAGCTGCTAGATCGGTGGCACGGGCTTTTTCATCGGCCGCTTCATCACGAGAGAAGCTCAGCGTGGCGCTCAATATCGCCTCCATTTCACTCAGTGTAGCCAGTGTTTTTTCACGCATTTCACTGTCTTCTATGTATTCGGCACGCAGCCTCAGGGTGGTGATCGGGGTACGCAAATCATGTGATACCGCAGCTAGCATCAATGATCGGTCAGTAATATGTTTATGCAGGCGTTGTTGCATGCGATTAAAAGCGCGGATAGTCTGTCTAACTTCGCGCGGTCCAGTTTCAGCTAAAGGTTCTTGAGCATGCCCCAGGCCAAACTGGTCAGCTGCATCCGCTAGTTTTGCCATCGGGCGAGCCATCAGTTTAGCGATAATGAAACCGCTAACAATTATAAGAACTAGCAGTAGCGCTAACAGTTGTAGAGTTTTACTGGCCCAGGGTGGAAGGTTGTCAGGTGTTTTACTCTGAATATTAAGCCAGCTTCCATCCTTAAGGCGGATAGAGATATCGAGATTATGCAGCCCAAAATTACCCGAGCCAGATGCCCTTTGATGAAAGTCGTTAATACGAATCGATGCCGGGTTACGTATATTTAGCATACGTCGGAGTCTTTCATTGAGTTTGAATACTCTTGGGTTCCTTGATGGATTGCTTACCTGAGGTTGGGCGGTTAAAGAAATTACATCAGTCTCATCTTTTACCTGTTCGATAATACCGAGGCGCTGTTGTTGATCCGCATTGTTTAATAAACGTACCAGGGTCGTAATTTTATCCATCAGATGCACACGATTGCGTTCATCAAAGATTTCAATTCGAGCATCCTGCATAATGATGGCGCTGATCACTACCAGTAGTAGTGTCATGCTAAGTAGTAATGCCAGAATCCTGGCCGCGAGAGTATCAGGCCAAAGGCGCATGATCTGTCTCTACTTCTACCGCGAACATATAGCCATCACCACGGATGGTTTTAATGATCTGTGGGGTTTTGGGGTCATCGCCCAGTTTACGACGCAGACGGCTGACCAGTGTATCAATCGCACGGTCAAATGCGTGTGTATCTCTGCCACGCGCAAGATCGAGTAACTGATCACGATTGAGTACGCGGCCGGGTCGTACTACAAAAGCCATCAGCAGCGAAAATTCAGCCGTACTTAAGGGCACCAGAATTTGATCAGGGTCGATTAATTCACGTGAACCGGGTAGCAAAGTCCATCCTAAAAAACGCAGTTGTTCAGGTGTTTGTTGTGGCTGGAGGGTTAATACATTATCGCTGCGGCGCAGCACCGCCTTGATTCGTGCCAGTAATTCACGCGGATTAAAAGGTTTCGCCAGATAATCATCTGCGCCCATTTCCAGACCGATAATGCGGTCGGTTTCTTCACCCATAGCAGTGAGCATAATCACCGGGATATTCGATTTAGCGCGCAGGTTACGGCATAGTGTCAGGCCATCCTCACCCGGCATCATCAGGTCCAGTACGATGAGATCAATATTTGCATCGGCCAGAATCTTTTTCATGCTCGCACCGTTTTCTGCCGTGCTGGCACGGTAGTTATGATCGGTGAGAAAGCGCTGTAAGAGTTCGCGGATCTCCAGGTGATCATCAACAATTAATATATGTGGCTGATTATCCATGAGGGTAATTCTACGTGTATTGTCTTGCGTACAGAAACATTACTTTGTGACATTGTGTGTCAACTCGTGAAAGTGACACAAACTGTTACCAACAAGGCTGATTTTGACATAACTCAGACACAGGAAAGTATTGTAATGCTCACGTCAAACAACGACATCAACTGAACATGAGGATTGAAAGATGAACAAAATAGCCAAAATCACAATGATTACCTTAGTGACAGGTCTGGTCGGTTTTACTGCGGTTAACGCCAATGCGAATTGGGGTGGACAGCGTGGTTATTGTAATCAATCAGGTATGACCAATGGAATGCCTATGCGTATGAAGCAGAACGGACCAAAAGGCCATAAAGGTCGTTTCATGCGGCAGGATCTTGACCTGTCTATCGATGAAGCCAAAATTCTGATGCAGGCGCGTTTAATCAGGCACGGTAATGATCGTCTTAAGGTGGGAAGTGTTACAGAAAAGGATGCTACTACTTATCTGGTAAAGATCGTTACGCTAGATGATTCGTTGGTTCGTGAGATGGAGATCGATCGTAACACAGGTCGTCCGGTTGGAGCTGGTCGTGGTGCCCGTGCAGGCTTCATGCAGCAATAAAGGTTTTACTCAGCAGCCCGTTGAAGCGGGCTGCTTTTTTATTTTTAGATTATTTTAATCAGGATTATACAAAATGAAAATCAAACGTGAATGGGCCACTCCATTAACAGCAGGTGCATTCCTGCTGACAGCGGTTACCGGTATACTGATGTTCTTTCATATTGATAGCGGTATCAACAAAACGGCACATGAATGGTTAAGCTGGTTACTGGTGTTAGGTGTTGGATTACATATGGTATCAAATTTTACAGGTTTTAAACGTTATCTGACTGCACCTAAAGGTCAGATATTTATTGGCGGTTTTGCGCTACTGCTAGCGTTAAGTTTTATTCCTGTCGGTGATGTGGGTGGTGAGCCAGCGTTTATGCAGTCAGTAAAATCACTATCCTCGGCACCCTTGACAACACTGGCATTAGTGGCAGAGGTTACGCCCGAACAAATGGTTGAACGTTTATCAGATGCAGGTTTTACGGTACAGTCCAATGCTCAAAGCGTGAGTGATGTGGTCGGTGCAGATCTGCGTAAACAAATGCATGTGTTAAAAATAGTATTGGCACAGAATTAAATTAACAGAGGACATATGATTCGAATATATGGGATCAAAGATCATTTAAATCCAGTAAAGGGTCAACTTTCAAACGTAATCAACCAATGTATGGTTGAGGCTTTATCCTTTCCGGAAAACAAGCGAGCGCATCGGTTTTTTCCGATGAATAAAGAAGATTTCTTTTACCCTGAGGGGAGAAGTGATGCCTACACAGTAATAGAGATTTCTATGATGCAAGGTCGCTCTGTAGAAGCCAGGAAGAATTTGATACATCTATTATTTGAGCGTATTGAATCTGAGATTGGCATCAAGCCTGTTGATGTTGAGATTACGATCTTTGAATCCCCAGCGTGTAACTGGGGATTTAGAGGTATTACCGGAGATGAGGCTATGTTGAATTATAAGGTTGATGTTTGAGCTTTTGATTATGGGAACTCAATAAACCTCCGACTCTGCCGGAGGTTATTTAATTTTGTTACGGTTTTAATTTAGTCTTATGCTGTACATAGATAGAAATATATAAAAAAAGTGTTTGTTGATTTCACTCCCTCTTAATATGCTTTTCGCATAGTCAGTTTCAATAAATACTTACTCGTTCCTGAAAAGGTATTATGAGTAAATTTTAACTCTCAAGGTGATTAGATATATTCAAAATATCCGGCTGCCTCTGCGCTCAATTGCTACACACGGTGTTAAATCTGATTTTTAGCCACAAAAATAATGGCCAAAAAAAGGCTGTTAGCCATTTTCTCAGGTTCCAGGCAGTTGCGGCCATCAGCAGATTTATTTCATCTCCAGCAGTGCCTTTGAGAAAGTTTCTGGATAACCGAAAATCACTCTTCAAATGACCGATGATCGGCTCAATAGCGGCCCGCCGCCTGCATTGCTTTCTTTTCTTGTCCCGCTGGTAACGATTATCCCTTTTCAGTGGCTTTTTCGGTAGCTGGATGACGGTGTCATTGACCCGGCTCTTACCTCGGTAACCTCGGTCGCAGATCGCTGTCTTGACTGCCTTACCTCGTGAGGCTTCGATGTGGTTTAACACGTCGGCAAAGTATGACTATCATGCAAATTCAATTCATGACTGACAGCACCTACTATGATGTTACCTTTAGCGGTGCTGGCAATAGAGACTTTATTGCCATATTCATACTGCTTGTGATCTTTGCCTTTGGCGATACAGTATGCCTGTGGCTCGTGTAACGAGTAAATTTTGTTTTTGTCTTTGGGTTGTTGTGCCAGTACCTGTTCATAAAATAAAAAGTCTTTTTGGTGGCATTCAAAAAGACAGGGTTGAGGTAGTTTTCTTCTCAATTCACGCATGAGAATATGGGCAATGGTTCTTAAACGCTTCAGTGCTTTTTTCGCTTTTGCTCTTTTTTTAACATGACGGAAATGACGGATCGACAGACGTAGATTTTTGACTTCTTTAACGAAGGTTCGCCTTTGCTGATTACCATGAAATTTAGCCAGCTTGTTTAAACGATTGACGATCTTGATCGCCAATTTGGCGTCCGTTGGATAGGTGATGTTTTTTTCCTCGGCTCTGGCTTCCTGCTTCGCTCTACCTCCTGCATCCTTGCAGTCGTGTACAGTCGTATCGATGTTGACGTTATTTTCCAGGGCAGCTCTTCCATGCAGAGCAACACTCATCTGGAATATTTTTTCAACACCCTGTTTGCCTATGCGCTTTCTGAAATGAACCAGTCCGGTACTATCGCAGGGTATTTTGGGCCGATACTCTGTCATGCCACAAAACGACTGGTAGTAGGGATTACGTTTCCACTGCACGACAGCTTCTTCATCACTTAAGTTTTCCAGTTGTTTTAAAAGTAATAAACCAACCATTAAACGAATCGATTTGCCAGGTGCTCCAAGGTCCCTTGTATAGTGTTTAAGGACTTATTTTACTTTTCCTGGTCGTTTTAATCACCTGTTTTCACAAGTTTATTCAATATTATCAATAGGTTGTAGTATTTTTCAGGGTCGACTACTTATTGTAGTTCGATCGCACCAATGTCAATTTCAGGGTTTCCATCATTGTTTCCATCGCGTGGCCTGATATTCCCAAGATAATCTGAGATCAATCCCGAAATAGATACTCCGCTGTCAATGACTATAGAATTCTGAAGAGGATAGAAACTGACCGGATCTATTTGAGGATCTCCGAATAGATTAGAAGGTGGCAAGTTAGGTAATATTTCGTTATAAGCTCCGAAGATGTTCCCCTCTATTGAAAACTCTGTTTCATATGATCCAGTATGGACTATCGGTTTTGCAACATTATAAAAAATATTATTCTTAATCTCAGATATGTTCCCCATATTCGCTCCAGGAATAGTGAATAAAGCTGGGTTGTCAGAATTAAGAAACGTATTGTTAATGATATTAACGACGCCGTTTTTTTCCGTGTTATACATACCAACGCCTGTAAAATAAATGAAAGCCGATGTGTCCAAGGAAGTCCCAGTATTAGGGTTAGTATTGAATATGTTGTTTCGAATAGTTAAATCAGTATGTCCATCATACCAATCATATTCATGGGCTTCTATTAAAGTACAATCAAAGTAATTTTTTTCAATTACTGAATTCAGGGTAGGGTTTATTTGAAACATGCTCGGGGAGCAATCATCAATCGAATTGTCAGCAGCAGCTGAATAAAAATTCGAATAAAACTTATTGTTTGAAACTGTTACTGTACCCGAAATAGTTAGCACCGGGCCAATAAAGATAAACCCATTAATCGTAGACCCTGTTTCTGGGTCCAAAATCACAATCTTTCCTTCATTTAAGAACGAGGCTCCATATCTGCCGATTTTTACTGAGCCGAGCCCATTTTCCGAGTAAAGATGAAGTGCTTTACCATCAACCATTAATGATCCTCCAGTATAATAACCTTGAGGTATTAAAACAGTATCGCCTGGTTCGGCCTGGTCGATTAAAGGCTGTATAGTGTCTAAAGAGTTCCCGAGGAATACTTCGGTAGAATTCAGGTTGTTGTCATTAGTAACCTCTACAGAATCAGATTCGATCTTAGCATATACCGTTGAGAGACCATCAGTGTTCGCTTGTTCATTGATTCGTATCGTCCCTTCATTGTTCCAGCCTGTGCTGGGAAGCTGATCCAACCTACATATAACCTGGTTATTCATAACCTCACAATCTTGCCACCGCAGGTAGGCTTGCTCAAAGGTCATATATGCTGATTCTACTGATATTTCAGGAGGGAAAGTTACCCGAATTACTACGTTATTAGCCTGGTCTGGACCATTGTTTGCGAATTCAATTTCTCGCAGCTCAATCTGGCCGACAGTCAGGTGGTCAAATTTGTAAGATGTAGTAGGAGAGAAATAAGTTAACTCTAGATCCGACAATCGCTTCTGGAATGTGATTGTGCTTGATAATTCCGGTTCCCCATAGTTTTGATTACTGAAGTACCCATAGTCGGGTTCGATCACGTAGTCTATGGGTGTCTCATCTAATGACTGGATGATTAGTTTGTACATGCTAGTACGTTCATTAGTTCCGTTACTGTATGCAACACTTAGTTTCAGCAAGCAAACTTTCTTGGAATTCTCTAAATAATATTCTGCACATTGGTCATTTGACGGTTGAATGAATTCTGCATTTTCAGAAACTTGAACTTTCAGAAAATATGAGCCAGGTAGTTTTTCACTATTGATTTGAGTCTTTAAATTTAATGTCAAATCCTGCCCTTTTCTAACATCAGCTGAATTATCTGACTCAATAAATGTGGTGGCTGTTCCTTTGAATTCTGGGGGAATGAGAGAATCGCGAGGATGTCCAAAACCGATATATTCTCCGTAGTTGGAGTATCCATCACTGTCCGAATCTATATCCGCATCATCTGGGTTATACCGATCAAGCCCATAAAAGTCTTCCCATATATCCAGCATTTTATCGCCATCAGAATCAAGGAAAGTTCCGCCAGTGAAAAAAGGGAGTGCGTATTCAGTTGGACTGCTTAAAATATAATCGTTACTATGGTCACCATCTAGATCAAAACGAAAGGTAGTTGTAGGTAAAACTCCATAGTAATTTGGGCTGATATATGTGATTGTTTCTGAGTTTTCATGCCATGCACTACTGAAATCTACTTCGACTAAAGAATTTTTTCCGCTTAGCTTCAGGTTTCCATCGATATCAGGAAATATAAGCTGGTTATCTCGTGAATATTCAAGTGGTTTCTGAGTACTGACATCTATATACCCAAAGTTGGAACTGTAAATTCTACCTTCCATGGTGTATTGATTATTACATGAGACATTAGTCGTAAGATTCTCATATCTGGTTTGTTCCAACGTTGAAGTGTTACGAATAATTAAGTTATGTACATACACCTGGGGACAATAGTTCAGGAATGTCATATCTACACTTCCAGTTACCTCAATCCTGTTTACACCAGTATTTACTGAAAAATTCGAGTAAGTCATCTTCCCTGAACTGGGATAATAGGCTGGCTGTCCATCGTATAATTCATGTACATAGGAGATATTGATTATTCCATTTAATTCACCTGTCATTCCTTCAATACAGTTAACGTACTCTATCCTCATTTGGTATTCTGTTGTAGAACTACTGAAGTACTTGATACTGTAATGTCCGCTGGAATTGCAAGAATGGTCCTCAGTATCAATTATTTTGTTTGAAATGCTACCACCCCTGGAAGCATAGCGAGTTTTATCCAACTTTAATCCAGTAAAGTTTCCAGGCGCTAGATAGGATGATACATCTGAGTGTGCACTGCTAGAAGTTGCGAGGGAATCTTCCGTCAGGATAAAACCACTTAAAAAAATTGAAGCAAGGAAGTTAGAGGCGTTCTCCTTATCCAGAACCGCTTTGGAATTAGTGCCATTAAATGAAAACTCGAATGAGCTATGTGAGAAACTATCATCAGTGTTAGAAGAGCCACCACCACAGCCCACTAAAAGCAATGAATAAAAGGCTATTATTAGAAATTTTTTTGTCCCTGACATTTAACTACTCTTTGAAATCCAACTGCCACGAGGGGGGTAGCTTATCTTCTAGTCATTGGGATTTCAATCATGAGCTATTGTCTTCAGTGGACATCTGTGTCCGTTGACCCAACAAGATGACTAGTTTTTTAGCGCTCAATAAGGACTGGGTAAATATATTCAACACTTCAAAGAGATTTGCTTGTTGTCTTTTTATGCCGGGCCAAAATATGGGATTGAACCTAAAGTTCCAGTTCATTACGAGCGATAGTGCGGGAATCTCTATCAAAATTAGCAACTACATTAAACGATTTAGTATGCTTAGATTCCTGAACTCGGTAGCTGCATCTTTTTAAGCATTGCTGCAACCTAATACCTGCTCAACAGCGGTTGATGCTGGCTTAGATATATAATTTTACGAATGTTTTTAAACGTTGAATACAGATACCGACCATACTCATTTATGAATGATGGATTATCCATAGCAATTTCAATTTCGTTTGCCACGGTCAATTCACAAAAATCTTGAAGCTGCTGCGGACTTAACGGGAACAATTTAACAGTGAATCTATTTCTGAATTCAGGCTCTGCCTCAACATCGATCTGAGGCCAAAAGTAATCCCTATCGCAGGCACAGTATAAATAAACAATGTCTTCGGCCTCTATACCGATAATAAAGTACATCACCAAAGCCATCTGTACAATAGACGGCATGATATAAGCCAGCTATTTGCAATGTGGCTGATGCAGATCATTCTTTAAGGAGGTTACGAGTGCCCTGAAGGTGATTTTTTAATCTTCTGTCAATATGTTCAAATTCGTCACCAACTAATTCTGCAAGCTCTGAAAATATTCATCCATTCTTATTTCCTATAGATGTAAATCTCATGGGGCAGGTCAGTTGAGCTGATTTTAAAATTTAATGATTTGTGCTGTCCGGTGATGAGGCAGTTTTCTATGTTGGGAAGGTGCTAAACCATTAAAAGCTGTGTGTAAAATCTGCAACATATCTCCATGAGATACCAGTAAAATCGATTTTTCACTGTATTCCTTTTCAAGCTGTTTAATAACATTCAGCCCTCGTTGTAGAACATTTTCAACAGGTTCTACGTTTGTATCATTAGTTGGGTCAGGTTTTATATCGTTATTCCAGACATCCTGATAATGAATATCAGACTGACCATCCCATTCTCCAAACCATCGTTCTCGTAAATCGGGTTTTATTACTGGTGCAGGTAAATTACACAATTCAGCAACAATCTCAGCGGTTTGTCTAGCTCTGAGGAAATCTGAAGTGATAATGACATCGAATGCAGTTTCAGAAAAACCCTTAATAGAAGAAAGAACCTGTTGTTTACCGTTTTCAGTTAAACCAAAAGTATGGCAACCCTGTTCAGGATCGCTCACGATTAAACCTGCCACATTGGCTTCGCTCTCGCCATGTCGCATAAAATAATAACTGTTTCTAAGGTTCAGCAGTGATAGGTTCAAGTTAAAACACCTCTCAGAAAGTGCGTTAATTTCAATCCTTGTTGAATTTCAGGCATAAATATGCAGATTTCTGAAAGTGTGAAAAATAGCTTTTGATTTTTTCAGAAGCTACAGCTAGTGAGGCTATAAGGATGATTTCATTATCACATTGCTTAGCGGTATAGCCGATAAAAATCTTTCCGCCTTTTAGATTTTTGTTGGGGGAGTTTATTATTTTACTGTAGTTAACGCTGCTTATTTCGAGATTCGGGTAGGTTATTTTTAAAATAATTAATTCGTAACCGCCTTTTGAATCAGGTATTTCCGATACATTAATATAGCGGGACTCTATATTAGTAGAATCAGAAACTATGGACTGTTCAAAGGTCTCAGACAGGTAATGAAAGTCTGGTTTTTGTTTTGAGAAATATTGAGTGAGTTTGTAGTCGCTCCAGTCTTTTGACATTTGTTGAGTGTAATCAGCAATGATATTCTCTATGGTTGTTGGTGGTATTTGAGCCTGTGCAGCAGCGGGGAGGGTAACCAAGGTTAGGGAAAATAAGAAATATATGATTGTTGATTTCATTTTATTGATAGTTTTAGATATCAGGTACTACAGTATAAAAATCATCAGTCATAACTCGCTACAATTCCCGAGTTAAGCGTTCGATAGCTCGAATTCCAGCTTCTATTCGTGCTCTTGCAGCACTATTCGCACTATGTACTCTAATTTCAGGTGGCTTGAATCTTCTGGTTGCAACGGCTTCTTCAATCCAGAGTACTACATCGTAACCAGTACATCTTTCGACATCCCCTGAATCATGATCAAGGCTGATAATTTCAACATTATCAGTCTTTAGATATTCTATGACTTCATCAGGCCAATGTATGTATCCAACCATCAGGAGTTGGCCTTAAGTCATCTAAATAAATTTTCATGAGTCAGTGCTAAAGTGACATGGTTTTTGATCCATCGGCTAAAATCTTATAGTGATTTTTTATTCTCTGCAATACAGATCATCTTTAAAATTACTAGTTCTTTTTTCTACTGGATCTTCAAGTAACCAAGCTAATGGCGCTTTATACGTAACCAGGAAACTCTTTTATTTTAAAATACTCTTTCAAACCCGCGGCAAAATAATGTTCAGATCGGGGTCAAAAGGCATGGATGCCATTTGAGGCTCAGCGCGGTGGGACGCGCGTCTGAGCCGACCGCGATGTGAGTGCTATTTTGACGACAAAAATGTCTGGAACATTTTTGAACGCACACAGTGCGGCCCGGAGGGTGGAGGGCCGGAAGCCCGAAATAATCAAGGGATTGTGGGGCGTGCTTTCTTTGGTATCTTTCTTTTCGCGTAAAAGGAAGTTACTTGCACGCGTACTCGTCAGTAGCTACGAAGCAAGAAAAGCAAAAGCGTGTGAAACAATTATCCGTCAGAGGCATCATTGAAACCGATCATCCGACCGTTTCTCAACAATTTCCTCATCACTAGCCTTCAATCACCCCAAAGAACTCTCTTCCACACGATCAAACACCGAAATATACTGCTTAATATCCAGCAAAGGTGTTCCATCCAGAACATCAATACCTCTACAAAAACTTTATTACCTTCAACTTTTTTCAATTGAACAATAGACAGACCAATATGATTCTGCCTGAGTGGTGAGCATGCTGAAAACACCCCTATGATTTCCTTATCCATGCATGGTGTGAGCTGTAGTTTTTTCGGATACCCGGTGTGGTTTGATACTAAAAATCCAATCGAAGTCGCGTCAGATTAATGGTTTAACCGATGATGAATTAATCGAATAATTTCCTCATAAGCATTTTCCATATGCTTATCCAGAATCATGCGTACCTCCTCTTCAATCAATAACTCCTGAACTGAAAAAAAATCTTCCATATGCTCATCGTTTTCCAGCTCCGATAAATTTATTGGCTCCGGTTTAAAAATATTCAGATGCTCGGGTGAGTCATGCGGAGTTTCTATTTGATGGCCCTCAGATGAGGTAGTTTCTAAATAACCAGCGTCCTTATCTCCTCTGGAAATCAGTTCTTTGAGTAATGGGATTTTAATTTCTTTACTCATAGCGGGTGATAATTGAGCGGGTAGCCGCGTTCTTTATAGTAACTGTAATGTGATCGAGCCTGCTCTTTATTGTCATCAGTAACCAGTTCGAGCACACGCTCGAACTGGGCAAAGAACAGAGGGATTTCATTACTCAGGTTGATTAATAACTGGCGTTCACCCCGCGGGTCAGCCTCGTGATTGATTAAAATCGGCGTAAGCATGCCTTCATCATCCTGTTGGTCGTGAGGTATGAAGCTTTCATCGTCATGCGTCCACAATAACTGGTCCAGTCTCTGGCTATGTTGCTCACTACGGGTGAGCAATAATACATTTTGCTTTGCGGCATAGGCTTTCTGGCATAACTTACACACCAGTGCATCTTCACTCAGGCGTGATTCGGTTATCTGGTAAAAGTCTATACGTGTCATATGACTTTAACCTTCCAGTCGATCCAGTATGTACTGGGTGAGTAAGGGGACGGGTCTTCCGGTGGCGCCTTTTTTGTCACCCGTGATCCAGGCTGTGCCTGCGATATCAAGGTGTGCCCATTTATATTTTTTTGTGAAGCGTGACAGGAAGCATGCCGCGGTAATGGTGCCACCGTCTTTTCCCCCAATATTGGCGATGTCGGCGAAATTACTGTCCAGCTGTTCCTGATACTCATCCCATAAGGGTAATTCCCAGAGTTTGTCCTCTATCTTCTTACCTGCACTGATCAGGTCATTGATTAATGGGCTGTGATTACCTAATACAGCTGAGGGTACTCGTCCTAATGCTACGATGCAGGCTCCGGTCAGGGTAGCTATATCTATGACCACATCAGGATCATATTTTTCAGCATAAGTAAGAGCATCACATAGAATCAGACGCCCTTCGGCATCGGTGTTGAGGATTTCGATGGTTTGCCCTGACATGCTGGTGACGATGTCTCCCGGTTTGGTCGCCAGACCATCTGGGAGGTTCTCGGTAGTGGGGATAATACCAACCACATTTATGGGTAATTGCATTTCTGCTATCGCATTCATAGTGCCTAATACTGAGGCTGCACCGCACATGTCGTACTTCATTTCATCCATCGCCGCGCCAGGTTTGAGCGAGATGCCGCCAGAGTCAAAAGTGACTCCTTTTCCAACCAGTACGACAGGCTTTTGCTCGACATCACTACCGTGGTATTCCATACAGATCAATTTTGCTGGCTGTCGACTGCCTGCGCTGACCGATAGCAGGGAGCCCATTTCGAGTTTTTTCATATCCTCTTCTTCGAGAATATCGGTTACCAGGGCAGGGAATAATTTTTCCAGTCGTAAAGCCTGTTCGGCAAGATAAGAAGGCGTACAGATATTGCCGGGCAAATTGCCCAGGTCTTTGGCCAGGTTAACGCCAGAGGTCACTGAATTACCCTGCAGTATGGCATTTTCGCCTGCACTCAGGTCGCGGCGACTGGGTACATTTAACACCAGTTTACGAAGATTTTTAGAAGGCGCTTTTTTATCGGTTTTTAATTGGTCAAAAAGGTAACGATTGCTTTCCATGCGAATGACGGTCTGGCGGATTTTCCATATAATGTCGCGTCCCTTTATATTAATGTCACTCAGATAGGAGTGGGCTTCCATTGCTCCCAGGTTATCCATCGCCTGTGACAGGCTGTCAAGAATCTTTAAATAGGATGCCTCGTTTAAATTCTTATCCTTGCCACAGCCTACTAACAGAACACGGTCTGCCAGGGTGCCCGGAACATTGTGGAGAACTCGGGTCTGTCCAAGTTTGCCATCCATATCACCGCGCCGAATGACGGTGGATAAATAACCGTCACTGATCTTGTCGATCGATTTTCCGGCGCGTGAGAGTTTTCGTGGTTCAGAAACTGCAATTATAAGGCATGCAGTCCGCTGTTTTTCGGGATTACCACTTTTAACATTAAATTCCATGGGGTTAAACCTACCTGATTTTAACTACATTAAGTCCGTGCATATGTCTTGAAGTCATATGCCGGCAACAACTGAGAAAAAGCGGCGCGTGCTATTGTTCGAAAAGCGGGGCTGCCAATAAGTATACAATGATATAAGATACGATAAGTATTAAAAAACAACCAGAACGATTTTTGTTTTATCACAATATTTAGCTTTTTTTAATTCAGTTCAATTATATTCTATCAATGATATCTATTATACAGCGCTATCTTGTTGTTGAAATACTGAAAAGTTCAGTTGCTACAACCTTGATATTGTACGTGATTTTGATGAGTAACTCTCTGGGGAGAGCTCTGTCAGATATTTCTTCTGGAAAGTTGCCTTCTGAGGCACTTTATCCGGTATTGCTGGCGCAGTCAGTCGATGTTTTTTCCATGTTATTGCCACTGGGTTTTTTTCTGGGGATTATTTTTGCTTTTGGACGTCTGTATAAAGACCATGAACTGGTAGTGATGCATGCCTGTGGTGTTGGTTATAGAGATCTTTATAGAGTAGTTTTGATCCTGCTATTTCCTGTTCTCCTGATCAGTATCTTTTGTAGCCTGTGGCTTAATGCCGAGATGCAGGCATATGCACGTCATATCATTAATGAGAAGGAAAATGTGCACGAGTTTCAGCAGATGAAGGTTGGACAATTTAATCCTAATCAGAAAAATGATCAGGTGTTTTTTATGAAATCTATGTCAGAAGATAGACTTGAAATTTACGATATTGTTATCACTCAACAGGGAAAGAAATCGGATGTGCTGGAAACCGCTAAAAAAGGACGTCATAAACTGGATGAAACTAGCGGCGATCTATTTCTTGAAATGGGGCCAGGCATACGCTATCAGGGAAATGCTGGTGATCCCGATTATCAAGTGATTGAATTCGAGAGTCATGGAACTTTACTCAAGAAAAAAACCTTAACTGCCAAAGCATTGAAGCCCTACGAAAAATCCCTGTCTGATATTCTGGCATCGGTGTCTTTATCTGACAAAATTGAGCTATGGTGGCGAATTTCTAACTGTATATCGGTTCTGGTGCTGGCTTTACTGGCGGTTCCACTCTCTTATATTGCGCCCAGGCATGGGCGTTATGGGAAAATTGGTCTGTCTTTGCTGGTGTTTATTGTGTATTTGAATTTGTTAGGCCTGTCAAAAACCTCTATGGAAGCCGGTACTATTCCCATGTGGCTAAATTACTGGTGGGTACATGTAATGTTTTTAGTACAAACCTTGCTGCTATTAAAAAAACGTACAGGCAATCTTTTTCTGTTCAGACGGGGTAGAACAGTATGATCTTACTAAGCTATCTTGCTCGAAATATTTATAAAGGCAGCGTCATGGTACTGTTTATTCTGATTAGTCTTAGCCTGTTTTATAGCATGGTGCGTGAGCTGAATAATGTCGGCGAGGGGACTTATGGAGTCATTCAGATGCTGCAATTTCTACTGATGAATGTACCCTCAATCATGGTCGACTTTATGCCGCTGGCTGTGTTATTGGGTAGTATTCTGAGTTTGGGCAGCCTGGCAAGCGGCAGCGAAATAATTGCAATGCAATCATCAGGCGTATCAGTCAAAAACTTACTCATCTCTGTAACTCTGGCTGCTACTTTTGTCGCTCTTTTTACAGTGATACTGGCAAATATTGTTGTACCTTATAGTGAAACCTACGCTAAGGAGTTTCGATCCGCTCACAGGCAGTCAAGAATTAGTGTGACTGGCCGGAGCGGGGTATGGATCAAAGATGAAAAAAATATAATTCATATTCAACAACTGTATCCAGATGGTAATGCTCGAGATATAAAAATTTATCATCTTGATAAACAGGATAAACTGACCAGTACCACATTAGCTGCAAATGCCACTGCGGGAAATCAGGGCTGGTTATTGCATAAGGTGAAGCAAACTTTATTATCTGAGTCGCACATAGAGGTGAAACAGCAAGATAAGTGGCTTTATCAGGGACAACTCAGCAAACAGTTGCTTGAGTCTATGGTGACAGATCCTGGTCAAATGTCGATTATAGATTTGTCTCACTATATCGACTTTCTAACCGAAAATTCACTTAGCCATAAAGCAGAATCTTTATTCCTATGGCGTAAAATTTATAGCCCGCTGGGTATTATTGTGATGGCTGTACTCGCTATTCCCTTTGTATTAGGGTCGCAACGTCAAAGTAATACCGGACAACGGGTATTAACAGGTATTCTGCTTGGGCTTTTATATGTGGTTATGAATAAACTGCTGATTCAGATAGGAGAGCAGGCTAATTTAGCACCTTTCATCAATGCTTTTCTTCCGACATTTATATTTATATTGATTACTGCGTGGTTAATTCGAAGGAAGATTGCTACCCGATAGAATTTCCTGCTGTTGTTTCAGCAGTTGAGAAATATCGATGACTTTTGTCTGGCTTAAGCGATCATGCACTGTAAATGGCCTGACTAATCGAACTAAATAGCCCATAAGAAAAATAAAAACACAAACCATCGCTTCAACTTTAGAGTCACTTATCAAATCGAAGTGTTGATTTAAACCCAGAAAAGTAACAGGCAAAAAACTGGCTATAAATAATCTTAAAAATCCAATGGCCCAGGGAGGATTGTTTCCATATTCATCGATGATTCTAATTTTCCAGGCTTTCATGCCAAGCGTTTGGCCTCCCTTTTTCCAGAAGCCACTATAAAAAATAAATAAAATAGACAACAGATAAATATTATAAAGAGGGCCAATAATGGCCTCGCCTTCATTAAATGGTAGCAATATGGCAGTCGCAATAAATAACAATGCAGCAATTAAAAAACTATCGTAAAGCATGGCGACGAGTTGTTTAAAAAGACCGGCGGGAGGACATTGAAGTAAAAGTTTTGGCTGCATTATGAATAAATGATAAAAAATAGACGCATATATTAAAAAAGTTTGCGATAATCAACAATCAATTGTTGAAAAAATTAAAACCCTTTTTATAATCTAGTTTACTACAACCTATCTAACAGGAACAGCAAATGGCTATTAAGAAAAAATCAGTGAAATCTAAAAAGAGTGCAGTTAAGAAAACTGCTGTTAAAAAAACTGCGATGAAAAAAGCAGTAACACGCGGTCGCCCTAAAGTGGCGAAAAAAGCGCCTGTTAAAAAAACAACGACTAAAAAAGCTATAGCAAAAAAATCTACAGCTAAAAAAGCAGTTACTGGAGTAACTACACCTGCTGATCGTATAAAGGCGTTAAAAGCGGAACTAGCCGCTGTTAAAGCAGAGCTTAAAGCTACTCAGAAAAGTGCAGCCGGACTTGCAAAATTAGCAAACGGTATGAGCTCATCAATCGAAAAGAGTGTTTCAGCTATGGTTAAAAAGGAATTGTCTGGTCTGGCTAAATCCCTTAAGCCAAAACCAAAAAAGAAAAGAGCTAAGAAAGCAGCAGCTCCAGCAGCACCTGCAGCACCTGCAGCTGACGCAAGTTAATGAGTTAACTTCTGCTTATTGCTAAAAAAGGCACATATCATGTGCCTTTTTTTTTGCCTGTCGTTAAAAAACTATTCTTATTGCACCCTGGTATGAGTTCGCATAGTGTTGTAATACATCGCTAAACAGGTTTGCATACCCATACAATCGATATATTTGAATCAATTATGAGTCCTTTATTACGTAAGCTAGAATGGTCAAGGGATAAGGTGTTATCAAGATGATTACTCCATTACAACAGTCAGAAAACAGAATTGATCAGTTTATCGATAGCATCTGGTCTGAGAAAGGACTGTCTAAACTAACTCTTGATGCCTATAAACAGGACCTGTTGTTGTTTGCCAGGTGGTTACAGAAACAAAATAAACCTCTGATAGAAGTGGATCAGGCCTTAATTCTTCAATACCTGGCTTTCAGAATGGAGAACAAATCCTCTGCTAGAACCAATGCCCGTCTGTTATCGACCATTAAACAGTTTTTTCGCTACCAGGTTCGTAGTGGTCAAAGGCCAGATAATCCCAGTGAACTGATCAGTGCGCCAAAAATAACCCGCTTATTGCCCGGTAGTTTAACTGAGAAAGACATGGATAACCTGTTGCAGGCACCCGATATCGAATCTGATTATGGTTTACGTGATCGATGCATGCTTGAATTGATGTATTCGTCAGGTCTACGTGTAAGTGAGCTGGTATCACTTGAATTAAATCAGATAAACCAGAATCTCGGCCTGGTCAGGTTGACAGGTAAAGGCAATAAAGAACGCGTGATACCGGTAGGAGAAGAGGCCCTTTACTGGTTAAAAAGATATACTAATCAGTCTCGAGCTATGCTGGTTAAGCCCCAGGTGACTACCGATGCGCTGTTTTTATCCAGCAGGGGCAGTGCTATTACGCGCCAGGCATTTTGGCAGCATATTAAAAAGTATCTGTTAATTGCTGGTATCAAAACCAGTTTTTCGCCTCATTCTTTGCGACATGCGTTTGCTACGCACTTACTTAACCACGGTGCAGACCTGAGAACAGTGCAGATGTTATTGGGCCATAGCGACTTATCGACTACTCAAATCTATACGCATATCGCGCAGGCCAGGTTGCAATCCCTGCATGAGGAACACCATCCTCGAGGCTAATATTGATAGTTGGAAGCTTCGATTGAGATGACAGGAAGGGGTTATACAGGTAAATTCATACCATAAAGTATGTAAATCAACGGGTAACTGAATAGATAAAAATCGTGATTTTAGAGTCCCATGTACAAAGGCGAAACAGGCAGGTAGAAAATTTCGCATCGAGATTAAATTATAAGGTTAGAACTCGTGTCGCAAGATGATAAATTCTGTCGAATTGAATCTCCAGGAATAGGATAAAAAATGAACCAAGATGAATTATCGCAAGCATTAAATCAACTTCAATCCCGCTTCGGGGATCAGTTGACCACAAACCAGAGCTTGCTTGAACAACATGGCCGGGATGAAGGTGGACATGACACTCACGCTCCTGATGCAGTGCTATTCGCGCGTAGTACGGAAGAGGTTAGTGACGCACTGAAAATCTGTCATCAATATCGGTTGCCTGTTATCCCTTTTGGGGCAGGTTCTTCTATAGAAGGCCATGTTCAGGCGTTACAGGGCGGTTTGAGTATAGACCTGACACAGATGAATCAAATTTTACGAGTGAATAAGGAGGATATGGATTGTCAGGTTGAGGCCGGTGTGACGCGATACCAACTCGCTCATGAAATTCGAGATACCGGGTTGTTTTTTTCGGTCGACCCTGGTGCTGATGCGACTTTAGGCGGTATGGCTGCGACGGGTGCATCCGGTACCAATACGGTTCGCTATGGCACAATTCGTGAAAATGTTCGTGGGCTTACTGTGGTGCTGCCTGATGGCAGTATTATCAAAACAGGTGGGCGTGCGCGTAAATCCTCTGCAGGTTACGACCTTACACATTTATTCATCGGCTCTGAAGGTACGCTTGGAGTTATCACCGAGTTAACCGTTAAACTTCATGGCCTGCAAGAGGCAATATCTTCAGCTGTATGCAGCTTTCCCAATATTCAGGCAGCCGTAAATACGGTAATACAGGCGATACAATACGGTATTCCTGTTGCACGTATGGAATTACTCGATAGCACTTCAATACGAGCTATCAATCAATACTCCAAAATGAATTATCCTGAATTGCCTCATTTATTTATGGAGTTTCATGGTTCCAGTGCTGGTGTTGAAGAACAGGCGGAGCAGGTGCAGCAGATCGCCAGTGAAGAGGGTGGGGAGTCCTTCGAGTGGGCCACTAAAACAGAAGATCGTAACCGGATATTAAAGGCAAGACATGACCTTTACCCGGCAGCCGTCTCATCGCGTCCCGGATGTAGACCTGTGACCACCGATGTATGTGTCCCGATTTCGAGATTAGCCGAATGTATAGCTAAAACAGAAGAGATGATTGAGCAAACCAGTTTAACTGCTACTGTTTTAGGACATGTTGGTGATGGTAATTTTCATCTGCTGATTTTACCTGATGCCAATAATCCTGATGAAATTGCAGAAGCAGAAGCGATCAATCATAAGCTGGTCAATCTGGCTCTATCGATGGAAGGCACCTGTACGGGAGAGCATGGCATAGGCATGGGTAAGATAGATTTTCTGGCTAAGGAGCATCCTGATGGTGTCGTGGTGATGAAGCAGATTAAGCAATGTCTGGATCCTTTAGGGATCATGAATCCAGGTAAATTATTTGCTGACTGATGCTTGACCCGTCTATAAGTTCAGGGTTGATACTGAATGTACGATTCAACAAGGGTGAATGAATGCTTACGGTTACTGAACTGGGTAATAAATGTAATATCTCTCGCGCCACTGTGCTTTATTACGAACGCAAAGGGTTGTTAAAACCTGCTATACGCTCCACGAATGGGTATAGGTGGTATGCAGAAGCTGAACTGAAACGGTTAAAAGATATTATTGCTTATCGCTCGTTTGGTATTCCGGTAGCTGAAATAACGGCTCTTCTGGATCGAGATAGTGGGGTGAGTCAAAGCGAGATATTGAAAGCTCAGTTTGAAAAACTTGAGCAAAATATTGTGGAGCTCCGCAAACAGCAAAGTGCCATTGTGGCACTTTTACAGCAACCTGAACTACTGGAGAAAAAAATGGTAACCAAACAACGTTGGGTAGAAATCATGCAGGCTTCTGGATTTAGCGAAGCAGACATGATCAAGTGGCATCAGAATTTTGAAAAAATGGAGCCAGAAGAACATCAGAAATTTCTTGAGTCTCTGGGTATCAATGAAGATGAAATTCTGAAAATCAGGAGTTTCTAATGGTTTAACTCAACAGTTATACAGGCTGCTTATTCAGTCTGTATAGCTTAAACGAGAGGGAAATATTCTATACTCAATGGGCAATGGTTTTAGAAAAAACATTCATCGCCACCACACCAGAGATGATTAAAACCATACCAATAATTGCTGCTGTATCAGGTATTTGCCTGAATATTACGGCGGCCACGGTTGTGACCAGAACTATGCCAATCCCTGCCCATATTGCATAAGCAACACCCACGGGTATGGTTTTAAGCGCCAGAGACAGGAAGTAAAACGCAATGCCGTAGCCCACAATAACTGTAATGACCGGGCCTATCCTGGTAAATCCTTCAGATGCTTTCAAAGCATTTGTTGCCACCACTTCAGCCACTATAGCTATAGCTAAATATATGTATCCCATTTGCTCACCTATAAAAAAATAGATTAATGAATTTCCGATGCTATTTTAACAGCGGATGGCATTATCGACTGGTTTATTGATCGAAATCAGCCATGGAGTCAACTTTGGCAATATCTTACCTAGTTGCTCGATCTGTCTAGAGGTTGCGAGTATTATTGACAGTGTCGTTTTCATCTTGTTACGGATATCTCATGAGACGCATACTACATTCCATACTATTCCTGCTGACTTTCCTGTTATTCATTCCCTGCCTGGCACAGACAAATGATGATCTGAAAGGGCCCTATTTTAGCTTTGATAACCAGATTATTTGGGCCACTACTGATGGTAGGGGTAATGCCAGGATCGCATTGTATTTCTTCTGGTCCAAAACTTGTCCACATTGCACGCTGGCGCGTCCAGTCATAGAGCAGATCGGGCTAGAGACTCCCTGGCTCAGCTTGCACTCTTTCCCCATTGAAGAAAAAGCCAATAAGGAGCTATATATAAAAATGGCTGAAATATTGGGGCAGGATGCTAGCAGTGTCCCCGGATTTTTATTTTGCGGGGTAATGAGAGTGGGGTTTGATGAGACGACGACTCCAGCGCAATTACGCCAGATGCTGGATAGCTGTCATCAGTTTTATCAGGGGCTTAGCCCGAATCAAGCTGCGCAGGCACCTGTGCTAAAAGAAGACAATCTGGTTAACCTGCCAGGTTTTGGTGTAGTTGATACTCAGGATCTGTCGCTACCCTTGCTAACTCTGGTGCTGGCAGGCCTGGATTCTTTCAATCCTTGTGCTTTCTTTGTATTGTTATTCCTGCTCAGCCTGCTGGTACATGCTCGTAATCGAAGGCGCATGGCTTTGATAGGAGGCTTGTTCATTAGTGTTTCAGGGCTGATATATTTTCTGTTTATGGCTGCCTGGCTGAACCTGTTTATGCTGATAGGTGATGCACGCTGGATCACGCTGACAGCTGGAGTAATTGCTATAGTCATCGCTGCCCTCAATATTAAAGATTATTTCCACCTTCATCAGGGCGTAACGCTATCGATCCCTGAGTCTGCAAAGCCGGATCTGTTTCAACGTATGCGTGGATTGCTCAGTGTCGACAGCCTGCCCACGATGATTTCAGGAACCATCGTTCTGGCGGTGGTTGCTAATAGCTATGAACTGTTATGCACTGCCGGGTTCCCCATGGTGTATACGCGTGCATTAACCTTACATCAATTGTCTGACAGCGAATATTATCTCTACCTGCTGGCTTACAATGTCATCTATGTGGTTCCGCTATTGGTGATTACTCTGATATTTATCTTTACCCTTGGCTCACGTAAGTTAAAAGAGCATGAAGGGAGGGCGCTTAAGTTGATGTCCGGCAGCATGATGCTGGGACTGGGTGTGATTCTGGTGGTAGCTCCGCAGTGGTTAAATAATATATTAGTGGCAGTGGGTTTATTAGCGGCGGCGCTTTTAGTTACTGCGTTTGCGATGCTATCGCGCCGAAATTAATCAATTATAAATTTAACTGGTTGCTTCTGAGTTTCAGGTGTTAGCAGCTTGTGCTTCAGGCACTATCTTTTATTTTTATTCTTCATGATGGTTTTAATTAATTTCCCAAAGTCTTTATCCTTCTTTCTTTTTTCAGAATAAGACATTTCGTTGAAAGCCGACTCATTCTTCATTTTTAAATAATTTCGGTAATGTTTTTCAGAAAGCTCACCTGCATTGATAGCCGCCAGTATGGCGCAGCCTTTTTCGTTGCTATGTGAGCAATTGGTAAACTTACAACTCTGGGTAAGCTCAAGAATATCTGAAAATGTTTCGTCAATACCGCTATCGACAGACAGGTTACCAAGCTCTCTCATTCCTGGGGTGTCTATTATCATTGCACCATTATCTAACAGGATTAATTCTCGGCTTGTTGTCGTGTGGCGACCCTTGTTTTCTTTTTTGCTTACGGATTGCGTTTCGTAGTCTGCACGCCCCAGGATGCTGTTTAATAATGTTGTCTTTCCAACGCCCGAGGACCCGAGCAGGCAGTAGGTATTTGCAGGGGATAGTGAATCCTTAATCGTATCAATATTGTCACCACTTAAATTACTGAACGCCAATACCGTAGTCTGCGGGGCAATAGCCAGGATGCTCTGCTTTATATCATCAACCTCAGCTTGAGATATAAGGTCACATTTACTGAGTAAAATTAGCGGAGTGATTTCGCTTTCATGGACCATCACCAGATAGCGTTCGAGGCGGCTAAGATTAAAATTGTAATCGACAGACTGGATGATAAAGGCAACGTCTATATTCGCTGCTATTAACTGGTAATCGACCCGCTTTCCGGCAGTTTTTCGTTTTAAAAGTGTTTTTCTGGCTACTACAGCATGAATAATGGCGTGAGTATCATCGTCATAGAAATCGGCATATATCCAGTCTCCCGTGGTAGGTAAATCAACCGGAGAATCTGCTGTATATGAAAGATGCCCTGATAGCTGCGCGAATACCTCACTACTCCCATTAGTTATAATGAAGCTATCCTTATGCACTGAAACGACCCTAGCTAACTCATGAGCCGCTATCATTTCAGTATCTAGTCGACTTTTAAACCAGTCGCTGTAGCCTAACCTTTCCAGCTTATCCATACGTTCCTCAATCAGGTTGAACCATATTCTCACCGACAGAATAAGCCATGATCATGCTCAACTGACGATAGGGGAGACCTGTTTCCTCATGAAACTGGTTAAAGGTTTGTTGAATAAGCTTCAGGTCTTTCTGGCTTGATGGATTGTCGGAGATTTCCAGTCCATGCATCTTCAGGCAAAGGACAACATCATGAGTGAGCGCAAAGCTATCAGCTCCAACGCGCTGCAGAAAATACTGACCGGTGTTACCGCCCAGTCTACTGCCTCTGTTTTTAAGATAACGAAATAAACCCACCAGATCGCTAGTTGGCCAGTCAGCCAGGAATTGACCGAAGCCATGGTGCTCATTCGCGGTATCATTGACGAACCAGAGATTATGCCTTAAGGCTTTAATTTTTTGACGATTTCGTACAATTCTCGTGTCCTGCATATAGCCCTCCCAGTCATCATCAGAAAGCTTCATTAATTTCGTTAGATTAAAATTAAAAAAGGCTTCCTCGAATGTTGGCCATTTTTTATTGATCACTGACCAAACAAAACCTGACTGAAAAATTCCGCGAGTCATTTCGGCTAAAAAGTAGCTATCCGGTTTTTCAGACAGTGCTTTTGGTGTTACAACTTCAGGTAGCAGAGATTCCAGAACATCATTGCCTCCTTTTCTGTTAATGGCTCGGTTATGGATGGTTTTGAAGGTGTTCATAGTTTATTTGGGGGATTTAGATTGATTCAATGCAACGATTTTATCGATTTTTTCATTTCGGGGGTAAAATTAATTTATTTGGTCGCTATTTGATCTCCCTCGCCTTTCAGAAGGGTGTAAATGGACTAGACTATAAGTGCTGTTGTGATTTTTTTAATCAAACTAAGGAGAACAGCTATGGCTATAGCAGAAACCGTAAAGAATTATCTGTCACAGAAGTCAATACACTACGATCTGGTCTCGCACCCACACTCAGGTTCCAGCCACGAAACAGCCCAGGCCGCTCATGTACGAGAGGATCACATCGCCAAGGGTGTAATGGTTAAGGATGATCTGGGCTATGCAATGGTACTGGTACCAGCAGTTAACTATATAGATATGAAGCATTTACGCAGGGAGCTTGATCGGGAGTTGAAACTTGTAGAAGAGGATGAATTCGCCTCATTACTACCCGACTGCGAGCCCGGTGCCGTGCCACCAATCGGACAGGCCTATCAGATTGAGACTTTCCTGGATGAGTCGCTTACCAGCCTTGCAAATGTATATTTAGAAGCTGGCGACCATGAGAACCTGGTACAACTCAGTGGAAATGACTTCAAGGCTTTGCAAAGTGGTGTAAGACGAGGACACTACAGCAACCAAATTTAAGTTATCAGGAAAAGCATTAGCCACTGATTGAGCAACATCTATACCCTGTATTCATGGATTGCGTGCCGGTTGAGGGTTTAACAGTATTCGACTAGCCAGTTGATAACCGGCTAATGGGTTACTGTGGCCAACAGATATAACACAGTGCTGAACACGACAGACTTGATTGCCGGGAAAATATCGAGGCATACAATGGAATACTATTTCAGTAGTAGTTTAAACCCTCTGCCAATCTTTGGAGGAGAAAACTTATATGCTGACTAAAGAGCAGTTAAGCCAGGCTATTGATCTGTATTTAAAGCAGAATTATTCACAGCATGCCATTGTTCTAGATGGCGATTGGGGTGTGGGTAAGACCTATTTAATCAATAATGTTATTTTGCCTGGTATCGAAACCATAGATTATTTTCATATATCACTTTTCGGATTAAGCACAATATCTGATATCGAGAATGAGATTTATAAAAGTTTCTTAATAAGCACGAATACAAAAAATAGTTACTTTTCAGATGGGGATTATTTTAGCGGTGATTTGTTGAAGGGAGCCAGGTTGGGAGGGGTTGGTTATGCTGTACAGTTCATTCTAAAGAAATATAGAGATTTTGATAAGCAGTTGTTCAAAATTGTTTTGTGCATTGACGACCTGGAAAGATGGGTAGGCGATTTAAATGTCTGTTTATCCTATATCAATAAACTGGTAGAACATGAAAATATAAAATGCATTATTTTAGGGAATCTGAATGCCTTGAATGAGGATGGAATACAGAACCTGGTAAAGGCAAGAGAGAAAACGATAAGGCATATTTATAAATTTGAAAATACAAGCGTTTCCAGAATTGAAATAGCCATGGGGCTAATAGACTATAAAAATAAAGATTCCAAAAAATTTATAAATACTTTGCTGTATAGAAATATTGATCCACTGCTTAATTTTTTAAATAAAGTAAGCGAAAAAAACATACGGACAATTTCTGAAGCAATACAGCTTTATGAGTATATTTATTGCCATCATGAAAAAGAATTTCAAGTTTCTATAAGATTATCATTCACCTATTTTTTAACCCTGCTATCGGCATTGATATTACTGAAAAAACATTTTGTCCATGAAAAAGAAAGGTCCGTATTAATTTCTGGAGATTATCGGGAAAGCAATGGATTTAGTTTGCTGAATAAAATTGGTTATTTCGATAAGAACTCACCTGTGTATTTAACAGAGAAATCAAAGCTACTTCTGGATACGATATTCTATAGGTTAGATGAAATTTCGTTAAAAGGTATCTTTAGTATTATAGAAAACGGGTTCTATATAGACAGAGATTTTGAGGATAACTTTAATACCTGGGTAGATGAAAAGTTTTATGAGCATTATCTTGATACTTTCAATTTTCATCAGCTTGATGAAGAAGAGGCTATAGAGTTACTAAACAAAATAATTAGAAAAATGTTAGATGAAGAAGCGATAACTAATCCAGCAACCCTGTTGCTTTTAGCGGAGAGGATATTAAATGATATTGAAAAGGGAGTGATAGAGCTGGATTCAGATGAGGTAGAAAGTAAGATTAAATCTGTAATTTATAGATTATATTCAGATAAGAAAATGGATGTCATGGATTTAGACTATCTGAACTTACATGTTGGAAGGTATCCAAAAAGTAATGCGTTATTTAAACTGACATTAAATCTAAACAGCAGCTATGTAAAAGATTGTGACCGTAAGCTACGCAAGAGGTTCTGGGAAAAATTAAAAGCAACACCTAATGAAATCAATAAGCTATTTAGCAATATAACTGACTACTCGTTTTTAATAGATGCGGAATCAGCTGAAGATGTTCTCGACTCTCTTGAATCTTTACACAACGCCCAATTATATTTTTTTTCAAGAGAGTTGGCTGATATTAGAAAAACCTTAGGGCAGGGTGAATTCAATAAAGGAGATGAATATTTTCTCACAAGTATTATTGAAGTAATTTATAAAAAATACGAATTTCGATATGGAATGCGTGCAAGCAATATGAAAGAAATTGCTAGTACGCTTTCTTCTTTTTAAGCAGAATTAAATCTGTAATTAGTCGTCACTACAAGGTGTTTTGTATCTGTAATGATCAGCTGATCGAAATAAGTAACTTATATATCTGTAAGCTAGCGAAATACCTGTCAGGAGGTAGTAAACTGTTTAACCTTCTGCTTCAGTTTTTCTGCCAGCGCTATTAATTCTTCGGTGGAGGTCACAGTTATTTGATTGCCTTCCAATGTTGAATTGGTAGCAGAAGATATAGTCTGGACATTATCATGCATGGTACGTGATATAGACATCTGGTTTTCTGAAGCGCTAGATATACTTTCGTTCTTTGCGCTGATAGAGGTCATCGACTGGGCGATAGTGTCAAAGGATTGATCGGCAAGATTGACTATTTCCACACCCTTTTCAACCATTTTGATACTGCCCTGCATTTTTTCTACTGCATCTGCAGACCCTGCCTGCAGGCTTTCTATCATAGCTTCAATCTCCTGAGTGGACTGTGAGGTCCGGCTGGCGAGGGTTCTAACCTCATCCGCCACTACAGAAAATCCACGCCCCTGTTCACCAGCGCGCGCTGCTTCTATAGCAGCATTCAACGCCAGCAGGTTGGTCTGTTCGGCAATACCCTTGATGACATCCAGCACTGAGCCAATATTCTGTGTTTCATTCTGTACACTTTTCACCACTTCTTCTGCTCGATGTACCTGATCAGAGATATTCTGTATTGCTTTCACTCCATCGGTAATGATATTGCGACCATTACTGACTTCGTTAACGGCACCACTGGTTTCACTATTGGCTTCAGTTGCTGCCTGGGTGACATTATTAGAGGCGTTGATTAACTGATCAATATCATTCACCAGTTGGTCGGTAATCTGGCTTTGAGTATTCACCCGCTTACTCGATTCATTGGTAACGGTTTCCAGATGTTCGGCCGATGAGTCTATCTGCTGACTTGCCAGGTTGATATCGTCGATCATACCTTTAAGTTTGCTTTGCATATCCTGTAAGCCTTTCATGACACGACCAAATTCATCGTTGGATTTTACTATCACTTCATCCGTTAGATTACCGACAGCGATATTTTCAATCACCGTCAGGATTCTGTTCATAGGTTTGAACGAGTGTTGAATAAAGTAGTAAATGAGTAGGATGCCGACCGCAAATGCAACCAATCCTGCAATGATACCCGTCGTATAGACTCGGGACTGGCGAAGATAACTCTCAGTATAATCGGTCGCAGAGGCAAGATTAGCAATATGATTACCACTTTCATCGGATAAAGGAAACTGTACGAGACTCATAAGTAATCCATGGTTGTCATACTTGAACTGCCTGGACTGGCTGGAAAAGTCGACATACTCACTAATCAGATTAAACTGATCGGGGTTTGAGCTGTATTCCAGATTTTTGCTATCTGAAAACAGATGGAAATCTGAGCCATCGGCCTGTTTGAACTTTTCCATCGCTGTCGCCAGGTCGACCATATAAATACCTACACCTACCAGCTTCCCACGAAAATATAATGGGAAGGATATTTCAGCTACAATCAGACCATCGTCATCACGTTCAACGCCTTTAAATATTTTCTTTTCTGCCAATGCTTTACCGATAAGGTTTTTGGAGGAGGAACCCGAAAAAGTCTCTGGAGCCGAGAAAACTACCTGTCCAGAAGTATTGGCTATTTGCAGGCGAGTTATAACATGGGAAGCACTCAGGCGATTATAAGTCGGTAGCGTGGCATCCGACAGTGCTGTCATCTCAATCTTGTTCAACGCTTTCAATGCATCTCTGGAGCGGGTCAGGCTACTGGTAGATGCCTCCATCTGGTCGAGTTCGACCTGTATAACCTTTTGCCAAAGTACACTCTTGCCTCTGATCGCCTCCTCCCCGAAACGCTGCTGTGCAATGTCTAGAGAGAAATAAGTAATTGTAAAAAAAACAGCCATCACCAGGGCGATGGCTATAGAGATAAAACTGATTAAACGTACTTTGAATGACATGGAATTCCCTTCTTACTACGGGTTAATGCACTTATTCGACAGGGTACCCTGCTGCTTTCCAGGAGGGAAAACCATCTCTGAAATAATATACATTCTTGAAGCCCCAGCTGACTGCTGATGCGCTACCTTTGGAACTGCGAGGGCATGAGGCTCCGTTACAGTAAATGACTACTTTTTCATCTTTTGAGATTTCATTACTTAGAGCGGCATCGGTAAAAATACCTTTTTTATTGTCAAGATGAACCGCACCAGGAATCCGGCCCGCATCCCAGTCAGAGTCTTTTCTAACATCAACAAATAAGGCCTGACTGTCAAATAAAGCCTTGGCTTCGGTAGCATTAACTGTGGTTGCACCGTTTACGGTTAGTGGAGATTCATCTGCAGCCCATAGTGATGTGTTGAGCAAAAGGGTAATAAAAAAGAGGGAGAGTTTTAATTTCATAAATAAATCCTTATTAAATTATTAATCATTAGAATTGCATGTCTTTCGTATTAGTAGATTCAGCTTTCCAGTTTCCCGGTGTTGATTTTTTTGATCTCGACTGGATATTTTTTTTGATACGAAACTGAGTGTAGATCAAAAAAATATTTTTCCAGAAAAAAATTGTGGATTTTTGCCTTTGTTAGAAGTTCAGGTTGAAAAATTAGGGGTGAAAGGGGCGATGTATTTGATTTGGCAAAGAATTAAAAGAGTAGGTCCTTGTGATATTTACAAGGAATTTTTGGTTTTTTTTTAGGCATGGCATGACCGCCTGGAATAGTGAAAGTGCAGGGAATACAGGATGGTAGAGTCGACGCTTAAAGGAGTTTAGGTGTTGCAAGTACAAGGCCGAACGAAGAACACTACTTCCATATAGCACTCATACTTCGTTGCTACGAGCCTTGCACAAAACCGCAAGAAACGATTTTGAACAGCCTGGCAGGCCTCCTGACGGAGGGCATGGAGCCCGAAGTAATAACAGGTAAAGACTAATGCAATAGCGTAAACATGCGGCGACGATAGGTCTTAACCAGCGGATTCTCCGATCCTAAAATATCAAAAACCTCCAACAAGCCCTTACGCCCCGCATCATCATTAAAATTTCTATCCTTCGTCATGATGTCGAGTAATAACTTAATCGCCTCTTCGAACTGACCAGCAGCAGTCAGATAATTACTCATCTGTAACATCGCATCCAGATCTTCTGGGTTATCATTCAGACGCTGTTCAATTTCAGCAGGATCACCCGCATCCTTAAGCTTCACCGCGAGCTTAATCTGCGCCATCATCTCGCGTACTTCAGCTTGATCTTTATCTTCATCACTTAGTGTATCGATCAATGCACTGGCACTTTCATAATCACCATCATTGGCGACCATCTTGGCGATATTGATTTTTAGCTTGGCATTCTGTGGATCTTCTGCCAGTGCCTTGTTCATCATGTCCAGTGCATCCTGTTTGCGGCCTTCATGGTAGGCCTGAACGGCTTCACTCATAATGGCATCGGATTCTGACTGGATATATTTGTCCAGGAACTTGCGTACCTCAGATTCGGGCAGGGCGCCCATGAATTCATCAGCGATTTGTCCATCGATAAACAGTTTCACAGTAGGCAGGCTTCTTACTCCGGCATGTGCAGCCAGTTCGCCCTGTTCGTCGCTATTTACCTTGGCGAGGATGAATGCGCCTTTATATTCTTCTGCCAGTTTGGTGAGTACGGGAATCAGTGCCTGACAGGGTTGACACCATTCTGCCCAGAAATCGACCAGTACGGGTTGTTTGAATGAGTTTTCTACGACCAGCGTATTAAAGTCCTGTGCTGTAACGTGATGAATATAGGGAGATTCGCTCATAGGTATGCCCGACTTAAAAACAAGATCGCATATATATAAGGATAACCGTTACAAAATCAAGCTTGCGATATATACTTTCGCCGCATTAAATCAACAGTACGGAATTTAGTCCATTGAATACAACATATGATGCCTCTGCCATCGAAGTCCTTACCGGTCTGGACCCGGTAAAAAAACGCCCGGGTATGTATACCGACACCTCGCGCCCCAATCATCTGGCGCAGGAAGTGATCGATAACAGTGTGGATGAAGCCATAGCAGGTTTTGCCACCCAGATTGGAGTGATCCTGCATCAGGATAATTCCCTGTCTGTCATCGACGACGGTCGTGGTATGCCGGTTGATATTCATCCTCAGCAGGGTATTCCCGGAGTTGAGGTTATCCTCACAAAGCTGCATGCGGGTGGCAAGTTTTCCAATAAAAACTACCAGTTCTCGGGTGGATTACACGGCGTGGGAGTGTCTGTAGTGAATGCCTTATCGCGTCAGCTGGACATTCGGGTAAGACGTGGTGGTAAGGAATACTCCATGAGCTTTCAGCATGGCGATAAATTCTCCGATCTGGAAGAAATCGGCACTGTAGGTAAGAAAAACAGCGGTACTACCATACGCTTCTGGCCGGATGAAAGCTATTTCGATAGTCCTAATTTTTCTATCCCTCGTCTTAAGCATATCCTGCGAGCTAAGGCGGTTTTATGCCCAGGTCTACGGGTCAAGTTCTACGTCGAGAAAACCAAGGAGACGGAAGACTGGTGTTATCAAGATGGGCTATCCGATTATTTGAAGGAATCCTTATCTGGCTTTGAGATGTTACCGCTTGACCCTTTTATTGGCTCAATGAAGGGTGAAGTAGAAGCCGTAGACTGGGCTGTAGTCTGGCTGCCGGAAGGTGGCGAAACCATTACTGAAAGTTACGTCAACCTGATCCCCACCGCGCAGGGCGGTACACATGTGAATGGATTGCGCACCGGGTTAACCGACGCGATTCGTGAATTTTGCGAATTTCGTAATCTGGTGCCGAGAGGAGTCAAGATTGCGCCGGATGATGTGTGGGATAAGGTGAGCTTTATTCTGTCAGTTAAGATGCAGGATCCACAGTTTTCCGGACAGACCAAAGAAAGACTCTCTTCGCGTGAAACCGCAGCCTTTGTATCTGGTATTGCCAAGGATGCTTTCAGTCTGTGGTTGAACCAGCATGCTGAGACTGGCGACCTGCTGGCTCAGATGGCCATTACCAGTGCTCAGAAGCGTCTTAAATCGTCCAAGAAGGTGGTGCGTAAAAAAGTGACTGCGGGTCCGGCATTACCCGGCAAGCTGGCTGATTGTACGAGTCAGGATGTGACTCGTACCGAACTGTTTCTGGTAGAAGGGGATTCTGCTGGTGGTTCGGCCAAGCAGGCCCGCGACCGTGTGTTTCAGGCCATAATGCCGTTACGCGGCAAGATCCTGAATACCTGGGAGGTGTCGGTGGATCAGGTACTGGCCTCGCAGGAAGTACACGATATCTCGGTCGCTATCGGTGTCGAGCCAGGGTCGCCTGACTTAAGTGGATTGCGTTATGGCAAAATCTGTATTCTGGCCGATGCCGATTCGGATGGGCTACATATCGCAACTCTGTTATGCGCCTTATTTCTGCGGCATTTTCAGCCATTGGTCGAGGGTGGTCATGTGTATGTGGCGAAACCACCGTTGTATAGAATCGATGTTGGGCGTGAAAAATACTATGCACTGGATGAAGATGAGCGTAATGGCATTCTGGATCGTATTGCGGCAGAGAAGAAGAAGGGCAAGGTGACTGTGACTCGATTTAAAGGCCTGGGTGAAATGAATCCCCTGCAATTGCGTGAAAGTTCAATTGCACCGGATACAAGGCGGCTTGCTCAGCTTACTATTGAAGCAGGTGATGATTCATTCAAGGTCATGAATATGTTATTGTCCAAAAAATCCGCTGCCGAACGTAAATCCTGGTTGCAGGAAAAAGGCGATTTAGCAGAAGTGTAATGCTGGGGTAAGCAGTGAAAATTAAAATAATGTCGTGTTATTTACACGACCTCTTTATCCTTATTCGACAGGTAATCATCTAGTGGTTCAGAAAAAAAAATTGAGACTACATGGCTTTAATAACCTGACAAAGACCTTGAGCTTCAATATTTACGATATTAATTATGCCGCAAATAGTGATCAGGAAAAACGCTACATTCAGTACATTGATGAAGCTTATAGTGCTGAGCGTCTTACTCAAATATTAATCGATGTAACAGAGATTATCGGCGCTAATGTGCTGAATATCGCGCATCAGGATTATGAGCCGCATGGCGCCAGTGTTACCATTCTGATTTCTGAAGAGCCTGTCGCGGCGGAATCAATATCCAACACTGAGTCACCGGGTCCGTTGCCTGAATCAGTAGTCGGACACCTGGATAAAAGTCATATTACAGTACATACCTATCCCGAAAGCCATCCTGAGAATGGGATATCCACCTTTCGTGCAGATATCGATGTCTCTACCTGTGGACGAATTTCACCGCTAAAGGCCTTGAACTACCTGATACATTCATTCGAATCGGATATCGTTATCATGGATTACCGGGTGAGAGGGTTCACTCGTGATGTGAATGGCAAGAAGCATTTTATCGATCATAAAATCAATTCAATTCAGAACTATCTGGCACGTGATTCGCGCGAGCGTTACCAGATGGTTGATGTCAATGTGTATCAGGAAAATATTTTCCACACCAAGATGGTGTTAAAGGAGTTTGATCTGGATACCTATTTGTTCGGTGTGGATGCGGATGATGTCGCACCCAAGGAACAGCGCATGATCAGTGAAAAAATTCGCCGTGAAATGATGGAAATATATTATGGCAGGAACATTGGTCGCAGTATGCGATTGACCTAGGGCCTGTTAACACCTGTAAACAGGCCCTGGTCAAAAAAAATCGACAGGCTGCTGAAATACTCAGCATGTGAAGAGATACTTCCATGATCACTGTTCACTATGATTTGAGTTTCGGCCTGTTCAGGCTTAAGTGCAGCTATCAGGTTTTCGCTATTCTTCCTTGGCACGGTCACATCATGATCTGCCAGTAATATTAAAACCGGTTGAGTCAATTGCCCACTTCTGGACACGGAATCAAAACAATCCTTTAATAATATACTCACGGGAAACACAGGGTAGTGTGACTTTGCCACGTTTTTAATGCTGTCGTAGGGTGTGACCAGTGCTACTTTGTCGATCTTTCTTTGAGTGGCCAGATACACTGCTACTCCTGACCCCAGGCTGCGACCAATCACACTGATACTGCTATGTTTATCCTTTATGGCATCGTATACCGCCAGAGCATCTTGAAATATGGCCTGTTCACTGGGTTTTCCGCTACTACCGCCAAAGCCTCGATAATTCACCAGATAAACCGTGTGCTCAGCTAGCGCCTGACCAAATCCTGAAATATTATCCTCTACTGCTTCGGCATTGCCACCGAAATAAATAATGGCCGGTTTTTTCTGATGCATTTGCCAAAGTTTCAGGCGATGCTGATGCGAGTCTATCCAGACTTCCTGTGCCTGTGTTGAATGGGCTTCAGGAGTTGGGAAGTACATTAGGTCACGCTGCTTGATGTACAAAATCAGGCAGGCAAGAAAATATATAAATACGAGGAATATTAAGATCTTTATCATAGCTGGAGTTTAACGGTTTACCGTAGCTTCCACCACCACAAGGCGGTAAACTACCGCCCACAAAAAATCATCTATCTGGGTACAAATGTCCGATATTATTAATTACGAAGGTGTAGAACTGGAACCTCTGCACCACTTCACCGAAAAAGCCTATCTCGATTATTCCATGTACGTCATTCTGGACCGTGCCTTGCCGCATATCGGTGATGGTCTGAAACCCGTACAACGCCGAATTATCTATGCCATGTCTGAGCTGGGTTTATCAGCCAGTTCAAAACATAAAAAATCCGCTCGCACAGTGGGGGATGTACTGGGTAAGTTTCATCCACATGGCGATAGCGCCTGCTATGAAGCCATGGTATTGATGGCACAGCCGTTTTCCTATCGTTATCCACTGATCGACGGGCAGGGTAACTTCGGTTCAGCCGATGATCCTAAATCCTTCGCTGCGATGCGTTATACCGAATCACGTCTGGCACCAATCGCAAAAGTGTTATTGCGTGAACTCGGCCAGGGTACGGTGGACTGGCTGCCTAACTTTGATGGCACCTTGCAGGAACCGCGTCTATTACCAGCACGTCTGCCGCATATTCTACTCAATGGTACTACCGGTATAGCGGTTGGTATGGCAACTGATCTACCGCCCCATAATCTTCGCGAAGTCGCCAGTGCCTGTATTCGCCTGCTGGAAAATTCACGATCAACCCTGGAAGAATTGCTGGAGCATATCAAAGGGCCGGATTATCCAACTGAGGCTGAAATTATTACGCCTGCGCATGAATTGAAAAGCATGTACGAAACCGGCAATGGCTCGATACGCATGCGCGCGGTTTATGAGAAAGAGGATGGCGATATCATCATCACTGCATTGCCGCATCAGGTATCAGGGGCGCGCATTCTGGAGCAGATAGCGAGCCAGATGCAAGCCAAAAAATTGCCTATGGTAGATGATCTGCGCGACGAGTCGGATCATGAAAATCCGACACGCCTGGTGATTGTGCCGCGCTCAAACCGTATTGATGTGGAAGGCTTGATGAACCACCTGTTTGCCACCACTGATCTGGAAAAAACCTATCGCGTTAATATGAATATGATCGGTACCAATGGCCGCCCACAGGTGAAAAACCTGAAGATGATCATTAAGGAGTGGCTGGAATTTAGAATGGATACCGTGCGCCGTCGTCTGCAATGGCGACTGGATAAGGTGGATGCGCGCCTACATATCCTGGAAGGCCTGTTGATCGCCTATCTGAATCTGGATGAAGTGATTCGTATTATTCGGACGGAAGAAGAACCTAAGCCGGTATTAATGAGCACCTTCAAGATTACCGATATTCAGGCTGAAGCGATACTGGAAACAAAGTTACGCAATCTGGCGAAACTGGAAGAGATGAAAATCCGTGGCGAGCAGGATGAGTTATTAAAGGAAAAGGCTGAACTGGAAAAAGTACTGGGATCAGAGCGCCGCATGAAAACCCTGATCAAGAATGAAATCATTGAAGATGCAGAAACCTATGGCGATGATCGTCGTTCTCCGATAGTTACGCGTGGAGCGGCCAGGGCTATGGATGAGTCTGACCTGATGCCTTCCGAAGCGCTCACTGTTGTACTATCAGCTAAAGGCTGGGTGCGCGCGGGTAAAGGACATGATCTTGACCCTGAAGCCCTGAGCTATAAATCTGGCGATGGCTACCAGTCAGCCGCTCGCGGCAAGAGCAATCAGATGGCAGTGTTTATCGATAGTGACGGACGCAGCTATGCTACCCCCTCACATAATCTGCCATCTGCACGCGGTCAGGGCGAGCCTTTAACCGGGCGTTTCAAACCTGCCGCAGGGGTCAACTTTATTGCCACCGTGATGGGGCGTGATGATGACCTGTATCTAATGTCGACTACCTTTGGTTATGGATTCATCTGCAAGTTTTCCGATATGGTGACGCGCAATAAGAATGGCAAGGCCTTGATCAGCATCCCGGCTGGCGCCGAGTTATTGCCTCCAGTTGCAGTCAAGGATTACGACAGTCAGTATATCGTTGCAGTCACCAGTGACGGCTATATTGGTGTGATTCCAATACGTGACTTACCTCAACTCGCCAAAGGTAAGGGCAATAAAATTATTAATGTACCGCCCAAGAAGCTTAAGGCAGGTGAAGAGATTGTTGGCGCTATTCACTGTGTCGATGAAAAGGATAGCCTGACCTTACACGTAGGCAAGAAATTCAAAACCATGAATCATCCTGAACTGATGGATTATGTGATCGAACGAGGCAAGCGTGGTAGCAAGTTACCACGCGGCTGGCAGAATGTGGACTGGGTAGAGCAGATCGATAAAGAATAAAGGGAGCGCCTTTAGCGTCCCCTTAAGTTCTATCTGTCGCGATAACGAGTCTTAGCTCTATTAAGGCTCGCCATATTCAGTAGAAACCTCAGCCAGACGAATAACATTGGTTGAGCCTGGGGTACCGAAGGGGACACCAGCGATCACCACGATGCGTTCACCCAGTTTGGAAAATCCTTTACGTTGAACCATACGTACCGATTTACCCACCATTTCTGAGAATGATTCCACATCGCGTGTCTGTACCGAATAAACACCCCACACCAATGCTAGTTTTCGCGCGACATGATCAGAAGGGGTGAGACCCAGAATAGGTACCATAGCGCGCATACGTGAAACACGAATGGTTGTTGATCCAGTACTGGTGAAAGTCACGATGGCTGAACATTTGCGCACTGTTGCGATGGAAGTCGCTGCACTGGCAATAGCGTCTGCATCAGTGGCTTCCCCATCAATGGGATATACGCGTAGCATTTTACGGTAATGTTCGTCTTTCTCGGTAACACTGATGATTTTACCCATCACTTCTACAGCTTCTAAAGGATATTCACCGGCTGCGGTTTCGGCTGATAGCATCACTGCATCGGCACCATCGTAAATAGCCGTTGCCACGTCAGAGGCTTCTGCACGGGTGGGTACAGGAGACTGGATCATCGATTCCAGCATCTGGGTAGCTACGATAACGGGTTTTCCCTTGGCACGAGATATTTCTACAATGCGTTTTTGAATTGAGGGAACACGTTCAGGAGGTAGCTCAACGCCCAGGTCTCCACGAGCGACCATAATGGCGTCGGCACAGGCAATGATATTTTCCAGATCATCCAGTGCTGAAGGTTTTTCCAGTTTGGCGAGTACACCTGCACGGTCACCGATTAATTCGCGCGCTTCCATGACATCTTCTACACGCTGAACAAAGGATAGTGCCACCCAGTCGATATTTAGATCCAGGCCGAAGGCCAGGTCTTTACGGTCTTTATCGGTGAGAGCACTGATAGGTAACTGAGTATCTGGAACATTAACCCCTTTACGATCAGAGATTTTGCCACCCACGATAACCTGAGTGGTGATTTCTGTGGCTGTAACCTTTTCCACTCTTAAGCGTACCTTGCCATCGTCGATGAGTAAGTCATGCCCAGGTTGTAACACTTCAAAGATTTCCCTGTGCGGCAGAGTAACACCATGTTCATCGCCAACATGGTCATTTAGAAAAAAAGTAAAGATTTGCTTCTTTTTCAGTTTAACCTTGACTGTGCTAAAGGTGCCAATACGAAGTTTGGGTCCCTGTAAATCGATGAGTATGCCAATCGGACGGTCAACCATTTTCTCGATATTACGGATCATATCTACGCGTTGACGCTGTTCTTCATGAGAACCATGGCTAAAATTGAGTCGGAATACATTCACCCCAGCCTGTACCAGTGACATGATGATGTCTTCTGATGCTGAAGAAGGGCCTAAAGTCGCTACTATTTTGGTACGACGATCCAGTTTAAAAGGGCTTTTCACTTTTTGATTCCTGAGTATTTATTGGTCTAAATGCAAAAACGCTGCAGAGTACCCGATATTAATGATCATTTGATTACAGTCGGGCAGTGGCTGATTGAATCTATAATAACTGAATATTGGAACGAATAATAAATCTATTCAGGTGATGAATTATACATATTTTGCTTTGTATTAGCCGAGTATCGAAGTTTATTGGCTATAGATGTATTTCTGGCACTGATCCTGTGTGTCTTACTCAAGTCTTAAGATGAAAAATCTGGGTGACAGGTGCTTGTTATCAGTCTATTCATCATTATATTGGATTTCAGTATAAGCAACTCGAGGTTCAAAATGTTCAATCGTGTCGTGTTATTTTTACTCGCCAATTTTGGTGTACTGGCTGTGCTCAGTATCTCTATGCGAGTGTTAGGTGTGGATTCTTATCTGGCTCAGCAGGGTGGGGCATTCCAGCTTAATGGCCTGTTGCTGATGGCTGCCATCATGGGATTTGCCGGTTCATTTATTTCTCTGGCCATGTCCAAAATGCTGGCTAAACGTTCAATGGGTGTGCAGATTATTGACACTCCACGCAATGAAACCGAACGATGGCTGGTGAATGTGATTAAACGTCAGGCACAACAGGCTGGGGTTGGTATGCCTGAAGTCGGCATCTTTCCGGCTGATGTGATGAATGCATTTGCCACGGGTATGGATAAAAATAATGCACTTGTGGCGGTTAGCTCAGGGCTGCTTAATCAAATGTCACGAGATGAGGTTGAAGCTGTTCTGGGGCATGAAATGTCACATGTGGCGAATGGCGATATGGTCACTATGGGGTTGCTACAGGGGGTTTTGAATACTTTTGTCATTTTCTTTTCTCGCATTATCGGGATCTTAGTAGATCGCGTGGTATTTAAGGTAGAACGCGGTGTGGGGCCGGGATACTGGATCGGCTCGATAGTTGCAGAAATGCTATTAGGTATAGTGGCTGCAATGATTGCGGCATGGTTTTCTCGCAGGCGCGAATATCGTGCTGATGAGGGTGGGGCAAGACTTGCCGGGGCAGGGAAAATGGTAGCTGCTTTAGAGCGTTTGCGTCACGCTCATGAGCCGCAGGGTATGAAAGGTGAGTTTGCTGCGTTTGGTATTTCGGCTGGCACTTCGTTGATGGAGTTAATGAGTACCCATCCACCACTGGAAAAACGTATTGCGGCTTTGAAAGCCGCAATATAGAGAGATTGGAGGAATCAACTTGACATAGAGGTAAAGTCGTAACTCATTCTGCCGCTGGGCGCCTGTAAGAATTCACCCTGCACAAAATCAGCACCGACCGACCACAATACGCTCAACACGCTAGCATCGCTTACTTTCGGTACAATGCAGCGTATCTCCATGGAAGATGCCTGCTCAGTCATTTCGCGAATACTGTTCTGATTTTCCTGATTGGAAGACAGTCCTTCCATATAGGCTGAATTGATGCGCAGGTAATCTACCGGTAAGTGTTTGACCAGCTGGAATGGGTTTATCCCGGTGCCAAAACCATCCAGAAAAACCTGGCAATGTAATTGTTTAAGGCCCTTGAACAGGGTTTTGGCTGCCTTAAGCTGATTGACTGCATGCGCTTCATTGAGGCCTAAAACCAGACGTTCGCCAGGAGTTTTCGATCCCTGTAAGCGTTGAGCAATCCAGCGCGCCAGCGTGGGATCCTGAATAGAATCGGCGCTGAGAGTAATAAAAACATCGATCTTTCGATTGGCCTGTATCGACTTACCAATAATTCTAATGGCTTGCATAATTGACCAGCGATCCAGGGTCTTGGCGCTACCTGAGCGTTCGGCAGAAGGCATCAGTTCTGCATCGGTAATTATTTCCCCATCTTCAGTATTTATCTGGCGAGTGATTTCATAACGTTCACCGCTTGCACCTCCAATACTAACTATGGGTTGAAATAGTGGGATGATGCTATTGTTTGATATAGCCGCCTTGATCTTACGTGTAACCTCAGCATCTTCTTCTTCCTGACTCATTTCACCTGCTACAGGCACGTACGCTTCAGCACGATTACCACCATTACGCTGAATCTGGTCAAGATTGCGCTCTGAGCGTGCAATAATCTCATTCGGGTTTGGAGGTACATTTTCATCGATATAATAAATCGAGATACTGCAGGTGGAGCTGATGGATTGCTTCCCAATTTCGGAAATATTCTGTTCGATCAATTTGAGTAAATTTGCAGTGCCAGTCTCAACTTCTTTCTTATCCTTGTCGTGACAGAGAATGGTATAGCTATAAGCACCGAAGCGACAAACATGCTCATTTTCGTCACTACCCTGCTGAAGTATTTTGGCAATATCATTGATCAGGATATCGCAGCCTGAGATACCCACAGTATCGCGAACATGGGTGAAGTTATCGATAGAAATGTATAACAGAACTGAAGATTTACCACCGCTGATAGCTTCGTCGATACTGGCCTGCAGTTTTTCCATGAAATACTGGCGATTATATAAGCCTGTCACCAGATCGTGTTTATGCAAATAATTTATCTGCTCTTCCAGCTCGCTAGTATCGGCTTTTGAGCGGATTAAAATCTGGGTGCAAGGTTCACCGTCGAAGCTGGCACGAGAGAATTCCACTAGTCCCTGAATCACTTCACCGCTATGGTGAATAAGGTTAAGAGTGAGTTCATTGGTAGTGTTTTTGTTTTGACTCAGGTTTCGCAAAAATTGTTTGAGAGTTTCCTGTTGACTGCTTTCCACCATGTCGATCAATGGCACGCCTTCAACTTCGTCAAAATCGGTATGTCCGAACAGATCCATATAGGGGGCATTTGCGTAGATATGCATACCCTCGTGAACATAGGCGACGGCATCCTTGGAGTTTGCCAGCAATGACTGACAACGTTTTTCGCTTTCGTGTAACTCTTTTTCATTGCTGACGAATTTTCGCCAGATTTTTAAATTTTGTGCTTCGCGTTTAACCACCAGGGCCAGGTGTTCCAGTTCTGTTGATAGCAAAATATCCTGAGCGCCCTGTTCCATCGCATGCACCACCAGAGGCTCGCTGATCTTATCGGTAATGCAGATCAGCGAAAGGTGTCGCCCACATTCGTGAATCAGTTGCTGAGCTTGCTGCAGGCTAAAGTCAGGTAAATCCATGGAAAACAGGATTAGATCGAGTGGCTTGCTGTTGATGATTTCTGTCATGTCTTCAGCATCTTCAGCGTGTTCAGCGAGTACATGGAGTCCTGAGCTTCGCAATGAGCTGGTGATTTGCTCTGCCTGATGTAAACCTTCATCTACGATTAACAGGCGAATTAGTTTTTCTGATTCTGAATGCATAGTTGGCGGGGTAAGTTAATACAATTTATAAGGTTTTTCAAATATCGGGATAATAGCGCAATTTAGTCGCAATGTACTGTGCTTTTCGAAAGTTTACCCGCAATTTCATCCACCATTCGAGGTAACAGATATCCGGGCAGGCGATGTTTGAGGTCTCGGTAGATCTGGCAGGATTCTGCTTCTGACAAAGCAAAATGCTGACTCCCCTGAACCTTGTCCAGCCTGTGAAGGTAATAAGGAGTGATCGAGCTATCAAACAGTCGAAAGCTAAGTTCTGCCAGAGATTCAGCATTATCATTAACACCCTTGAGTAGTACGCTTTGATTAAAGATGCGCTGAGCATACAGGTTTATGGTGTTGAACGCCTGTCGATTATGCTCAGAGATTTCATTAGCGTGATTAATATGTGTGACCCACACGATCTGACCGTGAAAAGATTCCAGAACCTGCATCAGCTTATCGGTAATGCGTTCGGGCAGAACCGAAAGTAGACGGCTATGAATACGTAGTAAGTGTATGTGCTTAAAGTGATTTAAATTGTGAATCAATCTAAAAATTTGTTCATCTCCCATTACCAGTGGGTCTCCACCAGACAGAATTATTTCACTAACTTCGCTATGTTGTTGCAGGTAGCGCATAATCGCCCCCGACAGGCTGTAATCGACTACTGCATCGGAATAGGGGAAGTGGCGCCTGAAACAATAGCGACAGTGAATTGCACAGGCACCGGTTAAAGTGAGTAAAACTCGATTCGGATATTTATGGATCAACCCCGGTGCTACCATCGCATCCTGATCTCCAACCGGGTCAGTGCTGTAACCGACTGTTTGATCGCTTTCACGAGCGTCGGGTAACACCTGTAGTAGCAGTGGATCCAGAGCATTGCCCTTTTCAATCAGCGAAGCATAATAACGTGTAACGCGTAGTGGAAATCCGCAATCGGCATTGAATACATGCGCGGATGAATCGATTTGGCAGTAGTCGAGTAAATCCCTGCGGTTACGAAAGGCATTTGACAGCAACTGTTTCCAGTTCTGTGATTGTGGTATCTGGATAGAATCCGGTATCATTGGCATTTTTTAGATAGTGACCCGAGAAGAATATGGCAAGTTATAGCACCAGCGAGTTTAAAAGCGGATTAAAAGTCATTATGGACGGTGACCCCTGCGCCATCATTGAAAATGAATTTGTAAAGCCGGGAAAAGGGCAGGCATTCAATCGCGTCAAGATCCGCAATCTGCGTTCAGGCCGTGTGCTGGAAAAAACCTTCAAATCAGGCGAAAGCCTGGAAGCGGCAGATGTAATTGATATTGACATGCAGTATTTATATGATGATGGTGAATTCTATCATTTTATGGTTCCCGATACCTTTGAACAATATGCTGCTGATAAAAATGCTGTCGGTGATGCCTATCTATGGCTAAAGGCTCAGGATATGTGTGAAGTCACACTATACAATGGTTCACCATTAGCTGTTACTCCACCGAATTTTGTTGAAATGGCCATCGTCGAGACCGATCCCGGGTTAAAGGGCGATACCGCACAGGGAGGTACCAAGCCTGCTACTCTTGAGTCAGGTGCAGTGGTCAAGGTACCTTTATTTCTGGAGATAGGTGAAGTCATACGTGTCGATACCCGCAGCGGAGATTACATGTCACGCGTGAAGAACTGATTGCAGACCTTGCAAACAGATCCGCTGACTATCCTTCAGCACAGGGCCCGAATGCTAAAGCAGATTCGGGCCTTTTTTGATGCGCGTGATTTTCTCGAAGTCGATACGCCATTACTCTCCCACAGCACCAATACCGACGTGCATATTCAGTCGATCAGTGCCTGCGTCAATAATCAAACCCAGTATCTACAAACCTCGCCTGAGTTTGCCATGAAGCGTCTGCTGGCAAATGGAAGTGGATCAATCTACCAGATTTGCCATGCGTTTCGGGATGAAGAGCAGGGGCGACGTCATCAACCTGAGTTTACCTTACTGGAATGGTACAGCATCGGGTTTGATTACCAGCAACTGATGGATCAGGTGCAGCAGTTAATTCTCAGTTTTACCGATGCTCCAGCCAGGTTTGAAAAAATAACGTATCACGGCGCATTTAACGATTATCTACAACTGGATATCGATAAGGATAGCGATGCTCCATTACGCGCCTGTGTGAATAAACACATCAGCGGAATTGATAGTCATCTACTGTCTCGAGCAGACTGTCTTGACCTGTTAATCAGTGAAGTAATCGCTAAGCAGTTTAAAGGCTTTACTTTTGTATATGACTTCCCGTCAGAGCAGGCATCGTTAGCACGGTTAAAACCAGAAAACCCTAAGGTCGCCGAACGATTTGAACTGTTTTATCAGGATATGGAACTGGCAAATGGCTTTACTGAATTAACCGATGCCAGGGAGCAAAGAGCGCGTTTCGAAGCAGATAACCGGAAAAGAATTGAGTCTGGTTTGTCTACGTACCCAATCGATGAGAGTTTTTTGCAGGCACTGGAGCTGGGAATGCCAAATTGTGCCGGAGTGGCATTAGGGCTGGATCGCCTGTTAATGGTATTGCTACAGAAAGATTCAATTCAACAGGTATTAGCTTAATGTATACCCTATCAGCTCGCCCATTTTTAATGTCTGCTGAGGTTTAAGGTCTGCTAGCTGAATCTTATCGGTTGTTAGCAGAATCACCGTTGACCCCATATTGAAACGCCCCATTTCCTGGCCTTTGCTGAATTTTCTTTCAGCATGGTCATAATTATACTCTGACACCTTTTTTCCTTTGGGTGGCGTTACCAGACCGTGCCAGACGGTTTCAATGGCCGCCACGTTAATTGCTCCGACCAGAATCATTGCCATGGGTCCGGTTGCGGTGGAAAACAGACAGACCACACGTTCATTGCGTGCAAACAGGCGCGGAATCTGCTGCACGGTCCAGGGGGCTACACTGAAAAGGCGACCGGGAACATGGATCATTTTCTTTAACAGGCCATCCATCGGCATGTGGATTCTGTGATAGTTATAGGGGGCGAGGTAAATCGTGGCATATTTTCCACCTTCAAACATGTGAGACATTAAAGTGTCGCCACCCAGCAAATCTTCTACTGAGTAAAAATGTCCTTTAGCCTGAAATAAATGCCCTTTCACAATGTTGCCGCATTGCGATACCGTGCCATCGACAGGGCTCGCAACTGTGTTTTTGGCACTAGTTACTGGTCTGGCGTTTGGGGTCAGTGAGCGGATGAAGAAATCATTAAAGCAGTCGTATTCCTCAATGATTTGAATTTCAGCATCAGACATATCCACCTTAAAGGTTTTGATAAACCAGTGTATCACCGGAGTCGCCAGCGGGGTTTTGATGCGGGTCAGGAAATAGACGGCCCGTGAAATCAGGTGGTGGGGCAGCGCGGTAAATAACCAGCCCAGTAATTTTTCGGAAAACTGAGACTGGGCATTATTTTTTTTCGACATGATTTACTGTTTTACTTTAAGTTGTATTTTCTGAGCTTTTGAATCACTGAAGGTGACAACTAGATCAACTTTGTCACCTATCGCTAAAGGAGTCAGTGGGTTAATAAGCATAATGTGTTTTCCACCCGGTTTGAGATCAGTGCTGCCTTTGGCGGGAATAACAAAACTATCCATCTGTACCATTTGCATCATGCCATCTTTCATAGTGGTTTCATGCAGCTCTACTGTTTCAAAGGCATCACTTTGCATAGCGGTAATGACCACATCTTCATCAGATGAGTTAGTGATTTTAACGTATCCAGCTCGCATTGGAACAACCGGTGGTAATTGCTTAATCCATCCATCTGAAAATTCTACTTTACTGCTGTCTGCCATTATCTGCATTGAAAGCAGGCAAAGGATTAAGGTGATTGTTTTTTTCATGAGGGTCCTCAGTTTTATTTTCCGTTAATAATTTTAGTCAGGTCGTGCGCAATACTGGCACTATCATGCGGCGGGCTGAACACGCCAGCGAAACGCCCCTGTGGGTCAATTAGAGTGAGTATTCCACTATGTGCGACATCATATTTAGATCCATCGGCTGATTTACTGATGTCATGCATCACGCCGAGTGCCTGAGTTAGTTTGTTCACCTCTTCAATCTCGCCGCGAGCACTCATGAATGAGGGATTAAAGTAAGTCACGTAGGTCTTCATTTTGGCCAGATCATCACGATCAGGGTCTATTGAAATAAAGGTAATCTGTAATTGCTGTTTTACCGATTCATCGGTGATCAGTTTCATCATGTTTGTCAGCATCTGCAGCGAATCGGGGCAGATATCCGGGCAATTGGTATAGCCAAAGAACATCAGTTGCCATTTCCCCTTGATGCTTTGCTGGTTGAAAGGCTTGCCAGCATGATCGGTTAACTCAAAAGCAGGTAGTGGCCTTGCCTGGCTACCAAACCAGGTGGCAGCCTGGAGTACTATGGGTTCAGGTTTAAGCGCTAGCATCGAGCTGGCTAAGCCGAGGCAGATTGCCGTTATAAGGCCGATGATAATAAGGTTTTTTTTCACTTTATATGTACCGAAGTTGCTTGAAATTACACAATGCAGAAGCAAAACTGTGTACAATTCGCGGCATTATATTTGATGCATAGATTTAAACCTAGTGGAAAGCAAAGAAATCACCGACTCATTGACATCCATCACAGATTACATTCGATGGGCAGGTAGTGAATTTTATCGAAACAATCTCACCTTCGGCCATGGCTTTGTGAGTGCACTGGATGAGGCGGTTTATCTGGTGTTACATGCACTCAATTTGCCTTTCGACTGGCCGCAACAATACTTCAGCAGTCAGTTGACCCAAAAAGAACGCGAGCGTGTGGTTGCTATTATTATGCAGCGTATCAAAACGCGTCAGCCTGCAGCTTATGTAACGCGAGAAGCCTGGTTCTGCGGGTTGCCTTTTTATGTGGATGAGCGTGTTCTGGTACCTCGTTCGCCAATCGGTGAACTGATTAATCAGCATTTTGAGCCCTGGATCGATGCTAATCAGGTAAACAGTATCCTGGATCTGTGTACCGGTAGTGGATGTATTGCAATCGCCTGTCAGTATGCCTTTCCTGATGCGCATGTGGCAGCTTCCGATTTATCCAGAGATGCACTCGAAGTTGCGCGTCAGAACCTAATTAAGCATGAATTGTCTGATCAGCTAGATCTGTATGAGTCAGACTTATTTGAACAGATCCCGCCACAGCGTTTTGACCTCATCGTATCCAATCCCCCTTATGTAGATGCAGAAGATATGGCGGCGTTAAGTGAAGAATTTAAGGCTGAGCCAAATATGGGCTTACAGGCCGGTGACGATGGGCTCGAGATAGTCGATCGTATGTTACAGCAGGCGGGTGATTACCTGAGTGATCATGGGCTACTGGTGGTCGAGGTGGGTAATTCACAGGCAGCAATGATGGATAAATATCCCGAGTTGCCTTTAACCTGGATCGAATTCGAGCATGGCGGGAGTGGGGTTTTCTGTATTACAGCTGATGATCTGAAAACATTTGGTAAACAGTAGCTAGTCAAAATAATAGTCTCGCCGTGTTAAACCCAAAGGATCGTTTACAGGTCTCATTTTTTTCTTGTGTTAAAAAGATTAACCCCTATTTTAAGGGGCAATCAAAAATCAAAAAGGTAAGTTGATTATGTCTTGGTGGGGTAAAGCTTTAGGCGGTGCATTCGGTTTTATGATGGGTGGGCCTCTGGGCGCACTACTTGGAATCGCTTTTGGTCATAATTTTGATAAGGGCCTGGGGTCTATTATGTCCGACGGTGGCATAGACCCGGGGCAGCAGGAACGTGTGCAGGCAGCCTTTTTCACTGCCACCTTTTCCGTCATGGGGCATATTGCTAAAGCCGATGGCAAGGTCACCGCTGAAGAAATCAAAATGGCTCAGGCGGTGATGACTCAGATGGGCTTATCAGCAGAGGTTCGTGAGTCAGCAAAGAAATTATTTAATGAAGGTAAATCACCAGACTTTCCGCTGGATGCAGTGCTCGATCAGTTTAAAAAGGAAGTGCACCGGCGTAGTACCCTGATTCAAATGTTTCTGGAAATTCAGCTACAGGCTGCTTATGCCGATGGTGTAATGCATGCAGATGAAGAGAAAGTGCTTATCTACATCTGTCAAAAGTTAGGGGTTCCGCTACATCAATTACACCGCCTTGAAGAAATGCTAAAGGCTGGTTTTGGTCAGGGTTCTCATCGAGCGGGTAGTCATACAAGCTCAGCTATGACGGTTAAGGATGCTTATGCCATCATAGGGGTAGAAAAAGGCATATCGGATACCGATCTGAAAAAAGCCTATCGTCGACTCATGTCACAGCATCATCCTGATAAGCTGGTTGCCAAGGGTCTGCCCGAAGAAATGATTAAAGACGCTACTGAGAAAACGCAGCAGATCAAGGAAGCTTACGAAAAGATCAAGGAATCCAGAGGCATCAAGTAAACATCACTAAAAATCCCTCAGTTAAACCTGAAGAGCAAAAGCAATGATCGATCAAATTTTATACGAGCATAATCCCGCACCTGGAAAACTTGATGTACTCGGTGTAGAAGAATGGCCGATATGGGAAAAGGAACCCTCGGAGTTTCCGTGGACTTATGATAATCAGGAAGTGTGCTACATACTCGAAGGCAGAGTTATTGTCACCCCCGATGGTGGAGAGCCGGTAGAACTGGGTCGAGGAGATTTGGTGACTTTCCCTAAGGGCATGAGCTGTACCTGGAAGGTTCTGGAATTTATCTCCAAGCATTATCGCTTTGAGTATGAATGAAAAAAGTCTTCAGCCATGAAAACCGTCTGATTGTTTTTAATCTGAAAAACCTGCTGCAGGAGCAGGGCATAGAATGCATAGTTAAAAACGAATATGCAGGAGGCGGTGTAGGCGACCTGTCTCCATTTGAGACGTGGCCGGAGTTGTGGGTTATTGATGAATCGGATTTTGCTGCTGCGAAGCTTTCGGTTGATCAACTGCAGCAGGATGATGAGGCGGATATTTTTTGCCCGCATTGCGGGGAGGGGAATGGGAGTAGTTTTCGGATTTGCTGGAAGTGTGGGGGGAGTCTTTTTTGATTTTCTGTCGTTGTGAACTGGGGCAACTGTTCATTGGGAGTGCCCAAAGGGCATAAACTTCGTGCGGTAGGAGTGCTTTAGGGATGTAGTGTTTACGGAACCAGGGGATGTAATTTTTGGATGGTAGCAACTTCCCTGATTATTGTTTCACACACCTTAGCTTTCCTTGCTCCAAAGCAGTAAACGAGTATATGTGTGAGCCCTGCCCAGATAGGGTAATAAAAACAACTAATGTCAAAACAGATCAGGATTTAAGTGTTTTTCTCGATCCAGATAAAAATAAAAGAATCATGAAAAAGCCAAGAAAAGGTAGACCGAATGCCCCACTTTTTCCACTTGTTGAGTTATCGCTGGGAGTCTCTTTTTTAACCAGTTTACCTTCAGAGGATAGAACGTAGATGGTTCCGTCATCAGCTATACACTCAGGAGAAGTTACAATGCAATTACTCCCGTCGCTGATAGGGAATTCTAAATCATTGAATACTGGATCAAAGTGCTGAAGAGGTTGAATGTCTGGGTTGAATAAATCTGACCCATAAATAATCACTCCACTATTATCAGACAACGACAAAGGTATGGGCCATACAGATACTACATTTCCGATTGAAACATTTGCATACTCAAAGGTAGTAATTGATCCCGAGCCACTTATCGTTGTTGAGTTTTCGAGGTTCAATTGACTAACTGCAGTGATGGTTGAATTTATCTCTAGAGAGTTCGATGTGAAACTCAGGACTCCAGATGCACCCAAATCACCATTGATATTAATAGACTGGTTTCCACCTGTTGCCCCAATTGTGATATCACCTGTGGTACTGAGGTTATAGCTCAGTGCATCCATATTACCACCAGTACCCAATATCAGAGATCCACCCGGACCAAATGTAATACTTTCACCCGCTGATAAGAACAAGGTTCCCCCGGATGTAAAATCCAGGCTCGAGGGCTGAATAGATGTGTTTACGGTACCACCCGTGCCGAGGATCAACTCTCCTTCTGCCCCAAAAGTCAGGGTTAATTCATCAATAGCTTCCAGGCTACCGCCCTGTGGAAAGGTGGCAGAGAATTCACAGGATGCGTCGCACAGGTTCTGGGCATGGACTGAATTGAAAAGAGAGAATAAAACAAAAAATAAAAGCAGAGACTTCACGGCATCATCCGTTGATATACATAGATATAGCAGAATAATATCATGCCCCCAGATTTTTGCAGCTTTTACCAGATACCTGAATATTATCCAGACGCAAAAAGTATTAAAGCAGATCTGTAACTGCTTTTAATAGCTCAAAAAAACCTGTTTGTATAAGGGCAAACAGGCGTTTTATTGCTTATTGTTATTAGGCACTAGTCTTGACAGAATTTATTCTGCCTGAAGATCTTTAACCTCTTTTTTCTGGAGTCACGGCTCTTATAGGAAGCTGAACCTTTCGTTTCACATCGATGCGTCCCATACCAGCACGCGATTCCGCCCAGCGGCCTTGGCTGCATAAAGAGCCCTGTCAGCGCGGTCAATGGATTTTTCAACCGGAATATCTGCGTCGAGCAACGCCAGGCCGAAAGAGGCCTCGATGTGGATGGGCGCTTCTTCGCCAATATCAATTTCCAGTTCGGCAAGACCAGCATTGAGTTCCTTTACCCGTTCAAGTCCACTCTCTAATTCTGTATATGGCATGCACAGTAGAAACTCTTCCCCGCCATAACGGAACACCTTGTCGTATGGGCGGAGATGATCGATCAGGTAGCGTACCGATTCAGCTAACACCTTGTCGCCTACAGTATGCCCGTGGAGATCGTTAACCGCCTTGAAGTTGTCCAGATCAATCATGGCAATGTAGCAATGCTGGGCATGGCGCTTCACCAACTCCTGTTGTTCGCGCAATGTCGGCAATATACCGAAACGGGTGATGGCTCCGGTCAGCGCGTCGTGGTTGAACAAGGAGTTTTCCAGTTCACGCTCCAGTGAGGATATTTCCAGACGAAGCCTATCCAGTGCATTGGCAAAATTGTCGTAGTCGAGCGGTGTAATGGGGTTGCCGGAATGTGCAGCGACCAGCAACAGCCTGGCCATGTGATGCAAGCGCTTATGCTCATCACCCAGCGCGATGAATCCGGGATGTTTGCGTATTATTTCAGGTGCATGGCTGTAGTACCACTGACCGAAGCGACATTCTGTATGGGCAGCTTCGCTGGTGTCGTGCTTATCGCCCGGCAACTTGCACATCAGCGTGCGAATCAACGCACTATACCATTGCTGGTGGTTATTGAGAGACTCTTTCAGCTGAGCGATGATGCCAGGCAATTCATCGTGCGTGACTTCGTTGAATACCATAGCTTCCTCCGAAAGGATTGTGTGCATACAATCTTACAGCAAAGTCCCATTCAATCCATATATAAACTTGATTAGGGATTACGGTGACAGTTTACTAAATACACTTATTTATTCGATTTGGTCTTTTTCCTGGGTCCTCTCTTTTGAGGTTTTAGCGTTCTGCCGATCACTTTCTCAATCTTATCAATCCATTCTTCGCTGCCTAATGGACGACCCGTTGTTTCAGATTGACGAAGCGGCATGAATGCCGCTGAATCTTCTGAGGTTTCGCTGAGAAATTCTTTAAAGTCCCCATAACGTTCAAGAACAGGCGCTACTTTCACAGACATCAGACAGTAGCACCAGATTTCGGTTTTTTGTGCTGCTTCACTCAGAAGATCCAGGTACAGCGCATAATCTCCTTCTTCAAAGAAGACTTTATTACGTCGGTTCCCTCGTTGGGTTACGTGGTGAGGGTAGCCGGGTATAGCAATCCTGGGTAATCGCGCCATATGACGCAGAATGACATATTAAGTATATTTATTAAACTGTCGCCGTAATTTTGATAAAAGATTTTAAAAAGCCCGTTTAAATCACTGGTAGGTAGCGCTTACAGAATAAGAAAAGCCTGTCTGCAAATGGGAAAGAACTAGGTGTACGGTGTGAAGCGCTGCACTGAAGTTTTTCCCGACACATATTTCTCAATTCCCTGATACTTCTTATTAACTTCAATCTGATATCATAGATTGCAGGATCATTTTGTTCTGAGAAGCCAGCCAGGAAACCTGCTCATATCTAATTGAGATTAATCTAAAACATTCCAAGTGGGCAGAGTACTTGATTAACAGTTAGTATAGATTTCGCATCAAGTACTCCGCATCCTGGTTTAGAAATTACTATTTCTGTTTTGTTAGTTATTTATTTCGCCTCAGACTTAAGAATGTACTATAGGGTGAAAATGCTCAAAATATAATAAGTTTAATGAGGTTTTAGTATGGATTAAAAATCATGTCATCAATCTTCGTTTAAGATTTGAATAAATACCTAACATACCCAGGCTGAGCAACAAAATGGTTCCAGGCTCTGGTACCGCCACCGTCGTCTTGATAATACCATCGAAAAATGCCCACTCATAACCACCTACTGTATCCTGGGCTTTAATTGATAGTACATTGTCACCATTGACAAGCAGGCTTGAAAAGTCGACAAAATGGGCAGGATTGATATCATTGATAGAAGGGTTAGATGAAAGCAGCTGTGTACCATTGACATAAAATTCAAAATTATCATCGGCAGCTACAAAACCCTGACCGATCAATGGCAGACTATCCGGCGCCAAACTCAAATTAAAATTGTAACGAAAAAAAGCAATATTAGAACCGGTTAGTCCATTCGGCGTTGAAGAACTATCCCAGTACCACATATATTCTGCAGTGGTCCCAGGTAATGTAATGGACTCTGGTGTATATATATTTGGATAAGGGGCATAGGCACTAATCCAGTCGCTGTCATCAAAACTGGCGGTAGTCCATTCTTCGCTTTCTATTGTCGTGGTTAACCAGCTACTGCCACTTTGTATGTTCATATTAATTGGGGCTGCATAGAGCGTAGACATTTTTAGAATTAATAAAGAACATATAAAAATCTGAAAGCCAAACAAATAAAGTATTTTTTTCATTGCTTTCTCCTTAGTTAAATGGGTACTCCGGCACACATACAAAAAGCAATAAATAGGCCGAAAATATAAATACCTTGTAACTTCTGAGGGTATAAATAATTGGAAAATATTGTTAGGTGAATAAATGTAAAATCCCCTGACAGCTGTCAAAATATTTTACAAATTGTGGCAGATTGGTATTAGGCTTTACACCGGATAATTGTGTTGCATGAATTATTGATACAATAATTTAGCTGGAGATTTTATTGCCTCAATTCTATATACTGGAGGTATTCTCTCAGAGGTTATTAGAGCGTAATAGGGTAGCGTAATGATGTTAATTTTGGAAGTTTAGGTGTTACGAGTGACAACTTTGGGGCTAAATCAGAACTACTTTCTGAAACTGCCAGATGTCATCCAAACTTATGCATAAAAACTAACTAACCCTGGTGTGTCTGATACTTCTCCAACTCAAACTTCAATTCTTTCCCCAATTCCGATGTCGACTCTGATTCCGTCTGTGACTCAGGATGAAGGCTCCTCTGTATGTATTGGAGCTACTGACCCAGGAGGACTCGCGATCATGATTGGAATGCTGCTCTTTAGGTGCCGACGTTTACTGCATGTACAGATAAAGCGGGGCATGTAAAAGGCAATATCGTCTAAATAAATTAAACGGGGAGCTACCTGTATTTCCCCCAATTAATAAAATACCCTCACCACGAGCAGAGCCAAATGAGGTGCTGCTTCACGTGGTTAAAAAGCCAGGAAGCATTGTGTCGCAAAATCAACCTTCGGCCACAGCCAGTGTGCACGTAGTAAGAAGATTGCTAAACGTGAGCAAGCAACCGTGGCTGCTACATCGTCCATACTCTGAATTTGAAAAGTTTAAGGATGCTCGTTCTGGTGATTTGGTATTGTGAAGTGACAAAATATGCCTGAATTTTTTTAGGATATCCTGTGCTGATATTATTTTTCCTGATCCGAAAGAGAGTTTAAAAAAATAACGCATCTCTATTTTCCCTGAAAAATGTGAATTATTCACTATAATCGCAAAAATAATCAATAAATATCGGAGACCTTATGAAACCTGCTGCAATTATTGTCGGGCTAGCATTAATAGCAACTACATCTGCACAAGCATATGATATTGGTGTTGGGGTGAAAGCGGGTACTCTTGGCGCGGGAGTGGATTTGAGTGTCGCTATTACACCAACAATCAATGCTCGTTTGGCATTAACCAGTGTAAACACTGATTTTGATGAAACACTGAACATTAACGATGCCGATAATGAAGCAACCGTAGATGCAAATGTTAATCTGGATTTTGGCGCTAGCGCGTTATTACTGGATTGGTATGTATTTGACGGGACATTTCATATCACCGGCGGGATGATGAAAAATACTAGTACGATTGATTTAGTAGGTACTATTACTAGTGCTACAGTAATATTTGATGGAACTCCTTACGATGTTAGCGATTTTGATACCACAACTATGTCAGGGAAAATTAGCATGGGTAACTCTTTTCAACCGTACCTGGGCATAGGTTGGGGTAGAAAAGCAGATGACAATCCTGGACTGTCCCTGTCAGTCGAGTTGGGAGTCGTACTGATGGATCCTGACGTCGATTTAACGGCCCCAAGAGTTACGTCAGGCTCTGGCCTTAATCAGGCTGATATCGATCAAGATGTGAAAGCTGCCGAATCATCTGCAAACGATGAGCTTTCTGCTCTGAAAGCCTGGCCAGTACTCTCTATCGGATTAAATTACGCATTCTGATTTATATAGAAATTCTAATATAGCGGCTGTTTAAATCAGCCGTTTTTTTGCGGTTAAGAAATGTCCATATTGGTATTTCTAAGTGTATTAAAACCTTGAAGGTTGCTTACGCTGGTTAAATATAAGGCCTCAAATCAATGCCTTGTTCGTGCAGTATAAGTAAACACAGGATCATGATGCTTCTAGTAAGGCTGTGTAGTGTTATGACGGTTGTAATGGGCCTCGCGATACCCGTTCCTGGGTGGGCCTCTGGTATGGAAGCTGGTGGGGCGACAAAAGCGCTAAGCCAGTACAAACTGGATGCCCGGCAGACTGAGCAGGGGTTGCTCATGGATCAGGTGCAGGGGCTTATCCAGACCAGTGATGGCTACCTTTGTGTTGGAACGCTGGGAGGATTTGCCCGCTTCGATGGAAGCCGCTTCACGACTTTTGATGCACCCGAGGTGTCGCAGTCTGTTTTCGGTTTGAAGGAAGACGCGGGTCAGACCCTCTGGATTAAATAAGCAAAGGTGCAATGACATATCGCAATGGAGTATTCCAGCTAGCCTTCTCAAGCGAAGTGACCGCCGGGCAATGGGTTTATGCTTTTACCCAGGGAACAGATGGGGCAACCTGGGCGCCGACAGAAAATGGTCTGGTTCACTGGGATAATAGTATAACCAGGGTCTGCCCGAGAGTGAATTTGTGACTGCATTGATCTCATTTAATCCTGGAGTAGAAACTGGGCAGCTAGCAGTCATTCTAATAGCGTTAGCTGCATTGTTCTGGCTGTGCAGTCAGGATTTGTTATATCGTCACCTGATGGCGATTCCAGGTTCTCTGATTATTTCTATTATGGATTTGTTCTGGGTTTGGCAGCGAGTTTTCCTATAATTCGCTGCAATTGATCGAAGCTACCATGTCATCATGTATCCACTGCTTGAGATAGCTGGCTGCCGTCATTGCAACCGAATCTTCACCCAACCATTCGAGTAAGCCTTCACATAGTTCGGCAAAGTTACTGCCGTTACGGGCGGCTTCAATGGCCCAGGCTTCAGGGGTATCTAACGAACGCCAGTTGGGTTTTAGATTGTTGCGCCACATCAGCCAGCGGGTAGGTAATTCGGCACATTGTTTTTCAATCTGTTCTTCGTCATTATCCATAGCGACCCAGTAAGGAGGGACATTCCAGTACAGGTCCAGCCACCTGACCGATGGGTTAAAATTTAATGATACGCCAGGCCATAACGAGGGATTGAGTGCAGTCATATCTTCCAGGGTAAAATGCTGGTCACTTTCTTCAGCATCAAAACAGAGTCCCTGGTTCCATTCGAATTGAGCAAGTTCAGCCAGAAAAGATTTATCTTCCAGGTCGCTTTGTTGCAGGAACTCCACCATGTGTTTACCCACCCAGCGTACCGAGGGGTGTTCGGATGGATAGTGCTTTAGATAATCCAGTATCAGATATTCAAACGCCTCTTCGCCTACGGTTTTCTGTACAGCAGAAAAATCACTTGCCAGACAGTCTATCAGTCGAATGCGATAGGCATTGTAATATGCCCCCAGGCGATGTTCTGCCAGCGCATCTTTCGTGCTAACGATATCCCCCACGAATTGTTCTGACTTGCCTTCCAGATAATCCTGAAAGCGTAGTTGTATTTCACGCAGCTCCTGTTCTGTATCAGTCATTATTTTGCCCCCTTTTTATAATAGGGTTCTGCTATCGCACGCGCCTGATTTAGTTCTTCGATGACTTCCGCTAAGGGTGGGATATTTGCATCACGCTCTATCATAGTAGATACCGGACCTAACAGCTGGGCGGTTTTTTCATAAAGCTCCCATACCGGGTCGATGACAGGTTCATCGTGAGTGTCGATGATGAGGTTGCCAGTATTTTGATGCCCGGCCAGATGGTGTTGCCAGACGCGTTCTGCAGGTACACCCTGTAGGTATTCCATCGCATCAAAATGATGGTTGTAACTGCTGACATAGATATTGTTTACATCAAGCAAAATATAACAGTCGGCTTTTTCTGCTACTGCGGTGAGAAATTCCCATTCGGTCATCGCATCAGAGGTATAGGTGATATAGCTCGACAGGTTTTCGATCAGCATTTGTCGGCCCATGAAGTCCTGCACCTGTGAGATACGGTCTGCGAAATGCCTGACCGATGCTTCAGTGTAGGGCATGGGTAACAGGTCGTGCATGTTTTTATGATCAACACCGGTCCAGCACAGATGGTCAGAAAACCACATGGGTTCGACACGTTCAACCAGCTTCTTTAGTTGCTTTAAATAATCGTAATTCAGAGGGTCAGTACTACCGACAGACATGGATACACCATGCATGACTATCGGGTAGTCCTGACGTATTTTATCCAGGAAATAAAGTGGCTTACCGCCATCGATCATGTAATTTTCTGAAATAATTTCAAACCAGTCGATTTCTTTAGGCTTTTGTTCGAGCACATCCTGGTAGTGATCGGTTCGCAGTCCCAGACCGAAGCCGAGGAAAGGTTTATCTGTGTTGTTCATAGTAAATAATGATCAGGTTTGGGAAATTTTAAAGTTAGTGTATCAACAATGGAGATGTTTTGTATTTGGTCACTATTGTTTTCGCTAAGTTCATTACTTATTGTTATATCCAACATAAACTCTTTGCAAAAAAAACACCGCTGCAAAGAGCGGTGTTTAAAAATTGAGAGGGTAATTGAAGTAAAGAACTAACCTTCGAATTTTCCACCTGCTGCATCACAATCAGATTTAGTTGATTTAACCCAACCCTGACCTTTGCAGGAGTTTTGACCGGCACAACTGGTAGATGCTGTTGCACAGGCACTGGTTCCTTTACAACTGTTACCACCGATACATTTACCAGATTCCATCGCTGAAGCGTTCATAGGCGCTACTGAAAACATAGTAGCGGCAGCAGCTGCCAGAGCGAAGCCAGAGATTTTTTTTGCTGTATTCATTGATTATATCCTCATTGGTTAATAGATAGATTTTTTGTCTATGGTTGTTTCCATATACCCCGCTTTAGAGAAAGCCAATTTAAGGAAGTTCAGTGAGTTGTTAAAAAATTAATATTTTTTTAATATTTAAAAACTAAGGTCGTGGGGTTCTGATAATCATGGTTTCACCACGCTGAACCAGTTCCAGGTTTTTAAGAATATTCATACCTAGTAATATTTCATCACCTTCGAATCCCGGGTTGATGCTGGCCAGTACATTATTAAATTTGATCAAACCTATGCTTAAGCTATCGAGTCTGGTGCTATAAGCAGTGGCGGTACCATTGGCTGTCTCTACCTGCATGGACAGGCCTTTGCGTAGCCCTAAACGGTCGCTGATGTCTTCAGGGATGCTGGTGGTTGTGGCCCCGGTATCGATCAGAAAGGTTACCTCCTGCTGGTTAATTTCTCCATTTAGCACGTAATGTCCATAGCGATTACGTTGCAGCTCGATCTCATAAAATCCATCACCGGTTATTGTCTTTACCATTTGATTGGGATTATTTTGCTGATCCAGCAGTTTTTGGAATAGCAGGGCTATTAGAAAAAAACCTGCAATCCAGCCCAGCCAGGTAAACGTATTGCCTAATTTTCGAGTAGAATGTGTCATATTATTATCATTGTCGTTATTGGCTGATAAATCAATATCACTATTTATTTAAGAGAGTTTTATGTCTGGCAACAGTTTTGGGAAATTATTTGTAGTCACCTCATTTGGCGAAAGCCATGGTCCTGCCATTGGCTGTATTGTCGATGGTTGCCCTCCGGGGCTGGCGCTAACTGAGGCAGATTTGCAACAAGATCTGGATCGACGCAAGCCGGGCACCTCGCGCCATACCACGCAACGACGTGAAGCGGATGAGGTGAAAATTCTATCTGGCGTGTTTGAAGGTAAGACCACGGGTACCTCTATTGGCCTGTTAATCAACAATACTGATCAGCGCTCCAAAGACTATGGCAATATCATGAATCAGTTCCGTCCCGGGCATGCGGATTATACCTATACCCAGAAGTATGGCTTTCGTGATTATCGGGGAGGAGGCCGCTCTTCCGCACGTGAAACCGCGATGCGCGTGGCCGCTGGTGGCATTGCCAAAAAGTATCTGGCGCAACAGTTTGGCATCAAGATTCGAGGCTATCTTTCTCAGCTAGGTCCAATCAAGCTGGAGTTAAAAGACTGGGCTGCGGTGAATAACAATCCATTCTTCAGCCCCGACCCAGACAAGGTTGAGGAACTGGAAAATTATATGGATGCTCTGCGCAAGGAAGGAAATTCTATCGGTGCGGCGGTAACTGTGGTGGCCGAAGGTATACCGCCGGGATTGGGCGAACCGATCTTTGATCGTCTTGATGCTGAAATCGCGCATGCGATGATGAGTATTAATGCCGTCAAAGGTGTGGAGATAGGGGCTGGCTTTGACTGTGTCACTCAAAAAGGCACTGAGCATCGTGATGAGATAACACCGGAGGGATTTCTTTCTAACCATGCTGGTGGCATTTTAGGCGGTATTTCATCGGGTCAGAATATTGTGGTGAATATTGCGCTTAAGCCGACATCCAGTCTGCACCTGCCTGGTCGTTCGGTGGATATAAACGGTGAATCGGTTGAAGTGATTACCAAAGGTCGACACGATCCCTGCGTTGGCATACGTGCGACACCTATAGCCGAAGCCATGCTGGCCATCGTATTAATGGACCATATGTTACGCCATCGTGCACAGAATGCAGGGGTAGAGTGCTCTACACCGGTCATACCCTCTTCAGCCGAGTGAGATCTGATTGATGAAACTGATATTGAATGGTTTGCTGGTGTTGATCGCCATTTCGCATATGTTTTTTCTATTGCTTGAAATGCTGTGGTGGACCAGGCCCATTGGGCTTAAGGTATTTCGCATGTCTCAGGAAAAGGCGGATATGACTAAAGTTCTGGCTGCAAACCAGGGCCTGTACAATGGGTTTCTAGCAGCTGGGCTGGTATGGGGGCTTTGGTCGCAGGCTTTTTCGGTGCAATTGTTTTTTCTAAGCTGTGTCTTTATTGCCGGGGTATTTGGAGCACTGAGTGTGAGTAAGCGTATATTCTGGATTCAGGGGCTGCCAGCCTTACTGGCACTGTTAATTCTATATCTGGTATAAATATTTTTTTCGAGATTAAAATGAAAAAGCGCTATCTGGTTATCCCTTTATTGCTGTTACTCACTGCCTGTAGTGAAGAGCAGCAAAATAAAATCTCACATCTGGGTGTTACCTGGCTGGAAGGCAACTATAAGGTGACCTATGCCGATGGTAATCACGTTAAAAGCTGGATTATCCGAGATGGCAAGGTCACTTCGGAGCCAGGTAAGGGGTATTATTATTTCTGGGTAACGAATAACGGTAAAAAGCAATATGTTCAGACGCCCATTGGCCGGTCTTATATAGAAGAAATTGACTAGGGCCAGTAAGCTCTTTTCAGTATGCAAAAACGATACTGGCATCTGTCGCGTTTTTATTTTTTTTATTTCTCCAGCCTTGGGGCTCTGATACCTTTCTGGACTGTGTATCTGGATAGTCTCGGTTTTTCATCTTTGCAGATCGGGCAGTTAATGGCAACGCTTGCGCTTAGCAAGGTCGTTGCTCCTTATTTATGGGGCTGGGTTGCTGATCGGACCGGCTATCATATCCGCATCGTGCAGTTGACTTCATTGTTATCTTTGCTGTGTTTTCTGCCTCTGCTCTGGTATGACAGCTTCTGGAGCCTTTTATGGCTGATGCTATTGTTCAGCTTTTTCTGGAACGCCTCTTTGCCCC
>JBNKUM010000114.1:0-15732 GCA_050298595.1 Gammaproteobacteria bacterium | reverse complement strand
GCTTTCCCCAGCAAAGGCGTTACCCGCAACATCGGTAATGGTCTGTGCAAGGTTAACTGTATAGCTGATGCCACCCGAGAGAGCTGATGTCGACTGGAACGTGACGCTTTTACTGCTACTATCATAGCTCACACTACCGGCAACTGGATTACCATTCTGGCTAACCACTAAACTCTGATTATTAACGCTGCTTGCAAGCAGTGCCTCATCAAAGCCAACACGGATCTGTACCGAGGGCGATACATCGATCTGATCCTGCTGAGGTAATCTGGAGACAATCGATGGTGCGCTGTTGTCGGCTATGGGTGAGATCTGCATACTCACGCTGGTGCTATTGGAGAGTTCGCTATCATGCACGGTCAATTGAAAACTGATCTGCTGGGGTTGTGCTACTGACGGTGCCACAAAGGTGAGGCTGGAGCTTGTGCTGTCAGAAAGCGTGATCCCTGGCCCACTCGTCTGTGTCCATTGGTAGCTGAGGGTGTCACCGTCGGGGTCAGATGAGCTATTGCCACTCAGGGTGACCGATTGACCAGAGATGGCGCTCTGAGGTGCTGTGATCCTGGCGCTCGGCTGCTGATTGATTGGTGTGACTGGATCCTGAGTTGGTACCTGAGTTGGTACCTGAGTTGGTACCTGAGTTGGTACCTGTGTTGGTACCTGTGTTGGTACCTGTGTTGGTACCTGAGTAGGAACCTGTGTTGGTACCTGAGTAGGAACCTGTGTTGGAACCTGTGTTGGAACCTGTGTTGGGATCGGTGTTGGGATCGGTGTCGGTTCCGTGTTGCTGGACGAGTCAACATTCTGGGAACAGCTACTTAATAAAAAAAACAGCAGCAGAACCAGACTTGAGAATAGCAAGCGGACCAGCAACTGTTGACCACGAGAAATCATTTGAACACTCCATCTGGTATTGCGCATAGACAGGCCTGGTTGCAACATTAACGCAAAACAATATATTTAAAGCTAATAGCCCTCTAAAGCACGTTCAGGATTCTAATTCCTGATTTTTGAAGAGCTCTTTTTGCCTTTTTTTGAAAGTTGCCCAAAGCAACTGACTATATTATGCTATACACTCTATCTCCTTTCTTCAAGCGTGGTTAATTAGATCGAGATTTACTGTGATCAAAATATATCTGATAAAAACACATGCTCACTCCACGCTGCCCATTTATAATAAATTCATTACCCCCTGTTGACTATTAATATTCCGGAGTTCTCTTATGCCCATCAATTCATCACCGATATCAACTCGATTTCACATTTTCTTAAGCGCCCAATTAACTCTGCCTCCTTTCATATAAATTTAGATACACCTCTATTGATCAGCGCTATACCTGAGACTCTTTTTAAGCCTGTAAAAACGCGCTATAACTCAACATCCAGAACATGAAAGCTTTTATAGTGAACGCGAAAATTAAATATTTGGCATTAAAATTATCAATGTATTTTTCTTAAAGAATACCGAAACACACAATAACGAAAATTTTTATTGTGACTTTCCGCACAAACCTTAAGCAGACCTTTTAACGCCAACAACCCTTTGAATCAGGTCGAGTAACAACTGTTCTTTAGATGATGATTCGGTGAGAGTTCTATGATCAGAGACAGGACCCAGGCTGTAGTTTGCCTGTAGATCAGGGGTTCTAAAAGCACGTAAAATCCAGCTTAATTATGACAGCCATAGCATAAATTTTTTTGCAGAAAAAAAGTCCTAAAATCTGCAATGTATACATCACATTTACTCGCACCCCTTTAAAATAGCATTGCTAACACTGAGCCATAAATGACGTCAAAATACTATCAATATCAGCTTTATATTTACCCAACAAAACCATTCTTACGAAGATATTTTGTGACAAATTCAACAGCTTTTCTTTAATTTTATTGCGATTTTTACACTGCGAGATAATTCATCAAACAGGCTTCTTAGGCAGACCTTTCAAATGCCGATTCTATTGAGGGCGAACATATGGTCTTTTGTTACATTACAAAGCATTATCCTGGATTCCGCAGTTGACCGCTCGTATTAGAAGATAACTCACTGTTTTGTCGAGCATTACAGTCTATATCTCTTTTCACGCTCCTATGCATCGGCTCTAACCTCTTCCGCTCATCCTTGAGCTCGTACCACCTACGTCCATATAGGCGTCCTTGGATTCTCGAAATAACAGCACCCATGCTTAAAACCAAATAGGTGAATCCCGCTACGAGCTGAATTGCACTTTTGCGGCGGCGTATCTCCGTGTTACTTATAGGGACATAGGTAAGGGGCGTGATCAGGACGCGGAAGCTTTGTAATCCCTGGAATAGCCCGCCATTCCGCATCTACACCACCGCAAACGCACTACAACTCGTCCACCTGCGAATTCCAGGATTATAAAAAACTCAGATCTCTACGGGGCGAGAGCTTGCCTTAGCCGTCACAATACACTGGAGTTGGCCAGGACTTATTTTGTTTAACTCAGGAATTACTGTGCCGGGTTAACAGGCTTGGGCGCTTGCTAGGGAAGCTTCAACTGACGTTCTCCGAACCAGATAGCGAGCCGTTGCAAGGGGTGGCGATTACCGCCAGGGCGCCAGGTGCGACGTAGTTGATTTTGATAGGCATCAAACTGCAAGCCCCAGGGGGCGGCAAGAACCTTGCCTCGACCAAGCAATAGCTTGAGCGCCTGAGTTGCAGCAATGCCTGCACACAACTCACACCCCATCGGGGTGGACGGCCCCTTTTTAGCCGCCAGATCGATACTCTCTGGAAGCACAAGATAAGGGGCGTGTAAGCGGGCGGGAGCAAGCCCCACCAGAAAGCGCAGATATTGTTGGTATTCTCCCTGCCCCTGCATTTGAAAATAGTTCTCGAAAGTCATTTTTCCCGGTAGAAAATTTAGCAGTGCCGATCCCATTCCCAGCGGGGCGGCCGTGATGGCTGGTATACCCAGCTCATGACAGCTGGCAAATACTGCCCGCCTGGCCTTCAGGGCAAAAAAGTCGAGACCGTCTATATAAATATCGCAGTCCTGAAGAAACTCCACAGTCTGATCCGGCAAGACGCCCTGAGGAAATGGCTCAATATCGAGCTCAGGGTTAATAGCGAGTGCTGCTTCGATCAAACAATCGAGCTTTGGTCTGCCAACAGTGCACAGGTTTGCGCCCGCTTGCCGATTGAAATTTTCAACCTCAAATGTGTCGAAATCCGCAAGGTTGAAATGACCAACACCCAGGCGTGTCAGGGTCAGTAGATGACTGCCGCCCACCCCGCCCATGCCTGCGATAGCGACACGTGCGTTGCGTAATCGTTGTTGCTCTGCTTCGCTGACCCAGCCAATGTTGCGCGAGAAGGCAGTATTGTAGTCAAAACGAGTCATTGGACAACTGTACTTGAAGGTTGGTTTGAGGGTGTTGCCAGGGTTGACCCATCAGGGTCATGAGTATCAGTTCGTAGAGTTCTTTAACATTACTGCTCATGTGTTGAGTTAATTTTCTGCGTGGCAACTCGAAAAGAGCACGTTGTCCCCTGAATTCAAATGCATCGCTGATTTGATGGAAGCAGATTCCGTAGCGCTTCAAATGACGTTGCAGCCTTGGCTCCATCACAACCAGTACCAGCTTCAGATCGCAAAGGTCAACCATGGCGATAGCTGACAGGTAAAGACCGATTGCAATATAGGGGAAATTTTGCCGTTCTTCCTCGTTAAAAAACGTGCTGCTTTTGCTGTGCTCCAAAATGAAGGGTTTACCCTGCTCATTGGCTCTACGTCGAAAATGGCCAGGTACCGCCAGACGTGAGATTTCTCCGACTTCAGTTGGGGAATGTCGCCTTAAATTAGTGCTATCGATCTTCTCAATGCGATGCATTTGATACGGAAGACAGATATCGGTTTTTCCGGTTTGAGGCACCACCAGGCGAACACAGCCAGCCATATCTCCAGTGCGCTTATGTTTAAGCAAGCATGTGTGTGCATAGCTGTCGTGGTGGTCAGTTTCTAGACGAGTGGAATTGAACGGCTCCCAGCCTAACTCCTCCACGTAGACCTTATAGCGAATACTGTAAGCAAAGCGTTTTTGATGACATGAAGCGGCATAGCAGGGCATGAAGTATTGGGAAAAGTTATTCGCCAGATTCTCCATGTGTTGCTCCATAGAATATTCAAGTAGCGTAAGAGTAAACGTAACTCCTCTACATGACAACAGAGAATATCATAATCAGGCAACAGGAAACGGGGAAAACTGCTCACCTCATAGGATTCAACCCTCTTGCGTTTCCCACTCATCAGGCATGCCATCTCTATCGGAATCTGTCGCTGTGGTCCCATTGGCCACGCTGCCTACATTTCCGGAAATCCCGTTGTCATCTTCTGTGTTAATTATCTGACCTTCGATGCCATAGGATGAAACTTGCCTGATCAACATTTCATCCACGGCATCCCGCACCAAAGAAGCACCTACATTGTTGGTAACGTGCTTTAATGCGTCCTGGGCGGAAAGTTGATTGTTCACCCCCGGGTAATCGAAAGGTGAATTCATGATCCTTGAATCCGCAGCGTCCTCATCGTACATATATGTAAACGCTTTACCGATGTCTTCGAAATACTTGTTCTCCACAACAAGTTTGGAGTGAAGCCTTCCTCCGACAGCGTAGTTACTACCGGCATCCCCACTGACTTTTGGATTCGTGGTTGGTTCCGGGTTTGAAGCTGAAGCAAGAGTTGGAGTCGGCCGGGGTTCAGTCAATTGCCATACCACAGACCACATCTGCAGCCAGCTTCTTGACCGTACCTTCACAGGGGTCACCGAATTTGTCGTTACCTGCATACACAGTGCAATTATTCTTCCCTTTACAGGCAGTAGAAACAACCGACTCCGAACTATTGGCATTACATGAACCTGTGCTGAATGAGCCGCAGGAACCGTTCGGTGTGCCGTAGCTGGCGAAGTTAACCCCTGTAATGAGCTGTCCGGAGGGACAGCTCAGCGTCAGGCTATTGCCCTCCGTAGCCGTGTCGCATAACCCGACGGAGCCAACTGGTGACACCCGCACCGTGACGCTGGCTACGTTGCTGAGTTCTCCGTCGTTCACGGTTAGCTGAAAAGTGTACTGCGTAGGCTGAGTGACCTCGGGCGCAACAAAGCTGAGGGTAGAATTTGAATTTTCAGCCAGACTGATAGTGTCGCCCTGAATCTGAGTCCATAGATAGCTGAGTGTGCCTCCATCCTGATCTGAAGAACTACTGCCATCCAGCATGACTGTCTGACCCGGCATCTTCTGTGTAATGGCACCGATTTTTGCAACCGGCGGGGTATTGCCGGTGCTGTTATCGTTGTTGCTGCTGCTATCGTGGAAGCTATCCAGGCTGTTCAGGTACTTCTCAAGCATGGTGTAGCCTGGGCCCCAGGTCTGGTTTCTATCCTCGACATTATTGGGGTCAAGACCATTGGCTCTTTCCCAGTCGTCGGGCATGCCGTCGTGGTCGCTGTCGACTGGGGGGGTTGTACTTTTTAGTACCGGCAATTCGGTCGGGGAGCTAACATGACCATTACCATGGGTGGCAGTACCCGTGCGGACTTCTTCTACGATGCGTGCATCATGCGAGTCGCGATTGGGCTTTGAACAACCTGCGTGCTCGAGAACGGATTGATAGGCCGCTTCTGCAGTTTGCTGGTTAATTGGCATAAACGTCGACGGTGAATCAAGCTTCAATCCTGCAACTGCGTCTACGTCTCGCTCGATTTTGCCCCGGTAGTGAGGTATCACACCCAACCAGTTGTCGGCAGTCACATCTGGATGTCCAAATAGATAATTATCAGCCACATAAAAGTCGCCGTAATCATTATTACCAGTGCGCGAGGCTGGAATAATAATCCGTGTCTTGTTCTCGTCAGGCGTTGCAGGTCCCGCCTTATAATAATTGCCGACAACATTGGTACTACAACCCACGCGACTAGCATCACCCACTTGATGTACTTCACAGCCGTAGGTGGCGAGGTTGCTCCAGTTGTAGATCACGTTATTGCGCACATCGTTGAATCCGGAGCCCGAAGCAATACGGGGGGTACGGTCGGAGTTATGTGCGAAAAGATTGTGGTGGTAGGTGCTATTGTCATTGCCCCAGATACCGCCGAACTTGTGATCGCCAGAGTTAGCCTCTGTAATCATGGACCATTGAATAGTGAAGTTTTTATTAAAGTAGGTTGAAAAGATTTCGTCCGTGCTCCAACTGGCTGATAAATGGTCTAGCATAATATTCTTGTCACCGTGTCCTCCTGCTATGGCATCTCCGCCACCTTTTAATCTCACCCTGAGATAACGCACTATTATATTACTGGAACCTATATCTAATGCACCTCTCAATTGAATACCATCTCCCGGTGCGGTTTGGCCAGCGATAGTCACATTGTCGGCAACACTTGCACCACCTTCTATGGTGCCTGAAACCCTGAATACCACAGTGGTTCCTGATTTTGAAGCACAGTCTTTAAAGCTGCCTGATCCGGTACTATTCAGGTTGGTGACTTCACAGACCTTGCCTCCTCGACCACCACTGGCATGTTTTCCGTAGCCTTCGGCGCAGGGGAACGCCAGTAATTCTGACGTATCACAGCTCGAGGCTGAAAGATTTGATTGCGGTACTGGAATCGGTGTCGGCGTCTCTGAGTTGCTCGTAATGGTGGCAGACTCGATATTAGAAACTCTAGCGATGGAGTCGGCATTCGTTACCTTAACCCAATAGTAGTAGGTCAAGCCGGGCATCACATTGTTGTCGATAAACTCGTTGCCGCCTCTCATCGAACCAATTCTGACGGCCCCAGTCCAGTCATCATCATTGTTTCGATAGATTTCAATCAATGTGGGCAAGATATAAAACATCTGCCAGGTGAGCTTTGTCGTACCGTTGACAACAACAGCTTCTTTAAGAACAACATACGCTGTGTGAGACGCACTCGGCGTCGGTATATCCGTTGGCGTTGGTGTAACCGTTGGCGTAGGTGTCAGTGTATCTGAACCTGTGTCTTCGTATGCACCATCAACCGGGCTACAGCCACTTAATATGAAATTCATCAGAAGAACCAGGCTTGAGAATATCAATCGAGGCTGTGCCTGTTTTTTACTCTGCGCAATCACTTGCATACTCCATCTTTCAGCCTTACATTCTGCACATCATTATCGAGATAATCTTCAGAGGTCAGAGCCACTTACTCTGCCCCATTAAAATATGACAATTTTTTATAAACCTACGTTGACATTATTTTCCCAGGTGCAATCTGCTTTACCACCCAGGAACACGATACCTGACTTCGCACCAGCACACGTATTTGGCGCTGCCGCATAACTCTTATAAATTTCGCTGTTTTCAAAAAACAGCCGTAGAGATATCAAAAATATAATCGGTTCTACCCTCTACGCTGCAATCATTAAAAATACTGCTACCATCTCGTACAAAAATCTTGTCTGAATACCAGTCTCACAAAAATTAAGAAACCAAACCCAGTCAGATCTGATCATTAATGCAACCGCCTGTGATCACGGTACTCTCCTCCACTCCTTTTTGGCCGCAGAGGGTAACCATTAATTTATAGACGGTAACCCTCTCACTGTGCGCACCAGATTTAATACAAATGATAGTTAGATCCGGGCTACCAACCCAGGTTGAAACCTGGGTTGGTAGCGTTGCTGGATTGACGCTACTGGCCCCATAATCGCTTCAACAATTGCATTTTTCGGTTGTCGATGCTGGTCCAGGTTCCCCAGCCTGATTTATTTGAAACAGCATCATAAGTAGTACCGTACAAACCACCTGTATCGGCAGATTCCGGGTTGATCGACCAGTAGCACGCGTTGATGTTTTTCTCTTTTGCGTAATCAACAAGGATGGTTTGCCATTCGCCATCAGTACCAGGTGATACATGGCTCCAGCGATTTCGATCCGCCTGGCTCGCGCCATTGGGCCAATCCCACATACCTCCGAACTCGCCAATCAGTATGGCGTAACCTTGATCATGTAGGTAGCCGAAGTGCTCATCCCAACTCGCTTTTAAGGTTGCGGCATCAATAACGATATTACATTTAGCATCTCCTGCTTCTTCTCCGTCAAGGCCGCTACATTGAGACTGTGAAGGGTCCAGGAATTGTCGCTGAACGAACACAGATGGACCGTAGGTATGTGGAGAGATCACCAAACGCTCTTTTGGAATGTTCAGTGGTTCATTGGCTGCTGAGTAGAAGTTTTCACCCCAGTTCGGGTTAGATGCTTCGTCACCGTTAGGTACGCGAGTACCGTCTTTTAGCTCGGAACCAATACCTTCAACCATGATCAATACGTCATCGTTAACTGAGCTGATGGTCTGGTAAGCCTCTTCTGCAAGTGACTTCCACTCGGACCAGGTGTACTCCCAGGGCTCATTAAAGATATCGATAGCCATTATGTTATCGACACCCAGCTTCGCCTGTAGGCCAGCTATTTCTTTCAGGTTGTTTAACCACTTCGTTTTGTCATAAGCGGCCACGCTGGTCACACTAGATGGATTGCCTGAGGCAGAACAGGAGTGCTCTTCACGGGTGTAAATGTAACCTTCGCGGTTAGCATCCACATAAGGAGGCTTCGCATCTAAACGACCAGCACGCCAGCCAACATAGTTGGAACAGGAGTGAATATCGATGATGAGGTCGATACCGTTCTGGTCGGCCAGTTTGATGAAATCTTCCAGTGCCTGACGGGCATTTGTTTGCTGTATTGATGGATCGTTCTTCAACGCACCACCATTTGGAGCCCAGCCCTTGCCTTGTGGATCCGATGCATCAAGTGTTTGGGGAGCGATAGGTAAACGGATCAGGTTGAAACCTTGAGCCTTAATTTCAGTCATGGTTTGCTGAATAGTACGGCCTGTTGGGTTCCACCACATATTTCCCGAAAAAAGCTCTAACGGAGCGCCGCCTGGGTTATATTCTGCATCAGGTGGCTCATGCTGACCTTCTAAACCAAACCAGGCGCCACATCGAATAGGCAACTCAGCGCCATCTTTGGTGATGACACCCGATTGATTTACACGGAACTTGCCCTGAGTTGTAACCGGTGTTGGAACCTGAGTTGGGACCTCACCTGGGACCTGCGTTGGGACCTGCGTTGGGACCTGCGTTGGGACCTGAGTTGGGACCTGAGTTGGGACCTGAGTTGGGACCTGAGTTGGGACCTGAGTTGGGACCTGCGTTGGGACCTGAGTTGGGATCTGAGTTGGGACCTCACCTGGGACCTGAGTTGGGACCTGAGTTGGGACCTCACCTGGGATCTGAGTTGGGAGCTGAGTTGGGAGCTGAGTTGGGACCTGAGTTGGGACCTCACCTGGGATCTGAGTTGGGACCTGAGTTGGATCCGACTTTTTGGGCTCGCCATCATCCGAGAAACAGCCACTTAATATGAAAGGCGTTAGAAGAACCAGGCTTGAGAATAGCAGGCGGGGCTGCGACTGTGGACTACGAGAAATCATTTGAACACTCCATCTGGAATTGCGCATTGACTGGCCTGATCACTCCAGTTACGCAGGACAATAAATTTAAAGGTAAAGCCCCCTAAAGCAAACTCAGAATTCTAATTCCTGACTTAAGAAGAACTATTTTTGCCTTATTTCTACAGTTGCCATATGCAACTAACTATTTATGCTATACGCCCTATTTCCTTTCTTCAAGTGTGGTTAATCAGGTCAAAATTTTCCAGGATCAAAACATATTCCATATAAACATAGGCTCATCTAACTATGCCCCCTATTAAAAATTTATTTTGCAAACTCTACTCACTATTTATTTACCGGAGTTTTTTTAAGCCCATCAATTCATCGCCAATATCAACTCTAGTTAATGTTTTATAATCACATAATTCACACCGCCCCCTTTAAGATATCCCAGATCAAGATCTATTGATCAGCCACAGGCATGAGACTCTTTTTAAGCCAGTAAAAAAAGATCTTAAACTCAATATACAGCGTATAAAGTCTTTTATGCTGAATTCAATAATCAAATGCTTTGCATTTAAAATACCAATAAATTTTTCATAAAGATCGGTATCTTGAATAACAACGGAAACTACTATTGCGACTTTTCGCACAAATCAAAAGCAGGAATTTTAACGAGGGCAAACCATAAAACCAGGTCTGGTAATCAATATTTTTGGAAGGTGTTTCGACCTGACGCCTATAATCAAAAATAAAAATCAGGCTGTAGTTTGTATTTAGATCAGGGTGTTCTTAAGCACGTTAGATCTCGCTTTAGCAGGAAAACTTGAGCATGATATTTTGTCATAAAAAAGCCTTAAACCACGTATTTTATATATTAATTTAACTCAGCCCCCTATTTGAATTACACCGCTAAAACAGAGTTATAAATAACATCTAAATACCATCCATTTCTGCTATAAAACCACCCAATTAAGCCATCCTGACGCAAATACTCTGTGACATATTCAACAACTTTTTAACCATTTTACTTATTACCCCTAAAGCCCTGACTCATGTAACGCACTAGAAAAATCACTCACCACAGATTTGAGTATCCAGTCCAAATCTGTGGTGGGTGATCCCAAATATTGAAATGGCTGAAACTCAGGAGTAATCAAAAACATTTAAGGCGTGTCCGCTCAGACCGGTAGCGTTGATAGGGCGGGTGGCGCGGCGTACTTTCCCTGATGGCTGCCAGAGACATCGAATCTTCTTCCCTGAAGATCTCAACATTCTTCTCATATAGTGTAGATAAAAAACAGAACCTCAAGTTTGGCTGGTAGTCCTGGCACAGCGTCCTAAACTGTGGTGGGGAATCAGAACCACCCAAATTCCCCAGGACAAGGCGCAGTTTGCCGGCAATGGTTGCTCCATGGGCAAAAACTACAAAGCTTACGCATCCTGCTCACGCCCCTCGCCTACCTCCATGTAGGCGACGCAATATTGGAGGATTTGGAGGCTTCCTTTCGGGTCGTAGCTATATCCCCGGTAGTTACCGCTATGCCCGCACTATCATCAAATGATCATCGACGATGGTGAACAGGGCCCATTCCACAGATGCACGATTAAAATATCCGGTATCTGCTGTGGGAAGTGCCAGTCGTCGGGCACAGCGTATCGCCGTCTATTCGCAGTTGTCCCAGCCCGGACTGAGCGTCGTCCCGTGCATACAGAAGCGGGTATCTTCGGTCAGCGCCCCCCAACTCTTGCGGAAGACATTTGTCCAGCCGAACCCCCACATCTCGTCGGCCCAGGCCTCGACACTGGTCGCGCCTGCGGGCACAAGGAAGTCGTGCTGTGTGCCAATGGTGATGTTGCTTGCCTTGTTCTGCACCGTCTCCTTCGTCGCGTAGTCTACGTATTTCACATAGGCTCGCGAAGTGTACAACCCACCACTGTTGCGCACCGTGATCCAGGCTGGTGAAGCGCGTCGGCACTCGTTGGCCGTATATTCGGTCGTGTAGCCCATCTTCGCAATGGCATTGTCCTTCAGGAAGCGAACTGTATAAGCGATGGGAACGCCGGGATTATCCTTCGAATAAACCGCGTTCTTGCCGGTGATAATGGGTAGCAGATCGCCGGGACCTCGCGCCGCCACAACCTGCGACGCGGCCTCGGCGTTACCGCCGATGGTAATAGCGGTGATCGTCGACTTCTCAAGAATGCTTTTGTACCTGGCCTCTAGACTTGCATCGACTGGAACTATGCCCGCCAAATACCTCAAGCTCGCTTTCATATCGACGGAGTTGACGGTGTCTGTTGTCTCCATACGAAACATAATGATACGCCCATAGGCGACGGACTGTATGTATGCTGGCGGAACCTCGTCGCTCGCCTGCATCATCACTTCCGACGCGCCGATATGATCAGCAAGCGTGGCAGCGGGCGTGGACGGCGGTTCGACTGTCACAGTGTAGAAAGTCTGCTTATAAAGCATCATCGCTACGCTCTTGTTGGTGCTCGACGTAGTCGAGAACTGGGTTCCTACGTCCAGGGAGGCCCAGCTCACATGGACACCGAGATCGAGGGCCAACTGCTCCGAGGAATACGCATTGCTCGTGTGGTAGTTCGAGTTTGCAGGGTTGACGTAACCCTCCTCATAAGCGTTGTCGTTCCACCAACCGAGCGCGCCATCGATCGCTGCCTGCGCGCTAGAGCTGGACGGTTGCTCTACGACCACGCTGCCGTGAACGCCCATGCCGGGCAGATCCACCTGCAGCTTCATGGGCCCACGAGCAAGGGTGATGGGCTCAGGCGTTCCATCTAGCAGAGCCGTATTGACCTTCACCAGCGCGCCCGGCCAGACGATACCGGCGGTCGGCCTGAGGATGGCAATATTGTCGAAATTCTGTTGTAGCGTATGCCTGGTTTGCTCACAGATAATGAGATCCGAACCGTCGACCGTGTCCGTCTCAACAGGGTCGCCAACCTGCGCTCGCGCGGAGGAACCGTTTGCGATGGGTTGAACAGAGAGGAGCTGGTTTTCGTCATACTCTAGGCCAGCCAGGTAGGCATCGGCGGAAAGCCGCTCTGGGCTATTTCTGATATCTGTTTCCTTACCGCAGGCTACCTGTACAGCCAGCTTTTTAGACATGCTATTGCAGGGGTCACCGAAGCTGTCGTTACCTGCATACACTGCGCAATTAGTCTTACCTTTACAGGCACCAGAAACAATCGGCAGCGAGTTGATGGCGTTGCATGAGCCAGTGGTGAATGAACCGCAGGAACCGTCCGGCGTACCGTAGCTGGCAAAGTTAACCTGTGTAATAACCTGCCCGGATGGACAGCTTAGCATCAGGCTATTGCCCTCATCGACCATGTCGCATAATCCAGCAGAAGAAACAGGCAATACCAGCAGCGCGACGCTGGCCTGGTCGTTAAGTTCTCCGTCGCTCACGGTCAACTCAAAAGCATACTGAGTAGGCTGAGTGACTGTGGGCGCATTAAAGGTTAGGGTCGGATTTGAATCATCAGCCAGAGCAATACTCTCGCCTTTGATCTGAGTCCAGACATAAGTGAGTGCGTCTCCTTCCGGATCTGCAGAACCACTACCATCAAGCGTGACAACCTGACCAGAGGAGAAGTTCTGAGGCTCAGTAATCATAGCGCTCGGCTGATGATTTTTATTCAGTTCGGGGGTAGGCTCAAGTGTCGGTTCAAGGGTAGGTTCCAGTGTCGCTTCCGGGGTTGGTTCCGGGGTTGGTTCCGGGGTAGGTTCCGGGATTGGTTCCGGGATTGGTTCCGAGATTGGTTCCGGGGTTAGTTCCGGGGTTAGTTCCGGGGTTAGTTCCGGGGTTAGTTCCGGGGTTAGTTCCGGGGTTAGTTCCGGGGTTAGTTCCGGGGTTAGTTCCGGGGTTAGTTCCGGGGTTAGTTCCGGGGTTGGTTCCGGGGTTGTTTCCGGGGTGGGTACCTGGGCGGGTAGTGGATCTGGGTTGCTGGATGAACCATCATCCGAGCTACAGCCACTTAATATAAAAGTCAGTAGAAATACTATGCTTAAATAAATAAAGAGAGGCTGTGACTGTTGACTACGCAAAATCATTTGAACACTCCATCTGGTATTGCGCATAGACAGACATGATCGCAGCTACACGCAGAACAATATATTTATAAGGCATTGCCCCTCAAAGCACTTTCAGGATTCTAACTCCTGATTTGTGAAAAGCTTTTTTGCCTCATCCTAAAAGTTGCCCAATGCAACTGTTTTTTATGCTATACAGCCCATCTCCTTTCGACAAGCATGGTTATATAGGTCGAAATTTTCTGTGATCAGAACATGCTTGATAAAAAATACAGGCCTGTTCCAGATTTAGAAATAATTCAGCAAACCCTGCTAACTATTTATTTGACAGAGGTTCTTTTGCACTCATCAATTCATAGTCTATACCTCTAAATTTCATGTTTTTTAACCTGACTATTCATTCTGCCCCCATTTAGAAATGAAGACTCAGCACTATTGATCTCCTTTAGGCAAGAGGCTCCATTTAAGCCTGTAAAAATGCGCTTTAATTCTATATTCATCACAGGAAAATCTTCACACCCAACCCAACAATCTCATGTTCAGTATTTAAAATACCAATACTTTTTTTATAAAGATCACTGACAATCATAATAATGAAAAATAATATTGTGAGTTTTTGCACAAATCTTATGCCAACCATTTAATGCGGGTAACCTTAAAAAATCAGGCCGGCTAATAACTATTTTACGAAGGGGATTCAGCCTGAGCTCCATTTAAGCCAGACCTTTGTTTGTCTGTTGATCAGGGTGTCTTAAAACATGTCAAATCCAGATTTAGTATAAAAAATATAGTATGACAATTACGTAAGACCAAATAGCTTAAACATTGCACTGTATACATCGTATTTACTCGTACCCCTTTGAAAGGCCTTACTATCACTGAGTAATGGATAACCTCTAAACTCCATCAATCTCTGCTTTATAGTTACCGTGGAAAGCCCTACTGACTAATTTTTTTGTGACACATGTCACAAAATTTTTGTGGAGTTTGTAGCCCTGACAATCCTGCAAACAAACTTTTGAGACTGACCTTTCAACCTGGAATCCGCAGTTGATCGCTCACATCAGATGATAATCAACTGTTTTGTAGAGCATTACAGTCGATTTATCTTTTCACGCTCCTATGCATCGGCTCGGGCTTCCTGCTTCGCTCTACCTCCTATGTCCATATAGTCGTCCATGCATTCGCGAAATAACAGCATCCATGCTGAAAACCAAACAGGTGAATCCCACTACGAAATGAATTGCACGTTTGAGGTGACGCATTCCGTGTTGCCTATAGGGACATAGGTAAGGGGCGTGAGCAGGACGCGGAAGCCTTGCCTATAGGGACATAGGTAAGGGGCGTAAGCAGGACGCGGAAGCCTTGCCTATAGGGACATAGGTAAGGGGCGTAAGCAGGACGCGGAAGCCTTGCCTATAGGGACATAGGTAAAAGGCGTGAGCAAGGACGCGGAAGCTTTGTAACTCCCCCTGGAATAGCTCGCCATTTCGCGTCGTCACGCCTTGATCTACACCACCACAAACGCACTACAACTCGTCCATCTGCGGATTCCATGTTCAAACAAACTTCGAGGGCTGAGCTTTCACTTGCCGTCCCTTTTTTTGGGCACTCATACGGTCTTTTGTTACTTTAGACTTGTTTAGCCCTCCCCCAAATCATCAGATAAGAAAAAACTCAGACCTCTACGAAAACTTACTTCGGCCACAAACACCTTACACACTTGTCGTGACCCCACTTCGATTCACTAACTGACAGAAAACCCGGTAACTACTGTACCGGGTCTTCGTCACGATCTTTCAGCTTCAGTTAACTGTTCACTTCATCTCTTTGGAGAAATCCTTTACGTCCACGTGCGGATAGTGAAAGGACAATGGTCAGGATCAACAGAAAACCACCACCTGCAGAACCGCTCCAAATGAGTTCTTTTGGAATAACTAACACAGTCGTTGAGTCCGCATCCATCGCACCCGTATTGTCAATTACCGTCAGAGTGACATTATAGATCCCCATTGATGCATAGCTATGTTCTGGGTATGGATTATTGCTGCTATCGCCCGTACCGTCACCAAAATCCCAGATATAGTTAACGATGGAGCCATCCTGGTCGTGAGATTGACTACCATTGAACTTAATTACGCCATTCACCTTAACTCTGTAAGGCCCCCTGGCCTCAGCCACTGGTGCCACGTTACCCATACCAATGGTTGCTTTAGTGGTTTCCATAT
>JBNKUM010000113.1:0-27974 GCA_050298595.1 Gammaproteobacteria bacterium | reverse complement strand
AACCTGCTCAACAAACCGAATAGCAGATACATTAAGTTTGTAAATATCAATGAGCTTAAGGATGTGATTCATCGACTTAAGATTGAAATGCAAAACTGAAAATTTTCTAACCTCAAGCATTAACCTCAGTAAAATTAAATTCGAAAAAAATGGTGGTTATGAAAAATTTGCGTGAATTAACTCATCATATCAAGCATGATCAAGTTATCTTCAACTAAAAAAATTACATCTTATTGATGGATTAAAGACGTATCAATATTAATGATTACAAGATATTTTGTTGATAACAAAATCTTCTATTTGGGTGCTGTCAGCGATATATAAGATGAATCTAAACCTCAACTTAGATCAAGAACTCTAGATGCTAATCGACCATATGTCCGAAAATAAAGGTAGGCCCTCAAATCGGAGAGAGACAAGAAAATCGAAATTGAAAACCTTTAAAACCATCTAAACCCCTTTATTCAGATCGATCTAATACTTTAATTTGTACCCTGATTACTTAACGAATTGGAGCTGCTGCTCAATGTGGGGCAATATCTTGCAGGGCTAGAAGAGTGGGAATGGATTAATCGTTGACGGGCAGAAAACTTTCGCCTCCAATATTTTGCCGATAGTTTTTAATCTGGAATCCGCAGTTAGACCTGTTGTAATACGTTTGCGTTGGTGCAGATCAAGGCTTAACGATACGGAATCCAGATTGAAATATAAACCTAAGCCCAAATTACTTGACGAAGTCCTTATGAATCAAGTTGAAGCCATTTTCAAAAAGTTGAAAAAGAGAGCTGTGATCTGATCTGCAATTGTTTTTTGTCTTCAGGGCTCATTTGAACGCCCTGCTTAATGGCTTGAATGGCTAACTTATAGAGTTTGTCATTAGATTGCCTTTCGGAAAGTAACATATAGGCATTGATAAGCGCCTCCTTTAACTCGGTAACTCTCTGGCTTGTGGAATTCAGTTTTTGCAGCTCATCATAGTCGATGTGAGCAGCAAATACTTTTTTCAACGTTCGCCGACCGGTTTTGAGATGATCGTTGGCCGATTTCAACAAAGCATCGACTTTACTTTGTTTAATTGATTCTAACTCTTTTTCTTTAACTTGTTGTGCTAATCTTTTGGCTTTTTCTTCCTTCTGACGCTTCCGTTCTAACGCCGCTTGCTCTTTCTTTATCCGAAGTCGCTGTTCCTCCCGTCGTTGCTGATTTTCCAGCATTTTTTGTATTTCTTGTTCGCGCTGTTTCTCCAGTTTTGCAAGTTTTAATTTACGCTGCAACTCATTTTTTTTCTCATTGATAGTAATGCGAAGCTTAAGTAACGGGGCATAATCGTCCTTGACGGATAGACCCCGCTCAACACGTTCCAGCGCCTTGTCGAGACGCTCTTCTTTAAATAGATTTTCGGCCAGGGCATGGTAGGCGGCGGCAATATGAGTGAATCCACTACGTACCCGCTCATCATCTGAGGATAGCATTCCAGCCACCGTCTGGTAAGATTCATAGGCGTTGTCCCCATCGGGATCAAGCAGTTTTAGTTCTTTCAATTGCTGCTCTGCCGTATTGATTAGCGAGCGTATCTCTAACTCCTTTTCAATCTGTTGCTTCAGTTTTAATGACGCGATATCGGCAGGTTTTTGTTCTAGTAAATCATTTACGATCTGCAATGCGGCTTCAGGGTTCGTCTCCACTTGGGTCAAAGCTTGTTGGTACAGGTTTTCGACAGAGGGCTCAGCCTCGGTCATCTCTATTTTCGTAAAGGTGTCGGCGGAGGGCTGTTCAACCGTTTTTTTTTCTACGTTCGTTGTGTCAGCAGAGGCCGCCACCTCTGATGCATCCTCCAGCTCTCGCTGTTGCTTTGCTTCGTCAAAAATTGACTGTTGCTGTGCTTCTTCATCAAGAGCTGACTGTTGTTGTGCTTCCTCAAGGACCGGTTGTTGTTGTGCTTCCTCATGAGATGGCAACAAAATGAGTGTGCCAGTCAGAGCGATCACAGCCAAACTGGCAGTGAGAACCATCCACTTCGAAAATGAGCGAGAAGCAGTTTTGTTATGATTAGCTCTGTCGTATTGGACAGCTGTGGTTTTAGAAACGGTGGGTGCCAATTTGAGTAAGTCGATACCACATTGCTCTAGCGCCTCGGTGAATTGATTAAGACTCTGGATCCTTTGACCAGGATCGTGGGCGAGCAGTTTTATAAAAAAAACTTTCAAGTCCTTAATATCACCTGTGGATGGCCATTCCTGGAACAGCCTGGCGTCTGTCTTCTCTACGGGGAGAGAGCCAAAAATCAGTTGATATAGCAGTACGCCAAGTGCATAAAAATCAGTTGCCGGTGTCAGACCTTTACTAGCTTCAGGGGCCAGGTATCGTTTTTGCGACTGATCCAGCGACTTGAAGGTTATTGGTCGTAGCGTCGGTATTAATCTCTGCAGGATCACAGGCTTTAACATTAACTGATCGGGAGCCTTAAAGTAGAGGGAGCTGTATTCAATACCGCCATGAACTAGGCCTGCTAAATGTAGCTGGTCAAGGGTTTTCGCCAGTTGTAGAGCAAATTTCAGAATCTGACGTCTGGTCAAAGTTGGCGGGGTAGCGGATAATTGCTGAGAATTGGGAAAGTATTGAGAAACCACGTAACAGGCCTGGTTTGATATCTCAGCCTGAAGAAACGGTGCCATGATTCCAAAACTGGTGCCCACCAGTTTACTGGTGACATTTCTGAACTGGGTTGAAAATGCCGGATTTGCGATAAGAGAGGAATCAAATACCTGTATATTAACGGTTTTATGATTGCTCAGGTCCAGTGCATTGAAAACTCTGCAATACTCTCCATCGGCAAACTCTCGGCCTAATTTATATCCTGGGATATCCATCTTAGAGTCACCAATTTAACATAGATTTGTGGAAATTCCCGCGTCACCATTTGAACGCTCTTTTCTCTTAAAAAGAACGACAACGTCGTGGGGTATATCGGAATTTTTCAAAAATTCATCTAGCATTTCAAAACTCATCCAATTAGGCATGGAAAATGCGACATTTGCTTTAACCTTAAGTCAGGTGTCTGCGGTGAAACTTGTGGAATCTAGCGTGGTATAACGTATAAATGGCACATTGGAGCATTTGTTGGCCTATCATATGTACCCATTTATACGTTGTTACACAACACCTGGTTCAAGGTTTCAGCACCACCTTTACGGATGAATCTACAGCCTCTTCAGCAATGTAACTAATCTTACTCGGATTCGACGAAACAGATTTTTTTACCTCAGCGCTATCCGCGAGCTGCTTGGGGGGCTGTTTTCTACCCGAAAAGATAAGTTTGGCCCAGTATGATTTCAATTGACTGCTACTCTTTCCGCATACTTTTTTGTAGAAATCAATCCATTCTCGCGAATCATCCTTCTGATCAATCGCGATTGCCTTAGTTCCGTTGGGAAAGTAGGATGTTTTACCCAGAAAGATATCGGACACCTGATCCTTAGACAGGCTGTCAACGCTTGAAGTGGCGCTGACCACCACCACAACGTCTGCTCTGGCACAGGTAAAGAAAACAGAGAGGAGTAAAATAAGAGTTGCCTTATACGATACGTTCATTGTTATTACTCCGGTGTATTAGAAAATAAAATCGATAGAGAGGCTGATGACGTCAACATCATGAGGCTCATCTCTGAAACTTTTCACTTTATTTGCGAACACACCAGCGCATGTATCTGGCTGGGAGTCTCTACAATCAGTCTTTATACGATCCCATTGGGCTTTCAAAGCCATGTTTGGCATGATGTCATATCGTACACCCAATGCAATACTATGCTGGCCTTGCATCACACCATTGTGCATCTCGTTTATGATGTAGTTGGTGTCAGCTATGGAGCTATCGTTAAAGATAGACGAGGAGTCTTTACCCTTCGCATAGGTTATATAGGGTGTCCAGGATTCGATCCTGGCCCCACCTGACAGGTACCAGGATTGCATTTCCGGGAAGAAATCCACATTCAGCATCGTCTTGCTCCATTCACCTAATACGAAATAATCACCATTATCCCAACTCCCTCCCAAGGAGAGATAGGTAGCTTGCGAATCATTGCCATCTATATCACGCATTACGTCACAGGCAACCGGATCAACCTGACACAGCATCTGCAAATTACCAAGCGCATAATCTATGGTAGGACCGGTTACTCGAAAACGGTTCAGCGCGTACCCAGCACGAAACGTAAAGTCTCCCTGTCCCGCCCTGACATTAAGTCCGACTACTGTCGAGTCATTGGTGTTGTCCCACGCATTGTCCACTTTGGTCTGTCCAATGTATGGCTGGACAAGCCACGAGATATCTCCGCTTTGTGTTAGCCACAGCAGGTCAGCACCATCCATGTAGGTGAAGGGGACTAAAGAGTAGTGTTCGATGGGTGGACGCACCCACGGGTTTGCAAAGTTAACATCAAGAAAATCTGAAAGATTGAACACAGGTGGACGGATTCGCCCAACACGGATATCGAGTTCGGGTGTTACCTCATATTTGAGAAAACCCGATTCGATTCGTGTTGCCCAGGTTTTATTCTCATACTGCTTCGATAAAAATTGTGCAGAAAGACTGATCTTTTCACTGGCTTGCCAATCGAACTGCGCGCCCAGTTTGCTGTCAACATCATAACTTACCGCATCCGTGCGACCCGCGCCAATGGCTTGAGTATGGGTACTGGTTACGTAATCCGCTCCATCAATATCACTGTATACCAGGCCCAAAGTGCCAAATGCTTTGAAATTGACACCATAGCCTAGATCAATAGCATCTACTTGCGTTGCGACCATAAATGTCGCTGCAATGACTGTAAGTTGACATTTATTCATCTTCTCACCTTTAAGTTGCAATCGGCATTATGATTTGAAGCAGGGGTAATAATTTTTGCTGCAATACCGGCCAAAATACGATGCACTTTTCTTGTCGGATGGATACCATCCCAAAACAGATATCGATCTTGCTTCTCACAGACAAATGGTGCTTGATTCGGCATCACGCAAGCATTCTGCACATTTATCAGGCCGTATTGATCCGGGTTAGCTACAATGTCATGCAAGCCCTGATAAAAATTAAGTCTAGATATTTCAAGACCAGGTAAAGAAACACTGAGTAAATCAAGCAACTTATCGAGTTCATTGTTAAACTGGTCAGAGGTCAGTGCTGCCGCGAATGATGCGCCAGGCATCAATAGATCAAGTGACTGAAGTGCCGGAGTCAAAGAAAGGTCTGGGGAATTGGCAATTAGAAACTTCCTTGCGCCACTGTTATATAGCGCAAAGATACTATCGGATATTGTCATTATTGCACTACCAATTATCTCGCCACTGGCACGGCCTGTTGGGTCAATTGATAATGCCGCTACAGCATCCCGCACATCGTTTCCACCCAGTGCAATCACATAAAGGGCATCCTCAGACGCCACACCTTGAGCATCAGCAAAAAAGGCATTGATCTGAGCAGTCAAATTAACATCAATCCCATTTTCATGTGCACGCGCACCACCAACTGCGTAGTTTGTGTTTTTCAACCTGCCTGTATTCATTCCCCTGAATGCCGGTTTTGCACTGTCTTTCAGATCCATTTCTTTGGCCAATCGCTCAATCCAGGTAGCTCCGTTACTAAAATGATTTCTTCCTTTTGCATAGGGAGCATCGGGTATTAAAAAGGCATCAAGGGTATCGTAGGGTGGCTTAAGATTCCTGCCGGACAGATAAAATGCATTTCCCGGATCGGACAGACTGTCACCGAATACAACAATCCGTTCAAATGGTTTATGAGCATGACTTATGCTTGGCAGCAGTAATAAAGCGGCAAGAATGCCAAAAAGCCAGAATTTTTTCGAATTTATTCCCATGGTGTGCCCCTCTTTAGGTCTCATTATTTTTTCACATGAAACAAACATGGCAGGATCGTGGCTATAGAAATATCTATTTGCCATCATCAATGCATCATTCATCCGTTTAGCTGGCATGCCTGCATAAACCAGAGTGAAATCGGCTATTTCCGCCCCTCTAAATAAGTTGTCAAATGCAACTTTTTTGGAAGTATATCCACTCCACCCTTTAATTCAAGTCTGGATATTTATATGAATATTCACGCCGATAAGATCATGCCTGATAAAATAAACTCACCTATTTCTCTCCGCCCCCTTTTACTCCCTCGTTAACTATATATTTACCCGGGTTGTTTTTATGCCCATCAACTCATGGCAAACATATACTCTAATTGTTGTTTTTAAACACGCGCATCTCACACCGCCCCCTTTAAATACAGAGCCAGCACTATTAATAATCTATTGGCCTGAGACTATTTTTTATGCCAAAAAAAACGCGTTTAAAGTCCATATTCAGAGCAGTTAGCGCTTTACATTGAATTCAATAATCAAATGTTCAACATTTAAAATATCAATGATATTTTTGATGAAAAACACCTGATTACTTGATAACTAGAAATTATTTTGAGACTTTTCACACAAATCTTAAGCGACCCTATTCACGCCGGTCACCCTTAAAATCAGATTTTTCAATAAACATTTTCGGAGGAGATTCAGACTGACTTCTATTATCAGAAATCGAAGAAAGGCTGAAATTTGTCTGTAGACCAGTGGTTTTAAGACATGTCAAATCGCGCTTTGCATAACTGCCAAACATTTCAGATTCACCAGAAATAAAGCCTTAAATCGCGCATCACATTAGCTCAGCCCCCTTTTTTTCTATCTTGCTAACACAGAGCGATAAATGACTGCTAAATACTATAAAACTCTGCTCAATAATCACCCCATAAAGCCATGCTAACGTAAACATTTAGTGACATATTTAACAACATTTTCAGGGAATTTTCTGCGTGATAATTCATCCAACAGCATTCGGTATTTGAATTTATACGATTATCATTCCTTATTTAAGGCGCATATTCTGTCTTTACTTAAAATGGATACGCCTTGCTGAGAACACCCTGGTATTGTCGAGGTTTGCTACCTGAAATCACAAATTGCAGTGACGAAATTACAATAGCAGTTTACTAAATATACTTATTTAGCGCCCACTCATAAACTCCCAACCTACTGAAAAATAAGAAAATAATTTAAAGAGAGATAGTCATCCGGACAAATCGGCACTGAGCGGCAACATCCGACGAATACGACCCAAACGCTACAAGCCGTATTTAAATTACTGGGCGTTATGGTATTTGAGCGTGGGCTGTTGAATGTGGGTCGTCTACGCATGGATAGCACCGTAGTAAAGAGCAACATCGCATCGCCATCAGACAGTCAGCTGCTCAGTGACGGTTGCATATTCTGGCCGATCATTGACTATGGCCACAAGATCAATTTGGCTACCGATAACAGCGGTTTGATCAGCGTGCTGATGATTGAAAAGGGAAATCCCAGTGATACAGAGCGTTTTGTTCCGGTAATCAAAACCCATCAAGTACTGTATGGCTGTGTACCCATGACAACCATAGCCGATGGAGGCATCTCTAAGGGTTTAATTCCCCTCCCCCTTGGGGCGATATAAACCTGTTGAGCTACGCTAAGCGAGCGAACTCAACTTAATACTCAGTCAGCTTGCTGCGGGGTTATTAATTTGTTTCCTACTCAACAGCTAGACCACTCGGAACCTCTTGCGGAACACCCAGCCGTCCTTTTTTGCTGGATTGATCCGTTAGTGCATACATAAACTGGACCAGAGACTCCACTTCCTGATCACTCAGCTGCACCGGCTCAAGTTCGTTTGCGGCAGCAATATCCGCCATTTCGTTTTTATCATCCATAATTTTCCAGTCGTTGTTAACAGGCAGCCTGGGCAGGAGCGCCTTATCGCGTGAATAAGCGTAAAGAGATTTGATCGGATCAAGATGATGACGGATCACCCCTTCAAGTGTCGGGTAGGCACCTGTGTGGCCATAAGGTGCTGTCAGTTCGATATTGCGCAGGCTGGGGGTTCGGAATTTATACTTGTCCTCTGGGTTGCCGGTAACCCTGAAACGTCCGGTATCGCGTTGGTGGTCTTCGAATCGTCCGGTTTTACCAGGTCCGAACTGTGGCATGGCAATGGCATGGAAACGATGGTCGGTTTGCAATACACCACTGTGGCAACTTACGCATCCTGCCTTGCCATAGAATAGTTGCATGCCCTGACTGGCTCGTTCACCCAGCGCACTCTGGCCCCTTAGATATTTATCGAACGGACTGTTATCAGCTCTCCATTCGTAGGAGATGAAGTCTGCGATTACATTTGAGATATTGTAAAAGCTGATAGCAGTCTCTTTGCCAATAATCGAATTGAAGGCCTTACGGTATTCGGGAATATTTTGCACCCGGCTAGCCAGAAGATCCCAGGCTCCACCGTTTTGGGTTAGCATGCCCATGCGCACCGCTTTAGATACATCGCTTTCACTATAATGCCCCGCCATTTCATCCGCGGCCAGAACTGGAAACATCGCTTGCGCTGATAACAGGCTGGAAAAACCCGAGGTCATGTCTGCACCCAGTGGGGAGCGTAGATGGTTAGGTTTATCTGGATCGATCTCCAGCCTGCCATCATGAAAAAGTGAGGTGAACTGCTTCGCGCCCAGATTAAACAGTGCTGGCGAATTTCGTCCGACTCGCTGCTCTGGCATGTTTTTATCATCAACGACTCGATTGCTACCCAGGCCAGTTGCGCCATCTCCCAGGCCTAGCGATAAACCATCTGAAGTGCCAAATTTTGGGTGATGGCAGCTGGCACAGGCCTGCTCTCGATTGCCACTAAGGACAGGGTCATAAAACAACAAACGACCCAGTTTCACCCTTTGCATATCAACTTCAGGAAAATCAATCTCAGGCGATGGCAGTTCGATATCAGCCCGCAGATTCTGCGTAAATAGACTGAACGCAAAGTTGGCGATAAGGACCGTAAATGAAAAGCAGCTAATGGATTTCATGTTTCTTTTTGTTCCCGTTTCATACAACGATATTCCCTGGGCGTGGTTTGCAGATCTCGGCGAAACACCGTGTACAGGTACTGAGTGGAATGATAGCCACAGATATCTGCGACTTCCGGTATTGGGATATTAGTGTTTTCCAGCAAGTTCCTGGCATGGTTAAACTTGGTCTGGTGTAACTCGGTGTGCATTGAATGACCATATTCGTCCAGGAATCGGGTTTCCAGATTGGACCTCGAAATACCCACATAATCAACCACCTGAGAGACCTTGATCCCGCGACAGGCGTTATGCCGGATGAAATGGGTTGCCTTGATGACATTAGGGTCCAGCAATGCGCGAAAATCGGAAGATTGACGTTCAACAACTCCGCTTGGAGGGATCAGCACCGGTTCGTTTGACGCCTGTTTTTTACCCAACAGGATCGCATGCATGCGTTTGGCTGCCTGATACCCCATCTGCTGGCAGCCCTGTTCGACTGAGCTCAATGAAACACGGGAAAGATACTGGGTCAATTCCTCATTATCAATTCCAATCAGGCTAATTTGATCGGGAATCATTATCCCCAGGTGATCGCAAATCTGCAGAATATGGCGAGCCCTGGCATCGGTCACGGCAACAATACCAATCGGTTGAGGTAAGGATTGAACCCATTCGCCAAGCTCGCGCAACGAGCACTGCCAATTGTCCGGCGTGGTTACATAACCACGATAAACACTATGCGGAAAAGCATTACGCTCAGACAGATCGTAAAATGCCTTTTCTCTTTCCTGCGCCCAACGATACATCGGGTTATCGGGCAAACCATAGAAGGCGAAACGTTGCAGGCCCTTGTTGATTAAATGCTCATAAGCGGCAGCGACCAGAGCTACATTATCGGTCGCAAAATAAGGCACATCTGGATATTCAGCAGGATCGGAGTAAGAACTGCCAGTCCCCATCACCGGCATGCTGCAATCCTGTAAGGCATCTACAACTTCCGGATTATCGTAATCGGCGATGATACCATCGCCACTAAGGTCCTTGATATTGCGGATGCGTAAACGAAAATCTTCCTCAACATAGATATCCCAGTCGCAATGACTGGCCTGAAAATAACTACCTATGCCTTCGATAATTCGACGGTCATAAACCTTACTGGCATTGAATAGTAAATTGATTTTATATCTTTTCTCGAACATCCCGCAGTATGATCCAACTATCCTCCGGGCATCAAGTTTACGTATGCTATACAAAACATCAACAACAGAGTAATCCAGCGAGGAATTACCTCTGTTCGGTCATACACGAGCACTGAATGGATAATCCATGCCGAACTGCCCAAGTACGTCATCTATGGCGCGCATATTTCCGAGCGTGTGCCTCCACGGCATGATATCGTTTTCCAGTTTTCCTTCGCGAATCGATTGCATGGCCGCTTCGGCTTCATATTCGAAACCACTGGCACGAAAAGACTGTTCAAAGGTTTCATAGCTTCCATTATCCAGTATCAGGCTGGCACCCGTAGATTCCCAAAAATTCGGCGCTACCCGGACTCTGCCCTCGCTACCATAAATGATGAAATCGTTTTCCGTATCAACCTGGAAGTTACAGGTGTACATACTGACTGGGCCGCCATAATTCAATAATGCACTGGTCCGCTCATCAACCCCGGTGTGGCCGATCCAGCCGTCGGCAACAATCGATTTCGGATCCCGCTGCATGATGAACTGGCTCATAGCCACATTATAGACTCCCATATCCAATTGCACCCCTCCGGCAGATTCGCGGTTGAGCCAGCGATCATCCGCTTCGCGCGGTATCTGTACACCAAAGGTCGAAACCATCACCCTCACCTCCCCGATTCGTCCCTGATCGATCCATTGTTTCGCCTGAACCCAGGCAGGCAGATAGCGTGTCCACATACCTTCCATCAGGAACACCTGCTTTTCTGCGGCTAGCTTAAACAACGCCTCACTCTCACTAGCTGTAACTGTCAGCGGTTTTTCGCATAACACCGGCTTGCCTGCCTGTAGACAAAGGGCAACCGTGTCGAAATGATAGCGGTGAGGATTTGAAATATAAATCGCATCGATTTTCGGATCGGATACCAGTTGCTGGTAATCTTTGTAGACCTTTTCTACTGGCCCGATATCATCAACAAACTGCTGTGCACGTTGTAGGCTGTTACTGGCGATGGCATACAGGCAGGCATCATCAATAACCTGTAACCCTTTGGCAAATTTGCGGGCGATACGTCCCGGCCCTATGATTCCCCAATTAAACTCATCTGGTTTTAACATAGCACGCTCCTGTTCTTTTCAATTCAAAGCAATCCGAACTTGTAAGTAATCTGCTACTGATATAGCGGCCTAAACCTGGTAAATCGTTTGTCGACTTTCGAGATATCGCTGGTAAACCTCTTGGTAACGATCAGCATTGCGCGAGTCCGGCTCACATTGCAGACCCGCATCAAGTTTGACACCGTCAGAACATATTTCTCCCAGGGTGGCAGCATTGCCGCCAGCTCGACTATGACTCCATTGCGCCTGCAGCGCCGCACCCAGTGCTGCTGCTTCGGGCTCCAGCGGAACTTCGACCGTTGTGTTCATCATATCGGCGATGATCTGGCGCCAGGCAGAACTTTTAGAACCACCACCAATCAAGCGAATGCGTTTTGCATCCAGGCCATTGGTTTCGAACAGCTCGAGACCATAGCGCAGGCCAAAGCTGACGCCTTCGACTGCTGCACGACACAGATTATCAGGCGTCAGGTTTGTGCTATCGATACCGAGCAGGCTACCGCGTGCTGAAGGCAGATCTGGAGTTCTTTCGCCATTAAAGAATGGAGCCATAGTCAAGCCACTGGCTCCGACCGTTGTCTGCTGTAACGCCAGGTTAAAGCGATCATGATCGTAGCCCAATAAGCCCTGAAAACCCGAGGTAACATTGGTCACATTCATAGTGCATATCAGTGGAAGCCAGGCATTATTGCTGGAGCAGAAAGCTGCAACAAGCCCCTCAGGGTCTATGCAGGGCTGCTGCATATAAGCATACAAGGTACCCGATGTACCCAAACTCATCGTGATATGCCCAGGGCTGACATTGCCAGTACCAATCGCGCCCATCATATTGTCACCGCCACCACTGGACACCAGAATACCGGGCTTCAGACCAAGCGACCTGGCTGCTTTATCGGTTAACTGGCCAGCTGCTTCATCGGCAGTCAACAGACGGGGCAAGGCGGATAACAACATATCACTGTTATCGATCTGCTGAAGAACCGCTTCGGACCAGCAACGCTTGCGGATATCAAAAAAACCGCTGCCAGAAGCATCGCCATACTCGGCAGTTTTTTCACCAGTGAGCCAGAAATTTAGATAATCGTGGGGTAGCAGAATACTGCGGATGCGTGCAAAGTTTTCGGGCTCATGCTGCTTCAGCCACAACAGCTTGGATGCCGTATAACCGGTCAGGATGGTCAAACCGATCTCATCGATCACAGCAGACTTACCGCCCAGAGCTTTAACCAGTTGCTCGGTCTGGAGGTAGGTGGAGGTATCACACCACAGTTTGGCCGGACGGATTACATGATCCTTTTCATCCAGTACCACCAGACCATGCTGCTGGCCGGAAACCCCAAGCGCGACAATGGCAGCCGCGTCGACTTTGGGTGATGCCAGGGCCTGGGCAAAAGCAGCAATCAGCGCACCAGTCCACCAGTCTGGATGCTGTTCTCGGGTGCCCGATTCATCACTGATTAGCTCATGCTCGGCATAACCCTGAGACAAAACCTGATGACTGTCGGCATCATAGATGACGACCTTGGTTCCCTGGGTGCCACAATCGATACCTGCATACATCATGATGTTGATTTCCGCATTTAGTTTTTTAACGATTCAATGGCGCGATTGACCCTATTCTCCAGCATTTCCTGACGCCCAGAGACGGGTTGCGGGTCAAGGTTTTGTTGCTCAACATAGCTGGCCAGGCTGCTCAGATCATGCTGGTCGCTGAGGATTTCCGCCCCAATGCCACTTTGCCAGCCACTGTAACGCTCATCGACAAAGCTCTGCAGACTATTCTTCTGATACAGCTCGGCAGCAATCAGGTAAGCGCGCGCGATAACATCCATACCACCGATGTGGCCGTGGAACAGGTCCATGGGATCGAGACTCTGGCGGCGTAACTTGGCGTCGAAATTAAAACCCCCGGTTGCAAAGCCACCACCGCGAATAATTTCATAGCAGGCTAAGGCCAGCTCATCGACACTGTTCGGGAACTGGTCGGTATCCCAGCCATTCTGGTAATCACCGCGATTGGCATCGACACTGCCGAGAAAATCTAACGATGACGCGAGCGCGACTTCATGTTGAAAACTGTGTCCTGCCAACGTTGCATGGTTAACTTCGACATTAACCTTATATTCCTTTTCCAGTCCATAGCGTTGCAAAAAGCCATAAACGGTAGCCGTATCATAATCATACTGATGTTTGGTAGGTTCCTGTGGTTTCGGCTCTATGAGCAATGTTCCAGTAAAACCAATCTTGTGTTTATACTCCACAACCATCGACAGAAAGCGCCCAAACTGGTCTGCTTCCCGTTTCAGATCGGTATTTAAAAGGGTTTCATAACCCTCGCGTCCACCCCATAACACATAATTCTGTCCGCCGAGTTTATGGGTTGCATCTATGGCATTCTTAATCTGCTGGGCAGCGAAGCTAAACACCTCGGGGTCTGGATTGGTCGATGCCCCTGCAGCGTAGCGCTTGTTGCTGAACAGATTGGCAGTTCCCCATAGCAACTTGACGCCAGACTGTTGCATTTTTTCACCCGCCAGATCGGTCATCTGCTCAAGGTTAGAACGAGATTCCGCGACACTAGAACCTTCTGGCGCGATGTCCCGATCATGAAAACAGTAATAAGGAACCCCGAGCTTGCTAAAGAATTCGAAAGCCACGTCCAGTTTCTGTTTGGCTGCCTGCATCGGCTCCAGTGAGGAATCGATCCAGGGACGTCCGAATGGACCTTCCCCAAAAACATCCGCACCATTCCAACAAAAGGTATGCCAGTAACAGGCCGCGAAGCGCAGATGCTCGGCCAACGGTTTACCCAGAACTTCACGTTTGGCATCATACCAACGGAAAGCAAATGGATTTTCCGTGTCGGGGCCTTCGTAAGTAACAGGTTTATCCAGAGTAAAGAAATCAGTAGCCATATTTAGCCTCATGTTAAGTAACTTAGATTAACGACTGAGTCTACGCTGTCGAATTTATAAAATCATCTTATGATAATTGCTTAATGAAATATCGTAAAAGGGATGCAAGAATTTATAAGTGCCTCTAATGGCAAAATATCAGCGTCTAAGCTGCCAGCACAGGCGCCCTGATAATCCAGTCATCGCAATTGAATATTAATTTCGCAGGATGTAGTGAGCTTTGCTAACCGCATCACTTGTGGGGTCTAACTCAAATAAATAGTCCACTGTCAAAAGATAAAGCTCGAATAAAACATCTATCATCGTGCACTTTGTGTTCTCGGCAACTGTTCCTGCGTTGCTCTAATTACAGGCATCCTGCCCTTATTCGTGGTTAATAATTAGCATCCTTTAATAAAAATATTACGTAGACGCCATCGCCATTTACCCTTATAACCCCTGTTTCCATTGTTTACGGATTTAATAAGCATGCGTCACTGGAACCAATTAGGCACGGCTCCAATACCGGGTTCTGAGAAAACATTAATGTTATTCCAGGACAAGGATGATTTTCATATCAAGATATCGGGTGGCATTGAGTTGATGAATACCCGCCAACACGGTTCTGAGGATGCATTAGGTTATTTACCCTGTCAGGCACTGAAAAACCCTGAAGCGCCCCAGATTTTAATTGGTGGCCTGGGCATGGGCTTTACTCTGGCATCTGTACTGGCTCATGTCGGGCCACAGGCTGTGGTCGATGTAGCGGAATTAATTCCTGAAGTGGTTGAATGGAATCGAGGACCGCTGGGTGCTATCAGTGGATATCCACTCAATGATCAACGTACACGAGTCCATATTACTGATGTAGGGAAAATATTACGTGTCCAGAAGGCCTGTTACGATGTGATCGCTCTGGATGTAGACAATGGTCCTGATGGGCTAACCAAAACAAGTAACGACTGGTTGTATACAGCCGCAGGCATACATTGTGTACGCACAGCACTCAAACCTAAAGGCATTGTCAGCTATTGGTCTGCTGTAACTGACCCCAAATTTAATAAATTACTGAAATCCTGCCGTTTAAGGGTTGAAGAGAAGAAGATTTATGCACATGGTAAAAAAGGAGCCAGACATACGATCTGGTTAGCTTATAAAGATGAGTCCTGACTAATAAACAACCCCGCAGCAAGCTGACGGAGTATTGCTGCAAGCTGAACCCTGCGAAAATATCTATTCAACAGTGTCTGCTGGCCGAACAATTCGCACAGAATAGCTCACCTGTGCGCAAGTGATAAACCACTTCTGTTCCCGTATCAATTTCTTCATGGCATGCATCGCACATACCGGCAACACTTAATGTGATCTTGCCGTAACCTTCTGCCGGAGTTTCGATATCGCCGACCATGCGTCCCCTCGCCCTGGTTTTTACAATATCAGGACGATACAATTCTTCAAGAACCTGCCAACGAGTGATCATTGCATCGTTTAATCCATGTTTCTGCATAAAGCTTTTGAGCAAGATTTCGCGATAGTTAAACACCTCATCGCTAATCACCATCCAGTGGTGTGCATTGCGCGGCCTGTCACCGAAATAAACTCGCTCCCCGGAAAATAAACGTCGATAAAATGAGTAAACCTTTTCTTTCGCTCGAGTCTTGGTCGAGTTATGAAAGTACGGAGACATTACCGGGTCCTCAAATACTGCATCGTAAAAATCATCGAGAATCCTTTTAAGTATTTCACCCTCACCCAGAGCTTGCCAGAGTTCAGTATCCGGGGGCGGATAAGCCATCTCCTGAGGCTGACGATTATTTTGTTCGCTAACATCAGTGTAGTCATCTGTTCCAGTGATTTCACTGAGGGTAAAAGGATCTTTAAAAATTGCTGATTCGTCAGCGCCCAGTTGCTGCGCCTGCTCAGCTACTGAGGTTACCAGCAGTGGATTTCCTGCAATATAAATTTGCCAGCCAGATAGTGAAACATGCTGTGCTGAAATCGCCTGTTGAATACTTTGCTCATTAATAACGCAGGGATGGAAATGGAAAGTCTCAAACGTCTGTTCCAGACTGCGTAAACTTTCCTGTAAATAAAGCCCATGCTTATCAACAGCTCCATGATAAAGATGAACCGCTGCCTGATGCCCGGAATACAGGGCGTCTCTCGCAATACCGATTAATGGAGCCAAACCCGTTCCAGTACCTGCCAGCAACAAAGGTGTTTGTTGCCCAGCCTGGTAAAAATTATTGCCCTCTGGGCGGATTATTTGAATTTCATCTCCCACTTCAACCTCATCAATCAACCATCGACTCATTTGCCCTTGATCATGACGATTAATATGCAGTTCAAGAAAATAATCCTGCTGCGGCACACTGGCGATTGAATAACTACGCACTACGCCTTGCGGATTTTTGATACTAATAAACTGGCCAGCGTGATAAAACAATTCAACCGAGGGCTCTATCTCAAAACGCCAGACCTGATCATTCAGTTGTTGCTTTCCCTGTACAATTGCCAGGCAACTTAGATCTGCAGAACGCGGTAACGCAATAGTCAAATCTTTATCCGGACGGCAACGGCAGGGCAGAAAATAATTTTTCTGCAATAAACCTTGAGATAATCCTTTCTGTGCAGACTCTCCAGGAGCGCCTTCGACCACACGCATCAGGCAGGCGTGGCAGACTCCATTGCGACATGAAAAAGGAATCTCCCTGCCCTGTCTGAGTAATGCATCCAGAACCGATTCATTATCACGGCATTCGAAAGAATCATTTTCAAAATAGATTGTTGTCATATGCAGTAGCAAAGCAATCTGTGCTTAAATTAAATGAGCCAGAATGGCGGCGGATTTATTTGCCTCGTGCAATAACATGCCCAGGCTGGAACTAGCTTCTGAAACTACTGAAAGTACGGCGTTTTCGCCTACTTTGAGCATGAGGATAAAGCCATCACTATTAGCGATAAGCACCTGTTTCAAAATACCCTGTTGTACATCCTGAGTGGCCCGATCAGCTAGCGATAATAGCGAAGCTGAAATAGCACTTAAGCGATCACCATCCACACCAGCATCTAGATTAGAAGCGATAAGGTGACCGTCACGAGTCATCACTGCGGCAGCCTGAATACTGGAAGAACTAATGACAAAATCACCCAGTATTTTATTGATTACATTTAGTTTATACGCCACTTTAGCTAAATCTCAATAATTCTAAAGTTTTCGATTTTGCATACGCAATAATGCCACTTCATCTTCCAGCAAGGGTATTTCTTTACGTGATTTTGACAGTGACAACCCCATATTCATCTTACCTTCAAAAATAAAGGTGACAATATGATTATTAAATGTTTTTCCGCGAATAAAAACGTGAATCAAATCCTCATTCATAACCACCATTTCCTGAAATAAATGTCGGCCACGATCTTGTACGCCTCGAGATTTATTAAAAATCTGTTCAATCATCTTTACATTCGAACCCTGAAATAAATCCTCTGTGATACCAACCAGTCGCGGCAGCATCTCCTTGGACTCTGGCCCTCTCGTCAACATATCTAGCAGTATTTTATTGTCAAGATCGATATACCCGCCTGCAATACATAGAGGCATTCCTCTTATCGACTTATACAACTGACTTTTTAATGACATAGGAACGTTTTTTCAACCCATTTAAAGCTATACATCCCCCCTCGCAAGCGGACGGGATATTTGCTTAGGACTTCTCTGATCTGTATGTAATGTCTCTGTGCTAATCATTACAACTTCTTCCCAGGCAGACGCGTGTGCGCCAAGCTGTGACCTGATTGCGCATTAAACTATGTGCCACAGATACATCATATTGATAAGAGGTGTCTTAGGAGTTTCACGGGAATCTTAAGACTCCCATAGAAACATCCTTATTCTCACATGGCAAGCCACGCGAAATGACAGCCCAGGAGATTAAAGTGCAGCTTCCAGTTTAGGCGCAGCCATTCTAGCCTTGGTTAATGCCATTCCCAGATTGACTGATTTACGGCAAACAAATACTACAACATGTTCAGTGTAAGTCTTTCCCCGTAGAAAAACATGCACAAGATTATCACTGAGCACAACCATTTCCTGAAAGTAATGACCCTGATCATTTGAACCACGAGCCTTTTTAAAGATATCTTCAATAGCTACGACATTAGGCCCCTGAAAGAGATCACCGGTTGCGGCCGCTAACAGATCCATCACTTCTCCGGGATGAGAGTCGACAGATTTTATACTTAACAGCATACCGGTGCCGACATCGACATAACCGGCAGCAATACATTCAGGGATAGTGGCAATTGAATTTTGTACTTCTACATCTAAAGACATTCTAGGACTCCTGGTTACTAAAATATTGGGTGATATCCGGCTGAGTAAAATTAACTTCAAAGTAGAAGAAAACTTTACACAGAAACGAATCAGTAATTATAGAATACAAAAAAAAATTTTTTTCATCTATATTTTGTTTTTTTGCATGAACGGTCACTGTATTTATAGATAAATAAATCACTTGACTTCCTTTTTTAAATTGCAGCAATATAATCGGAATAATCGAACAGAAACTTTTCCTGCTCACCAGATTGAATCATGCGCGGATTCACAAGACGAAGTTTCTGCATGGCATCCGCAGCACTCATGCCCTTTAAAATATAATAAGCCGCCAACATGGTACCGGTACGACCGAGACCGGCCTTACAATGCACAGCAACTCGCTTGCCCTGCTTCAGCCATTGATGCATCGCACGATTTAATGTCAGCGTTTCATCCATCTCAGGTACGCCCATATCAACCGTTGGTAAATGGTACAGTGATATATTATATTCAGCAGTGTCAGCCTCTTGCAGCGGCATAATTTCCTCGAGTGACACCAGATAATCAATTTTGACTCTGGCAAGCGCCTTTAAATCATATTCCATATCTCCCCCTATACCCGGCCTGGGTGTGGCCGCGAGCTTTTCACGCTCTACCCAACGAAAACCTTGCGGACCAAATGGTATAATTCTGGGTTGTTTCTCCAGTTCACGAACGACCGGTTTGTACCTTGCGACAAAGGCCTCGTCCAGCATTTCAGGGTCAGTATCCGGACTAGGTGCGGCACAGGTACCACTTCCCGCGAATTCCTGTCCGGCTGCGGAAACGGGTTCTGTCAGTAATTTTTGCGCTGTAGCCTCTTCCTGAATCGTCCCCCCGGCAATCAATATCGCGTTGCCGCCCAGATATTTGACATATTCCTGATTGTGCTGAACCAGCAAGACAGAGCGCAATTCGGCCACAAGTCTGATCAAATCAAGCACCACCCTGGCATCATCCTCTGGCATATTAGCAGTCGGCTCATCCAGCATAATCATTTCCGGTGCGGTGACCACTAGCCCCAGTATAAGAACACTGCGTCGATCAGCTAGCGATAACTGGGTTAATGGCGTACTCAAGCTATTGACTAAGTGAGACAAACCATATTGTCGCAACAGACGATCGACCAGATCAATTTGTTGACGGGCGCTCAGCGAGCCCCTTTCTGGCAGAAGAGTTAAAATACTGTTAAATATATTATTCAACAGCCCGGAAGGTTTTTGCTCCATCATCAAGGGACGATCAAGAGTACCCAGAGCCTCACCCTTGTAAAACACTGTACCCTGCGGCTGGTACATAGAAGACAAATCGTTAAGGCCGGCCAGGGACCTGAGCAAAGTAGATTTTCCGGCTCCGCAGGGCCCTAGCAAATGGGTAATCCCCTTATCGCCTATATCCAGATTAATCCCGGTGAGAATTTTACGCTTTCCGAAATTAACACCAAAATCTCTTAGCGATAGTAAATTAATCTCTGAAGAATACATCATCTACACCAACCAGGGATCTATTCGGTGTAACAGAACTCTCACCAGAACTCTAACTTGCTGCTGCTGACGGGTATCGACAGTGAGCAGAGGGATACTTTGATCATATCGACAGATATAACTGCGATATTCATCCAGTTGGAACTGTTCATTAAGGTCAGTACGCGAAAGACCAATGACCATAGTTCGCTCTCGTAGCTGTTGCTCAAAACCTGTCATATAGGCATCAATCTGGGCAAACGGATCAGAACTTGCCGCATCAATCAGAACGATCACCCCCAGTGCACCAAGCGACAGTATCTCCCACATAAAATCAAACCGCCCCTGCCCTGGCGCTCCGTACAAATGCAACAGGGTTTTGTCTTCGAGAATCATCTGGCCGTAGTCCATGGCAACGGTGGTTGTTTCCTTCATCTGCTTCACATCATCGGTGGCCATTTCCTCAGTATGTACCACTTCAACATCACTAACCGACTGAATAGCTGTCGTTTTACCTGCACCAATAGAACCGGCGAAAACTATTTTTAAATTACCCTTGCGCATAGCTCAACTTTCCAGTTTTTTCAAAATCATAGATAACACCTTGTTAAAGCCTGTTTTCGGTTTACGGGTGGTCATCGCCACAGGTTTATCAACTGGCTCGAGCAAACCACAGGTAAAACAACAAGTAGCAAAAGGCAGGACGTCATTAAGCGTCATACCCAGGCTAGTAGCCAGTTCAACCGCACTGGCATTACTTTCAGCCCAGAAACTGGCTATTGCAACATCCTGATTACCAGTGGCGTAACAGGTTAAGTTCGGCCAGCATTTAAGCCGATAACGCTTTTCAGTATCAAAGTTCATAAGGCGTGCATTACGAACCGTGTCCCTGGTCAATACCCAGATAAACTCTTCAACGGGAATATTCTGCACAGCTCTGGATTTAAGCTCAGCCAGCTGACTGGAATTAATCCACTGCTCAATGACCCCATGCTGTGAAAAATCCATAATTGCAGTATGGCTAATCACCTTCGCATTGATACTGAGATAAACTCTGCCCAATCGTTTATCGATCACTAACCATTGCCCATCATTACGGGGATGACCTTCATCAAGACAGATATAACGGTAATGATCAGCTGAATTGAGTTGCACTGAATTCAGCACAAACCCTAACAGGAAGTTATCTGGATCAATCTCTGCCTGGCTACGCAGCACCTCAGAATTACGGCGCATCCGCCCGCTATCGATCAAATCCGCGACCATCGAGGTGTTATTTAGAGATTGGGCTGACTCCTGCCCACTGGCTACAGCAGCTTTTACCGACGCAAGCATCGCTGTAAAACGTATTGGCTTAGCAATAACTGAAACAAAGTCCTGTTCATATCCCGCCGGTAGTGTGAGGTTTTGAGAAGCGGCTATAAATATTGATGAGCATGCATCTTTTAACTGTTTCCAGGCATTTTGATCCTGCAGATTATCAATATCAACCAACACCACCGAAGCCGCTTCCGGCTCGACATACTGACAGACTTTTGCTGCCCGACTGCTAAGGGCTATCGATAAGGATTTGACCAATGCCGCATCAAACCCAAGTAATCCAAGAGTAATCATTTTATGAACACAACGAAAAATTGTACCAAGTGTTGAATTCCCCGGCTCCGGAAATATAAGATCTCGAGTCTGGAAAACGGACTCTTTTACCGATTCATCTTCACAAAAAGCCATCTATAGACATGGCAGCCACTAATTAAAACACAAACAAATAAAAAAATTCCGGAGTTCCAGCTCTTTTTTTGCACAATTTTTTTGCACAAAATTCACTGTACAGACTGAAATAACTCTGAAACCGGTGGCTTTCAGTTGATTTCCAGGATTTTCACCCCCACCCGACGCTGTGCGCATCAGCCTGTGTGCCAGAGACAATATACACACATCAGTGGTGTCTTAAACCCTTTTATATGTATGGCTATAGCGATTCTGCCAGGCGAACCAGCTTTACAAATTCACTGCGATAACCAAATCTGTCGACGCCACGACTTTGCTGGGCCAGAGTCTCAACCTCAGTCAAAGAAAAGTCCCCCACCTGGTCGCCGCTTCTTAGTAGCTGGCCAAACGCTGCAACAGCTGCTGAAAATCGGAAGTTATCCGAAGTTGCTGACAGATTTATTTGTACATCCTGCGCAGACAGGGCATGCACAATTTCACGACTGTTACTCTCATTCGGTTTTTTATAGCGCAGCTTCAGGTAGGCGAGTTCGTTATTAAATATATTCTGTACAGTTTGCGCTGCCTGGTAACGTAGCCTATCTTTTAATGTGATTTCATACAGTGCAGTGACCGTATGGCCAGCACCAACATCACCAGCATCGACGCGATCATTTTTGAAATCTTCTGTGTGGAGCATGCGGTTTTCATAACCGATTAAGCGATAACTACTCACCTTTTCAGGATTAAATTCAAGCTGAATCCTGGTATCACGTGCAATCGTCTGTAATGTGCTGCCAAGGTCCTGCACCAGAACCTTTTGTGCTTCCTGTAACGTATCTATATACGCAGCATTCCCATCTCCTGCATTGGATATCTCTTCCAGCATCTGATCATTATAGTCACCCATACCCAGGCCAAGCACAGTCAGTGCAACTCCGGAACGTTTTTTCTGTTTGATCAGCTGTGTTAACTCATCTGTATTTGAAGAACCAACATTGAAATCACCATCAGTCGCGAGGATCACTCGGTTAATCCCACCCTTGATATAGTTTTGCTGAGCGATTGAATAAGCCAGCTCAATACCAGCACCACCGTTGGTAGAACCACCAGCACTCAGATTTTCCAGAGCCAGAATAATTTCGCGACGCTGGTTACCAGGTGTAGAAGGTAATACAATTCCGGAGGTTCCTGCATACACCACAATCGCTACTCGGTCACGCATGCTGAGCTGGTTGACCAGCAGGCGTAGTGACTTTTTGAGTAACTCCAGTTTGTTTGGCGCATCCATAGAACCAGAAACGTCCAGCAGAAATACCAGATTGCGCGCAGGCTGTTCAGTCTGTGGCGGCTGGTAGCCCTTGATGCCGATATGTAACAGATAACTACCACTATTCCAGGGTGTAGGGGCGATCTCAGAAATAATACGAAACGGTTCATCCGCTGACTCTGCTGCCGGATAGTCGTAGTCGAAATAATTGATCATCTCTTCAATACGCACGGCGTCTTGCGGTGGCAGGTAGCCATTGTTGATAAACCTGCGTACATTGGCATAGGCGGCTGTATCTACATCAATACTGAATGTACTAACGGGCTCATTGTTTACCCTGAGTAGCTGATTTTCGCGCAGGGTAGAATAGTTTTCTCCAGTTGCTGTTGCTACGACTGGACTGGGCTGTGAACTGTAGGGGCCTGGATCACTTGTAGCACAGGCACTCAGTACGCTTATCGAAGCCGCTAACAGAGCAAGTCCTGTAGTTTTGATTTTGTGTAAATTTAACATGCTATTAACTCCTGAATGAATAATGAAGACAGGGCTACAATAGAAGCTCAGGAGTGCTAGTCGTTAGGCAACAAGTGATCTAAAATGGGCTTCAAATTAATCATAAAATGTGGTAACCAGGGACTATGAGTAGTAATTCAACTCAATCTGTCGGGCGATACAGGCTAATACTGGCATGACAACAGTATTCAACCAGATCCATCGACTGAAACGCCAGCCGGGGTGGACCTGGGATCATTTTCTATCTGAAATAGACCGGGTTCATCAGGGTGGGATGGATGAAAAAACACTCTACAGTCACTATCGGCAACCCCACAAAAAGCCGACTACTCACGTGACCCGGCTTATCAATCAACTGCATACGCAATACTTTCCCGATCCCTTTCCAGAAGAGATCAACTGCCTGATGAGTCTTTATAACAACCTGGCGAGATGCAAAAAACATCTCACGCTGGATAAAGATATCGAAGACCTGCAATTTTTTTTATGCCAACAGCTAAAGCGTGAAAATGAACAGGATCTTCTGCGTATAGCTCGTATCTCCTGGTTGCTGGGTAATATTCATTTTGACCGTATACCAACCCTGCGCGATAACGGCCTGCGCCTTGAGCTTAACAAAACCAAACAACAGGCTATTGATTATTATCAAACCAGCGTTAGCGCCATAGAAAAATATAACCAGCACAACCGGGAACCGATAGGAGCCAGCTATCTTTATAAAGCGCGGCACAATATCCTCGCCTGTTATCTGAATGCGGTAGTGCAGGAGCAACGCAGCAGCGACCACGATGTGCTTCAATATCTCAGGCAGTCAAACTATATACCTAACAGTAAAATCACCTTGCAGGCAGAGCCCTTCCAGTGGAACATCGCGCGTAATGGTTTAAGATTTAGCTCCTTGCTTCAAAATCAGCAGGATGCGCAGTATTTTTATAATGCGCTGATTAGTGTGAGTGATAAATTCAGCGATCTGGATTACCAGCCACTAAACCACAGCTCCATATCTGCAGGAGTCGATTTTAAATGGGCTATTAAGCAAATCAAATGAGGAGATACCTGGAAGTGCTAATAAAAAAACTCAAAGCATTATTTGCAGCATTATTTCTGAGTACTTTGCTATTCATGGCAGGGTGTGCATCTACTGATGGATATCCTGTTACCGGCACTAATCGTACCCCAGCATCAGGCGAGATAGATAAGGATAAGATTCATAAGAAAAAAGAGGACAGTGATGACATGGAAAGACTTGACTGAATTTATCCCGCCCAACAAAAACCTGATAAACAGCACCAGGAACAATTAGCCCGGGCTAAGCTACCCGCCCCTTATAGCCGAAAGCTGCTCATCAGGTTTACCAAAACATTAGCATTAAAAATAAGTTTTAAATCACAACTCTATTTAACCGTTAATACCGAGCATTTAGCCCTTTGAGCAACCTTATGTGAAACACTACCTGTGACAAACCCCCTTAAAGGACTCAATCCTCGATTGCCCATGATAATAATATCTGCCTGCTTCTTATCAGCCACATCAAGTATCGCATTGGCATAGTCACCCGCATGAATTTCCGTACGCACATTCTTTAATCCAGCATCATGAGCCATATGATTAGCAGCTTTAAGAATCTGCTCCCCAATCACGGTGATCACTCGAGCTTCCTGGTCGCCGCTACGCAACAGGCTACGTCTGGCAAGAGTGTCTGCAATGCGATTAACATCATCATGAGTATGTGTAGGTGAAAAGCCCTTATCCAGATGTTCAACCTCGATCATTCGCTCCATTTCCTCTGAGGGATGATCATGAGTCAAAACATGGACGATTGTAAGTTCAGATTCATATTTAAGCGCCATATCAATGGCAATTTTTAATGCATTATTCGCGTGATCGGAACCATCAGTAGCGAGAATAATTTTCGAGAACATGACAAACTCCTGGTAGTTTAAAAGGAAGTATATTGTAGTTTTTATAGGTGAAGCATCGCGTAATTGCCACCTCTGGTCAACCGACACTTAAAATTCTTTTGCCCTGTTCACTATCCGCTCTTTCCATCTCAGCTTTATTCAGTAACAGATTATTGATCTACATTTGTAAAAACTGCAGTCGAAACTCGACACTGTTTTCGTTTAGAAAAAAACTAATAACTATTCTAGATATTTAAATTCTCAGGGGAAATAAATTAGATATTTGTATTCACTTTGATGAATAACACTCCACTACCAATAGTGTTTTTTCATCACCCCTACTATCTGTATGGGAACTCAGAGACAGCTCGCAAACCACCAAATTCTGATAAAATCGAGAGTAGATTTTGCAGTGAGCAGTGGATCACAGATTACTTACAAACAACGTATTGACGACAGGGACTATGGCTACTATTCTCAGTATAGCCCATTGGCATATCCACCTGTGTTATTATGTTTTAGTTCACCAGTAAGCTCACGTAATCAAGGATGAAGGTGAAACATAGCTCACTTCGGCACATTTGGGGGCCAATCTGTCAAAAACCTTGACGGGCTATGCGAAATCCCGACACAAATTTTTCCTGTAGTTTGCTGTCGCTTTTTTTTCAACAATGCAGAACAACAAATTTGAGTTGAGATTATTCGCTCAGGTTATGAGATTTTTAGTATGAAAATTAATTTGCCAGTAACGAACAGGGAGGTAAAACTTAACCACAATCAGGAACTGATTTCTTCAACAGACCTAAAAGGCAGGATCACTCATTGCAATCAGGCTTTCGTTGAAATTAGTGGTTTCGATGAGCAAGAGCTGATCGGTTCCAGTCACAACATTGTGCGCCATCCAGACATGCCGCCTGCCGCCTTCCAGGAGTTATGGGACACCCTCAAAGCGGGAAAGTCATGGATGGGGATTGTTAAGAATCGAACAAAGAATGGTGATTATTACTGGGTCGATGCCTATGTGACACCTGTTTTCGAAAACGATGCGATCGTCGGCTATGAATCGGTGCGATTTGCTCCGCGCGCTGAGGATGTGCAGCGCGCCAGTAAACTCTATAAACAACTGCTTGATAACCGTCCAGGCCTGTTCGCAAGACTCAACTTATCACTGAGCTTTAAAATGTCGATATTCCTTTGTGCCTCACTTAGCATCATCTTTGCAGCATTGGCAGTAAACGGCCTGTTGAGCTGGGGCTGGACTGCAACGGCCTGGCTGGTTTCCGCAGTAATAGCCAGCAGCACGGTAACCGTTATGCTTTCTCCCCTGCGTGGTATTGCCGATGAAGCACGCAACGTTTTCACCTCCCATGTCAACAGCCTTGTCTACAGCGGGCGCACCGACGATCTTGGTGCTATTCGCCTGGGTCAACTCAGCCAGCTGTCGCGTCTACGCACTATACTTGGACGCGTCTCCCACGCGGTATCGACCATGGACAGAAAGGTCGCACAGGGTAAACAGGTCTCCAGTGAAATGACCTCTGCGGTAGATAGCCAGCAACAGGAAATCTCCATGCTGGCGGCAGCGATGGAAGAAATGTCAGCCAGCGTAGCAGAGATTTCTCGTAACGCCTCTGACGTTTCAGATAAAGCCCGCGCTGCACGTTCACTTGCCGAGCAGGGAAAAAAAGCCCTCGAAGGCGCGCTCTCCAGTACTGATCGGGTAGCCAGTGAAGTCGATACGGTCACTGAGATGATGGTCGATCTGGAACAGGATAGCGTCTCGATCGATGCAGTACTGGTGGTGATCCGTGAGATTGCTCAGCAGACCAACCTGCTTGCGCTAAATGCCGCGATTGAGGCTGCACGGGCGGGCGAGCAAGGCCGGGGATTTGCTGTAGTGGCCGACGAAGTACGGACTCTGGCCAGCCGTAGCCATGACTCGACAGAGGAGATACAGAAAACCATTGAACGACTACAAACGAGTGCACGTAGTGCGGCCGAGGCTATGCGTAGCAGTCGTCGTGTGGCTGATAATAGTGCTGAGCAATCGCAGGAGGTAGGCCAGCAGTTAGACGAAATATTTAGCATGGTCGAACAGCTGGATGCGATGAACCACGGTATTGCCTCAGTGGTGCAAGAGCAAAGTACTGTATCCGGCGAGATCGCGCACAATGTGCATCACATTAGTGATTCTGCTGTGCTGCTCAAGAAAGAGTCAGAGGAAACCGCCAGCCTGTCGGAAGATATTCACCACATGTCACTGGAGCTTGATAATCTAATCCGTCGTTTCCGCTCCTGATAATGGGTGAACTACAGGCAAAGCCAATCGATATTGCCATCAGGTTTTTAGATCTGGCTTTGCCTCCTTTTTTATCTGATAAGCTCAGGACACACTCAGCTGGCTAAACTATTACCTGCAAAACCATCCAGATTAATTCTTCAAATTTTCCTGCAATAAAAGCTGGTAAAGTGAAAAAAGAAGATGTAGAATCCTGCGCCTTCGACACTCGGGTGCTTAGCTCAGCTGGGAGAGCATCGCCCTTACAAGGCGAGGGTCGCAGGTTCGATCCCTGCAGCACCCACCAGTTTCAAATTAGGAGTGGTAGTTCAGTTGGTTAGAATACCGGCCTGTCACGCCGGGGGTCG
>JBNKUM010000112.1:0-4641 GCA_050298595.1 Gammaproteobacteria bacterium | reverse complement strand
ATGGAAAAGAGATAGCTGCAAGTAGCACATATATGCGACAACTTCATCAACGTCGATACAGTGCGCCCACATCTGTGTTTGTGGATTGAAACCCTCTTCGCGCATGACCTCAGCAAATGCGAGGACCATTCCCCCAGATCCACAAGCTGGTTCGCTTACTGTTATGAACTCGCGAGAGGCCATAAGACTTGATAGATTGCTTCCATGGGTAAGTTTTGCCATTAACTTCGATAAGTGGTAGGGCGTGAAGAACTGCCCCATCTTATCTTCAAATAGCTCCAATTCCATGAAAACGCTACCGAGGAAGTCAGAGTAATGAGCTTCCAGGCCTTCAACCAGCTCCGCCAATAGTTTGGGCATCCTTAGTTGATCCTGACGCTCATATTGCCCGATGATATCCAAATATTCTTGTTCCAGCTTGTCGCATTTTATAATCGAGTTCTGGAAAGATATTGCTGACATCGTTACAAAATCCCTAAATACTTTGTAGCGATGGTGGTATCGGGCGGTTTCGAGGAAAAGCTTAATAAAAGCCTTCTTGTGGTCAGTAGCCATTGTTCCCTCTTTAAAAAAAGAGGGCCATCCACCCAAGGGTGAATGACCCTATGGGTGGATGATTGAATCGGCATGACTGCCAGGTGCCACTTTGAGCTGTGGCCGCTAACGGTATCACTATACGAATTTTGGCTATAGCCGCCAAGATAATTTGTTATGAAAAAGACCGGTCAGAAAGACCCAGTAGCTCAACTCTAAATGCTGTACCAAAGCCAGATAAGCAAAGGAGAAAATCGTTGATTAGTCTATTAAGTAGATTGGTGAACCGTAAAAATAGATTACAATATAGGTGCACAAAGGATTAACTCTTGGATAACAATGAAAGGCTTAAAAAACTGATTGAGTCTACCGGTCTCACTCAGAAAGATGCATTAGCAATACTTAATCAAGGACAAGCAAGACCCCTTGCTTTGAGCACATGGAAGGCGTATCTAGCTGGACCGGAGTCGGCTCGAAGACGAAAATGTCCTGGTAACATTCTCCAACATGCCGAAAAAGTATTTGCGCGTTATGTAAAGGAGTTGTAAGGGTGCACAAGTGCACCTATAATAATTAATAGCGGTTGGATAAACGGCTATTAATGGAGAGTTATAATGTGCACAGATACCTATTTGGATAATGAAAATCGTCGTGATCTCAGAATTGTGAATACTGCAATGGTTGACTTACTTGCTGTATTTAGACCGAATACTCCTGACCAGAAACAGGCGTATAACAGGGCAATGCAGGTTTTCCAGGATACGGTTCGTAAACTGGAATCTGAGGTTGTTATCATTGAGGGTTTGAACGACAGGTAGCAGTGGTTCACAGGCGTGTGATTGTTGCGTCCTAAATCTAGATACAGATGGCAAGGAGTGACCATGTTGTCTCTTAATCGCTTATTATTCATCCCATTACTCATTTCTACTTTCACTTTGGCTGGATGCGTTGGTCTGGACATTGGTGGTCGGAAATACCGGTTAACGACAGATGGTGTGGTTGATGTCAACAATGACACTTACTCGTTATCACAAAGATCCAAAGTCCATAAAAGGCCGTTAAACGCTGGTGAAATAGCGTTTTTCAAAGCGGTCAGGAGTGGTGATGTTGATCTTGCAAGGCAACTAAGGGAGGGAGCCGAAGACATTAAACTGATGACTGATGAAGGTGAGACTCTTTCTCATATGGCCGCGCATAGTGGTAACGCTGACATGGTGCGTTATGTCGTAGCAATAGGTGTTGATCTCAATGACTGTGGAGCCGCAAAGTTGTGTCCTTTACATATTGCCACTTTGGCGGATGATCCTATGTTTATTCGAAGCTTTGGTGAGTCTGGGGCTGATCTTGACCGGGTCTCTCCATTTGACCAGCAAAGCATTCCAGCTGTCTCGTATGCGATAGAGAAGGCGCGGAGTAATGCTGCTATCGCTCTTGTTAGTCAGGGAGCCGATCCTAATTGCCGTGATGGGGAGGGTTCTCCACCAAGCTTCTATGCGCTCCTGCATAAAGAGATCAGGGTTCTGGAAGTCCTACTTAAATCAGGAGCCGATCCAAATGCTTATGACGTGGATAAGAATACTCTGTTAATAGTTGCGGCCAGTTACGGCTCAATGCCAATGGTTGAAAGCCTAGTAGAATCTGGGGCGGATACATCACGTATAAATAGAGCTGGATCTAAAGCAGTTTCGATAGCTGCTGAACGGCAACACTGGGATGTTGTGCGATATCTTAACGGCATAGATACAAGAAATTGATAAGGAAATAGTTATGAATTTGGAAGATAGAGAAAAAACGTCTGGAAAGAGTTCCGAGTGGATTCGTACAATTGTTGCTCTTACTTTTTTTATCACATTGATCGTTGGCGGGTATCAAATTGCAGAGATTCGGGAGAAGGGTAACGACTTTGAGGGGTGGATTACGGCAGTGCTGTTTTTGTCAGCGGTATTTATTTTGGGTGCCATAGCTGCTATTTCATTAAAGTCGTCTGATAAAGATGATAAATCTGAATTATAGTTGCAGAGGGTTTATGGCCGCTTGAACTACAATCGGATTACTCGACTCAGTAACTAAGAAGCAACCTTTACCAGGGAACACTCGGCCAACCAGGTACTCATTGGGTTCCAAAACTACCCAGTACCTAGTTGCTGAGCAGTAGCCATAGACCTTGATTTTTACCCACCTTCCATTCACCGGTTTTAGAGCTTTCCATTTAGGTAAGATGCCTGCAAACTGCACAGGCTGGAGTATCCCGCTGATCAATAGCACAGGAACATCTGGCCAATTTCCGTCACTATCTGGACGGAAATCCTCAACAAGGTCATATTCTGGATCTCGAATGAGTAATCTAATCATGATACTGTAAATATAAACAGTATTACGCTTGTGGACAATACAGTCATGTTCATCAAGCATATAAAAACCGGTAGTCGTATAGTCCGGTTTAGAAAATAATTTAGATTAGGGAATGCTATGAAATTTCTATTGCGATTTGTAGACGGTACGCCTGTTGCCTTGTGTGAGGTGGGTTTGGGACAAGCCGAAATGCTTGCAACCAGGTATGATTTATTTGAATACAGCGGGGGCGTGGCCTGGGGTTATAAGGGAAGTGGTGTTCAACATTTAGCTCATGCTATTGCGGCAAAGGCTTGGGAGTTAACCGCAGATCGTGATAGCAAGCGAACAGACATTCCGAAATGGGCATATTCCCTTGTAGATAATGTCCTATGCTATCTTGATGGCGATAAACCGCATGATATTTCCATCGAGGATGTAGTACGAATAAAACCTTCCTAACCCGTTTCTCCAGACCATTTCTCACTGTTGACGGTCCAGGCATAACAAAATATAGTTGAAACTCACCATCACCGTTATTGAAACGGTACCTATAGCAAACGTGGAATCACGTATGCTATTCCTCAAAATGTTGAAGCTGAATGCTTCTTTACCCTAGTGGGAGTTCTCCCATTAGGGTGGGCTCCCCAAAAACTTGTGGAGCGCCAACCATCATGTTAGCAACAAAATTTCGAAACAAATTTGGTTACATTTCTAACCATCCTCTAACTGACAACGAGATGCGTCGTTACGCGCCATCTATATTTGCTGATCAACCACATGAGAGCCGTTCTCAGCGATATACATACATCCCTACAATTGATGTATTGAATCGTCTACGAACTGAAGGGTTCCATCCCTTTATGGTATGTCAATCGAGGTCCCGGATTGAGGGTAAAGAAGGGCATACAAAGCACATGGTCAGGCTCCGTCATCCAACCCAGGTTTTTAGCGATGAAGCGAATGAGATTGTCTTGCTGAATTCCCATGACGGTACCAGTTCATATCAAATGATTGCCGGTGTGTTGCGGTTTGTTTGCTCGAATGGGTTGATACTGGGCCAGAACGTCAATGATGTCAGAGTCCACCATAAAGGGGATATTGTCGGGGATGTTATCGAGGGAGCCTATGAAGTCCTGGATAACTTCAAGATAGTGGATGAGCAACGCGAATCGATGAAAGATGTAAATCTTTCTACCGATGAGAAGAGGCTGCTTGCGAACTCTGCTTTGTCTTTGAAGTACGACACAGAAGTTGGCCCTGCTCCAGTATCAGAAGAAACCATTCTGACGCCCAGGCGTCGCGAGGACAGCAAGGACGACTTGTGGAGTACATTCAATGTCATTCAGGAAAACCTCGTAAGAGGCGGCCTGAGAGCTAGAAACAAGAATGGTCGCAGAAGTACAACCAGGGCGGTAACTAGCATTGACGGCAACATTAAACTTAATAGAGCACTTTGGCAGCTTGCCGATGGAATGAGAAAATTGAAACAGTAGAAAATTGTCAGATCTGACGATATTTAGGAGCCTTAGTGCTCCTATTTTTTTGCTCGAGATTTTAATAGTGGTAAAGGCATTGGACGATGGCTTTCAAGTGTCTATCTCTACATAGGTGTAGCAGCCCGCAAACAAAACGGGCCTAACCTGCAATCAGGTCACCTCTCTGCCCGGATTATTTGCAACCAGGCTCTGCGGCCAGCCCACATTCGTTGCCAATGAGCCCACTTTAATAGCCAACTGCCCGCAAACAAGAATTCCTGCCCACTTTATTTGCAAC
>JBNKUM010000111.1:0-6920 GCA_050298595.1 Gammaproteobacteria bacterium | reverse complement strand
ATTAGCGATTTGCTAAGTGAATATTCTGGAAAGGCAGATGCTGATTGGAGAAAGGAAAATTTTAATACTGGAGTGTATCTAATAAGGGAAATTATTGGCTACGTTGAGGCTGATAATTATGAAGAAGCAAAACAAAAGTGGGGAGTGTTCGAGCAATATCAGAGCGATTGTCTGCCAATCACTGAAGAGCTATTGGAAGAGTTTGCGCCCTTGAGGCAGAAGGTGATCAATTTTGGCTTGCAGTAAAACACATAACAAGGCAATGTTGCGGATTCGCTACGCTCACCGCAAATTGCGAAGTTAAGCGGCCAATATGATGATACAAATCCGACAGCATGGAGAAAGCGATCAACTCTATGATATGCATACTTTCATTAATGATGTTTCCAACTACTTCGAAGTAACACATTGGATAATTCAAATTGAAGAATGTATAGGTTTTGAATCAGAAAGCATGGAAAAAACATATAAGAGTCCCAGAAAATATTCAACAAAAGGATTAGCGTCTTTATATTCAAGGACAACACAAACTGTGGATGGCTTACTTACGGCATATGAAGAGAAAAATCCCGTAGTTAAACTTCTCGCAATAGATTCCTCGTATTGGGAAGTAGAGTCACAACACGAGGAATTTTTAAAATATATGAAAGGCAAATATGGAATCTACCCTAAGCTTACCGCTTAACATGTACAGTCAGCAGGAAAAACCTACGCGCTGCGGTTTTCCTCTGCTGTAGGCGTTATGTTTCTCGGTGATGTATGTGGGTAGGACTTTCAAAAGACGTTAGTGATAACCAGCTTGAAACTATAGCGCAAAGCTATTTTGAACCGGAAAGTGTAGCTGTTTCAAGGGAATTTCCCGAAGACGATTGGCCAGATGTGTTTGCCCATTTAGATAAAAACGATAGTGAGTTCCCTTTACTGCTGAATTTTTACCGCCTTAGTGGCGATGAAGAACAACAGCACAGGACCTGTATCCGATTTGCTAGGTATCTTTCGGAAGAGATTGGCTGTAGAACGATATGTGATGGATCGGGCTTCGGTGATGATGATAGTCCGTACTGGAGTATTATTTGGGATAATGGCGTGTCTTTTTTAGCTGATGATGGAGGTACTACTTTCGGAGATGGCGAACCTGACAAGCCAGTAACAGTAGTTAGAAAAATTGAAGTCAAAACATAAAACATGATAATGAGACCCGGGGGTCTCGTTTATCATTCAGTTATGTGTAAATATGGATGTACAACCTAGAAGACATTGAAAACAGATCGGAGTTTACGGATGAGGTCGTCGTTAATTACACTGATGCAATGGAGCTGCTCTATATCTATGAAAAGAACAATGTAAAAGTGCTTGGTTGGGAAGGCTGGGTAAAGGAATCAAATGGCTCACTTAGTCATTCCCAAAAATACCAAGGTACGACAGATTTATCACATATGCCAGTTTCGTCAGCTATCGCTTTAACAAAGAGCACAATAATGCAGGTACATACTGAGTGGGAAGAAAAGCCGGAGGTAAACAATGCAGAGCTTCTTTTTTGCATTACAACAAACACATAACAAGTGCATTATGTCGCCAATAAAAAACGCTGGCTCGGACTCGCGTTCCGCTACACGCGAGCCGCATATGCGGTCGTTATGCATAAAATATGACAATGAAGATCGTTAAAGGAATACTTTCTATAGTTATTGGTGCGGTAGCATATTTCGCTACATTTTCAGCTTTCGGGGAATCCTGGTTTCCATATTATTATCAAAACTACATTTTCTATTGGTTTGTTACTGGTCTAGCTATTATATTGTTACTACCACTAGTAGTGGCTTTTAATAAAATAGCATTTGGGGCTCAATACGAATCATCGAGTTACTTTTTAAGGTATTACAAATCAGCTTTGGGCTTAAATCTTATAGTGGTTGTAGCGTGTATCTTTACATTTATTTACATGCTTTCTAATGGTGTATATTTAGGTGGTGGTAATGGTGTTACAACATATTCAGTTGAGCCATCAAAATAAAATGCATAACAAGTACAGGCAAGGGAAGTCAAAAAGCTACGCTCGTTCCTCGCTACACTTTTTGCCTCCCCTGCTGTAGGCGTTATGCTAGTAAATCGAACCAAGTATATAAATACGAGTCTTTCTGGGCTTAAACAAAATTGTTGGAGTTAAATCATGATTAGAGTAGTACTGGCTTTGCTATTGATTATCCCATTATCGGGGTGTTTATCTGACTCAAATGCTGAAAGCACCCTCCCTAGAGTCTCATTCACCGAGATAGCCTCTGGAGACAGTACGGTCAACGGGATACCAGAAAATAGAAAAATAGAAGTATTTACAGATCAGAACTCACTGAATACAGCGCTTGCTATATATGTGCAGTTTGTGGTTGAGCACACTGTTGACTTTAATAACAAGCGTGTTGTATTGCTAAGCATGGGCGAGCGAAGTAGTGGCGGATATTCTATCGGTGCTCAATATATCGAGGATAATGGCGATTACCTAGAATTGAATATTTTACTTTCTAAACCCGGTGATAGTTGTGGTGTAGCTCAGGTACTTACCTATCCATTTCAATTTGTTGAGGTACAGAGCACTAAAGAGCTAATAATACGTGAGCACATTACTGTAACAAACTGTGATGAATAAGGCATAACAATGCAAATTCACGCGGACAAATTTCCGCAACGTTCGTTTGTGGCAAATGCCACAAGCCTCACATTGCTCCAATTTTCCGGTGATTTGCGGCGTTATGCCCCCAAGGACTGAAATAATATGAAACCAAGTATTTTATACATAATTTATGCAATTCTAGCTCTGCTAATTATCCATTACATATCCAGTGTATTCTTAGTATTCGCCATGAATAATGTCGAGTTATCAACAGCATTGTATAATTCAAGCCTTTTTATAATTACCTTAATGCTTGCAATACTTGCAATAATCTATTTACTAAAAAAGCGATATGTAGGGCGTGTGTTGTCTACTTGTGTCTTTGGGTTCCAAGCATTTCTGACGCTTGCATCAGGAGTTTATCTTTATATTAATGCGCCAAAAGATGACGCTGTATTACTCGGAGTTAATATTGCTTACGCGCTACCACTTTTGTTTCTTGCCTATAAATCTCAGTCTAGTAAACCGTTAAAGGAATATTTAAAAAGTCCTTAACAAGCAACTGCATCGGAAAAACCTACGCTTTGCTACGGTTTTCCTCTGCTGTAGTCGTTATGTTCCAAAAAATAAATGAACAGTTCTGTTTACAGACTTCAGTAAGTTTTGAAAGAACTGTATGGTTAAAAATATGACAAAAATTCAATACATTATAATGGTACTTCTGGTGAATTTTGTAGTGGCCGTACTTTTCATTAAATTTTCCGAAGTTTGTAGCCATTACGCAGAAAAATCATTCAATAACATAATAGATTTTTTGGGTTTAGTTGTAAGTGTACCATTGTATTGGGGTATGGGCCTTTTTGTTTTGTTTCCAATTCTTTGGATAATAATTGATCAATTGCCTAATTCTATAATCGGGATTTTAAGGGAACCTTTAATTTTGCAACTGGCGGGAACAATTCTTTCCGCAATATCAATGTGTGTGTTCAGAAAAAAACTCAACCAAACCACAAAAAGAGGCTTAATTCTACTTATGACAACAACATTAAATATGGCCGCTTTGGAAAGTTTTTTTATATCTATGGGTGTATAACCGTATAATAAAACATAACAAAACTCTGCAAGGGACAAGCGGGCAGAAGTTAAAGGGGTCGGAGGTATATGAGAATTCCTCTCAATTTAATGATATCGTATATACTCAGGAAAACGAGATATAGATAGGAAAAGGAGTTTCTATGCCAGGAAAATCAAGGATGTATTTACCGGGTATACCATGTCACGTTGTTCAGCGAGGTAATGATCGAAACCCTTGCTTCTTCGAAGAAGAGAATTATTTGTTCTTTCTGGATTGTCTGGAAGATGCCTGTGGTCGTTATGACGTTGCTATCCACGCCTATGTATTGATGACCAATCATATTCCCCTGTTAATGACGCCCAGTACAGAATCTGGAATATCTCGAGTGATGCAATTATTGGGATATCTTTATGTTATGTTCAATACATTAACAAGAAATACAGGAAAACAGGTACGCTTTGGGAAGGTAGCCATAAGGCTAGTTTGATTGATGCCGAGCAGTATTTGCTAATTTGTTACAGATATATTGAAATGAATCCTGTTCGAGCGAATATGGTTGACCATCCTGATGACTACCAATGGTCTAGTTATCATTGTCATGCGACAGGCAGTCCTGCGAGCATTATCAATGATCACGAGGTATTCCTTCGAATAGCATCAACACCAGAAGAGCGAATGTACTGTTATCGGGAGCTGTTTCGTACAGGCCTTGATGATAGAGATGTCCATGATGTGCGTAAAGCAGTGGCATTTTCTGTACCGCTGGGAAATAATCACTTTAAAGAACGTATAGAGTCAACATTGGGTAAATCCGTTGGTCACACCGCACGGGGAAGGCTAAAAACTGGTTTGCTTCATAGATAGATTAATTGAGAATAATTCCCATGTACCTCCGACCCCTTTAACTCATTTAACTCAAAATAGTCGGTCTAACGAAGACAGCTATTCTGCCGCACAATATATCTCCATGCATCGTTCCCCAGTCGTTATAGGCATATGTTCGATTTCCTGAAGACTTTGCATAAAATTCGCATTTTCGGGATCAATTTTTAACGCACAGTTGATTGCCTCTAGTGCCTGATTAGTGCACTGCAGGGATGCTAGTGTATAGGCGAGGTTGTTCCAGGCGTCTGCATTCCGCGGACGGTTTCGTAATTCTTGCTGATAGGCGGTCGCGGCGGCCTGGAAATCTTTTGCGATATATTCGGCGTTGCCCAATGCCATTAAAGCCAGAGAGTTGTCGGGCCATTGCATTGCGGCTTGTCGATACGCAGGTAAAGCCTGGTCGAGCGGAATATTGTGTTGCAGGTCATGACAGGCCTTTATGTAGTCATGTGGATTTGCGGACGCCGGGATATCTCCGGGAAGCACGAGTACATAGGCCCAGTGATCCGCCCTCTGCCAACTGCGTTCGAATGTTTCAAAGCTAAGAGTTTTTCTTTCCTGCGTGCCGGAACGAAGAATGAGTTTCTGTTTTTGTAGATCATATCCAACAGCAACGGCATAGTGCCATTGTGGCCAGTATTTGAACCAGAGGTTCTGGAATACGAGAACAGGATTGCCAGCAGCAATTTCTTCGATAATAGCGCTAAGCCTGGCTTCGAGCGGATAAGTCAGTAAGCCGAAGCTGCGTGCTGTAGCGATCATTTCGATCTGCAAGCTTCCTTTGCGCCCGGGCAGATAAACGCGGTTGGTCAAATCGTCTGGCTGTTGGTTGATGCCGTGGAAGTTCAGCAGCGTGGCCAGGGCCGCTGGGCCGCATTGATAGTCGCGCTGCTGGAAGAATGGAACCTGTTCGAGTTCCACGCGGGGTTCAATGTTTTGCGGTGGGTTGTTCTGAATCTGCAAAGTCTGTGGCGCAGTGGCACAGGCTGATACGAACAGCAATAAAAATACACTAGAACAGAGTCTAGCGTATTGGTTGGCTAAATTTCGTTGAAACAATGTGGTTGGTTTGATTCTCGATGTTTACAGCAGTAAAACGAGCAGGATGATGATCAGCAAAAGATCGGTTGTGCTGACGCCGGCACCCGCAGGCAGCTCGTCAATCTGGGCTTGAATTTGCGCTAGCTCTTCCTGTGTCATCTGATTAACTCGGGTAATCGCGGATTCCTGGTCGACGCCGAGTATCTCGAGTTTGTGCTGGATCTCTTCCTGCTGCATGAGGCTGACAATACGCGCGCGTTCTGATTGCAGCAATAGGTCGGAAGTGTCTACCATTGCAGCTTGGGCCGGTATGCTGATAAGAAAGAATGTGAGCAGGCCTATCCATTTGGCGGGTTTGCTAAAGAAAGTCATGTGGAATACCCCAGATTAGATAAATTCGGACTTCTTGAAAGTAGTCTAAGCGGGTCAGAAGTCAAGAAGTAATTAAAGACATATATGGATGTAATCGAAGACATCAATTGAAAAGGAAATTAATCTTAAACTATTCAGCTACGGCTTCAGTTAAAAGAAAGTAGTATTAAGTCAAAATTCAGGATATATATTTGTATTGGGTATTTTTTCTCTGGATGGCTTATCGGGACAAAATGATCCTGCAACCTGCGATACACAGGTTAGTGTTTGAAAGAATTATTAGAGGGGTGTTGAGGTTAGGTGTCAGGAAAAACTTCAGCACATCGCTTTACACCGTGCACCCAAAATAACTGGGGTCAGAAGCGAATGGCACTTACTTAAGACTTGATGCACCGTCATTACGAGGAGCTTGCGACGTGGCAATCTTTTTCGGCAGATGGTCTCAGCACTGTTTAGAGATCGCCGCGCTAACGCTCGCGAAGACAGTTTTCTGCTTAAGTAAGTGCCATTCGGGTCAGAAGCAAATTAAATATAAGTGTATCTAATGGAATGTACATCAACCTTGCGTCATTCCTGAAGAGAAAACAATGAGATCCTTGGTATTGATTATTATTGATATATTGATTGGTTTTTTTGGTTCGGTATTTTGGATCAAAAAAGATATTGATATGGGCTGTCTCCTATCTAAACGAACAATTCCCGCAATTGATGCAAGATGTATCCTTTTTAGGTCGTCTCATTGATAAGGGATTAACACAAGATGAAGTATATAAGTTAATCAAAAAGTATGATAATGGATGAATGGCACTGACTTAAGCATTATCGTTGCTTTTTAGGATGTCCATATTTTCGCACAATTTCTTTAGCCTGAATACGTGGCATAGTGAGCAGAGGAAAGGGTTTCGGCCTTCGTTTAACCGCTCGCGGTTCAATACGTCC
>JBNKUM010000110.1:0-55807 GCA_050298595.1 Gammaproteobacteria bacterium | reverse complement strand
AGATAATAGTTGTAATATTTCCCTCTGTGGGCAGAGGTACTGAATTTCGTTGAAGGCGCTGCTTAGTATAATCACCATGGATAGGATGGGATACTAACGGCACATGAAAAACCAAGTTCACCTTTAACCATAAAGGAAAACTCGCTGCTTTCTACAAAGCCCCAGTCTTGCTTGAACTTCAGTGGGTAGCCGAATTCTGAATATCCGTGCCGGGCATAATATGAAACCAGCCTTTTGGGGCAGAATAAAGTTTTGGGTAAATGCGCTGAATCTAAAACTTCAGTTGTGTTTAACAGGTTGAACATTTTTTTGGGAATTCGCTGGCCTTGAAACTCTGGTCGAACCACAACACCTCCGACTCCAATCACATCCTTCCTGTCTTCTCCGTCATAGACCGAAAACCTGCCGAATCCGATGTGTCCGACAGCACTGTCATTTACAAACGCAACAATATGACGCTCAGGTCTGGCCCACACAAATCTAAGACCTTCTGCCGGAAAAACACAGTCACTCCATTTGAACAGGTGATCCGAATCATTGACACTTAAATCGGACTTTATTATTACTTCCACGATTTTTAATCTTGTTCTGCAGTTAATCAAAATTGATATCTTAGAATTACTTCTGTTCTTGAATTATGCCCAGTTTTTGTTGTATCTAAGATTTGTTTGTCTGAATATCCACTTTCCTGGATGCTTGTTCCTTCTGTCTTAGAATACATTAAGGCTGCATCAAGTCCAATGCTGAATTTAGGTGTCCAATAGTATTGAACACCTATAGTAGGTGCAATAAATAGCCATTCTAATCAGTTGAATACGTGTAAGTGGATGACGAATCTATCGACCTATTGTCGGTTTTATTGTCAATGTAGCCGAGCCTGCTGCCATAGTACATATATGTACTCTCCAATATTTCCTTCTTTTTGAATACCCCAACCCCTAATTCCATAACCTCTGTATCATACTTTGAATGACTTATAGAGTTTGAAGACTGAGAATTACTACAATAGATTACAAATGTTGGTTCAATTAATAAATCACCAGCATTAATAGGGAAAAATATTCTTATCCCATCGTTAAAACCAATGCCTGGACCATATGTCAATTCTTCTGCATTTATTTGAGCTGATATTGTTGTAAATAGTGTAAACAGAGTAATTTATATTTCATTGATTTTCTTTTTTCATAACAATCTAATTCAAAGGTTGCTGATCTTAATGTCTGGTTTTATTTATGTAGGCACAATAAATATTTAACATAAATAGATCATGTGTTTTAGGTTCCTTGGTGCTTAAGAATCATAAGTTAACATTGCATGAAGCAGCTTCTTTTGCGCTCAATAGTCACTGATGATATGGTTATTTTAGAACCTTGACTGGAATTATACCCTTGAATAAACCTGCTATTGCCTATGTCAGCCGGGCTGATAAAAAAGAAAGAGAATCATGGATACAAATTCTGGCTGAGGCTATGCCCGAAGAGTTAATTGTCGATTTTTCGGATCTCAATCCAACGCAGCGCTCGCAGTGTGAAATTGCCATTGTAGCTAATCCTGATCCGGCTGAGCTGAAACAGTTACCGGCATTGGAGTGGGTGCATAGCACCTGGGCCGGTGTTGAGCGTATGCTGCAGGAACTAGGAGATCCGCCATTTAAAATCGTTCGTCTGGTTGATCCGCAACTTGCCGAAACCATGGCCGAGGCGGCTTTGGCCTGGACCTTTTATCTGCATCGGGATATGCCACGTTATGCCCAACAGCAGGCACAGCGGTTATGGCAACCGCTACCTTTTATCCAATCCAGAGAGCGCCGGGTTGGTGTTCTGGGACTGGGTGAACTCGGGCGTGCCGCTGCATTTCGATTGCGTGACAATGGATTTGCCGTGTCTGGCTGGAGTCGACGCCCTCATGAATTCAGCGGCATAGCCTGCCTTAGTGGTGCAGAGGGTTTGCATAAATTGTTGAGCAGTAGCGATATTCTGCTGTGCCTGCTGCCATTGACTGAAGACACCAGAGGTTTACTGAATGCTGAAACGCTTGGGCTGCTGCCAGCAGGTGCATCGATAATCAATTTTGCGCGTGGTCCTGTTATTGATGAGACAGCGTTGCTGGACGCGCTCAACAGTGGGGCTCTGGGGCATGCAGTGCTGGATGTGTTCAATATCGAACCTTTGCCCCCTAATCATGCTTTCTGGGTGCACCCTTCAGTGACCGTACTACCGCATATCTCTGCACCTACCCATCCGTTGACCGCTAGCCGTATAGTTGCGCAACATATCTCTGATTACCGGGCAGGGAAGGGGTTGCCGCCATGTGTTGATCTGTTGCAAGGGTATTGATGCTAGTGCAGTGTCCTAAGGTGTTGAATTTAAGGCGATTGAAGCTGTATCGGTTTTGGGGTTAAAGCTGCTTAAGGCTCCTCTTAAACGTGTTTAAATCTGGTTAAATCTTGTAATGAGTTGCTGTATAGACTAGTATCTTTCAGGCGTATACTGGCTTTTTTAAAGGATGTTTGTGATTGAAATTGTTTATTTGTTGGCTAATGAAATATACAACTAAGCCGAAGCAAGAGTAAAAATGATGGGAACACGATTATGACTACATCTTTATTTGTTACCTTTGTTGTGGCTTCTGCACTGTTGGTCTTTGCAGGGCTCCAAATAATGTACTTAATTAGAAAAATTAAAATGCATAAGAAAGAGGCTCGTCTTCATAAAGCAGGTAGTTATCCTGCTGGCTCAGGCGTATCTCATGGCATGGTATTAAATAATGATAAAAATGGTGTGCTACGCGACTGGAAAAAATCGCCATCCTGGTATAGCCGTTTAATTTAACTCAATAATTATAAGGATTATTATTCAGGGAAGTTATGGAATATATTGGATGGATTCCATGTATCAATGGACATCTGGATTTCGGCTTAATGAAGCCTGGAATACAGGGAGGTTTCACCAATAAAAGCTCAAAAGATGAGCATGCAATAGAAATAAATACTTCCCTCTGCAAAAACTCCGACTCCCATCATCGTCACATCATATTACAGTCAAAAGTCGACTGGAGAGACTCAGAAAAATTCCCCCCTGATGCTGGAAAATTTCGTGTTGTGGTTACGGCAGAAGTTAATGAGTCATACTCAATGGATGATCGCTGCCTCACTGGCAATATTCTAATCTATCCAGTTGAGGGAGAGCCTGAAGATAAAAAGCAAAGACATCAGATGAATGTGCACAGGCTATGCCACTCATTGCGTGAGTGTATAAAATTGGAAACTAGTGAATGCGAGTTTCAGAAGGTGTTTGCTCAGTTGGTGGAAATAACCTCTGGCAGGAGCAGGGTTGATTTCCTCACCTATTTTTTTAGTTCCCTCAGCTTTAATATCCACCCAAATGGGATTATACGACTTCAATATAATGAAAAGAGCTCTAATCTGGATAATGATTCGTTATTTGTCATTGCTCGACAGGCTTTCTATTATTTGAAGTATTCACTGCATGTGCATAAGCACCACATTGACGAGCAGGACTCATTAACCTCTATCACGCCAGTTTATGAAGACAGCAGTAAGCCTGAAACGGATGCTGCTGTTAGATTGATTTGTCAGCTCAAAAGAGAATTGACTTCAATAAAACGCATTCAAAATTTGGATAGTAGAGAGCATCCCACTAATAATGCGCTTGGAATTATTGCCTATACAAAGTCATTTATTACCTCTCTTGAAGATGTGGGCATGATTGAGCAGAAAGTGGCTGTACGAGAACAGGGGCGGTTTGATCATCTTAGAGATTCATTTTCCGCACAAAATTCAAAGATGAGCAACGAAAAAAATAATATAGAGCTGGTTAAATCTAAGTCTAAAGTCTGGTTGGGTTTTTTATTGTTATCAATCTGGGGAGCTATTAATTTTAACCTGAAAACCGATAACTCCCTAAAAATAGAGATCACGGTTTTCCAGTTTATGTGCATAATTTTTGGGGTGTTTCTAGCTGTATTTTTTGTATATCTGGCAATTAAAAGGTTTTATCTGGCGAGATATAATCCTGAAGCCTCTAAGAGTTTGTACGATATTTCATATTGGGCGCTTGTGTTGAAAATATTAGTTCCTATAGCGCTTGCCATTTGGTTAATCCTCCTGGAGTTCAATAAATTGCTATGGTAATTCGGACGATTTACTCTTTGTTTTTCAGGGACTACCAGGCTCTATACAAAGCTAATCACCCTGAATTCTGCTGTTGACCGCAAACGGTTGTCCCTAAGCCTGTTCCTGAGTTCTATCATCCTGTAGACAGGGCGTGTCGTTAACAGGCAGTGATGTGTCGCTCGCCTGTTATTTTCATTTTTAAGATTGTTTCAATATTAAACGCAGTAAATAGTGGAATTGATTTCTTAACGCTAATCGCTACAACCTATTGAGGATTAACTAAACATGGCTGCAACCCAACATACGAACCCTGAACAAGATATTGATATTGCGCGTAAGGCGAAAGTAAAGCCGATAGCTAAGATTGCTGCAAAGCTTGGCATTCCTGCGGAACACCTTCAGTTATATGGCCAGGATAAAGCAAAAGTATCTTTGCCTTTCATTCGTTCGTTACAGAAAGAGAAGGATGGAAAGCTGATTTTAGTGGTGGGTATGACGCCAACCAAAGCCGGTGAAGGTAAAACTACGACTTCTGTTGGTCTTAGCGATGCGTTGAGCAGGATAGGTAAAAAAACGGCTGTCTGTTTACGAGAACCCTCTTTAGGCCCCTGCTTTGGAATGAAGGGCGGTGCTGCTGGTGGTGGTTTTGCGCAGGTGGTTCCGATGGAGGATATCAACCTGCACTTTACCGGTGACTTTCATGCTATAGGTGCGGCTAACAATTTACTGGCAGCCATGATCGATAATCATATCTATTGGGGCAATGAGCAAAAGCTGGATTTTCGCCGTGTTACCTGGCGTCGAGTGGTGGATATGAATGATCGCGCGTTGCGTGAAATCACCAATGGTCTGGGTGCTGTGACTAATGGCTTTCCGCGTACCGATGGTTATGACATTACCGTGGCTTCTGAAGTGATGGCTATCTTTTGTCTGGCCAAAGATGTGGACGATTTACAGGAAAAGCTGGCGAATATCATTATCGGCCACCGGCGCGATAAATCGCCGGTTTATGCACGAGATATTAACGCTCAGGGCGCAATGACGGCATTGCTGAAGGATGCCTTACAACCTAATCTTGTGCAAACCATGGAAGGGACTCCTGCGTTTATTCATGGTGGCCCATTTGCAAATATTGCGCATGGGTGTAACTCGGTACTGGCGACTTCTACCGCATTGAAACTGGCTGATTATGTGGTCACTGAGGCAGGCTTTGGCGCTGATCTGGGTGGCGAAAAATTCTTTGATATCAAAATGCGAAAGTCTGGTTTAAAACCGGATGCCGCCGTCATTGTTGGCACCATCAGAGCGCTTAAAATGCATGGTGGATGCGATGAAGAACAGGTGAAAAGCGAGAATATTGGTGCCATGGTTAAAGGTTTTGATAACCTGGCCAGACATGTTGAAAACACACGAAAGTTTGGCGTTCCTGTTGTGGTTGCGATCAACAAGTTCAGTGCAGATACTCCGGCTGAAGTTAGTCTATTACGTCAATTATGTGCAGAAATTGGGGTTAAGGCGTTTATGTGTGACCACTGGGCTTTAGGTGGTAAAGGGGCGGTAGAGCTGGCAAAAAATGTTGTCGAAATGATAGAAAACGAACCTGCTAATTTTCATTATTTATATGAGGACGATATGCCTCTGATGGATAAGGTGCGTACCATTGCTCAGGAGCTGTATGGCGCTCAAGGTATCATAGCTGACCAGAAAGTCAGAGATGAATTTCATGCTTTGCAGGAGGAAGGATATGGGCATTTACCTGTCTGTATTGCCAAGACTCCGTTGTCGTTTTCTACCGATGCGGCTTTAAAGAATGCGCCGAGCAACCACGTGGTGCCTATTCGTGAAATACGCCTTTCTAATGGCGCAGGATTTCTGGTGGTAATTTGCGGTGATGTGATGACTATGCCGGGTTTGCCCAGAGTACCCGCTGCTGAAAAGATACATGTAAATAAAGATGGGCAAATCGAGGGCCTTTTCTAGAGCGATGGAGAGCAATGTGAAGGAGCGCACATGATGACAAACAGAGATAAAGGTCAGCAGAAATTGATCGGTGAATGCCTTTGCGGCAGCGTAAAATTTGAGCTGACTGCTCCGTTCAGAGAGATTATCAGTTGTTATTGTTCTGAGTGCCGTAAGTCTAGTGGTAATTTTGTCTCTGCCACGGCCGTTCCTGAGGGCCGGATTCACTTCATTGAGCAGTGTGGTCTGGCCTGGTTTAGCACAGAGAAGGCAAGCAGAGGGTTTTGCCAGATATGTGGATCCAGTCTGCTATGGAAAAAACAACCGGAAAATGGGAGTGTAAGTGTGATGGCGGGCTGTCTTTCCAGGGATACAGGACTTCAGGTGAAAGCCCATATTTTTGTTGATGATAAATGTGATTATCATGAAATTAGTAGTAGTGCTCCTCAGTATAAGCAGGACCTTATTGGTGAGGGTTAGCGCGCTATCCATTTAGGTAGAGACTCGGCCTGACTCAGCATCGTCCGTTGATTCAATTTGGCATTCAAAAAAAGCCCTTGTGTCGCGTTTCAATCATATTTTGTCGCTGGTATGTCAGATCAGTATTCAAGCTGAATCTATTCTTGCAGCTACTGTTGTACTTTATTTTTATACCCATTTTACGCGGATATACCTATGACTGATTTCGATGATGACTACGATAATGAAGAAGAGCTGGATCTTTCTTCGTTATCTGATGAAGAGCTTGTAGAACAGATGCACGATGACCTTTATAACGGATTAAAGGAAGAGGTTGCCGAAGGTACTGAAATCCTGCTCGAACGTGGTTGGGATGCCAATAAGGTTCTGAATGAAGCGCTGGTGGCGGGCATGACCATCGTCGGTATAGATTTTCGTGATGGCATTTTATTCGTACCTGAGGTACTGATGTCAGCCAACTCCATGAAAGCAGGCATGGAAATTTTAAAGCCATTGCTATCTGAATCGGAAGAGCCAAGAGCGGGCAAAATGGTCATAGGTACCGTCAAGGGCGACATCCATGACATCGGTAAGAATCTGGTGTGCATGATGATGGAAGGTGCCGGTTTTGAAGTGGTCGATCTGGGGATAAATATTCCAGTAGAAACCTACCTGGCCGCACTGGAAGAACATAAGCCCGACATCCTGGGTATGTCTGCATTGTTAACCACTACCATGCCGTATATGAAAGTCGTCATAGATACCATGAAAGAAAAAGGCATACGCGATGACTACATCGTACTGGTCGGTGGCGCGCCCTTGAATCAGGAGTTTGGTGATGCGGTAGGGGCTGATGCCTATTGCCGTGATGCTGCGGTGACTACGGATATCGCCAAACAGCTGATTTCAGAACGCCGAGCTGCGGCTTGAACTAAGTCATTATGCAATGAATAATCCGGCTCGAATTTTGGTGATTACTTGTGCTGCTATTGCCAATGAGTTCAATGAAATCAGGAAATCGAGCCCATTCCTGAAAATTGATATGCAGGCTATTACTGCCGACCTGCATGTCACGCCAGAGAAAATTCCACAGGTGGTTGCTGACAGGATTGACCGGGCACAGCAGGACTATGACGCTATCTTTGTTGCATACGGTGACTGTGGCACCAGTGGCGCCTTAGACAAAGTGCTTGAGCAACGAGGAGTTTCTCGTTTACCCGGTGCGCATTGTTATGATTTTCTGGCAGGTGAGAAGCAGTATGCACAGTTACAGGATGAAGAGCCTGGAACCTTTTATCTCACCGATTTTCTCGCACGCCATTTTCAACGTCTGGTGATAGGCTCTCTGGGACTGGACAAACACCCTGAGCTGTTACCTCTGTATTTTGGAAACTACACACGGCTGGTTTATCTGGCTCAAACTGATTCAAGCGAACTGACCGAGTTAGCCCAACAGGCAGCTGATTATCTCAATCTACGTTTCGAACGTATTTTTACGGGTACTGGAGACATATTGTCAGCATTTGAGCACGCCATGCATCAGGTTTCGCATGAGATAATACCGGAGATCAAATGGGCCAGCTAAAAATTGTCTACTGGTTTGATATACCAGGTCAGGTTGTTGTTAGAAATGGGCGTAAGAATTCTCGCCTACGTCTGTCTTACCGTTTTGCAAATGCGATTGATCGAGCCTCTAACCGGATCAAAAAGAAGGGTGAAGATGCGCTGTTTGATCCATGGCATTCGGTAGATCAGGACTTCGAAGGCGATATAAACGAACAGGCTGAACTACTGGCTAAAAGACTGGAGCAGGAATATACCGACGAAGTACTGGATAAACTCATTCGGGCAAGCGGTAAGGATCTGTCTCTGATTGTAAGTGTGAACGGTTGAAACCTCTATGTATCTAATTCGTAAATGGTCGGTATCTCAGTCGAGATTTCTGGAAGTTGTTTATAACATCTTCCAGCCAGTTATTGTCAAACTGCATCCACTGTGGAACTCAATTGGTTATGATCGCGCTGAAAAGCCCATAAGTTTTATTGAGAAAACAACAAAAGGGCTGATGTTCGACTGCCAGATGTGCGGTCAATGCATACTCAGTTCGACCGGAATGTCGTGCAGCATGAATTGCCCAAAGTCACTACGAAACGGTCCCTGCGGTGGTGTAAGATTGAATGGGAACTGTGAAGTTAAACCGGATATGCGCTGCGTCTGGGTTGAGGCCTGGCGTGGTAGTCAGAATATGCGAGATTCAGAAAAAATTAAACAAATTCAACTGCCTGTTAATCATCTACTGGTAAAAAAATCCTCCTGGTTAAGCGTAGTGAAATCAGAAATCGAAACTAAAAAGAAGTGGCTTGATGATGTTCGGCAAAAACGATAATCCAGCGGCGAAGCCATTACCCGAAAAAGAGGGGCATGTATCGCGGGGCCGACTCGAGCGCTTATTACGGGCCGGGCATTTCACCGTAACTGCTGAGCTGGCTCCACCAGATTCAGCGCTGGCTGATGATGTTTATCAACGCGCGCAGATATTTGATGGCTTTGTTGATGGCATGAATGCAACCGATGGTTCAGGAGCCAATTGCCATATGTCCAGTATCGGCATGTGCGCCTTGTTGACTAATCTGGGTTATGCGCCGGTCATGCAAATCTCATGTCGCGATAGAAACCGTATTGCTATACAGGGTGATGTACTGGGCGCTGCGGCCATGGGTGTGGAAAATGTATTGTGCCTGAGTGGTGATGGCGTTCAGGTGGGAGACCATCCGGGAGCCAAGCCGGTATTTGATCTGGATAGTATCTCACTGCTGGAAACTATCCGTATCATGCGCGATGAGTCCCGTTATCTTAGTGGTCGTGCAATTACCTCGCCACCTAAAATGTTTCTCGGTGCAGCAGAAAATCCTTCTGCACCACCTATCGATTTTCGGCCTCATCGTCTGGCCAAAAAGATTGCTGCCGGTGCTGATTTTATACAAACGCAATATATCTTTGATGTATCTCAATTTAAAGAATTTATGGCAAAGTCCAGAGATCTTGGATTGCTGGAAAAATGTTTTATTTTGCCAGGTGTAGGCCCGCTTGCGTCTGCAAAAACAGCCAGCTGGATCAGTAAAAATGTACCGGGTATTCATATCCCGGAGACCATTATCAAACGCCTGGAAGGTGCAGAAAATCAAAAGTTGGAAGGCCAGAAACTCTGCGTCGAACTTGTACAGCAACTGAGTGAAATAGAAGGTGTTTCCGGGGTTCACGTGATGGCTTATCGGCAGGAAGAAACAGTAAAAGATATTATTCAGCAGTCAGGGGTTTTAGGTGATCGGGTACCGTGGTATCCGGGGTGTGAGGATGATTCTCTTGTTATTCGTTCATAACGCCACCATCAAGTAGTATTTAATTTAGTAATCAAGAGGATTTTAAAATGACTGAAACTGTAATTAGTTCAGCAACTAAAGAGTTAGTGATTGGTTTTGATCGTCCGTTCGTCATTATCGGAGAGCGTATCAATCCTACTGGCCGTAAGATCATGGCTGAAGAAATGAAAAACGGTGATTACAGTCGCGTCGAATCAGATACTATCGCTCAGATTGAAGCGGGTGCGCATATGCTTGATGTAAATGCAGGCATTCCATTGGCAGATGAGCCACGTATTCTGGCAGAAGTATTACAGCTGGTGCAAAGCCTTACCGATGTCCCGCTAAGTATCGATTCTTCCATTATCGAAGCGCTGGAAGCAGGTCTTTCAGTGTATCAGGGTAAGGCTCTTGTTAACTCGGTAACCGGTGAAGAAGAGAATATGGAAAGAGTATTGCCACTGGTTAAAAAATATGGAGCCGCAGTAGTGGCAATATCCAATGATGAAACAGGTATCTCTGAAGATATTAATGTTAGATATGACGTTGCCAAAAAGATAGTAGAGCGAGCAGCGGATTACGGCATTCCCGCCTGTGATATTGTTGTGGACCCATTGGTTTTGCCGATAGGTGCGATCAATAATGCGGGCAAGGAAGTATTAAAACTGATCCACCGCCTACGCACTGAGCTGAAAGTGAATACGACCTGTGGAGCATCCAATATCAGTTTTGGGTTACCGAATCGTAATGGTTTTAATGGTGCTTTTATCAGCATGGCTATTCAGGCAGGAATGACCTCAGCCATTACCAACCCACTGCATGCTGAAGTGGTGAGTGCCAGTATGGGTGCGGATGTTATGTTAGGTAAAGACCCGGATTGTGCGCGCTGGATACAGAAATTTAGAGAACCGCCTGCAGAAGGAGCCAGAACCAGAGGTACCGGGCGTCGTGCTGGTGGTCGTAGACGTAGTAGTTAGTGCTTTATTGTTTTTAAGTACGCTTTACGAAGCGGTCATTGCGAGTAGCCAAAAAGGATATAAACTTCGCGAAGCAGAAGTGCTACATGGATGTAGCGTTCACGAAACTAAGGGAAGTAATTTGAAATAGTTTTAAAATTGTAATACCGCATAGATTGCCTCGCTAAAGCTCGCAATGACCAGTCGGATGATTTTGTTATAGAGTCTATATGAATAATAAAGAAGCCACCGTGTTATTTATGCCATCCGGAATACGCGGGCAGATTGATGTAGGCACAACCGTTCTTCAGGCGGCTCAACGTCTGGGGGTTGACCTGGAATCAGTTTGCGGAGGACAGGGTAAATGCCGACGCTGTCAGGTCCTGCCTCAGTTGGGTGAGTTTCCAAAACACAACATCGTATCGGCTGCCAGCCACCTGTCTGAATTAACCGATACCGAACACCATCATATTCATAAAAACTGGCTGCAACCGGGCAAACGACTGGCCTGTAATGCCCATATTCTTGGCGACCTGGTGATTGATGTACCTGAGTCAAGCCAGCAGCATAAACAACATATTGCCAAAGCCGTTACTGCCTATGATATTCAGGTTCAACCTGCGCTGCGTCTGTATGAGGTGACTTTGCCGGAACCGGATATGCAATCACCCATATCGGATAAGCGTCGTCTGCAAAATGAATTAAAGATAAAGTTTGATCTACCCGTTATGGACTGTGAGTTATCGCAACTTGGTCTACTGCAAAAAACTTTAGAAAAATCTAACCGTAGCATTACAGTTGCGGTTTATCAGCATCAGAAAATCATAGCCATCTGGCCAGCTGAAAAAAAGATAGTTTATGGATTGGCGATTGATCTGGGTTCAACCACCATAGCTGCCCAATTATGCAATCTGGATACGGGTGAAGTGGTCGCTACAGCCGATATGATGAACCCACAAATTCGTTTTGGTGAAGACCTGATGAGTCGCGTGTCTTACATTATGATGAATGAGGGTGGTGAGGTTGAGTTAACCCGTGTCGTTCGGGATGCATTAAATCAACTATGTAGTCGCGCCGCTAAATCAGCTGGCATACAGCTTGATGAGATAATGGATGTGACTGTAGTCGCTAACCCGATAATGCACCATATCCTGTTAGGCCTGGATCCCACCCCGCTAGGCAGCGCGCCTTTTACGCTGGTGACTGATCAGATGGTGGTTGTCCGTGCAAGGGAGATTGATATTCATCTGCATGCTGAATCCAGGGTTTGTGTTTTACCCTGTATTGCAGGTCACATCGGGGCAGACACGGCTGGAGTGATCCTGGCGGAGCGTCCTGACCTGGCAGAGGAAAATGTATTGTTGGTTGATGTAGGCACTAATGCTGAAATTGTATTGGGCAATAAACATCGATTGCTTGCTGCCTCAAGCCCCACGGGGCCGGCATTTGAAGGTGCGCAAATAAGCTCCGGTCAACGTGCCGCACCGGGTGCCATAGAACGGGTACGTATTGATACACAAACACTGGAACCACGATTTCGTGTTATAGGCTCTGATGCCTGGCTGGATGATAAAAGCGGCGGAGTGGCTGTGAGTGGTATCTGTGGGTCAGGTATTATTGAAGTGGTCGCTGAAATGTTCCTGGCGGGTATCATTAATCAGGATGGAGTGATTGGCCCCGTTGCAGGCAGGCAGAGTGATAGAATTATACAGGATGGTCGTACCTACTCTTACCGGCTTTACTCAGCTGAAAAGCCTATTCTAATCACGCAGAATGATGTGCGCGCTATTCAATTAGCCAAGGCCGCTCTGCATGCAGGTATACGTCTACTAATCAATCGCCTTGGCATAGCAAAAGTCGATCGCATTGGCCTGGCCGGAGCCTTTGGCAGTCATATAGATGTGAAATACGCCATGATACTGGGCCTGATTCCCGATTGTGATCTGGATAAGGTGGGCTCAGTAGGTAATGCAGCAGGAACTGGTGCACGCATTGCATTACTTAATTTTCCTTCTCGTCTTGAAATAAGTGAAATCTTGCCCAGAGTAGAAAAGGTTGAAACGGCGATAGAGGAAAAGTTTCAGGAGTACTTTATAGAGGCGATGGCGATACCGCATAAAACAGAGATATTTGAAGAATTATCCAGGAGGGTTTCTTTGCCAAAGTTCGAAGTCAAAACAGCAGATGAAGACACTACCAGGCGTAAGCGTCGCCGGCGTAGCACAGTCTAATAGAGTTGTAGCACGAGTCATTGTGAGTGGTTGAAATCTCATAGCTGGCAGCTCAGACTATGAAGAATGGCGTTATAAAACCTTGATTTATTTCAGGGTATTACCACTTTGCATCCATTATTTTCAGATCGACATATTTCAAGTTGTAGAGAGGAGTTTAACTACATGTTGTTTGAATCATTGTTTTCACGGAAAAACAAAAAATCTACCCTGCCTGAGATTCAATTCATTGAAAAGAGAAAGTTAGCACAGGATCGACGTAAACCATCTGATCGACGATCATCAGTAAAACCAAACTGTTCTGGAGTATCGCGCCGATTCAAATGTGTTGACCGGAGAAGTTCCTCAAAGGATCGCCGACATACAGGCAAGCGACTAAACAGGCATTGTTTCTACTATATGGAAAGACCGGCTTCAGCCATTAGGAGACGTTTTAACTTTTCTCGTATACCGGGTTTTACAGACTCTGTAAATCGCGTTAACAGAAAGTCTGTAAAACTAACAAGCAAGAAACCTACTGTCCGTAAAGCAACTGAAAATTGAGTCTTCAATCAATGAATATATTAGCGATTTCTGGAAGTGTTCGATCAGAATCTACGAATACATATTTCTTGAGAGAAATTGCTCACATAGCCTCAGAAGCCAAAAAGACTTGCATGTAGAAATATTCAACTCACATGATGAGCTTCCCATATTCAGTCAAGATCGAGAAGGAGATGTAGTTCCTCTTTCGGTGCTCACATTATCGCAGTTCTTATCCTGTCTATGGCTCGATTTATCTATCTTCTTCCTTCTGCTTTGTTAATTTCTGCCTGTGGCGAAAGCAGCAACAATACGTTTCAGGTTTAATGCGTGTACTTATGAAAGAGCTCTAAAGAAGCACCAGAAAGAAAGTAAGTTAATCCAACTATAAATCGATGAAAATCAGGAATGAGCACAGGTATAGTAAAGAGCTTTAATGCGGATAAAGGTTTTGGTTTCATTGCCCCGGACGATGGAGGGAAAGATATATTTGTTCACTATTCTGAAACCTAAAGCAAAAAGATTGGGTGTCCCAAAAAGATTGGCGCTTACCTGAATCCGTAACATACGAGTAGCTCGTATTCCAGGCAGACTATCCACCGGCCTTCCAGTTCAATTTCAAGGATGAGTAATGCCTGCCCGTGTTTTTCGATGCTTCTTTCACTCAGATGGATCACACGGCGAAACTCGTAGTCATCGCGTTCTCATGAACGCGACACTGTCTCACTGAAGATGCCAGTAGTTTGACTTCACGGGGCGTATCCCAGTAGCCCCGTTGCTCGCGGTATTAAGCTTATCTATCTGACCTGGATTCTACTTTCTGTGTCACGCTGCCGTTCAAAATCAGGAGCGTGGCAACTCATTGTCAGGATCGTATAGTGCTTTGTAGCCCACAGCTTCCAGTTTCATTGGGAACTGTTCACCGAGGTATTCGATCAGCATCTCACGACCTTCCTGGCAGTATTCGTAGGGCATGTAACCCAGTCCGATATTCTTGCCGATACTGGGGCCGAAGGCGATGCTGGTCAGGAACGAGCGACGGCCTTTTGAGTCAACAGGTACCTCGCCGGTTTCAGGATCGATGAGTGGGCAGTTGCCAACAGGAAAACGGGCCATTCCGGTCGAATCGGTGTTGTCTATCATCGAAAAGGTGCACAGGTAAGCCTCCTGATGTTCCAGCTCACGTTGTGCAACGTAGGCCTCTTTGCCATAAAAATCTGCAGCTTTAACCTTGGGTCGTGCAAGCCCTGCTTCGTACAGATTGTACTCAGTCAACAGGTCAGCATTCTGCAGACGCAGGCTTTTTTCCATGCGTCGGGTATTGGCGTAGGTTTCAACACCAACCGGGGTCACATCCTGTTCGTAGAGCAAATCCCATAATGCCAGCCCGTAGCTGAATGCAACGTGCAATTCCCAGCCCTGTTCACCGACATAAGAGATACGAAAAGCCTCGACCGGAATACCTTTCAATGTTAAATGTTTGGTATGTGCGAAGGGGAAGTTTTCGTTGTCCCAGGCGGCCGGATCATCGGCGATGGCCTGGATGGTTTTGCGTGCGTTTGGACCCCAAACACCCAGACAGGCGATATGATCCGAGCGATCATCGATGGTCACATCCCAGCCATTGTCTTCAGCCATACGCTTAAGCCAGACGTAGTCACGATGACCGGCATCGGCACCATCGATGAAGCGGAAACGGTTGGCCGCGTGGCGAATGACTGTCAGGTCTGCGCGGACACCGCCGCGTTGGTCGAGAAAATGTGTGTATACGCCTTTATTAAGCGGGGTGTCTGCACCGACTTTAGCGACGCAGGTGTACTCCATCAATGTTTCGGCGTCAGGACCCATGACATCATATACCGCAAAGTGAGACAGATTGATCATGCCAACGTTTGCTGACATCTCCAGTTGTTCAGCATTGGAAACGCGCCAGAAGTGGCGATTATCCCATTCGTGTTCGCGTACCGGTACCTGGTCGGCATATTTTTCCAGCAGGTGTTCGTTGGAGGCGTAGCCGTGTGCGCGCTCCCAACCTGCCAGTTCCATAAAATAACCGCCCAGTTCCTTTTCACGCGGCCAGAACGGACTGCGGCGCAGATTACGGCCTTTGCTGTAGGGTTCACGGTTGTGTACCGGTGGATTGTAGATCTTGAAGGCAGATTCGTAGCAGCGATCATAGATATAGCTTGGTGTTTTCTGAATCGGGTAATGACGTGCAGTGTCGATGCCGAAGTAATCCCGCTCGGCATAGCCATCAGTCATCCAGTCGACCAGCACCTTGGCGATTCCCGGTGCATCCTTAACCCACACCGCCACTGCGTACCACAGGCCGCGGGTTTGTGTAGACTCACCGATGGAGGGGCCCCCGTCGGTCGTGACTTGCAGCAGTCCGTTAAAGGAATGGTCGTCTTTAAAACCCAGTTCACCCAGAATAGGGGTCAGCTCTATGGCACGTTCCAGCGGTTCCATGATTTGCTCGAGTTCGAGGTCACGCTGCGAGGGTGACCAATAGGTCTCGCCTTTTTCTGGGAGGTCACGCGGATGTACCAGGCGTGGCTCTTTCTCTTCGTAATAACCCCATTCAATCTGGCCACCTTCGGCGGTCTTCGGGTCACCCGTATCGCGCATATAGGCAGAATTGCCCTGGTCGCGCAGCAGAGGGTAGCCGATATCCTTGCCGGTGCCCTCGAATTCGTTGAAGGGGCCGAAAAATGACAGCGGGTGGTCGACTGGCATCACCGGCAGATCTTCGCCCGCCATGTCGGCAATAGTACGTCCCCACAGACCGGTACAAACGACCACATAATTGGCTGCAATATAGCCGCGGCTGGTTTCCACGCCGACGATGCGACCATCCTTGATATCAAGACCGGTAGCCGGGGTATTAGCAAAGACCTGCAGCTTGCCAGTGGCTTCCGCCATATCGGTCAGGATACCGACCACGGTTTGCGAACGCGGTTTAACCAGTCCGGCGTCAGGGTCCCACATTGCGCCCTGAATGAGGTCTTCTTCCAGCAATGGAAATTTCTCTTTGGCTTCAGCCGGGGTGATCATGCTTACATTGGTACCAAAGGCTTTGCCGGAGGCAACCTTGCGTTTTAACTCCAGCATGCGGTCATCATCGCCAACGCGGGCGACTTCGATTCCACCTATACGGTCGTAGTGTCCCAGCTTATCGAAGAAGTCGATGCTGTAGCCGGTGGTATAGCATGTAAAATTGCTGTGATCGGTAGCATAACAAAAGTCAGAGGCGTGCGAGGTTGATCCGCAATCGGTAGGAATCGATGTCATATCGATACCGACGATATCGTCCCAGCCGCGTTCAATCAGGTGGTGTGCTACCGATGCACCGACGATGCCGCCGAGCCCAACAATGACGACATTTGCTTTTTCTGGAAACTTTGCCATGACCTTACTGATCCTCTTTGATTGTAGCGGGTAAAAAATCGCCATTATAAGCAACTGATTTTGGCCTCAACAACCGGTTTATTTATTTTGGTCGCATTACTGCATAATAGGGGTCGCATTTGGTTGGTCGTATGTATCATCCCTAACCCACACAACGTAAAATACTCCCCCTACATAAGGAGATTGATATTCATATGCATGCTGAATCCAGAGTTTGTTTTTTACCAGCCTGCTCGATACAGACTCAATCAGAGGTTCCCTGGAAAAGTCATCTGGGTTGCATCTCAAGACAAAATGATTCTGTAACCTGTGATATCAGGTTGGTGCTTGAGAGCTTTTTCGGGGAGAGGTTATGTGTCAGGAAAAACGTATCGCTCATCGTTAAAGAGAAACGGTTGATGAAACTAAGTTCTTGCTTTCATTCAGATATGGCGCTAGTTTTTGTAGATCATTAAAGACTTAAAAGTAACCAGCTTTAAAGGTCAGAGGTAACATGCACATTAGCGACTATTCACCCAGGTTGGTGGGCTTTCCTATTTAATAAATTACGTGGCCGTGTTTAAAGCATCTTCTAACAATCTGATTCATACGGATGTTTTGCTCTGCTGCGCGCCGCAATATTTCAGTTAGCCGGGCGTTAGGCTGCCAAGTTACTCATGAAAAGTAGACACCTCACTACAACCTAATGAGGGTCTTGAAATGACAAAGAAAACGAAGAATAAATACAATCACTATACCGAAGACTTCCGTCGAGAAGCGGTGCGTAGATCGGAAGATCCGATTGTTTCAGCTGTAGACATTGCTCGAGAACTGGGTATTCATCCTGGACAAATCTATAATTGGCGTCGTCAATATAATAGACTCTCCGATATACAATTCAATTAATAACCCGAATCAAGGGGGCAAGCTCTTTGATGATAAAAACAATAGGTCAGTATAATCTCGAGGGCATGGTGGAGACAGGAAGTTAGATATCAATAAGAGAAGATCGAATGGGTAGATCTAAATCATCGAGTCTGCACCTTGATTCCAAAACCAGTGTGATCAAAAACACGATAAGTGTTCTGGAAATCTATCAGGAAAAACAGATGCTGATTATGGAGCGCTTACTATACTTCTAAGATCGGCTGGGTGTTTTTTCAACGAAAAAGAGTGTTTTCTTTCCTATACTTGAGATGCTGGATGGTTTTCCCAGAGGATTGCTCAGCGAGCTCAAGGAGTCGGTGGAAAGCCTTGAACCTGAACGCATTGAGGCGGTCATCCAGAAAGGTTGCGATGAGCGATCAGGCTTTAGAAAAGAAGCTGAGTCAGGTGGCTGGGGATTTCGACTACCCGGCGATACTGAGAGCCATAGATGAAAACTGATGGGAGTATCATGATGAACAAAGGACAATTTATTTCGCTGGATGATGCGCCATACGCAAACGATTCTGTTGATGTGGGACGATTTCCAGATAGATGCGGTTTCACTCAACTTCTATTTTTTGCATTATGCATGGCGTTAATTTTATCAGCATGGAGCGCGGCTGCCGGAGAAACAGTCAAACTCGCGACGTCAGACAATCAACTGTATATCGGGAAAAGTGATCCTACTATCTCGGACGCGAAGTGGTCACTCGCCGAAATGCAGGAAGTTGTGTCAAGCAGGAGTGGACGCGTTACCCGTTGGGACGGTCCGATCCACGGTCCGGCCGGAAGGCCTGGTATGAAGGTGGCGGTGATTTGCGAGGATTTGCGCAACGGAGGGGTGCTGGGTGTCGCCAGGGGTATTGGTGAGGCGGCCGAGGTGATGGATTGGCAGACTAGAATGTTTGATGCCCATGGCACTCCAGAGGGTCGCAACCAGGCACTTGCCGAAGCGCTGGCGATGAACCCTGACGGGGCGATTCTGGTTGGAAGCGATGCCAGGAGCCTGGAATCCCGTCTGTCGCCTTTCGTGAAACGCGGCATCCCATTGGTCGGCTGGCATGTGGGGCCTACGGCAGGAAGGCTGTCTTCGGGAAGTGTGGCAATAAACGTTTCCACCGACCCGCTTCAGGTGGCTCGCGTGACGGCGATGGCGGCTATCATCGAGAGCCATGGAACCGCCGGTGTGGTCATTTTCACGGACAGCAACTTCGAGATCGCAATGCGCAAGGCGAATGTGATGGCGGAGGTGATCCGGGAATGTAAAGGCTGCACGTTACTGGAAATGCGCAAGACGCCGATCTCGCTGAGTGCGCAGCAGATGCCGAAGGTGACGCGGGAACTCCTGAATCGATACGGAGACCGGTGGACCCATGCCCTTGCAATCAACGACATCTATTTTGACTATGCAGTCCCCGAATTCACCCAGGCGAGGCGGGACATCCACCTGTTTTCTGCAGGAGACGGGAGCACGGCGGCGTTTCTGCGAATCCACGCTGCGGCGTTCCAATACGGCACGGTGGCAGAGCCGTTGAACCTGCAGGGCTGGCAACTGGTTGACGAGCTGAACCGACTATTAGCGGGACGCCCAGTCACCGGCTACGTGACGCCTGTCCACCTGGTGACACCGGACAACATTGCCTTCGATGGTGGCAAGAGTATGCTGTTCGATCCCAGCAACGGTTACAGGGAGGCCTATCGGCGCATCTGGAAGCGGTGAGATATCCTGCATGTCGTTCCCCCGCCCCCATCCCGCCTCCTGGTTACCCCATTCACTGCGGCAGCAGTTCCTGTTTGCAGTCATCGCCCTGACCCTGCTGATTTTGGCGGCTGGAATAACGGCAGTTTATGCCTTGCACACTTCCACAACGACGATCCACGAACTAGGGGAAGAGAGCCTGGTGCAGATGCTGGAGGCACAGGATATGGTGCAGCATACATTTCTGATCATGCACGAGTCCTACAATCTGGCAGACTCGAAAAGTATAGCCGATCTGCAGGACAGCCATAAAAAGATTTTCAAACTGCTGGGGCAATTCGACGATTTCGTTGACCGCCTTGCCGTCAACGTTGGTGGCAAAGCGTTGCTTGACCTGCACCAGTCGAGTCAATCGTTCCGCAATACGGTGAATATCGTCGTCTATTTGCGAGAGCGTGAGTTGCATGCTGTAGAAACAACTGGAGACACGGCCCAGAACTCCCCCCTGAAGAACCAGAACTATCTTCACGATTTGCACGTCCAGGCCGAAGTGCTGACGACGACAGCCCTGTTAAGTTCAAAAGACTTCGTCCAACGCTACCGCGAGGCCATGCAACAACTTGATGAGCTGACTCAGCGCAACACATATTGGGTGATGTTGCTGTTGGCAGCTTGCCTCCTATTGGCCTGGGTCGTGGCACATTGGTTCCTGGGGCACCATGTACTGGGGCGTTTACTGCAGATAAGTAGCAGTCTCAGACTTGGTGACCACGATGATGGCACTCAGGAGAGACCAGCAAGCACGTCGGTCCGCGATGAGATCGACGAAATGACACACGCGGTCGAACTCTTTCAGGAGGACCGCTACAAGTTGAAGCAAAGCACCGAGGGGCTACGGCTGGCACGCGACGCAGCTGAGGCGGCCAATAAGGCGAAGAGCGTTTTACTGGCGAATATGAGTCATGAACTGCGCACACCGCTGAACGCTATCCTCGGATTCTCCACCCTCATGCGTCAAGACCCGCTGCTATCCGAAGGGGTGCGGCAGAATGCCGACATCATTAACCGTAGTGGCGAACATCTATTGAGCCTGATTAACGACATCCTGGAAATGGCCAGGATAGAATCTGGTCAGTTGCAGCATGAAGACGTCCCTTTCGACCTGAGCGCCGTGATACGAGACGTCACCGACATGATGGCGGAACGTGCGCGAGCACACGGCTTGCAACTATCGCTCGAGCAGTCATCACACTTCCCATCCTACATTGTTGGAGACGAGGCGCGTCTTCGCCAGATACTCAACAACCTGCTAAGCAATGCCATCAAATACACTCAGCGAGGTTGCGTTACCTTGCGCCTGAGTACGAAGCAAGAGAAAGGCTCCAAACTTCTAATTGAGGTTGAGGATACCGGTGTTGGCATCCCACCTGAAGAGCAACAGCAGATCTTCAAACCTTTTGTGCAACTGGGTAAACATGGCATCAGCAAAGGCACTGGACTCGGGCTGGCCATCACCCACCAATTCGTGCAAATGATGGGCGGCAGCATAAACCTGGAAAGTGAACCAGGTAAAGGTTCGCGGTTCAGCGTTGAACTACCGCTGATCAAAGCGAAGGAAAGCGATATCAACAAACTGAAAAAGGCAGACAAAAACAACGTGTCGAAGCTGGCTCCGGAGCAACCCGAATATCGTATTCTGATCGTCGAAGATCAACCCGATAACCAGCTACTACTCTCTCAACTACATGAATCCGTTGGCTTCCGGGTCGAGCTAGCTGAGAACGGAGCGCAGGCAGTACAACTATTCCAGAATTGGCATCCGCACTTTATCTGGATGGATCTGCGCATGCCCATAATGGACGGCATGGAAGCGACACGACGTATCCGTGAACTGCCCGATGGCAAGGAGGTTAAGATCGTCGCGGTGACCGCTTCGGTGCTGTCTGAAGAACGCAGCAAGATCTACGCAGTTGGCATGGACGGTTACGTACGCAAGCCCTACCGTGCAAGCGATGTCTACGACTGTCTGGCGAGACACCTGGGTGTTAAATATCTTTTCGAGGGAGCCCGAGAAACGCCGGAGCAGGAGGTAATATTAACGCCGGAGATGCTGAATGGATTGCCCGAGGCGTTTCGTGAAGAGCTTGTTAAGGCGCTGGAAAGCCTTGAACATGAGCAAATTGTGACGGTCATCCAACGGGTTGTGACGCACGATCAAGCACTACAGAAAAAGCTGATGGATCTCGCAAGGAACTTTGACTACGCGATCATCCTGCAGGCCTTGCAGAAGGACGAATAGGCATTGTTTTGATCATCAAAAGATTGGTAGGGCGGGACCCAGCGCAAGACGCTGAAAGAAAGTTCAAGTGGAATATGTGGGGTCATATAGAATCAGTCTTAAAGTTGGAATCCTTACCCGTAGGTTTTATATGGATCAGGAGGAGCGACGCCTTACAGCCTCGATTGGCCTTTGAGTTTGACAGGGTGCCAGGTATATTGATGCGCTCATTCATAAGACCAGAGTGTTTAAAGTCGTGATCAGGTTTATCATGAAGGAAGTAATGATTTCAGGAAGGTTAGAAGTAAAAGTTAATAAGCATTTATTTTTTTACAAATAAGCGTTACTGTACAAACCTCGTTACTGCGAGTCGCGATTGCGACGCGGCAATCCATAGGTCTGGCGTTACTGGATTGCCTCACACTACACTTTGTTCACGGCTAAAGGCTCTTTGAAATGACGTGCATGTTTTGCTGTTGGATTGTGCCAGTAGATGAGGGGGCGAGCAGTTACAAATAAACAAAACTAAGGGAGTTAGGATGTTTACAATAAAAACGTTTTTTCAGCGTTCTATTTATTGGGTAACTGGTACTGCGTTACTCTTGTTTTCAACCCAGATCATGGCTGAGCAATCTCCATGCTATGACTCGTTAAAATATCTCAAATCACAATACAAACTCGACTCAGTTACCAGAGATGCCTATGATAAGGTTTATGATGGTCTGGTTGATCTCCCACAAGGTTATTCCTATAACAGGTCCAGAGTAAATCCATGGAAGTCAGCGGGTAGTGGTGAAGGCTTGATGCAGATGATGCACAAAATGTTTAAAACATGGTGCACCGCATTACCACAGATTAAAGGCGACTCTGATAATGCATTAGACCCCATTCTCTACTTTGCATGGTTTTACTATCAAAATCCTGCGGGGCAGGATTTTGTACAGGGGCGTAACCCTTCCAAACCTTCTGAAATGTTGAAGACAGGTACAGTTTTCCTGAAAAAATGGAGTGATGAATATCTTGGCTTTATGAACAGTTCTGCATCATATAAATATGTGAAGGAGTGGATTAAAGATCCTCGGATTGAGATTGGGGATTACAGAAAGAAAACAGCCAAAGAGTATAAAAACTGGAATGAGTTTTTCGCACGCAATCTACAGAGTGACAAACAAGGTAACTATCCCAGTCGCCCTGTAACATTTCCTGAGCATGATTATGTCATTGTTTCACCAACAGACTGCATCATGAATCCGTTAGTACAGCTTGTTAAATTTAATGAGACCTATGAACGTCGTTATGTCGAAAATCCACTTCAGCTTGATACTGTTCTGGATGTTAAAAATATTCCTATATCTGTGAATGATATGCTGGGCACTGTTCCTGATGATATTAAGCAGAAGTTTGTCGGAGGTAATGGCCTGACCTGTGTATTAATGCCGAATACCTATCATCATTTCCACTCACCTGTTGATGGCATAGTGATACATGCTGAGGTTGTGAAAACAGGTACACCTGGTACACCAGGCACTTTTGGTTATCTGGACTTTCCTAACTGGGTTCCAGGTGATGGCAACGTTGGTCGACCAGGTACTGACTTTAGTCAATTTCAGGCATTTCAGCGTGGTGTTATTATCATAAAAGTGACATATGATGATCGTTTATCAACCGATGAAAAGAAAAAATCAACTAAGACAGGTTATGTAGCATCGATTCCGGTAGGTCTGGATTCTGTAAGTTCTGTGGTTCTAAATCAATGTAATGACAAACATAGAAAAACAGATGGTGTTAACTGTTTTGAAGTTGGTAAAAAAGTCACCAAAGGAAAAACCAAGTTTGGTAACTTCTTCTTTGGTGGATCGTTAAATATTATGCTTTTCTCCAGGGATATGATTTCACCAGCAGTACAGACCCGTATGGGGAATCAGATTGGTATCATTAATATTGGTAAATCGCCAAAGTCACCATGGTCGTTGGATTAAAATACTGAAAAAAGCAGGCTCATTTGTGAGTCTGCTTTATGCCTGCATCTCGGACTGTATTCGCCTGATATTTCTCCTGGCTAATTCTTTACAGCAGGCGTTAGATGTAATTGAGACAATTGAAGTTCGACCAGGGGAATATGTAAGCACTGTGTAGTGCCAATTTATGCATAGGAGGAGGAATGCAAAAACTAAATCTATCTGATGGATGACACATGCGTACCGCGAGTGATTCAGAATAAAACCAGGGAGTTGATAAGAAAATATGGTCATTAAGTAAGTGCCATTCTACTCTGGTCCCAGTTAATTAATTTGAATGATTTGTTGAAAGGTGCTTTTCCAGATGCTATACGTTTAACTGACTTTAGGTTGAACTTAACAGGTGCTAAAAGGGAGCAGAGAAATATTATAAAGTGCTAAACTTTAATTCTCACCTAAACAACAAGTAAGGATAATATATGTCCAGAATTCGGAGGGGCACTGGTCGATGTTCCTATCCATATAATGTAGATGTTCGCGCCTGGGTAGTGATGTCTAATCATGTGCATTTACTGTGTACGCCGCGACAAAACGGCGGAATCAGTGAAATGATGCAGTCATTAGGGAGCAAGTATGTCCACTATTTTAACTATCAATATCGACGCATAGGCCACTCTGTGGTGGTCGCTATAAATTCTGTTTGGTTCAAACTAAACAATATCTATAGTTAAATTAGAGCATGGTTCATGCTGGAATATGCAAGAAAGCTTCTTGCGGATGATGAATCATAAAAAAGGAGTGAGTTAGAAAATGTTAATTTTAAATATTTTTCTGTAGTGCACTAACAGCAATGAATTTATTCAGAAATGTGAGAGCTTCAAAAATATAGAGATCGAAATGTTGGATGCGTGGAGTTTTAGCATGAAGCGAAATGAATAGATATATCATTAGTCTCCACTGAGTATGGTCCCCATATTCATGGCCTTTGGGAGCTGATTTTGGTGGTGACAGGTAGCATCAACTATCTGCACTAGAAATAAAATTTGATATTGGAGGTCATTATGTCAGAACCGTTTATTGGTGAAATTAGGACTTTTGGGTTTACGTATGCACCGCAGCAATGGACTTTTTGCGCAGGACAATTTGTAACTGTATCAGAAAATGATGCGTTATTCTCTTTGCTTGGTACCAATTACGGTGGTGATGGAAGAGTTACCTTCGGGTTGCCAAATTTAACATCCCGAATGCCAATGGGGTGTAGTATGGGGACCCCGAATCCGCCAGATTTTCAAAGCTATCCGATAGGGTTTATGGTAGGGAATCAGATCCATACGTTAACCACTCCTGAAATGCCAAGGCACAATCACCCCGCAACATTTACCTCTTCGGGAGGTGGAGGTAGCGCCAAGCTTGAGGCCACGACAGAGGAGGGGGAGGCTTCTACACCAGGCGAAGGAATGTATCTGTCTCAAACCAAGTCCACCGGTGGACCGCAGGACCAACCGGAAAATATCTACAAAAGTAATCCCACCCCAGGCTCGTTAGTGACGTTGGGAGGCGTTTCAGGAGGTGGCGGAAGTGGAGGGAGTGTTACCGTTGATAATAATGGAGGGAGGCAGTCTTTTGCAATATTAAACCCTGTTGTTGCGTTGAACTTCAGTATTGCACTTCTAGGTATATATCCATCACGTAATTAGTTTTGAGAAAGGGCTGGGAAGGAAGCTTCGCCGTTTCTTGTATGCGCTTATTGGGGCACTGATAGTAGAGTTTAGATTGGAGAAAGTAGAAAGTGAAAGATTACAAATATGATCAGTTTACAAAACTGGTGGGGGATCAAGTGGAGGTGGTGGATAGCGAGGGAAATACAGGAGTACTGTCTATTACCGACGTGAAAAAAGCACAACCTGATGATGATAGGTGGAGCGCTTTTTCTATTCATTTCAAGAATAGCGAAAGTGATTTTACCTTAACTCCGGGAACATACTTATTTCGTCATGAGACGGCGGGGGAAAGAAGTTTGTATCTCTCTCCGCTGAGTACAGTGGATTATGAGTCAGCGATAACCATAGCCAAACATAGTGGTTCGGCAGGTAATGAATTGTGATGTGTTAATTGAGCTTTATGGATATAAAGCTGATGGTTGGATAGTGGTAAGTTAATAACTTAATTTATATAGTATAGGAGATCAATATGTCGGAACCGTTTCTAGGTGAAATAAAAATGCTGGGGTTTTCTTTCTCTCCACGGGGCTTTACTTTTTGTGCTGGTCAGTTGATGCCGATAGCTGAAAACCAGGCACTGTTTGCGCTGTTGGCTACGCAGTATGGAGGTGATGGGCGTACAACATTTGGCTTGCCAAACCTGACTTCCAGATTACCCATGGGGTTCAATATGGGGGATTCTCAAGGGTTGCAGGCATATCCTCCTGGGACAATGATGGGAAGTCAACATCACTCGCTACAAGTTTTTGAGATGCCCTTGCATAACCACTCCGCAACGTTTACAGCTGAAGGGGAGGGTGGACCGGCTCAGCTTGAGGCGACTACTGAAGAAGGGGATGCATCTACACCGTCACCGGGTGCATACCTTTCGCAAACTAAGGCTACTGGTGGTCCTCAGGACCATCCGGAAAATATCTACAAGAGTGGTCCGACGCCAGGGTCTTTGGTTTCACTGGGAGGGGTCTCGGGTGGAGGGGCTTCAGGTGGAACTGTCCAGGTGGGTGATACAGGGGAGGGGCAGTCTTTTAGTATCATGAATCCGGTTATAGCAATTAACTTTAGTATTGCAATTCAGGGTCTTTTCCCCACTCGAAACTAGATGTTGACCATATATCGGGTGTGAGTCGTATATGATGTTTTTAAAGGGGCGGGATGCTGCCCCTTTTTAAGTGAAGGCTAGGCGTTAATATAGGTTTTTTGTGCAGGTGGGTACCACATCATAAAGCTATGCGTCTCATTACTTTCTTCTGCTATGAAGCCGAGCTTTTGATATAACGCAGCTGCTGCGCTATCTTGCTTGGCCACGGTTAAACCGACGGGGAGCGATTGTTTGGTAGCTGTGTATTGAACCGCCTGGATAATGGATTTTCCATATCCTTTGTTTCTGGCTTCTTTTATTAAAGCAATATCTATAATGTGAGCGATATTTTTTCCAAAATCCAGTATAAGACGTCCAATTGCAGTACCTTGTTTTTCGACGATAAAGGTTATTGAATTTGGCGATTGTGCACCGTATCCAGTTGTTTGAAGCTCGAGTTGTTTATCAATAACTTCTTGAATGTATTCAGCTTCCTGTTCGGCGAGGAAAAAGTGCTCCCGGGTGGTGTGAAACAGAGATGAAATAAACGCGTTGTCGTTGGCTGTGGAAAGCCTCAGGCCAAGGCCGTCAGGTAAATCTATTTTTTGCATAATATCGCTCCGTGTAATTAATTGCTATAAGACTTATAAATTGAATGCTTATCGTCGGATATACCCCTCTAAATTCCAGGCACGGGTTTGCCTCTAATATCCTGTAAATGTTTTTGGTTTAAATTGTCTAAGTGTATATTATTTTTGTCGCTCTATATTATTACCCCGGTTAATTACCTGAATGATTTGTAGAAAGTTGCTGTTCCAGATGCTATATATTTAATTTGTTCGAAGTTTAACTTAGCAGGAGCACATTTAGGGGTGGAGTAAAATTTGATGTGCTAAACTCTAATTCTCACAGAAACAACAAGGAAGGATCAAAATATGCCCAAAATACAGATGGGTGCACCAGTCAGAGTTCCTATCCATATAATCCAGAGAGGTGATTATCACCAGGTTTGTTTTGGCCCAGAAGAGGATCTGATGGCTTTTATGGGGTGGTTAAAAGGCTATCCAGCGAAATATAATGTAGATGTTCACGCCTGGGTACTGATTTCTAGTTATGTGCATTTACTGTGTACGCCACGACAAAACGGCGGAATCAGTGAAATGATGCAGTCATTGGGGCGTAAGTATGTCCGCATTTTTAACTATCAGAATAGACGCATAGGTACACTCTGGTACGGTTGCTATAAATCCGTTTGGTTCAAACTGAACGATATCTACTTTAAGTTTACCGCTATATCGAACTCAACCCGGTCAGAGCGGATATGGTGGATGATCCTGCTGATTAGATCTGGCCAGGTTATCAGATCAATGCGTTGCATTGGAAAAAGAGTCTGAGTTATGTATCCCCCATTCCGAATACCTTCAGCGGGGAAGAACAAAGGAGCTTGGCAAGGAAAACTATCGGTCACAAGTTGTACATCAGGTAGATGACCCGGTGTTGGAAGAGATCAGGAAAGGTTCTAATAAAGGCATGGCGATTGGAAATGAGAGCTTTATAGAAGAGATAGGGAAGCTAACCGGTAGGAGACAAAAAACACTCAAAGTTGGAAGACGCAAGGGGTGGCGGAAGAGCCGCGCTGTTTAAATTTACTCTGCCCCAGTTAAATTATAAACAACTTATTAGCCAGTGAGGATTAATGCAAAAAATTCATTTTATCTCGGGGCTACCTAGATCTGGCTCGACACTACTTGCAGGTCTATTGAGACAGAATCCACGGTTTCATGCTGCCATCTCCAGTCCAGTGGCTGCATTACTTAACGGCTGTCTGGAACAGATTGGAGCAGGAGGGGAGTACTATACTTTTTTTAATGACGCTGGGCGTAGGCATTTGAGTAAAGGACTTTTTGAAAGCTATTACCACGACAAGGGTGCTAAAGAGATTGTTTTTGATACAAATCGAATTTGGACAGCAAGATTACATCAGTTGGTCGAGCTATTTGATGGCTTTAAAGTGATTTGTTGTGTCAGGAATCCGTCTTGGATTATGGATAGTTTTGAGTGCATCTACCGAAAGAACCCATTTGACTACAGTCGCATGTTTAACCCTGCAAGTCGCATGACGGTGTATAGCCGCTGTGAGGCATTGATGAACTCTGCCGGTAGTGTTGGTAGCGCGTGGACAGCCTTGAAGGAAGCTTACTACGGCGAGTATTCAGATCGGTTATTGCTTATAGATTATGACCTGCTCACCAAATATCCAAAGAAGTCGATAGGCTTGTTATATGACTTTATAGGTGAGCCTGAATATAACCATGACTTTAATTGTGTTGAATACTCAGAAAGTGAATTTGACAGTAAGTTGGGTGTTAACGGATTACATACAGTAAAGAAAAAAGTGGAATTTAGTTCTAGAAGGACGGTTTTGCCGCCAGATCTATTTAGCAAGTATAGCGAGATGGCGTTTTGGATGGATGGTTCTGGGACGGAGGCGAGTATTATCTCTTCGAAGACTGATTAGCCTGTTTTGTTTGTTTTAGTTTATCTAATCCAGACTGCATGTCGCAGGCAGCTAAAAATATGATTTAGGGACGCCAGGATGAAAAAAAAGAACTTAGGTTGTTTAGCTGCATTAGTTTTACCCTTTGGAAGTTATGGGGCGATAGGATCATACTCAGGATATGTAGGTCGAAAACACGCTTCGCCTACTACAAATCAGAAATGCGCTGTTATCCCTGGGCCGCCTGAATCGGAACTGTATCGGATGCCTCCAGATTCCAGTACATCTCATGACCTATGCCTGGAGAAAAAACATCCGATTACGGAATTGATTCTCATTGATGCCTCAGTGCCTAACAAACACTTATTTTATCAACTGTTAAAGCCAGGTACGGATGTTGTTGAATTAGACGGTAATAATGATGGCCTGGAGCAACTTTTAACTACTCTGGAAAGCTATCGTTCTCTCAGTGCTCTGCATATTGTATCCCATGCGAAGGAAGGTACGTTATTGTTGGGGAATAGCCAAATTGATGCGCAATCTTTGGAGGGGAACATACAGGCCTTTAGCCAGATTAATAAATCGGTTAAACCCGGTGGGGATATATTACTGTACGGTTGTAATTTGGCGGCCGACAGAGCGGGGGAGGAGCTACTTGAAATTATTGTTGGCAATACCCATGCCGATGTTGCTGCTTCGGATGATTTTACAGGTGCGGGCTCAAAAGAGGGCGATTGGGATCTGGAAATTAAACGCGGCAATATAGAGGCATCTTTACCCTGGAGTGAAATCGCGCTTAAAGACTTTTCTGATGTGTTAGCGCCAACTACCTATATTCCTTCGGATTTTTGTAGTTCAGGCTGTTTTACTGCATCGGCTTCGCACACATCAAGTGATGGGCACATTGTGTTTGATGGTTCACACATTGTCTATGCTTATGCTGGAACCTATGCCGACTCCGGACTTTATTTAGACTATGCAACTACTGCTACAGCAGGGTTTTTACAATTTTCAGCTGATGGCACTAATATCGCATCGTTCCAGCTGACAGCCGTTAACTTTTCAGCTAAGAATGGTGCCTCTTGCTCAACGGCAAATGTGATTGGATATCTGGCGGCAGGAGGCACTCAGTCAGATAGTTTTACCTTAATTGGGGCTGGTTCTGTAGCTTTAACGAATCTGGCGGGAGAGCAGCTTACTAAGTTTAGGGTTTCAGCTTCTGGTTGTGATCAAAAGGTTTATTGGCCTATACGACTGAATAATTTTACCGTTGATAACAAGCTGACGTCCAATACGGCTCCAACCTTAGGTGGTAGCTTCACCACTGCTGGTGTAGTAAATGATAATGCAACCATATCGCCATTTAGCAGTGTTACGGTATCAGATTCAGATGCTGACAATGTCAGTGTATCTATTACCTATACCGGTGCGAATGGCACATTAACTGGTACAGGCATAACGGGGAGTGCTGGTAGCTATACGGTGACATCTGTGGCACCTGCAGAAGCTACCACTAACCTGCAAGGGCTTACGTTTACACCCACGAATAATCAGTCCTCTTCACCTGTTGTTTCGACGTTTACCCTTACGCCAAATGATGGCACCATCGATGGCACAGCAAATGCGACAACGCAGATTACAGCCAATCCCGTAGTGCCTACGGTTTCCAGTGTCTCTGTTCCGTCAAATGCTACCTATGTGACAGGAGAGAATCTCGATTTTACCGTTAATACCTCAGAAGCGGTAACCGTGGTTACTTCTGGCGGAACACCAACGCTTGCGCTAACGATTGGTGCCACCAGTAAAGCCGCCAGCTATGTAAGTGGGTCAGGCACAACGGCACTACTGTTCCGATATAACGTTGAAAGTGGGTTAAGCGATACCAACGGTATAACGCTGGGGGGAAGTATTTCCCTGAATTCCGGCACTATGAAGGATTCTGGTGGTAGCAATTTAACCACAACACTTAATTCAGTAGGTGGGTTAACTTCAGTATTAGTGGATAGCACAGCACCGACCGTCTCCAGTGTTTCTGTGCCGTCAAATGCTACTTATGTAGCAGGGCAGAATCTTGACTTTACGGTTAATACCTCGGAAGCGGTTACGGTGGTGACGAGTGGTGGCACGCCAACCTTGGCGTTAACGATTGGCGCTACAGGCAAAACTGCCAGCTACGTGAGTGGATCGGGTACAACTGCACTGCTTTTCCGCTATACCGTTGAAAACGCGTTAAGCGATACCGACGGTATTGCGTTAGGTGCATCTATCGCATTGAACTCAGGTACGATGAAAGATGCAGTAGGGAATAACCTCACCACCACGCTTAATTCGGTGGGCAGCCTAACGTCTGTATTAGTGGATAGTACGGCACCGACGGTTGCCAGTGTTTCTGTTCCCTCAAACGCAACCTATGTGGCAGGGCAGAATCTCGATTTTACGGTGAACACCTCAGAAGCGGTGACGGTAGTAACGAGCGGCGGCACACCAACCTTGGCGTTAACGATTGGCGCTACCGGTAAAACCGCCAGCTACGTGAGTGGATCCGGCACAACTGCACTGCTTTTCCGTTATACCGTTGAAAGCGGGTTGATAGATAGTGATGGCATTGCGCTGGGGGGGAGCATTTCTCTGAACTCTGGCACGATGAAAGATGCAGTGACGAATGACCTCTCCACAACGCTCAATTCGGTGGGCAGTTTAACGTCAGTGTTGGTGGATAGCGTGGTGCCGACCATTTCCAGTGTCACAGTTCCTAACAGCCCCATGAAAGTAGGTGATGCTGTCACTGTAAGTATTACTGCGGGTGAAGCTGGGCTCTCGCTTACAACAGGAACGGTTAACGGTGTAGTGGTTACTGCTTTCTCGGACCTCGGCAGCGGTAACTATAGTGCAACCTACACAGTTCTCGATGGTGGTACTGATATTGCAGCGGGAAGTCCTATCCCTGTGAATTTTGTTCTGGCAGATGCTGCAGGAAACGATAGTGCAGCGTACACCACGGCGATTAGTCAGGGAGCGGATAGTATAGATGCAAATGTACCCACTATTAGCAGTGTGAGCATTCCAAATACTGCTATGAAAATTGGTGATGCTGTGACGGTGAGTATTACCGCAAGTGAAGCTGGCTTAAGTTTGTCGAGTGGTAGTGTAAATGGCGTTGCTGTTTCTGGGTTTAGCGATGATGGTGGCGGCAGTTATAGTGCCACCTATACCATTGTCGAAGGGAATACAGATCGTGCTGTCGGTGACTCTATTCCGGTGTCTTTTGTTCTACAGGATGCAGCGGGCAACATCAGTAGCACCTACACCACAGCGATCACACAAAACGCCGATAGCATTGATGCAAACAGGCCTGCTATCAGTACAGTGAGCATTCCCAACAGTGCTATGAAAGTGGGTGATGCTGTAACGGTAAGCATTACGGCCAGTGAAGCCGGGCTTAGCTTAAATAGCGGCACCATCAATGATGTTGCTGTCACCGGTTTTACCGATGGTGGCAGTGGTAGCTACAGTGCAACCTACACAGTAGCTGAAGGAAATACCGACCGCGCAGCAGGTGACAGCATTCCTGTTTCATTTATCTTACAGGACAGTGCCGGCAATAATAGTACGACTTATACGACGGCGATTGTTCAAGGTGCAGATAGTATTGATGCCAACAGCCCTGGCTCAGCGAGCGGTACGTTAGTCGTAGATGAAAATGTATCCAACGGTACAACAGTGGGCACCGTTTCAGCTTCTGATGCCACTAGCTATAGCTTGTTCGACGATGCTGGCGGACGTTTTGCCATTGCTTCAGGTACAGGCATAGTGACCGTTGCCGACGGTAGCTTGCTGAACTACGAAGCCAATAGTAGTCACAATATTACGGTTCGAGTGACTGACGCGGGAGGCAATACAACTGATACAGTATTAGCGGTGACGGTAAATAATGTTAACGAAGCGCCTGTTATTACGAATCTGGACGGCGATGCAGTGAGCTTTAACATTGGGGGGGGAGCAACTGTTCTGGATGATGCTGCAGATGCTTCTCTAACAGATGGTGATTCTGCCGATTTCAATGGTGGCAATATTACCGTCAGCATAGTTGCCAATCAGCAGTCAGCAGAGGATGTATTGCAGGTTGGTGCGGTTGGTAATATTGCTACCTCAGGCAGTAACATAACGCACAGCGATGGTTTTACAATTGGCACTGCGGCAGGGGGGACTGGGGGCACGAGTTTAGTGATTACCCTCAATGTTAACGCCACATTGGCACGCGTTCAGGATCTGCTTTCAGCGTTGCAATATACCAATACAAATGCTTCAACAACTAGCACAGCTGCGAAAACGGTTCGTGTCACTGCAAACGATGGCGATGGCGCAAGTGCTATATCAGCCAATCAGGATGTTACGGTGAGTTTAGTACGCGCACCAATAATCGACCTGGATGGTGATGACAGTAGTGGCAATACTAGCGGTGGATACAACGGTAGTTTTACTGAAGATGGCGGTGCAGTCGCTGTTGCAGATAGCGATAATACAATCTCCGATGATGGCACGTTTAAATCGCTGACAGTGACTTTATCCAACAGGCCTGATACTACGGCTGAAAGCCTGGCCTCAACCCTGGGTACAGGTGGACAAACAGTTAACAGTGAAGCTGTTACTATTGCTGCCTATGATGGTGGTACTGGAGTATTGACGATCACAGTAGATGATGGTTCTGCAAGTGCAGCGACCATGCAACAACTGATCGCTTCGACCCGATATAACAATACTTCCAGTGCACCCGATACAACGAATCGTTCGGTTACCTTTGTTGCAGTGGATAATGCTGATAATACAGGCGTTGAATCAACCTCAACCATTAGTGTTACAGCAACCAATGATCAACCCGTTTTTAGTGGTCTGGATGGTACACCTGCCTTTACAGAAGATGGAGCAGCGGTAGTCCTGGATAGCAATGTTGTTGTTGCTGATGCCGAACTGGATGATACTGATAATTACAGTGCTGCAACCTTAACCCTCGTTCGTAATGGTGGCGCAAGCAGTTACGATCAGTTTAGCGCTAGTGGTAGTTTAAGTGCGCTGATCGAAGGCGGCGCTTTCAATCTGGGAGGCGCAGATATTGGAACCGTTACCACCAACAGTGCTGGCACATTGCTTGTTACCTTTAATGCCAGTGCAACTGCTGCCAATGTAGATAGCGTGTTGCAGAGCATTGCTTACAGTAATAGCAATAATTCACCAGCAAGTACGACTCAAATTGACTGGACGTTTAACGATGGCAACAGCGGTAGCCAGGGCAGTGGCGGCGCGTTAACAGCGACAGGAAGCACAACCGTTGCTATTACCGAAACTAACGACTCGCCAACAGGGTCAGTTACCATTAGTGGTAGTCCGCTTGAGTATCAAACCTTAACGGCAGTAACGACTGCATTGGCTGATCCTGATGGCCTGGGAAGCTTTAGCTATCAGTGGAAATCTGCAGCTTCGAATGTCGGTAGTAACAGTGCGAGTTACGCCCTGACGGCAACGGATATAGGAAACACCATGACGGTGACCGTAAGCTACACCGATGGCAATGGTAATGCAGAGAGTGTGCTTAGCACAGCCTCAACAGTGGTAATGAATGTCAATGACTTACCTGGCGGTAGTGTGACCATCAGCGGCACGGCTACTGAAGATCAAACCCTGACCGCAAGTAATACACTGACCGATGCCGATGGTTTAGGCTCCATTAGTTATCAGTGGAAACGTGGTGGTACGAATATTGGCTCTGCCACCAATAGCACTTATACCCTGGGTGATAACGACGTTGGTCAAACCATAACGGTTACCGCAAGTTACACCGATGGTTTTGGTACGGCTGAAAGCTCAACCAGCAGTGCAACCAGTGCTGTTGTTAATGTGAATGACGCACCTACAGGTAGTGTCACAATCAGTGGCACAGCCACCGAAGATCAAACACTAACTGCTGCTAATACCCTGGCAGATGCGGATGGGCTTGGTACGATTACTTATCAATGGCAGCGAGCTGGTACTGATATTACTGGCGCGACCAACAGCACTTATGTTTTGGGTGATAACGACGTTGGGCAATCCATCACCGTTACCGCCAGTTATACCGATGCGCAGGGTACAGCTGAGAGTTCAACTAGCAGTGCAACCAGCGCTGTTGTCAATGTGAATGATGCTCCTACCGGTAGTGTGACCATCAGTGGCACGGTGACCGAAGATCAAACACTGACAGCTATCAATACACTGGCCGATGCGGATGGGCTTGGTACCATTACCTATCAATGGTTGCGTGGTGGTTCAGCGGTCAGTGGCGCAACTAGTAGCACCTATGTTCTGGGTGATAGTGATGTTGGGCAAAGTATCACCGTGACAGCTAGTTATACGGATAATCACGGCACGGCAGAAAGTGTTACCAGTAGTGCCACAGCAACCGTTGCTAATGTCAATGATTCGCCAACTGGTAGTGTGAGTTTTACGGGTACAGAGGTAGAGGGTTACACCTTAACGGCTAGCAATACGCTGGCGGATATTGATGGCCTGGGTTCGGTCAGCTATCAATGGCAGCGTGGTGCGAGCAATATCAGCGGTGCAACGTCAAGTACCTATACATTGATAGCGTCGGACGTAGGGGGCTTGATTTCAGTTGTCGCCAGTTACGTGGACGGTCAGGGTTTCTCTGAATCTGTGAGCAGTAGCAGTAGCGGAGTGATCGATGGTGATCTGGACGGCGATGGAACAGGGGATGCCAGTGACACTGATATCGATGGTGATGGCATGCTCAATAGTTATGAAGACGCTAATGGTCTCAACAAACTGGACGCGTCAGATAGAGATACTGACCTCGATGGTGACGGCGTTCTCAATTATGATGAGTCAGAAGCCAATTCAAATGCCAATGCTGATGACCAGCCACCCGTAGTCACTGTGCCTGGCGATGTGAACGTCAATGCCACAGGTCTGTTTACAGCTGTAACGACCGGTTTGGTTACTGCAGAGGACTATAAAGATGGTCCACTAACTCCACGCGTAACTCAGATCGTTAGTAATAGTGGTACTGCAAAAGCTCTAACTAGCAATCCAGGCTACTTTAGTCCGGGCGTTCATGTGCTCACCTGGACAGCTACGGATGCTGCATCCAATTCTGCTTCAGCAATACAAACCGTGAACGTAACACCAATGGTCGAATTTAGTAAAAACCAGACTGCACGAGAAGGTGATACCGTTACATTCAAAGTCATTCTCAACGGACCGGCAGTAACTTACCCTGTTACGGTTCCATATACGGTGGGGGGGACTGCGGCGACAGATGGTTCAGATCATAATCTAGTCAATGGCAGTGTCGACATAACAGCCTCCAACCTCGAAGCATCGGTGACTGTGAATGTGGTGGATGATGGGGCAGGCGAGGGAGTTGAAACACTGCTGCTTAGCATGGGGTCGCCGACTAATGCGATAGCAGGACCAGTAGCAACGCATACGATTGAAATACGTGAGGTTAATGTTGTGCCGCTGGTCTCTTTAACTGCTGATCAGGGTAGCGGTAATACGCGCATGATTGGTCAGGGTGATGGCAATGTGATTGTCACTGCGACAGTTGTAGATTCTAATGGCGATAGCCATACCTATGACTGGTCTGGTACCGATAACTCACTGATTGATACTGATTCAGGTGCAAGCACCTTTACGTTCGATCCTTCAGTTTTAACACCAGGCGTGTACAAGATGGATGTAGTAGTGAGTGATGGTACTGATACCAGGCGCGCAGCGCTGCGGCTAAATGTCATTGCAGCTATACCCACGCTAACCGCATCTGATACCGATGGTGATGGCAGCAATGATGATGATGAAGGGGCCGGTGATAGTGATAGTGATGGCATACCTGATTACCTGGATCATATGGGTGTGCATCGTAACGTTGTTCAGGAGCAAAGAAGTGTAACTGATCAGTTCCTCATGGAGACCGAACCTGGATTGGCATTATCATTGGGACAGGTTGCATTCCGCGCGAACGGAGCCAAAACGGCTGTAACTGAAGAAGAGATCGAGGAGCATGCCAACAACGGTACTGGAGCTGGGCTAGATGAAAGCTATAGTTACTCAGGAGGGCTATTTGACTTCAATGTTAATGAGTTGCCTGTTGCAGGCCAACAGGTACGCATAGTGCTGGCACAGTTTGCTGCTATACCTGCAGATGCGGTATATCGCAAGTTGATGCCCACGGGTTGGCAGAATTTTGTTATCGATGCCAACAATAGTGTAGCTTCTGCGTCAGGGACTGAAGGCTTCTGTCCTCCCCCTGGGGATTCCAGCTACACCAATGGACTGACCGAAGGTCACTGGTGTGTGCAACTGACTATTGAAGATGGTGGCCCGAATGATACGGATGGCGAGGTAAATCAATCAGTGGATGATCCCGGTGGCGTAGCGGTAAAGACGGCAACACCGGTCGAGGTCACCATTAATGGTAGCGGTGCGCTGTCGGGCGCATGGCTAGCGTTACTGGCATTTGCCTTTGCTTATCGCTATGTTGGCAGGAGTAGGCTGCTTATGCTCCTGTGCTTATCAGGGTTTGTCACCAGCGCGCAGGCTGAGTCATTTCTGAAACCCGATTATCTGGGACTTGCTTTGTTAAAAGTAAAAAGTGATGAACGTAGTAGTGACTTTCAGGCGGAGATAGATGCATTATCGTTAACGGCCTCCGTAAGCCAAACTGATTTGAGTCGTAATGGCTGGTCACCCTTTATCGGTTACCAGTTATATGAACAGCTGGCGTTGGAGATTGGATACGTGGATTTGGGAAACGTAACGACGACTGTTTCGGGTGTAGCCCCAGATGTAGACACATTCGTGAATACACTCGCAGCGGTATACCCGGTGACGGCCTCTGGCTGGACTACGGATTTAGTATTGAGCAAAGCGCTGAACGAGCAGTTAACCGGGTCGCTGACATTGGGTGCTTTTCTGTGGGAGGCAGACTACAGTCTGAGTGGTACAAACATCAACAAAAAATTTGAGGATGATGGCGTAAACACTCATCTGGGGTTGGCGTTGGAGTATTCCCCGCGTAGCGAAGTGTTTATACGTCTGGGCTGGCAGAGCTATCGTTTTTCAGGAGTCAATGTTGATGCCTGGCTGATTGGAATTGGCGCGCGGTATTAAACGCCTTAACTGCAGCTCTCAACCCAGTGACTGGTAATGTACTGCAAAAAATCCTGCTGAGTTTCAAGTCGGGTCTGGTGTTTTTTTCTTTGTACCTGTTGCTACTTTAAGGTGTCAAAGAGGCTTTCCACCACAGTATTATCCAAACAGTCACCTTTTCGGCTCATGCTACTCTGTATAGCATTGGTCTTGAGCAGTTTGCTGAATACTTCACTTGTATACTGGTTTCCTTGATCTGAATAATGGATCTGTCCCGCTTTTGGTCGAGCCGCCAAATCCCCATCTGCAACGCATCTCAGACCAGTTGTGCTACATCAAATTGACGATGCATAAGGTGCTGACTTTATATGTATGGATATTGGGCAATATATGCCTCATTACAGGTAGGGTGGGCTGTCTGTATTATCAACCTGAAAGCAGTTCAATTGAGGTTTTGGGGGTTAATGGTTATGTGTTCATAACAAAGAATTACTGATTTCCGCTAGTTGTTTGGGCGGTTGTCTGTGAGGGCTTTTGTCTTTCTTCGCGTGGAGAAACCTTGAATAAATCCCTGTAGCATTTACTGAAATGAGGCGCTGAAACAAATCCGCAGGCAAGCGCTACATCGATAATGGATTTGTTGGTTTGTAGCAGTAGCAGTCTGGCTCGTTTTAGTCTGATGTTCATATAGTAACGCGTGGGGACACAGTCAAGGTATTTGCGGAATAATCGTTCCAGTTGTCGGCGCGATACACCAAGGTAATGGGATAGTTCCTCTAACGATATGGGTTCTTCAATATTCGATTCCATGAGCATGACGGCTTCAGTCAGTTTTGACTGATTGGAACCTAGTTGTAGTTGCAGGGGGATGCGTTGATGATCGTGATGATCTCGGATACGATCACACATGAACTGTTCTGAAATTTCGTTGGCTAAATTTACAGAGTGTCCCTTGCTAATGAGTTGTAGCATCATATCTAAAGAAGCAGTTCCACCAGCACTGGTGTAACGATCACGATCAATCTCAAAAAGCTCATTACTCACTTGAATCTGAGGAAAATCTTCTCGGAAGCTGGCCATGTTTTCCCAGTGTAAGGTACAGCGATAACCATCCAGTAAACCACTCCGAGCAAGCAGGTAAGCGCCAGTGCAAAGGCTGCCGAGAATGATGTGTTTATTTTTGAATTTACTAAGTGCTGATTTCAGTTGTTTTGTAAAATTCTCAGCGACATTTACTCCGGAACATAAAAATAATGCGTCTACTCCTGGTATATTCTCCAGCGAGCAGTTGGGCTGCATTTTGAGTCCGTTACTGGCGGCTACTGGGTTTCCATCAAGAGTGACAACTGTCCAGTCATATAGTTTTTTTTGCGAGATCTGGTTTGCCATGCGTAGAGGTTCTATGGCCGAGCTCACAGCAATCATCGAATAGTTTGGTACCAGTAGAAAAGCAAAATGAAAAGGTTTGTCCGGTTGTGGCATTGTTACAATCTCAGGGAAAAACAGGAGAAATACTTATTGCTATTTTACGTAACTTAATATTCATTCATATTGGCAGTAGAAGGTAAATAAATCAACATAAAATGAAAGGATACCGAAACTGACGATTTATATCGTTTGATTGCAGGTTTTTGGGGTAAGAGATCTTAAGCGGGAGGCCTGTTACCTCCCGCTTAAGTTTTATACGTTGGAGTCTGGAAACGATGCTTTGCGCTGTTGTATATAGGCAAGTAGTGCTTCATCGATGGCAGGATCCAGTTCTGGCGCCTGATAGGCCTGCAGGGTTTTCTTCCACAGCGCATTCGCTCGTTGGGCCTGATCAAGACCACCATCTGCAGTCCATTGTTCAAAACTGTTATTGTCAGTCACTGGTGAGCGGTAAAAAGCGGTTTTAAAGTTAGCCTGGGTATGCGAGCAGCCCAGAAAGTGATTACCCGGACCCACCTCACGAATTGCGTCCATCGCCTGCCCGTTTTCACTCAGGTCGACGCCTTTTAGCACTATTTCCATCATGTTGGTCTGGTCTGTATCCATGACGAATTTTTCATAGCCCATACTAAGTCCGCCTTCCATCCAGCCGGCAGAGTGCAGCACAAAGTTAACGCCAGCCATGACAGTTGGAATGAGGGTGTTGGCAGATTCACTGGCAGCCTGAGCATCGGGTAGTTTTGAGCCACACAGGCTACCGCCGGAACGGAAAGGAACGCCAAGTCGTCTGGCCAGTGCGGCCATTACATATAGTACCAGAGCGGGCTCTGGAGTGCCGAAGGTAGGTGCACCGGATTGCATGGAGATCGAGCTGGCAAAGCTGCCGAAAATAACCGGTGCTCCCGGGTTAACCAGTTGTACAAATGCCATACCCGCCATAGCCTCTGCCAGAGTCTGGGCGGCGGTACCCGCCACGGTAACCGGTGACATGGCACCCGCAAGGATAAAAGGTGTAATGATACAGGCCTGATTGTTGCGCGCATAAACCTTGGCAGCGCCTAGCATTGTGGCATCAAAGGTTAGTGGAGAATTGGCATTGATCAGGCTGGTGGTGATAGTTTTTGGTCTACCGGATACAGGGTCAAGGTAGTTGTCACCAAACAGTATTTTGCACATTTCAACGGTGTCTTCCGCTCGTTCTGGCGCGGTAACAGATCCCATAAAGCATTTGTCAGAATACTTCATGTGTGAGTAAATCATATCGAAATGACGTTTATTCACAGGCAGGTCTACGGGTTCACAAATGGTGCCACCTGAAAGGTGCATGCTTGGTGAAGAGTAAGCGAGTTTAATAAAGTTCTGGAAATCTTCTAACTTGGCATAGCGTCGTCCCTGATCGATGTCATAAACAAAAGGGCTGCCGTATGCGGGTACAAAGACTGTATTTTTGCCACCAATCTGAACGTTGCGGGCTGGATTTCTGGCGTGCTGGGTATACTCAGCCGGGGCTGAGGCCTGAATAATTGAGCGACATAAACCCTTAGGGAAGCGCACTCTTTCTCCCTGAACATCAGCGCCAGCATCTTTCCAGATCTGTAAGGCTTCTGGATCATCGCGAAACTCTATGCCTGTCTCATTGAGTATGGTTTCGGCATTGGCTTCTATCAGTTGTAGACCTTCTTCATCCAGTACTTCAGTGTAAGGAATTTTGCGCGTAATATAAGGTACGATGGTTGCGGCGTTATTGCTGGCACGGGCTATTCTGTCAGCTCTCCCTCCACGTCTTTTTTTTGCGCGTTCTGGTGTTGCGTTTTCAGTCATAATTATTACTCAATAGGGTGGCCAGGGTTTGAAACAGGTTTGTTGCGAGAATATACTCAAAAGTATGCTGAGTAAGGACTGAATCATCTGATCTATTCGCGACTTTGATCTGTTCCAAAGCGGCATAACCCTTTGACGCATATGGATAGGTTACTGTCGCAAAATGGTCAATAGAGGATTGACCGGAATATATACTTCAGGCTCTGTATTTTTACAGCTAAATATTTAATCCTTCTTAATAATCGACACCCAGCTAAAGTCGTTGTTATTGGCTGCGAGGTCGTCGGTTCGGGTATCCCGGGTCTGGTGGAACCTGTATATGCAGAAGTAGGCAGTAGCCTTGAGATAGAAATTTTAGGTGAAATGTATAAAGCGAGCGTGATTAAAGAGTCACCATTTGATCCAGACAATGCCTGTCTGCGTTCATAATTAATAAGTTTAGAGAATGACTATATGAAAGTTTTAGTAGGTGTAAAGCGCGTTCTTGATCCGCAGGTAAAAGCCAGAGTAAAACCCGATGGCTCAGCCATGGACCTGGAAAACGCAAAGATGTCGATGAACCCCTTCGATGAAAATGCAGTGGAAGAAGCGTTGCGTCTGAAAGAAGCCGGGCATGTGGATGAGGTAGTAACTGTCTCTATTGGCCCGGAAAAAGCTCAGGATAGCCTGCGTCAATCACTGGCGATGGGAGCAGATCGCTCGATACATATCGTTACCGATGAGCAACTGGAACCTCTGGCTATTGCCAAATTGTTAAAAACTCAGGTGGAAAAGGAAGCCCCGGGTATGGTCCTGGTCGGTAAACAGGCGATAGATGACGATTCCAATCAAACCGGACAAATGTTGTCAGCCTTGCTGGGCTGGTCACAGAGCACCTTCACTTCAAAGCTGGAATTATCAGATGGTTCGGCTACAGCTACACGCGAAATTGATGGTGGTCTGGAAACCATTTCAATCAAAATGCCAGCCGTGATTACGGTTGATTTACGCCTGAATGAGCCGCGTTATGCAACGCTGCCAAATGTGATGAAAGCTAAAAAGAAGCCACTGGAAAAAATCCAGCTTGCTGACCTGGCGGTGGATGTTGCACCTCGTTTGAGTACCCTCGAAATTAAGGAGCCGGAAGCTCGCAGTGCTGGAATCATTGTCGAAAGTGTTACTGAGCTGGTCGATAAGTTAAGAAATGAGGCAGGAGTAATTTAATCATGACTATTTTAGTAATTGCTGAACACAACAATAAAGAGCTTGCAGCTGCTTCATTAAATTGCGTAGCAGCGGCTTTGGAGATAGCAAAGCATAGCGCTAGTGATATAGATATTCTGGTTGCTGGAAGTGACTGTGATGAAGTCGTACAGACCTGTAGCAATATCAATGGTATCGCTCGAGTGCTATTGGCAGACAGTGCTGCGCTGAAAGATCACCTGGCTGAGAATATGGCGAAACAGGTGGTAGCAATTGCATCCGCTTACAGCCATGTATTAGCGCCTGCAACCACCTTTGGTAAAAACTTTATGCCGCGTGCGGCGGCCTTACTGGATGTTTCACAGATATCTGAAATCAGCGAGGTAGTTTCTGCGGATACTTTTGTGCGTCCGATTTATGCAGGCAATGCATTAGCCAAAGTACAGTCGGCTGATGCCTTAAAAGTGATTACCGTACGTACTACGTCATTTCCTGCCGCTGAAACTGGCGCAGGTAGTGCTTCAGTTGAGAGGGTAGAGGCGGTAGCCGATAGCGGGCTTTCCACTTTTGTCGAGCGACAGCTTTCAGCATCAGAAAGACCTGAGCTAACATCAGCTAAAATTATTATTTCTGGTGGGCGTGGCATGAAAGATGGTAAGAATTTTGATCTGCTGTATGCACTGGCCGATAAGCTGGGTGCGGCTGTAGGTGCTTCCCGTGCAGCGGTTGATGCAGGTTATGTCCCCAATGATTACCAGGTAGGTCAAACCGGTAAGGTTGTTGCGCCTGATTTATATGTTGCTGTTGGTATCTCTGGTGCTATTCAGCATCTGGCTGGTATGAAAGAAAGTAAGGTTATTGTGGCTATCAATACTGATAGTGAAGCGCCGATTTTTCAGGTTGCTGATTATGGACTGGTGGCAGATTTATTTGAAGCCGTGCCAGCGATGACCGAAGCACTGTCTTAATAAGCAATTACGATTCCTTTAGTAATTCTTCCAGAAACACTTCAAGAACATAATTCGGCCTGCCCGCCTTGCGGGTGATGGCCGAATAATGAGTAATAAATTTTCTCTTCTCTGGCTGTACTGCATACATCTCACCTTCCTTAACCCAGCGTTGCGCAAAATGGGTAGGAAGAAATCCCAGATATCGTCCACTGAGTATAAGAAACGCTACACCTTCTCTATCAGTTGAGGAAGCGCTTGCAGAGAGTACTTTCTGCTGTTGTTTTATGTCAGCAGCCTGAGGGTAGGCGGGTAGTACGGAATCATATGCGGCCAGCTCTGTATCGCTTAGACTCGAGTTGTCCTGTTCGAACAGAGGGTGTTCCCTGCTACAGTACAGCAGGGACTTTTCCTTGTAGAGAGGGATATAATTCAGATCTGGCAGCCTGCGCAGGTCTGGCACGACACCAATCTGAAGCTGTCCATCAAGAATACCTGTTTCAATCTGATTGGGTGGAATCATTCGGATATTGATAACAACCTCGGGGCCTCTATCCTTTAGTTTTGTCAGAGAGCGAGTGACGCGCATTTTGGGAAAGGTAACCAGGTTATCGGTGATGCCTATATTTAACTCTCCTCTTAACTCCTGTTTGATCGTGTTGACCTGAGTTCTGAAGTTTTCCAGTCCTGATAACAACTGCAGCGTCGCTTCATAGACTTTTACGCCTTCATCCGTCACTGAAAAGCCGGAACGGCCACGATTACAGAGCCTTATGTCGAGCAGACTTTCCAGTTCGGTGATCGCCATACTGATGGCGGGCCTGCTGATGTTTAACTCAATCTCAGTGGCTGCAAACCCGCCGCATTCTACAACTGATTTATAGATTCTCAGCAGTCGGATATGTGAATCTCCGAGTTTGCGTGGCAATAAATTTCTGGAACGGGGCATGAGTGTTTATTTAGTTAAGTAATTGGTTAACTATAGTTAAAATTTTAATGATTTACTAACCTAATATAAACCTCGTAATATAAGTTAACTTTAGAAACAATTACCCGGGGTAGAAATGCTCAATAAGACAGATATGCAAGCTGACTGTGGTCTAACTCAGCAGCAGTTGGATGCGCACTGGATGCCCTTTACGGGTAATAGAGAGTTCAAGCAGAATCCCCGATTGATGGTTTCCGCGCAGGGGCATTATTACACCTCCGCTGACGGTCGCCGTATTTTCGATGGACTGTCAGGTCTATGGACCTGTGGCGCCGGGCATGGTCGACCTGAGATCTCAGAGGCGGTTAGTGAGCAGGTCAGGAATCTTGATTACTCGCCAGCATTCCAGTTTGGACACCCCAAATCGTTTGAGTTGGCGCATCGTGTCACTGAATTCATGCCAGCAGGAATGAATCGAGTGTTCTTTACCGGCTCGGGTTCCGAGTCAGTTGAAACGGCATTGAAAATTGCGCGTGCCTACTGGAGAAAAAAGGGTCAGGCAGGCAAGACGCGTTTTATCGGTCGGGTTAAGGGCTATCATGGTGTGAACTGGGGCGGTATCAGTGTTGGCGGTCTTAGTCCCAATCGTGCGCTTTATGGTCAGGGCATAGATGCGATACATATCCCTCACACGATGTTGCCGGAAAACAAGTTTGTCAAAGGTATGCCTGAACAAGGGGCTTTTATTGCAGATCAGCTGAGTGAATTGATAGCACTGCACGATGCATCCAATATCGCCGCCGTCATCGTAGAGCCAATGGCGGGGTCTGCCGGTGTTATTCCTCCACCTGTTGGCTACCTGAAGCGCCTGCGGGAAATCTGCGATCAGCACAATATCCTGTTGATCTTTGATGAGGTTATCACGGGTTTTGGTCGTATGGGTTCAAATACGGGTGCCGAAGAATTTGGGGTAGTGCCTGATATGATGACACTCGCTAAACAGCTAACTAATGGCGTTATCCCCATGGGTGCAGTAGTTTCCAGGCAGGAAATATACGACACCTTTATGCAGCAAGGTGGGCCAGAGTATATGCTGGAACTGCCGCATGGTTACACCTATTCAGCACATCCAGTGGCCTGTGCGGCTGGTCTTGCCGCGCTGGATATTTTGAAGAATGACAATCTGATAGCGCGCGTAAAATCTATGGCGCCTTATTTCGAAGCGCTTATACATGGCCTCAATGGCTGCAAATATGTCACTGATATTCGAAACTACGGCCTGGCCGGTGCGCTGACGATTGAAGCCTTTCCCGGTGAGCCTGCACTGCGGCCATACCAGATTGCGATGAAGTGCTGGGAGAAGGGCTACTATGTACGCTATGGCGGAGACACCATTCAACTGGGCCTGCCTTTTACCGTTGAAAAAGAAGAGATTGATAGTCTGATCAATGCATTAGGTGATGCAATCAATGAACTCGATTAATAACATACACAGAATTTAGAAAGAGACACTCAATATGACAACTGTTGGCCATTTTATTAACGGTGAAATTGTAGCCGATGCCGAGCGCAGGCAAGATGTATTTAATCCGGCGACAGGTGCTGTTTCCAGGCAGGTTGCTCTCGCCTCAAAACAAACTGTAGAGCAGGCAATTGCTGCTGCTCAGGAAGCTTTTCCTGCATGGAGAAACACGCCTGTTGGAAAACGGGCCGCAGTTATGTTCCGTTTTAAAGCCCTGCTGGAACAAAACGCAGATAAGATTTGCGCGTTAATCGGAGAAGAGCACGGCAAGATTAGTCATGATGCAGCAGGGGAGTTACAACGCGGCATAGAAAATGTTGAATATGCCTGCGGTGTAGCGGAGCTGTTAAAAGGTGAACATAGTAAAAATGTCGGCCCCAATATCGATTCATGGAGTGAGTTTCAGCCTCTGGGTGTGGTTGCTGGCATTACGCCATTTAATTTTCCCGCTATGGTACCTTTATGGATGTATCCGATGGCTATAGCCTGTGGTAATACTTTTGTTCTGAAGCCTTCTGAACGCGATCCCTCTTCAACCCTGTTCATTGCCGAATTACTGCAGCAGGCAGGCCTGCCAGAAGGTGTGATGAATGTGGTCAATGGTGACAAGGTAGCGGTGGATGTACTGTTAAGCGATAAGCGTGTACAGGCCGTCAGTTTTGTGGGTTCTACGGCAATTGCAGAGTATATCTATACCACAGCTACTGCTAACGGCAAGCGCTGTCAGGCGCTGGGTGGTGCCAAGAATCATGCGATTGTAATGCCGGATGCTGATATTGATAATGCGGTCAATCAGCTGCTTGGCGCCGCGTTTGGTTCTTCCGGTGAACGCTGTATGGCACTGTCAGTTGCTGTTGCGGTCGGTGATAAAACAGCAGATACTCTGATCGAAAAAATGAAGGCTGGTATGGCGCCACTCAAAGTAGGCGCTGCCGCTGATAGTAGCAATGACTTTGGACCATTGATCACTCGCGAACACCAACAGAAAGTTGTCGGTTACATTAATAGTGCAGAACAGGATGGTGCAGAAGTGGTGGTTGATGGTCGTGCATCAGCAGTCGCAGGATATGAAGATGGCTTCTTTGTTGGGGCGACCCTGATAGACAGGGTAACGCCATCAATGGTGAGTTATCAGGAAGAGATATTTGGACCCGTACTACAGGTGATGAGGGTTGCGAACATGGATGAAGCGATGCAGTTGATTAATGATCACGAGTACGGCAATGGTACCTGCATCTTTACCCGTGATGGTGAAGCAGCGCGATATTTCTCAGACAATATTCAGGTCGGTATGGTGGGTATCAATGTACCGCTACCGGTACCGGTTTCATACCATAGTTTTGGTGGCTGGAAGCGTTCTTTGTTTGGCGATTTATTCGCCTACGGACCAGATGCGGTCAGATTTTATACGCGTCGTAAGACCATTACACAGCGCTGGCCATCAACTGGTGTTCGAGAGGGAGCTACTTTTTCTTTTCCCAGCTAATGTAAAAGGTCGATTAAAAGCTTTTGAGGCAAGAAAGGGGTTATCGTAAAGTCGTATCTGACTTATACTGCGCTCAAACTATAACCTTGCCCGGAGTTTCTCAGCATGAATAAATTTCTAGCCGCAGTTAGCGCTTGTCTATTGTTATTAAATCCACTCAGCAGCATGGCTGAGACCTCAGTCGCAATCACCCAGATAGTGGAACATCCAGCGCTGGATTCGGTACGACAGGGTGTAAAAGATGAGCTGGCTGCTGCCGGTTTAGTTGAGGGTAAAAACCTGAAATGGAATTATGAAAGTGCGCAGGGTAATGGTGCAACTGCCGCGCAAATCGCCAAAAAATTTGCTGGTGATAGTCCTGATGTCATCGTTGCTATCGCTACCCCATCGGCTCAGACCATGGCAGCCGCAGCCCGCAATACACCTATCGTATTCTCTGCTGTTACCGATCCTGTGGGTGCCAAGCTGGTGAGCAATATGCAAAAACCCGGTAAGAATATCACTGGTGTCACCGACCTGACTCCGATTGATAAACATATGGCGCTGGTGAAGCGCGTCGTGCCTTCTGCCAAAACGGTTGGTGTTATCTTCAATCCAGGTGAAGCGAACTCGGTCACTCTGCTTGATCTGGTGAAAAAATATGCGCCTATGCAGGGCATGAACGTCGTTGAAGCCAGTGCCAGCAAATCATCCGAAGTACTGTCGGCAGCGCGTTCACTGGTGGGTAAGGCTGACGTGATTTATATTCCTACTGATAATACCGTGGTATCTGCATTCTCAGCCGTAGTTAAAGTCGGTCGCGCAGCCAAAATACCCGTGGTAGCCGGTGATACCGATTCGGTAAAACAGGGCGCTGTTGCGGCACTGGGTTTCAACTACTACGACGTAGGCCGTCAGACTGGAAAAATCGTGCTGCAAATCTTGAATGGCACAAAGCCAGGTTCAATTGCGGTACAGGGTGTTGAGAAAATGGAGCTATTCGTGAATCCAGAATCAGCGAAACAAATGGGCATTACTCTGGGCAAGGACCTGATCGCAGAGGCCAAAGAAGTTATCAAATAATATGAGCCTGATTGCATTTCTAGGCGCCATAGAGAGCGGCTTAATCTACGCTCTGGTGGCGTTGGGTATCTACCTGTCTTTCAGGGTGCTTGAATTTCCAGATCTAACCGTTGATGGCAGCTTCCCGCTGGGCGCTGCCGTCAGTGCAACCCTGATCGTTAGTGGCTGGGATCCCTGGCTGGCTACCGGACTTGCGATGGTAGCGGGGGCAATGGCAGGCATGGTTACGGCCTGGTTAAACGTAAAGCTTAAGATCCTGCACCTGCTGGCTTCTATCCTGACTATGATTGCCCTGTATTCGATTAATTTGCGCATCATGGGCCGGCCCAATATTGCCCTGCTGGGTGAGAATACCATTCTGTCCCCTATCGAAAACTGGGCGGCACCTTTCTATGTTTCCACGCCGATTATCTTTTTTTTCGTGGTGGTTATCTGCGCACTGATACTGATCAAGTTTTTGAATTCAGAAACCGGTCTGGCCATGCGCGCGACCGGTGCCAATCCGCGTATGGCGAGGGCACAGGGAGTAAAAACAGCATGGATGATTCTATCTGGCATGGCGGTTTCTAATGCACTGGTTGCGCTCGCGGGTAGCCTGTTTGCGCAAAGTCAGGGCAGTGCCGATGTCACTATGGGTGTTGGCGTGATCGTGGTGGGTCTGGCCTCGGTGATTGGTGGTGAAGCCATCATTACACCCAGCAGTGTGGTCAAAGCGACTATCGCCTGCATTGTGGGCGCAATACTTTATCGACTGGCGATCGCATTTGCACTCAACCTGGATATGCTGGGATTAAAGGCACAGGATCTTAATCTGGTGACATCTGTTTTGGTCATGATAGCCATTGTATTGCCGCGCTATAGGCTGAGGAAACCAGCATCATGATCAGTTTACAGGATATACACGTCACCTTTGGTGCTAAGACTCCTCTGGAAACCCATGCACTGAGAGGTCTTAATCTAGAAATAAATGAAGGTGAATTTGTTACCGTTATTGGCAGTAATGGCGCAGGCAAGTCTTCCCTGTTGAATGCTATCAGTGGTGAAATCCGTATCACCAAAGGGCGCATCGAAATCGACCACAAAGATGTAACCCGACTGGATACCTCACGCCGTGCGGGTATGGTGGCACGCGTGTTTCAGGATCCTCTGGGTGGTAGCTGTGAATTTTTATCAATCGAAGAAAACCTCGCCCTTGCCGATGCACGAGGTCGCAAGCGAGGTTTTAAAAGCGCACTGAATGATGAGCGCAAACAGCCTTACCGCGAATATCTAAGTCGTCTCAATCTGGGATTAGAGAATAGACTGGAAGATAAGATGGGCCTGCTTTCAGGTGGTCAACGTCAGGCGGTGAGTCTGTTGATGGCAACCTTACAGCCATCAAAAATATTGCTACTGGATGAACATACTGCTGCGCTGGATCCTAAAACCAGTCAGTTCGTGCTCGAGCTGACCAATCAAATTATTCAGGAAAAACAGTGCACGGCATTGATGGTCACGCACAGCATGAAGCAGGCGCTGGAGGTAGGTAGCAGAACCATCATGTTGCATCAGGGCAATATTATCTTTGATATCCAGGGTGATGATAGAAAAGGACTGACGGTCAAAGACCTGCTCGATCTATTCAGCAAGGCCCAGGGTGGAGAACAGCTGGATGATGATGCCTTGTTGCTGGGTTGAAAATTTAAATCCTTAAACCACAGATTAGGGCACGACTCCAAGGAAGGAGGAGGTAGAGCGAAGCAGGATGCTAGAGCCGAGGACGCCCGTAAGTAGAACAACGCAGGACGCCTATAGGGATTTAGGTGCTACGAGCTCAAGGATGAGCGAAGGTAGAACAATGCAGGATGCCAGAGCCGAGCAGTTGCCGAGGACACGAAGAAGAGCAAGTCGGCAGGTTGTAGCTGTATTCAAATGTACTGACTTATATTTGATCTGACAAGCAGTGAATCAGGTCTTGATTTTATCCTGCAAAATCACACATAGCGGACATTCATTATTTGTATTCTAGCTAGTATGGCAGCTTTCGCCCCGGGCGGGTGAAAACTATTTTCCAATTTTTCAAGTGAAATATGGGATCTTATATAGAATAAATTTCGTATATTTTGTGGTAATTGAACTCTAAATATTTCTGAAAAATTACCCCGTAGTGGGAAATATTGTTTGTGTCATCAGTTTGAAGCGAGTTTTCACACAGCCTGGACCCAAAGCTGTCATTCACTAACGCCTCAAATCATTCACAAACGGTTATACTAAAGGCTCGCGCCACAGCTTTCACCTAAGTGGCACCAACAGTGCCACGAGTCCTTTTGAGGCGTGTTGTTAGCGGTCATAACATTTTATATATGATTTATTGTTAATAGTTTTCATAAACCGTATTTCAGTTTTATCAGATATGGCCGCTGGCACTAGTAGGTAGATGAGACCCGCTGCAATAGCTTGATTAGTGTATATTCCATTCCCTTTAGTATCTAAACTTAAGGAAGTCTTTTCAAATGAAGGACCAACTAATGGATCACCTGCACCTCTTGAAATTGCGGAAGCTTTACTAGATAGAATTATTTCACCATGATTTATTTCGAAGTCACTACCAAGAAAATATTCTTTTTCGTATGCAGAACAATTTCCGACTATGGCTTTAACTATAATTGATTTTTCATTTGGAATAACTTTTATATATTTTATATCTCTATGATTTAAGAAAGTTCTATATATGCGGGAATTGATGGGGCCGCGACCCCATATAAATTGTGACAAATAGCCATGTGGCTCTCCTGTATTGAGATATATCCCACCTAGTTCATTAATTGTTGTAGCGGTTGATAGTTCAACTCTATCTTTCGGGCCTGAATAAGAGATACAGGCATTTAAGGTAGTAAATAATAGTAAAATTATAACGGTTCTCACATTAAATCCTTTTTAGGCTAACAATTAACTAAACAGCCCGCGCCAGGCTGTTAACGGAGCAGCGCACAGGCGCCGCGGGTCGGGTTTGAGTTACCTTGTTAGGATTATTTGATAAATACATTAGCATAAATAATTTCTGATTCTCTATGCGCTGATTCATATACATAAAGATGTACTTTAGGACCCCTAAGTTTTTTGTATTTTTCACCCAACTCTTTTATTACATCTCCTACTATTTCAGAATTTGAAATGGTATAGAGCATAATATCTACTCCACCAAATTCGTATCCAAATATTTTAATTACTGCTCCTTCCTGAAATAATAAATGTTTCTTTATGCAGTCTTCTACATCTGAACAGACTTTGTGTTGAATTAAAATCTTTTGCACGCCCTCTGCATACACAGTGGCTTCATCATGGTAAGTATGAGAACCATTCATACTCCATAAACCAAACAAAAATGCAAAGAATAAACATATAAACAAATAAGCAATTGTTTTATTAAACATTAGAAAAAATTTTCCATAAAACATCTAACGTTGAAGTTGTGCGGCGCAAACGGAGCGTAGTTTGCGTCCGAACGAGCGCCTGGTTAGGCATTGTGTCAATTGGTCTCATTGTTTTGGCACCTGAACTCCGCCGATAAAGTCTGTTGCTTCAGTGCTTAGGTTCTCATATTGCGTTTTTCCACGATGAGAATAAATGATAGCGAAACCGGTGCCTCGGCGCACCGGATGCCTGCAATAAAGAGAACGTGATTGCAGGAGCAGCTTCTCGCTATGGCTCGGCGATGTCTTGGCCTGCTTGTCTACGACGACACTTGAAACACGCACGCAGGGATAACCTCTTTCTCCAGAATATTGAAAATCCGACTTTACAATAGAAAAACGAGCGGAATCGGTGTCGGACTCAAAACTCCTTTTTATAAGTGTGATGAATTTTTCTTCGCTTTTTGTTTCCGGCAGCGGAAACATTAGCACCTGAGCACCAAAGCTCTCCCCTAGCTCGGCGCCACTACGCGCGAACTCCATGCCAGTCGGTGAAGAACTTACAAGATGCCACCCGTCAGAGTTTGGTACACGCACATTGATATAGCCACCTTTGTATAGGTAACTGGCAGGGACTGGTTTGGGCGCTTGCGAAGGCACCGTCGCGCAGGAGACAAGGGTGAAGGAAACGAATAACAACAGGATAAATTTATTTGTAATATTGCTCATACCTATGGTTTCTCTTTGTGCTTAACGCCGTAAATACCAGGGGCAAAACTGTAGTGACGAGGAGCGCAAGTTTTGACTTTTGAGTGCTTTGCCTTGTTGTGTTTTAGATCACTGATGGCTAGCAACTGTATAAAAGCTTGTTTCATCAAAGTTATCTCCTTGGCTAATAACTTTAAAATCATGAGCCTCAAATAAATTATATATTTCACTACGAGAAAAAGCTCGATGTAGTATTTCATCTTCGAACACTACTGAATTACCTTCGAGAGTTGCCCGGTATACTGCCTTCCAATTAACAATCATGGGGTTTTCGCTAATCAAATCTGTAGAGGATTCACGGGTTATTTTAGCGGCAGAATTTTCAACAGAGATACTGCCGTTAAAATAATTTGTAGTTTGAATTTTGGCATCTTCATAGTTATCTATAAGAACTACTCCTCCAGGCTTTAGGGCTTTGTGCATACTTATTAATGCTTGTGCTGAATCTTTACAAGTAAGCATATGTGTAAAAACCCTGCCAATAACAATAATTGCGTCAAATTCACCACGAAATGGGAGGCTTCGAAGATCGGCAACCTCCGCCCTTGTATTTGGAAAGCGCTTTTTTGCCTCTCCAATCATATCTTTCGAATAATCAGTCAGTACAATTTCAATACCTAATTTTTGAAGTTCAACAGCAACAAGAAAAAAACTACCTACAAATAGGCATTTTTGGTGATTATAATTAGATATTTTCGAATATACGAAATTAGCTACTTCAATAGGGTCAACCACCAAATCATAGAACTTTGTGCATACTTCAGAAAAGTTAGAATAAGTTACTGCCATTGATAGATAATTTAACCTCCTATGAAATACTACGTTGCCGCTCAGCCGCGTGCCTTTGGCGCGTCGGATGGAGCGGGCTTGTTATATTTCATTTTCTAGCCACTCTAATGCTTCTTTTTCATTTGAAAAGAAACCTTCTATTTCCTTGATGCCAAGCTCTTTCCTTTTTTCGATTACAGGTATGCTCTCGTTGACAATTGCTACCTTTACGCATTTCATTTTATAAGTTTGACCTGAAAACAGGTGTCGAATAAGAAAATGCGCTCTCTCAGTAGTAGGACGATAACCCGAATTATTAATCATTAATTTAAATGGATTACCATCAAAATGCTGCTCAACTATCCTCTCGTATGCACCAAAACAGGATTCAACGGTTAATTCGGATACTTCATCAAATAATCTGACTTTGTATAGCGTCAGTTTTTTAGAAAACTCTACAGTGTAATTATTTTTCACTTCATCATCCTTACGGATATCGCCTACCTCACAGGGAAACAAAAGCAGAGCGCAGCGGCGCTTTTGTTTTTCCTGTGGAGGTTGTTAAGCATTGGATCTTACCTGTTGTAACCTTAAATACCCACCCGTCATTGATAGTAAAGGACTAAATAGGAGCAATGAAATAAATTTGATGTATTCACCATCCATACCCCCTGATAAAAACGAGTAAATCCCACCAGCAACACATAGTATGGAAGCCAAGGCGCTATTTAGAAGCTCATGATGCTTTGCAATTCTTGCAGCAATATAACCACCAAAGATTGAACAAAGAGAACCAATAAATATTTTTAAAATATATATTGTTTGGTCATTTTGCAGTTTATCCATTAATGCAGCTTGTAATTCTGACTCAGGAAGGTTTAATAAATCATTAGAAACTAAGACATATATCATTAAAGGAATAATCAGGATATTTGTTGAAATTATGTCCATTAGTGACCCGAATATCACCCCCTTTATTGAAATAATTTTCATTAATTCTCCTTATTTATTTTATGCTTAACGCTCGGCCTCAGAGGCGAGCGCCACAGCTCTCACCGAAGCGGCACGAACAGTGTCGCGAGTCCTTTGAAGGCCTTTGTTAGGCATAATTAAATAAACCCACGTTCTTTATAGTGGTAAGAATCATAACAGCAATTAAAACAGCCGAAAATGACAATGGTAAATGAGCTTTATTTTTACCAAATTTATTCTGACCAATATAATTGAGAACTACTGCGACAAAAAGTAAAAAAACACAAAACAGCATAGTTATCAGTATTCCGCGCTCCTCGGTCAATACATAACCTTTAGATGTGAAAGAAGAATCTGTTCTTTCCGAGTTTGGCGTTAATGTAGAAGTTATTGAGGCTATAATTTTGGAAAATTTTAACTGATTATCTACCGTACGCTGGTGATAAATATTCGTGGTTATAAACATAAAAAATGAAACGAGTATTAAAGCAGCACTAAATCTGTTGAAAGTGTTCATATTTATGCCTAACAGAATGATAAACGAGACCCCCGGGTCTCATTATCATGTTTTATACCTTTGGCCTACGTTTCTTTAAATACATCTCAAATATACTTTCCATATCGTCTGGCATTCTTGGATACGTAACACATGGGCAATTGTCCACATAATGTTTTAATGCATCACCCCAATTGTCGATACCAATATCATCAATAATATTTCTTGGAAGATCCACATCGCCGTAGTGTTCATCCCAGCATGACATTGGACCTTTGATTTCCTTCCATTTGTGCCAGTCTGGCTCGAACGGATACCAAGGCATATCGCCGGTATCGTTATAGATTACTAGACTATGCCCATCATGCTTTTTAACAAATGACCTCACGTAAGGAACCAAATTCTCTATCCAATGGCCAGGGCACTCCTTTTCGAGTTCGTCTTCAAATGTGAGAATTGCCCTCTCCAATTTATCCTTGTTTGTGACTGATCCACGATACTTGTCGTATTTCAAATCAGCAGGGTAACTCATTGACAGCTCGTCATCTGGAAACCATTTGTGGAGTTCCAGAAATTCATGACATCTATTGCATGCAAGCCTGTAGTCAACACCCATACTTACTCAGAACCTTAATTTGGTATAACAGAATGATAAACGAGACCCCCGGGTCTCATTATCATGTTTTAGTAAGATAGAGAATTTCCTTAATTTTGTCATTCTATTCAAT
>JBNKUM010000109.1:0-24944 GCA_050298595.1 Gammaproteobacteria bacterium | reverse complement strand
TACTATTTGTTGAAGTTTTATGAACGCAGGTATTACCATGTATCTGAAGCCCCCTAAAATTTATCAGAAATATTCGCTTCGGGTCGTAAACAGACTATCGCATGCTGCACCGCAACAGGCCGAATTGTTGATAAAGCCGACATTCGCATTATGCGGTGCAAAAAGGCAAATATCAGCCAATGAATAAACTGTGCCTTCATGAGATTCTGGTGCAAGAATCTTGTAATATAAATCAATTTTGTGCGTGTCACATAATCTCGATGTTCAATGATGGAGAAAATATGAAGGATTTATTTCCTGGTCATTTTAAAGAAAGTGACAAGATCCTAAGAGAAATATGGAAAACATCACTGTTTGTATTTGATGCAAATATACTTCTAAACCTCTATCGATATTCAGATACAACTCGTAGTGAATTCCTCCGTATTTTGGATAAAATCAAAGATAGAGCATGGCTACCACATAGGGCTGCTGAGGAATACTTGAACAATCGTTTAACGGTAATCGATCAGCAAGAGAAATCTTACGATGACACGGAAAAATCAATCGAGTCATTAAAACGAGATTTAGAAAACGCTCGTCAACACCCTTTTGTTAGTAAAGGTGTCATGGAAAAGGTTAATAGTGTCTTTGATGAACTATGCGGCGAGCTAAAGAAAAATAAATCAATCCACACGGCTCGTATTAATAATGATGAAATTAAAGACTCTATCGCAGAAATATTTGAAAACAGTGTTGGCCTTCCTTACGAGAAAGAACGGATGGAGCAACTAATTGCAGAAGGTGAAGAGCGATATAAACAAAAAATCCCACCTGGGTTTAAAGATGGTTCGAAGGCAGGTGATAGTGAAGTTTTTTCAGAGAAATGCAGAAAGTATGGTGACCTCATTGTATGGACTCAGGTAATTGATAAGGCTTCTGAGTTAGGTAGAGGCGTGGTCCTGATAACTGATGATAAAAAGGAAGACTGGTGGGAAAAATTTAAGGGGAAAACGGTGGGCCCACGCCCAGAATTGGTAAAGGAGTTTAAGGATAGGGCAAATCAAACATTTCATATGTATCAAGCGGACAGTTTCCTTGAATTGGCCAGAGTAAATTTGGGTGAACAAGTAAGCGATGAGATTCTTGAAGAGGTAAGAGAAGTAAGGCGTCGAGATAAAATGGCGCTTCGAAGAATAAAAGATATAGAGCTATACAACCACCGGCAAGTGGAGTTGATGCATTTAACAGAGCAGCTGGAAAAAGTCCGGCATCAAATGATTAATTCCGAAACCGAAATACATTTACTCCAAGATAAAAGCAATATGCTCGAACGCGAAAAAAGTAGACTAACAAAACATAGAAATAAAATATTCCATGAGGATGGTCATGAGCATATCGATGACAGTCAATTAACCGATCTTTTTTATCAGGTTTCAAAGAACTACGAAGAAGTGAAGTACCGCTTAGATACGTCTCGAATGAGACATCAGGAGTTAAGACAGCGGATGGATACATTGGAAACAGAGTTGAACCACAGAATGAAAATCATAGAACAAGAAAATGTAGTATTCGATGGGGTCAGTATCGATTGAAAGTATTTTTAATGGCAGCTTAGGGTCGACAGTGATTATTCACTATGAGCTCGTTTACTTCTTTTGAAGAAATGACGGGGGTCAGGTCATGTTTTTTGCCATCAGGGAACACAAAAGGGACTCGCACGCGTACTCGTCAGTCACTACGGAGAAAGGAACGCATGACGTGTGAAACAATAATCCGGAAAATTAATCCTATCTCACAACGATAAACTTAAACCAACCATGACTCAGGTCTGGCTGGTATGCATGAGAAAAGATATACTGAGATCCATGTCAGAACTGAATCGAACCATAGGCTTTCTGCTCAGAACTTTGATCCGAAGAATCTGTTTCATGATATTGTTATCGCCTGCCTGCTTCTGTATCAATAATGCCCTTGCGCAAGAGAGAGCCATGTTACTGCAAAGCACTCCCACGGAAACAAAACACCAGATCATCGGCAAGTGGGACTACGTGGACTGTCGCATAAAGAATACGGCTGTCAAAGGCATGCTTAGCTTCACAGAAGATTTGGTAAGTTTCGAAGGCCGCGTGCGGCAAGACTACCCGAGCGAAGCGAGTAAAGTGTCAGCGCCCTACTCCATCGCCGACAATCGCCTAATAATTGACACAGACAAAATCGAAGTCGACTATCCCAGAGACAAAGCCCGGCTATATAGATTTATCCCGATGGACGAGTATTTTGTTCTGCGCAACGGACAACTTTATTTTTTTAAATCGCCGGACGATATACCAGAAAAAAAATCGGAATCTGGAGAACTCGATGCGCCATGGATATACCATCTTAAAAAATTGAACGACACGCCTTAACACTCAAGTAGCTGTCACAAACCAAAATGGCTTGATTTTCGGGGAGCCGCAGGCCACTCGATTGGGATGTCGTTATTCCGGTCATCCCTGCCCTCCACCCTTCGGGCCAGCAGAGCTGATCAAAATTGCTCCGGACAATTTTGTTTTTACGCCTCTTTTTTTACCCTTTCAAGCCCGCGGCAAAATGGTGTTCATATCGTGGGAAAACGCCACGACTGCAGGGATGCAGGAGGTAGGGCGAGACAGGAGTCAAAGCCGAGGGAAGACGTTTTAGGCAGGGTCGCGTCTGGAACGCGTCACTGCCGACCGCGATATGAGCACTATTTTGCCGATCAAGGGATTGTGGGGCGCGCTTTGTAACTCCAGGCTTCCTGCCCTCCGCCCTTCGGGCCAGCAGAGCTGTTCAAAATTGACCTGTCAATTTTGTGGTGACTTTCTTTTCGCGTAAAAGAAAGTTACTCGCACGCCTGTTAGAAATACACTACGGAGAAAGGGAAGCTGGGCGTGTGAAACAATAATCCGGGAAGTTAATCGCATCTCACGACAATAAACCTAAACAGTCCGGAGCATTAAGTGTCAGGTTTGGCATTTAGCCTGCATTGATCGCAGAACGAAACAGATTCGGATCAGGACTTGAAACTTGAATGAGTTAATTGTAGAACCAGATTCAATAATACATAGCATATACTCAGTGCCAGTCTATTGCTTAATTCTCGAGATCATTACTACAACTAACCTTTGCTACACATTCGAGATCCACAAACACTGATAAGGCTGCAACTCTATCGTTTCACGCAAGTCGGTGAATTCCTGATCGCTCAATAGATCCACCCATCGTTGAGTCTCGACCAGGTTAATGCTACCCAGCGCCAGTTGCTGGACCTCATTCTTAATATTGTAGATACAGAAAATACTCTGCTGCCTTTTTCGGCTCTGGCGCCAGAAAGCAAAAATACCCTCTCCCAGATGCAGGGTGTATTGAGTGGCATTAGGATGAAATGCAGCCTGTTTGATTCGAATTGAGATCAGCTTTTTTAACTGCCCCAGCACGATTGAGTGATGAGAGTTATCGTCACTGAGTAAATCATTCAACTCTTCACAATCCCACACATGCCGATTGATTGCCCGGTTATTACCGGAGGCCTCCATTCGATGCAAATCGTTTTCCGTTGCCAGCAGGCTATGGATATAGAATGCAGGTATACCTTCCAGGCCCAGCATGATGGTATGCGCGCAGATAAAGCGCTCAATCTGCCATTCATCCTTGCCCTCGATGGTTCCGCTTAAGGCATCAAACAGACTGATATTGACTTCATAGGCCCGCACTTCATCCTGCGATAGATTGCGCCAGGATATGCGACCGCCAAAAGCTTGCATGGTATCGGTAATTTGTCGGATCTCTTCATCCGTTAAAATCCCTTCCACCGGACGCAGCCCGATACCATCGTGTGATGCAACAAAATTAAGATAGGTCGTACCATCCTGAGCAGGTGGCATACTCATCAACCAGTTATTCAGATAATAATTATTACCACTGATCAAGCCATGCAACAATAAAGGTGGCAGAGCAAAGTTGTATATTACATGTGCCTCGTTCGCATTACCAAAATAGGCCAGATTTTCTCGGTTAGGTATATTGGTTTCGGTAATAATAATCGCGCGTGGATTACGATACTCGATCAGCGTACGTAGCAGGCGAACCATTTCATGCGTCTGTGGCAGATTCAGACAAGTGCTACCGATCTCCTTCCATAGAAATGCCACTGCATCAAAGCGAAATATCTGCACACCTCGATTCAGGTAATAATCAATAATACTGACCATTTCCTTGAGTAATTCGTGATTAGCAAAATTCAGGTCTACCTGGTCGTGACTGAAGGTACACCAGACATGCTTAACGCCATCAATAGTTTCTACTTCACGCAGCAGGTCATTGGTACGCGGGCGTATAACCTGCGACAGATCAGTTTGTGGGTCTACAGTAATAAAGAAATCCTTCTCAGGTTCTATACCCTGTTTAAAGCGCTCGAACCATTCGCTACGTGAACTACAGTGATTGATCACCAGGTCAGCCATTAACTTGAAATTGACCGCTATTCTTTCGATATCAGCCCAACTGCCCAGAGTGTCATTCACCTGTTTGTAATTGATCACTGAAAAGCCATCATCCGAGCTCCAGGGATAAAATGGCAGAATATGTATCGCATTGATGACTCCAGAAAAATTCTTTTCGAAAAATCTTCTCAGCGTTTTCAGCGGTTGCTCACCTTCTTTAACAAAGGTATCACCATAGGTGATGGCAATCACATCCGACTGATTCCAGTTATTTTCATGCGGTCGCGGCTTTTTACAGATGACATCCAGCCCCATGATCTGAATCAGCTGACGTGCAAGCTGCTGGTTGTCGTTATCAGGGTAGATAAAATTTAAATGAGTTAAAACCTTTTCACGCAGCTCGGAATTTTTCTTTTTCATACTCGTTACTTATACAACTCGTGATCTTTATTCACTGCATCCAGCAACTGTTCAAAGATATCGGGGATAGCACTGGCCACTCGGTTCCAGTGTGGTACAAAAGGCTGTTCCATCGGCTTATTGAGGAAAACATGCCCCGCTTTCATAATATTTTCAGCAAATAGCTCAACCATCTTTTCTTCGGCATGAATGTCAAAATCAAGCCCATTCATGGTTGCGTCGCTGTGGTAACTTTCGATCAAATCCAGCGCAACCCGATAGTAGGTAGCTTTCAGGCTGCGAAAGATCCCTTTATTGAATACATGTCCATCGGTGGCCAGCTTGCGGAACAGGGCCTTGGAGATATCTATAGACATCTTGGATAGCCCACCTTCATCATTATGCTCAGACACTTCCTGATGCTTATGATCGTAGATATCTGCAATCTCGACCTGACAGATGCGTCGGGTTGAATAATTACGCGCCATTTCCAGCAATACACCCACCTCTAGCCCCCAGTCACTAGGGATGCGTAAACCACTCATTACGTCTTTGCGCATGGAAAACTCACCCGCTAGCGGATAACGAAAGCTATCCATAAAGGTCAGATATTCCTGATGCCCCAGATTATTCTGTAATGCACGGATCAACGGTGTCACCAATAGACGTGACACACGACCACCCAGGTGATTATTTGCGACACGCGAGTAATAGCCTTTACTAAACTGGTAAGAAAAGGCAGGGTTGGCCACCGGATAAATCAGCCGCGCCAACAGGGAGCGGTCGTAGGTGACAATATCGCAATCGTGCAGTGCGATAGCTTCACTTTTTGCAGACGCCAGCATATATCCCATGCAGTACCACACATTACGCCCCTTACCCAACTGATTGGGTGACAGGCCTTCTTTTTGCAGAATGTCGTCAATCTTTTTCAGATTAGGGCCATCGTTCCATAAAATCTGGTGGTCCTGTGGCAGGCGATCGAAGTACTGTATAGCATGACGGTATTCGGCTTCGTTGGCTCGATCCAGTCCAATTACAATTTGACTCAGATAAGGTACCTTTTCCAGTTCGTCGACAATATTCGCCAAAGCCGGGCGTTCCAGCTCGGAATACAATGCAGGGAGAATCAATCCCATTGGTCGACTGCGCGAAAACCGCAGCAGATCTTTTTCTATCTCTTCAACGGGTCTTTTTACGATGTTATGCAGGGTAGTCACCCTGCTACTTTGAAAACTATCAGCCATAATCTGGTCCTGTTGGAAGTTCTTTTTCTATTGATTGAAGCGCCGCTTTTACGCCCTCGCTCCATCCCTGTGGTGCCTGCTGCCGTGTTCGAATCACTTGATGCGTAGATGGTTTAAGGTTTTCGCTAGAAGGCGAATTCACCACCACTGCGATATCCGAATGAGTCAGCATCTCTGCGTCATTCGGACTATCACCCAGTGCAATCACAGCGTATTTCGCATTAAAAGCTGTTTCGTATAATTGCTTTAATTTTTGCGACGCCACCCCTTTATCGGTTTTGCCTAGCAGGTGCAGAAAACGCCCACCCTTGAGCACCCCAAACCCTGAGTGCGTGGCTAATTCGGCAAATTCTAATTCTTTTTCGCTATCACTAAAGCTCAATGGGATAGAAAACTGTCGATCCTGAGCCTCTACCACCTGCTGTTGACTCAGACCGGTCAATTGAATGGCCTGGTCTGTTGAACAACGACTGAAATCGACAGCCTGCGGTTTATGCTGCAGCAGGAAAGCCGCCAGAGTAACAATGGATTCACCCAGAATAATCACCTGATAGCCACTAAAACTATGGTCTACCCATAGATCGGATAGCACCATATCGGAAAAATATCCCTGAGGAATAAATATCGCTGAACCATTTTCGACAATAAATGGATGCCGAATGTTTAATTTCCCAACCCAGCTTTGTAACTCGGTAAAGGTCTTGCTGGTATTTAATATCAGCGGTATCTGCTTTTGCTCTAATTCAGCCAACTGCGGTAAAACTGCTTCATAACTGTAATCGTGATGGTTAAGAATAGTGCCATCCATATCACTAACAATGAGCAATTGATCAATCATTATTTACAGCTCCCGACTATCTGCATGGATTCAATTGCGTGATCATTATCGATCTTTAAAATAATATCAGCACTATCAGGCAATCCCTCGAGACATGATCGGGTGATACGCTCATAGTGCTGAATAAAACGGATTAACTGTTGCTGATCCATCACGCCCTGGCTGGATTCATCTGCAGTTTTTTTAAGCTTATGCTCCTGTAGCCCTCGCCATTCGTATACCTTTTCAAAGGAGGGAATTTGCATAAAGATCAAGGCATCGGCCTGAGAAAACAGGCTTTTGTGATATTCCCGCAACTGCTGGTTCACATAGCGACGCCACAGTCCATCACTATCCTCCAGCCTTTCCAGATCATTAACAGGCGTTAACAGTTGTTGCTCACTTTGAGTAGGTGCATGGTTACACCAGCCTTCAAATAGAATCACATCTACAGGCTTGTCTACCATTGGCCATAGCGCTTCATCTGCACGATCATCTACTGCCTTATCAAACACCGGAATCCGGCAGGGTGACTGAGGGGAGCAATTTGTCAGGCATTGCAGGGTATGGCTGGCTAACTCGATATCGTGAGTGCCCGGTACACCGCGTGTGGCAAACAGCGGGTGTACCTGTTGCGCCAGTTGCTGACGTTGTGCACGGGTCAGATAAAAATCATCTATCGAAACCACGGCACTACTCAGATTAAAATGATGCTGCAGAATAAGCTTTAAGAAAACCGTCATGGTTGATTTACCGGAACCCTGCGAGCCATTGATACTGATCAGCGTGCAGCGATGTAGAGATTTCGCCTGCGCCGAAATGTGCTCCGCAAGCGGCAGCAGGTAATCCTGAACGCCTTGCATAAAGCTATCTGGCAAATCAAATAGCTTGATCTGCTGTTGTAATTGCTGAGTTAATGAATCCGAAAGATACAAAGAGACACCTGCTGTTAATCCATACTCACCATCATGCGTATTTTCAGCCGCTTTTCCATTATGGGATACATCTTCAGAACTTGCCCGACCTTATTGCACCAAAACCGTGCCCCACCAGAGTAAAGTTATGGAGAGCACATCCGGAGCACCAATATAGTGCAGAAGTCCAGACTAATGATTTTTCCACTCCATACCAAAATACTATGCTCAAGGCGACTGTTTACCCTTTCGCCCTCACAATAAACCCAGTAAAATCCATCCAGCTTTTAACCCAGTCAAAACTGTAGATGGATGCCCTCAAGCAAACCCCAATTACCAGCACTCCTTTAATTCAGGTAGAAAACCTGACTCGAGTTTATGGCAATACCATAGCTGTCAATGAGCTGAATTTCACCCTGAATAAGGGCGAGGTACTCGGCTTTCTGGGGCCTAATGGTGCGGGTAAGTCAACCTGCATGCAGATGATCACCGGCAGTCTGGCAGCAAATTCCGGTCAAATCACCATCAATGGTCATGATCTGATCGACCATCCGATAGAAGCCAAATCCTGCCTTGGTTACCTGCCGGAAAACCCACCGGTTTACCGAGAGTTAACGGTAGACGAATATCTGATCTATTGCGCAAAACTGCACCGTATCCCGCGCAGTCAAATCAGCTCTGCACTGGATCAGGCCAAGGCCCATTGCGCCCTGGAAGACGTTAGCAAACGATTAATAGGCAATCTGTCCAAAGGCTACCAGCAACGCGTGGGGATAGCGCAGGCCATTATCCATCAACCTCTGGTAGTGATTCTGGATGAGCCCACGGTAGGACTGGATCCGATACAGATTCGTGAAATTCGCAGCCTGATCAAAGCACTCGGGCAGGAACACAGCGTTATTTTATCCACCCATATCCTGCCCGAGGTACAGGCCACCTGTGACCGGGTACAGATCATCCGGCGTGGCGAAATGATTTATAACGCTTCCATCGAAGAATTAAATCAGCGTGGTCGCAGCAATCAGATGAAGGTTGCTTTTCGTCAACCTCCTGATTTGCAGGCCCTGTTAGCACTGGACGGCGTAATAGCCGTTAACAGCATCGACCCCCAACGCTTCCAGATTCAGTTTGCAGATGCCGAATTTGCCCAGTCACTGGTTGAAGCCTCGGTAAAACAACAATGGAAGCTATTTGAACTGGTCCCGGATAGTAGTTCTCTGGAAGAAATTTTTGTTGAACTGACCACTGCCGAATCTCCTGCAACTCAAGCTGAACAGGGGGTAAGCGCATGATTTTCACCATCGCCAGGCGCGAAATTACCAGCATGTTCCTGTCACCTCTGGCGTGGATTATTCTGGCCGTGATCCAGGCTATTCTGGGTTATATGTTTCTGGCGCAAATCGAAAACTATTTCACCCTGCAACCTCAATTCATGCGCCTGGAGAATGTACCCGGTGTCACCGATGTCGTCGTCTCACCTATATTCTCACTGGCTGCCATCATCCTGTTAATGATTATGCCATTGATTACCATGCGCAGCCTGGCGGAAGAGAAAAAGAATAAAACCATTAACTTGCTGTTTTCCGCACCTATCTCGATCACTCAACTGGTGCTCGGCAAGTATCTGGGCCTGATCTTCTTCATTCTGATACTCACCTGTCTGTTGATGCTCATGCCCTTATCCCTGCTTCTCGGCACCCAGCTTGATCTCGGCAAGCTATTCTCCATCTTTATCGGCATGCTGTTATTGCTCGGCAGCTTTGCAGCGATTGGGCTATATCTATCCAGCCTCACCGAGAATCAGACCATAGCTGCCGTCAGCACCTTTGGCATCCTGTTGTTGCTATGGATTATCGACTGGGTGACTGACAGTCTGGATCAGGGGCAGTCGGTTATCGCTTACCTGTCACTGATCAAGCATCACCAGCCTTTACTGGATGGGGTATTCAAAACCAGCGATGTCAGCTACTACCTGTTGATTATTTTGCTATTCCTGGGATTAACCATTCGCCGGCTGGACGGCGACCGCCTGCAACACTAGACGACTAGCAATGAAACTGAATAATAAAACCCGTCTCCAGCTACGCATCCAGTCCAGCCTGTTCATCGTTTTTTTTATTGGCTTTATTGGCATACTCGCCTGGTTGTCTACTCAGTTCAGTTATTCAATCGACCTCACTGCCAACCAGTCCAATAGCCTGTCTCAGCCTACTCAGAGATTGTTAAAAAGCATCCAGCAACCGGTCAAGATCACCGCCTTTATTTCACCGGTTAATAATCTTAAGGACAACTTGGATGCCATTTTTAATCGTTACCATGAAGTCCAGCCACTCATCGAGTACAACAGCATCAATCCTGATTTTGTGCCCGATCAATTACGTGAGTTCAATATCCAACGCGATGGAGAAGTCGTTATTGAAGTGAATGGCCGCCACGAGAATCTGCAGCAGATTACCGAGTCATCGATAACTAATGCACTCGCTCGACTGATACGTGAAGCTGAACGCTGGGTTATGTTTATCGAAGGACATGGTGAGCGCGATGCCTACGGCGCAGCCAATTATGACCTGCAATTGTTTGGCTCTCGGCTGGCAGAAAAAGGCTTTCAAGTTCAGCCAGTCAACCTGATGCAAAGCACCAGCATCCCTGACAATACCGACATACTGGTGATCGCCGATTCTGCAACAGCCTTGCTGCCGGGTGAGGTTGATATGATTAAGCGCTATGTGCAGCACGGAGGCAATCTGTTATGGATGGCTGATATCTCACAGGATAATTCACTGGATGGTCTGGCCGAACAGCTCGAACTGGAATTTCTGCCAGGTGTCATTGTTGATACCAGCACTCAGCTACTGGGTCTTTCCCGAGTCGATTTTGCACTGGTCGCCGACTACCCGCGCCATGCAATTACCAGCCAACTGAAAGCTATGACCCTTTTTCCGCGTGCGCAGGCCATGCAATTTCATGGCGAGCAAAGCGACTGGAAGGCGGTTCCTCTGCTGGCGACTCAGGCACGTAGCTGGAATGAAATGGGTGAACTCAAAGGCAAGATAACCCAGGGTGACCAGAACGCCGAAATCGCTGGCCCGTTAAATCTGGGTTACAGCCTGGAACGTAGTGTGCAAAAAGAGGATGGTAGCCTGCAAACTCAGCGCGTAGTCGTCATAGGCGATGCCGATTTTCTATCCAATCAGTATCTGGTTAATGGCAGCAATCTGGATCTGGGCCTGAATCTGTTTAACTGGCTAAGCCATGATGATACTTTAATTTCCATTTCTCCACGTAGCGCACTGGATACCAAACTGGAGCTGTCCAGCAACAGCCAACTTATCATCGCGCTCACCTTTCTACTGTTGCTGCCAATAGCCCTGCTGGCTGCGGGCATCCGCATCTGGCTGGTTCGCAGGAAGAGGTAAATAAATGTTTAGTAGACGCTGGCTGATCAACTACCTCCTGTTGGTTCTGATTATTATCTTCACCTGGATTGGGAATAAGTACCCGATTACCGAAGACCAGAAATTTGATCGCGATGCGATTACCAAACTAAAACCACAGCAGATCGAGAGCATTAATATTGAAACCGCCGACGGCAGCATTCAGTTAGAGAAAAATGAAAACCGCTGGTTTATTAGCAGGCCTTTTGTATGGTTTGCCGATAATATCGCTGTTGAACGCCTGGCCAGCCTGGTGAGTACTAAATTCCATTCAAAACTGCCAAAAAGCGAGATTAATCTATCCACTCTGGGCCTGAGCATCCCTAAGGCCGTGGTTACACTAAACCAGAAGTCGATTTACTTCGGCACCACCAACCAGATCGGAAGCCGCCGATATCTAATGATCGACTCCACGGTCTACCTGGTGGATGATATCCATTACGCATTTATCAGTAATGGCATTGCCGGTCTGGTGGATAAGCGCCTGCTTCCCGCAGGCTCCGGGCTTAAATCACTACAGCTGCCTGATTTCACACTCAGTCACCAATCCGGAAACTGGGTAAGCAGTAACCCCCCTCAGAATTCCGGCAGGATTCAGGCTGTTATTAAAAACTGGCAAAGTCTGCAGGCATCTTCTGTTAAGGCCTATAACCCAGACCTGTCCCCATTAAAGAAAATTACCGCTGAATTTGATAATGCCCAAAGCAGCGAATTCTTCCTGCTCTCTATCCAGCCCGAAATCATCATTGCCCGGCCTGATATGAAGTTGCAATTCCATTTCCCGGAGCATCTGTATTATGAATTACTGTCGCTGGATCAAGCTCCTGCTAACTAACTTTGGGAGACCGCTGGCGATCACAGCCTGCATCATGCCCCCTGTTGTAAATGCCGATCATAATGAAGGCCATCCTAAACTCGAGTGGGGTATAGGCCTGGTTCAACTCTCAATGCCAGAATATAGAGGTTCTTCGGTACAGAGTAATCAGTTACTCCCCTTCCCCTACGTTAAATACCGTGGGAAAAAGTTAAGGGTTGACGATGGCGTAGAAGGTCGGCTGTTTAAAACCCCTGATCTGCTGCTATCCATCAGCGGAAATGGCAGCCTGCCGAGTTCAAATAAGGATTCAGAACGCGCTGGTATGCAGAGTCTTGATGCAACACTTGAATTCGGCCCCTCGCTGGAACTCCGTCTACACTCGACCGATGATTCCTCCTTATGGCTGGAATTACCACTGCGCTTTGCATTTACCATGGGCGATAAAATTGATCCTATTGGCAACACATTTCATCCCCGGCTTGCCTGGCGCTGGCCAGCAAAAGATAAATATAACTGGAAGCTGCGTGTAGCTGGCGGCCCTTTGTATGCCAACGCCGACTATCACGGATATTTCTATAATGTCGATAGCAGCGAAGTTACAGCCCAGCGAGCAGAATACACTGCGGGAACGGGTTATAGCGGAATGCGCCTGGATTTCACCTTTAGTCGACGTATTCAGAAATGGTGGCTTGGTGGTTTTATTCGTTACGACGATCTCAGTGGCAGTGAAATCGAAGACAGCCCGCTGGTTACCGATTCCACTAGCTGGACGGCTGGCCTGTCACTCGCCTACGTGCTGTCTGAGCTATAGCCGTGCCAGAATTACCAGAGGTTGAAACCACCCTGCGCGGTATAGAGCCTTATCTAATCAGTCACAGCATCCGCAGGATTATTATTAACCAGTCTAAATTGCGCTGGCCAATACCCCCTGAGATCAGGCAACTGGAAGGCGCCAGAATTCTCAAGCTACAGCGGCGCGCCAAATACCTGCTTATGTTTACTAATAAGGGCCATATGATCTGGCATCTGGGTATGTCGGGCAGCATGCGCATTCTGTCTCAACATCTGCCACAGAATGCACATGAGCACGTTATTCTGCAGCTCGATGACGAAAACTCATTACGATTTAGAGACCCCCGTCGCTTTGGTGCTTTGTTACTGACCCAGGATGATCCTTACCAGCACAGGCTGCTCGCCCAATTGGGGCCAGAACCACTAAGTGATGATTTTAATGCCGAATATTTATATCAGAGCTGTCGAAATCGCAAAACTGCAATAAAAAACCTGATCATGGACAGTCATCTCGTGGTTGGTGTGGGTAACATATACGCCTGTGAAAGCCTGTTTAGCAGTGCAATAAACCCCAAAACAGCCGCTATGCGTATCTCCAGACAGCGTATACAACGGCTGGTTGAAGCCATTAAGCGAATACTACAACAGGCCATTAATCAGGGCGGCACTACTCTACAGGATTTTACCCAGGCCGATGGAAAGCCGGGATACTTTGCCCAGTCATTACTCGTATACGGGCAGGAAAACCAGCCATGCAGTCAGTGCCTGCAGCCGATAAAAAGAATTACTCAGGGGCAGCGCTCCACATTTTATTGCAGCCACTGCCAGAAATAAATCCACATTAGAGTCGTAAGGGCCTACCATAACTTTTTTGAGGTTGTCAGTTTCCCTTTGACCTCCCTCAACTAAAACCATAAATAGTAGGACTATACTCGGTAGTTGATTTGTCGAATTTTCTTTTGGAGCAGCTATGGGCAAAAAATCAGAACAAAAAAACATAATGAGCAAAAAAGAATATGAAGATAAGCTATTTCGACTGCAACTTGAACTGGTAAAACTACAGGCCTGGATTACACACAAAGGATTGAAAGTAGTGGTGCTGTTTGAAGGACGTGATGCTGCAGGAAAAGGCGGTGTCATCAAGCGAATTCAACAACATCTTAACCCTCGTATCTGTCGGATAGAGGCATTACCCGCACCAACAGAACGTGAACAAACCCAGTGGTACTTTCAGCGCTATGTCTCAGTATTACCCGCCGCTGGTGAAATGGTGTTATTTGATCGTAGCTGGTATAACCGTGCCGGAGTCGAAAAGGTCATGGGGTTTTGTACCGAAGACGAATATCAGGAGTTTTTGCGTTCCTGTCCAGAATTTGAACGCATGCTGGTCAGATCTGGCATCATTCTGTTGAAATACTGGTTCTCGGTATCCGACGAAGAGCAGGAACATCGTTTTCAAAGTCGTCTCAAGGAACCGCATAAACGCTGGAAACTCACCCCTATGGATCTGGAGTCTCGTACTCGCTGGATGGATTATTCAAAAGCAAAAGACGATATGTTTGCACATACCGATATCAAACAGGCTCCCTGGTGGGTAGTGAAATCGGATATAAAGAAACATGCTCGACTTAATTGCATTTCTCATTTGCTCAGCCAGATACCATACAAAGACCTAACGCCTGAGCCTATTGAATTACCAAAACGCGAAGAAGGCAAGGGTTATGTCAGACCACCTATGTCTGATCAAACCTTCGTGCCTGACATCTGTTCACCAGATATTTGAGAGAACGGTAGCCTTAACATCTGCTTTGAGAAATCGGTAGCGTAGCTTTTATGGCCTGATTTTTTTATTGAAATATTTTATCCGTACTGAGGGAAGTATGAGCGAACAAGACGAACAGAACGTAGTCAGTGAAGCCGAAGAAAAACTCCAGCAGCTAGTAGACAGTGACTCTGAGCTTGATGAAACCGAAATCAAGAAACGAGAGCGCAAAAAAGCCTACCGTAAGTTTCAGCAGGAAGAAGAATTAAAACCCCTGCAGGCTGAGCTGATCAAGATGCAACAGCATCTCGAAAATACAAAAAAGCGCATGATCATCCTGTTTGAAGGTCGTGATGCAGCGGGTAAAGGTGGCACCATTAGACGTGTGACAAGGTACATGAATGAAAAACACTACCGCGTAGTTGCGCTTGGCAAACCCACCGAATATGAAAAAACCGAATGGTTTTTTCAGAAATACGTACGTCAGTTTCCGCGCGGTGGCGAAGTGGTTTTATTTGACCGCAGTTGGTACAACCGGGCTATGGTAGAGCCTGTGTTTGGCTTTTGTAGCGATGAGGAATACAAGAATTTTATCCGTGGCGTGAGTGGATTTGAAAAAGACCTGATTCGTCAGGGTACCATTCTGGTTAAACTCTATTTCAGTGTCACCAAAGACGAGCAGGAACGCCGGTTTGAGCGCCGTAAATCTGACCCCTTAAGACAATGGAAATTATCTGAGGTTGATGTTCAGGCGCAGGAGAGATGGGACGATTTCACCAATGTAAAATATCAAATGCTGAAGAAAACCCATACCACGCATGCCCCCTGGAAAGTCATCCGCTCAAACGACAAGCATCTGGCTCGACTCAACGCGATGAAAGTCATTCTCAATTCTGTACCTTATGAACATAGCGGAAACGACATTGATTTTGTCCCCGACTCTAACATTGTGATCTCCGGTTCACGCGAACAGGAAATGATGGAAGCACAGTTGTTACGCAGCGGTAAGTTTCTTGGTTAAGCATAATAGGACCTGTTAAATATCTACCGGCTTTTAGCTGGTGGCTTCAATCTGGAATCCGCATGACAAGACTCAAAAGAAGCTCCGAAATAATCAGGGGTTCCCTAAAAATTCACTGACTATTCTGTACTGATCATTCACTTCTTTTTTAGCCATTTGTTCAGTATTGTTGAATGAGGGGTAGTCACCATCATGATTAATACTGCCGCATGTTCTTGCCATCTGACAATACATGCTCACTCTTTGTGCCAGATCATGTGTAGATGCTTCCGGGTAGGTCGGTGCAAGGCAAGCCATACAGGCTTTGGTAATAAAATGTTCTGTTTGTTTTTCCCACTCAAGTTCAGCCATCAATGAGTTGGGGTGTGTGCGCATATAACTGGCATGTGCTGATTGATAGGCTTCGTGTAATTCTTCGGCTGTAGCATCGCTGTTAGCGGCAACAGATTGTGCCTGAATAATGTGTTTATCATCAGTCAAGTCAAGAACGTTAGCAATAAAGCGGGCACCTACCAATCGTTGTTGTTGAAGTGATAGAGATTCAAGGGCTTTTCTAAAATTCGCATTCGAATTAATTTTTAGCATAACATGTGCTCCTAGTTGTGGTATTGATGAGACAACAGGGTTGAAATGCTGTAACCAGTAATCTCATTTAAATATATTGATTACCTGGTATAAGAAATCTAACCAGAAAGCGGTATCGGGTAAGATATCCAATATAATACAATCGATGACGCAAGTATTGACCTGCATCAACTATTGTGAAAATGCGACAGGCCAAAAGATGATCATTTCTGCTTAATCCGATCACACCAGAAGATTAGTGAGAAAAGATTAGGACATATATTGGGAATGAGAATGAACATTGGGATCTGCAAGCAAAAGTTGAGGTTTTTTGATAACCTCATCTAATCACAAGGAGCACATTATGCCAAAAGCAGGGAAAACTCAGGCTTCTATCGAAGCCCCCCCCTTATTAACATTGTATTTCCCGCTGTGTTCGTCGTGTTTTTATTGTGCGGTAAAGATTCTCTGTCATCCCTGCTGATTAAACCTTCAACCTGGAATCCGCAGTTTGACGAGATGTAGTGCGTTTGCGGTGGTGTAGATCAAGGCGTAAGGTGTTTTAACTTTACATAGAAATCCTCGAAGTAAGATTGGCACTGGGTAACTGCATCTATTGGCGATTCTTCAACCATGATAGGGCGAAGCTCCCTGATCACCTGATGAGTTTCTGGCATTAACTTTTTCTCCCAAACATTGATCTCAATATCATGGATAATACGTCCGATATAATCAACCCTCTGGTCGACTATCTGGTAGTGCTGCTTCATGGTTTCAAAAGTCGAGTTGCTATGATAACGACGAAATTCTGCATCGGGAGTATCAAAGGGTATACCCTCAACAATGGTGTCCCCCTTAGGATAAAATCGTATCTGTGCATTTGGTGAGATAAAGCGTTTGATCAACCAGATAGATGCACATTTATCGGCTTCAAGACCTTCCCAGGTCGAGAAAATGTTATTATCACTAGCTCCGGCACAATTAAACACAGAGGCTATCAATAAAACTATCATGCTGCTTCCAAACTGTTTCATTTTATCTCCCTATACCATTCCAGTAGTTCAACCTGGGTTATGGTATTAATACGTTCCTGGGTTATTTCTCCCTGCAATTTGCCACCTCTTATAATAGTCATTCTATCGGCTAGTGTAATTGCTTCATCCAGATTGTGAGTGACATAGACGACACCCATTTGATACTGTGTTTTAACTTCCTTTAAAAGCTCCATCAACTCTATCTTGAGTACTGGATCAAGACTACTGAAGGGTTCATCCATTAACAGGTATGCTGGCGCTGTAACTAATGCACGCGCAATGGCCAGACGCTGCTTTTCTCCCCCCGAGAGTTGATGCGGAAAATTTTTAATGTATTCATGCAATGAAACCTGCCTCAGTACGGTTTCGACCTTGTTGGTAATATCTGATTTCGATAAACCCTTTCCACTCAAACCAAAGGCCACATTATCAAACAGCGTCATGTGTGGCCAAAGCGCAAGCCCCTGGAAAATCATGCCGACATGTCGCTGGTAGGGAGCCACTAAAACATGTTTGGAGCTGACCAGTTTTCCATCGATCTCAACACTTCCTGTATCCGGCTGCTCCAGCCCTGCGATCAAACGTAATAATGTGCTCTTGCCTCCTCCTGAAGGACCCAATACAACCAGAATACTATCCCGATCGAGGGCGATGTTTATATCGTTCACCGCATTCCGAGTTCCGTAGTTTTTCGATAAATTTTCTGTGCGAATCACGACACGCCATCCTTAGTCCTGTTAAACAACCAGAGAAGCCCTGCGGAGAATAACATCTGTATGATGAGTAGAATCAGACATAATGCAGCAACCATATGCTCTGCGCCATAATGCATGAAGTTATAGATCTTGATCGGTATCGTGGCCTTTCCGGGTGGAATGACCAGCAATGTAACACCCAGCTCACTGAATGCCAGTACGAAAGAGATAAAAAAACCCACCACAAGTCCATTTTTAATCATCGGAATGGTGATTAACCCCATCACTCGCATTCGACTTTTACTCAGTAAGCAGCCCACCTCTTCTAGCTGCGGATTGAGTTGCTGCAGACTTGCATAAACGGCACGTATAGTAAATGGCACAAAGTGGGCCAGATAACCGATAAGAATAATCATTGAGCTTCCGTATACCCAGTCGATCCAGGGTCTGTTCCAGATTTTGATCAATGCCAATCCCAGAAGTATAGGTGGAATAGCAAATGGTAGTTGCGTCAGATAGATACCGGCGTTGCGAGTTTTCGGTGAACCTCTGGCTACGGTATAGGCAACCAGAAAAGCCAGCAGGGTCATTACTGCAGCGCCAATAACCGCCAATGTAAAACTGTAAGCAATCTGCTCCCAGGAGGTACTCAGAGCCTTCTGGTAGGTCGCCAGTGGCCCTGCCATCTCCAGTAACACACCAACAGGAATGAGGACTGTCATACCTACGACTACCGCACAGAAGGCGAATAGCCACCATCTATAACCTTCATGAAAGTAGCTCTGCAACCTTTTAGCGTCATTTGAAAAGCTGACATAGCTTCGGCCTCGCATTACCCAGGCCTGTAAAGAAACCATTAGCGTGGTGATTACCAATAATGGTAACCCCAGCACGATGGCCGCTTTTTCATTATAGAAAGCACTGAACTGGACAAAAATCTCAACGGGATATACCTTGACCCGTAATATATCAGGAACACTGAAATCTATAATTGAGAAGATGAAAACAAAAACAGTGCCCGCAATGATATGAGGAAAAACCAGCGGCAAGGTTACATAGATCAGAGAGCGTTTAGGTTTTTGTTGCAACAACGCAGCCTCTTCGAATTCCCGGTCCACACTCTTAAGCCCACTGATAGTGATTAAAGTCACAAAGGGGAAATACGCCAGGCCAAAGACGATGATTGCACCCGTCAGACTATAAGCAGAGAGTAGTGGCTGGGTAAGATTTAGCGCATCGACTAAAAAGGTATTAACAGATCCGTTTTTGGCAAGCAGTTGGCTCCAGACTATTGCCTGCATATAGGGCGGGATCAGAAGGGGAACCAGATAAGCCACTTTAAAAAAAGATCGCCCCCAGAAGCTACTTTTTTCACAAAGTAATGCATAGGGCACCCCAATTACAATTGCCACCACGCTGGCACCACTTGCCAGCATGAGACTATTTAATAATAGCGACCATTGACTGGATGTTGAGAACAGTTCCAGAACTGGTTTGAAATCTATTCGGTCGTTTTTCCAAAATGCCTCAACACCCAGTTGCACCAAAGGAAGCAACACAACAAGGCCGAAGAAGAGCCAAATTAGATACCTCGCTAATCTGGATAGGCGCACTTATCTACGGTCAAATAACGAATGAGTAAAGTGTGCTGAAGGCTCAAGGTTATCGGCGATTGCCTGATAATCCACTGGCATAGCCCGAATGCTGTCATACGCCGGAACATGTGCAGGACGATTTACCCCTTTTCTCAGTGGAATCTGCATTGATTCAGAGAAGGCCAGCTTGCTCTCCACTTCACGGGATAACAGAAAATCAATCAGCTTCTTAGCTTCGTTCGGGTGTGGTGCTTTATTGATTAAAGCCACAGTATTTGGAATCAACAGTGTTCCCATACCTTCCTTATCAGGAAAAACCATTTTCACTGGCTTGCCTGACTGTATTGCCACATTCACATCATCGGTATCAGTGAAACCAATAGGCACTTCTTTCTGCACCACCAGATCACGCGAAACCGAATTACCATCCACGATGATCACACCATTATTTTTCATCTTGGTAAAATATTGTTCGGTTTTTTCAGGACCGATCAGAGCATACAAAGCGGCAACATGTGTAGCACTTGTGCCGAACAGAGGATAACTCAAAGCTACCTTGTCTTTCCATTTATCCGATGTTAATTCAAAGATGGATTGTGGAACCTCTGAGGGATTAACCATCTCAGTATTATAAATCAGGACTCTGGCCCTGGCTGCAAATCCAGTCCAATAACCGTTAGCATCCTTAAATTGCTCAGGAATATCTTTGGCCGCTGGAGAACTATAAGGGGACAGAACACCTTTATCTTTCAGTACTAATGTCCGACCAACTTCTGAGTTCCAGAAAACATCGGCGCGAGGGTTGGTTTTTTCGGCAATAAGTCTATTGACCAGGCCTGTTGATTTAGTGGCTTCAACGTCGTAAACAGGTCTAACCTGAATACCTGTTTGTTGCTCGAAGTCTTTAAGGATGGGTTCTGAAAATACCTGGTCTAAAGATGTGTAAACAACAATTTCACCAGCGAAAACTGATGTAAGCAATGTGTATAATCCCAAACATCCAAACAAAAATAACTTTTTACGTCTATTCATATTACCAATAACTCCCTAAATTATTTCAAACTACTATTTAAGTTAAAATACAAGCGCAACTTAAAATTCAAGTAAGAACTGATTCCAATTGTTGCTATTAAATTATACCAATCTAACAACAGGCATCTCGACGGTCACCTCGAGCTGCGGCATAGTAGAGCCCCTCTTCGAACTCTATTCGTACTGCTCGTCGTAGCATTAAGAATTCACGTAATGGAAGCGGATCCACTAATCTAGACCAAAACCTTCCCACAAATTCCCATCTGTCGTCCTAACACGTTGTAATCACCTATCAAACACTATTCATCTTCATTTCCACCGAAACAAGCACTACCAATCGATGCCGCTTTGTAAACATCTGTTTGTTCACCTGTCTTTAGATCTACTCGAACCAGCCGGTCTGGCCCAAAATTCGGATCCACCACTACCATCAAAAGTTCCCGCATCCTAGAGTTATAATCCATCACCAAAGCAAAGCCATCATTTATCCGCATACGAAAAATAGACCTACCAAGCGTCCCGTTCCTCACCTCGACATCAGCTCCCCCGTCATGCCCGAAAAATATCAGTCCACCTTCAATCCGCTGAATATCTGAAGCATTGATCTTTTCGAGTAAACGAATATGCTTCACCGCGCCCGTAGAGATATCAATCTGGAGCAGCCCATTGTTCGTGAATACTTCGAGAATATCACTTGATAATGATCGTATTGCAAAGGCCCTGCCCATCTTACTAGTCAAAATCTCAGGTGGTCCCTTGTATGAATATTTTGTTACAACAAAAGAGTTATCCGCAGCTCTCATATCGCCAGGTTTGGTATTGGAAACTGTATACATCAACTCTTTTTGCGTATCCAACACGACGTTTGTCGCCACTCCTTCTCGAGGGATAAATCCTGTTGTCGTAATTTGGATCGGTTTTTTGGTCGAGAGAGGAAGTTTCCAAAGACCTCCAGCATCATCCAAATAATATATTGCCCCCCCACTACACTGAAGCAAGTAGGCAGGTTTTTTAAGTCGCAAGAGGCTTTCTACTTCCCCAACATGCTCAGATAATCCTGTAATCCTGTAACCAGCAGCTGTCGACCCATTATTTGTAAATGCCTCCACAAGCATGATCGTCTGCATTTGAGATGCGAAACCACATGTCACGCAAGAACACACTAGCAGAACAAGCACGCCCATCGAAAAAAGGCTCCTAGAACAACGATTGAACGATGGCAGCATAGTATTCATCACGGTGCATACCGCATACAGAGCCCGCGTGCTCTCGGACCATGCTCCTGCCACCAGTAATACGCCGGTGTATTTTTGACAACATGTTTGGTATCAGTTTCCGTCGTTGACCCCACTATCGTTCCTTCATCATCTCTTATTATTGATGACTTACGTTCAGGATTGCTGTTACCCTCACAGTCCGTGCAAGTGCGCTCAAGTATCAGCTCCTTATCTACGTATTGATAATGGTTTATCGTTCTGTATCGCTCAAAGTCACATGTCAAGAGCGCCCCTCCAGCTCTCAGTCTTTCATGCAACCAAAACATCAATTGCCAATCTGACCATTCTCCTGTTTTATCATCATACCTGAATTGGTCAGGTCCATAGCCAATCCCAATCCATGGGCTACAGGAATCCAATCCCATAGGATCAAGAAAATATAACGAGTTTGCTCTAGCATAGAGGTAAGTATTTAGACCACCGGCCATCCCAATCGGATCACTCTCGATATACCTCCCTGTACTGGGATCATAAGTTCGGAAGTAGTTGTAGTATAACCCACTTTCTATATCCTGATACTGCCCCGGGAACCGGTGATTTAGAATTGTTAAATTGCCATCACCATCAGGATCTTCATCTGCTGTTCCACTGCCGAACGCATTACTGACCCATCGCCAGACAAAACGTTGCTGTTGATTACTAACCATTCGGGGTGTAGATAATTGATCACTATGTATATAATACAGCTCTCCGTCAGCATCAACATAAGCAACCAGTTCGTTTATACTGTTACTGAATAAATAAATGTACTCTTTGACTCGTTGACCACTGGCATCGTATTCACCGAGCAGTTCACCCTGTTGACCATAAACGTAACGGATTTCCTGGTTCAGGCTTCCAGTTAGCTGTTTATAAACCCTTTCACCTTTAAAGTTATATTTATAATCTGCTTGCAGATTATTGCTTGTATTAATCAATTGAGCGAGTCGATTCGAAGCACCGTATTGATAACTTCGTTGACCATCATTCAGAGTATTACCTGCAGCGTCTAAAAGCACAGCCTGACTATTGTGCTGATTTAACCGATTACTGTTAGCCTCGTAAGAATAGCTTTCACTACTTGAATTATCCAACTCCTGTTGAGTAAGCCGATTGCCAACCGAGTCATAAGTCCATTGTTGGCCACTACCATCCAGCGCAGTGTCACCCTGCTTTAACCGTTGTAACAGGTCATATTGATAGTTGTATATCAACGAGACCCCATCACGAGTCCAATCCTGTCGATAGATATTCCCTTGTGCATCAAGAAAATTGCTGAACTCATTATTATTATCAAATTGCTTGCTAATCAGCCTCCCCGCCCCATCAAAACCGGCCCGCATCGTCAGGTCGTTGCCGTATTGATAGCTTTCAACATTATTACCCCACCATGTCATTTGAGAGAGCACGTCCACCATAGTGTTAGCATCAGTATCAGTCAGGGTGATAGATGAAAGCCTCCCGGCAGTATCATAAATACGATTAACTTGTATACCACTAGGATAAGTAGTACGAGTTGTTTGTGCGGCATTGTTATATTGATAGTTCAGTGAAAACGATAATCCGACTATACGCACATCTGCTTTAAGCACCAAACCACGATCATCGTATTCAAAGTGAGAAGAACCAGAACCATCAACAACCGAAGTTATACGATTTTTTCCATTCTGGCCTTCATCATAGTTAATCGTTACATCCAAATCAGCACCTTCATAATCAATACCGATCAGACGGTTAAGCGCATCGTATCCATAACGAGTAGTTTGCTGATTAGCATTGACTTGCTGGATGGGATTGCCATACGTATCGAACTGATAGTCATTGACTCCTGTATCAGGACTGGATAATTCTTTCACCTCTCCCCAGGCTGTATATTGATAGACTGTAGATGCACTATTAGGGTCGATTATCTTAGTCAATCGGTCAAGTTCATCGTACTTGAGTTGAGTCTGCCCGTTTAAGCCATCCGTTATGAGGGATAAACGCCCTTCCATATCATACTGATAACCAGTTTCGGTACTGGTATCATTATCATTAAATTTTCCGTAGCGTGTGATCATTGTCAGATCATTCAGGCCATTATATTGGCTGTGATCCACATGCTGCCCACCGACAAACTGGTCTATTGTCTGTTGGCTTTCAGGATCAAGAACAATCTTACGCGTACTAACCAGTGCACCATTGCCTCGGTAATATTGATACGTCACTGAGGTCGATGTTGGTTGATAAACATATGCGACGGACAGGTTATCACCGGAAGGATAACTCACTCGGTTCACATTATTATACTGATCGTATTCTATTGAGGTGGTTCTACCCAGTTCATCTTTCATTTGAGCAACCATCCCTTGCTCGTTGTAACCGAATGATCGCTCACGCCCATTCTGGATAATTTTTGTTACTCGATTTTTACTATTATAGAAGATTTCTTTGGTAACATTATTTACATCTGTTACTAAGCTTAGTTGTCCAATATTGTTATAACCATACTGAGCCGTTAGACCTAAAGCCTGATCCTCCTGAATTAACTGACCATTAGCATTGTAAGTAAAACTAACCATATCACCTGAGCCTGTCCGGGGACCATCTATACTAGCGAGCTTACCCAGCACTTTATTTCCCTGAGCATCAGTAGTGTTCGGATGATAGCTATAGATCCATTCTCTTTTGGCTTGATCTGCCAGGTCAACATCGGTTTTTGTTAATACGCGAAGATCTGCGTCATAGGTATAACGCGTTTCCAGAATGCCATACTCGGTCTTCACTTCAACACGATTTGTGTTATTCCAGTATTGATAGGTAATAGTCTTGGCATCGGTAGTATCGGCCAATTCAGTGGTTTTAATTCGATTGCCATACGTGTCATATTCATGTCGTGTGATATTCCCTCGTTCATCATTGATTTCGAGCAACTTACCTCGATCTGAATAAGTTCGAGTAGCAGTTAGATTATCTGTATTATTAACCTTGCTATAGATGCGATAATTACTGGCATCCGCTATATAGGTGTACTGCTGGATGACCGTACTGTTTCCAACCTGTCGTGTTTTTTTGACGACACTAACGGCGGGCAAACTGTTGTAGGTGGTTGCTGCATAGCTGTAATCGTGAACCAGCCCATCG
>JBNKUM010000108.1:0-51306 GCA_050298595.1 Gammaproteobacteria bacterium | reverse complement strand
TTCAACCACATTAAACTGGAGCAGCACTAATGCAACTAGTTGTACAGCATCTGGTGACTGGTCAGGAACAAAAGCTACTTCAGGCAGTGAGACTTTCAATGCCTTAACTGAAGACCAGGTTTTCACTCTTTCCTGTAGCGGTAATGGTGGAAGCGTATATGAGTCAGTGAGTGTAACTGTTCAACCCGCCCCTGCACCCACAGTGTCTCTTTCAGCGTCTTCTACCAACGTGTCTCAGGGTGGGGCAATCACATTAAGCTGGAACAGCACTGATGCAATCAGCTGTTCTGCTTCAGGTGACTGGATTGGAACTAAAGAGAGTTCCGGTTCAGAAACAATCAATGAGCTCACCGCTGATAGTCAGTTTGTACTGGAGTGCAGTGGCGCAGGTGGTTCTTCAAGTGACTCTGTTAATGTAACGGTGGTTTTAAATAATACAGGAACAGCCCTGTTATCATGGACCCCGCCTACTGAAAATACCGATGGTTCAATGTTAGCCGACCTGGCAGGATATAGGGTTTACTATGGAACACAGCCTGGAAACTACACTGAAAGCGTTGAGATTGCCAATCCGGGTTTGGCCAGTTATTTAATAGAAAATCTTGCACCTGCGAACTGGTATTTCGTTATGACTGCCTATAATACTTCGAATATTGAAAGTGCTTATTCGCCAGAAGTAAGCAAAGTGATCAACTGAGATAATCTCAAGATTCTAACCTTGCTATTTAGCCGCCATTACTGATGGATCAGTTATGGCGGATTCTCTTAGGATAAAGAGGCATATATGGCCTTTAGCAGAGTGTGAGTTTTTTCAGATTCCGTTTATAGTTTGTCGAAAAAATAGAGTCAGGATACCTCGGGTATTATCAAGATCTATCTACTGAATCATTTGAGAGATCAGTAATGAATATATGATTCTGAAAAAAACTACCTCAGACAGGAGGCCTCCCGATACTGCACCTCTACCGCATCACACAGGTAATGCATAAAAGGATCAGCCTGATCAAAGCTGCTGAGAACAAATTGGATAAACTTTTTTTCATTGATTTTTTTTGCATCAAAGCTTTTCAGCGCAATGAAGTCCTTACGCTTGATATCTTCAATCAGTTCATGATCTGCCGGAATTCCGCGCGGAGGTCGCTTCAGCGAATCGCCAGCCATTTCGAAGTTCTTTTTAAACGGGGGATACTGCCTGGAATCTTTCCATGAACTGGGATTATCAAGAATGAATTCGCGGATTGCTTTCAAGGCATCTGATTCAGGGTGCCAGATTCCGACTCCGATAAAACATTCATCCGCTGCAATATGTACGTAAAAACCAGGGGCATGTACATTCTTACCCAGCTCATGGCGAAACTGGATACCGATATTTGTTTTGTACGGTATTTTATCTTTAGAGAAGCGGGTATCTCGGTAGATTCGCATTAATGATCCCCCACTCTTTTTTGCGATAGCAGTGAAGTGGGGGCTGATTTTTTTAAGTCCATCAGCCATGCCTTCAATAAACATCAACGCCGGTTCACGTACCAGAGATTCGTAGCGCTGCTTGTTGTCATTGAACCAGTTCCGATTATTGTTCCTGGCCAGCTCTTCCAGAAAAGGGATGCAGTCGCGGGGAAAACCTTCAAAATCAGTCATGTTGTTAGCCTTCTGTGTTATTTCAGGTAAATAAGCTCTTTGACTTAATCAGTTTAAGTTGTATAAATACAATACTTTTATATAACTTCAAAATTTATCGCGCAAGTTATCGCAACCGAAGAAGCGATGCCCTTATTTCAGAGTGAAGTCAGTAAATATAATATTTGGAAGCAAAAATGGAGAAGACCCGATAATTAAGCCAAACAGGTCGTTATCAAAAATTACGGGGCGACCATACCTCTGTTAATTTTTAGAAAACTGTTCAAACAGTTTCTTCAGAAAACATCTTCAAACGGTCCCCGTAGAGCCTCTGAAGAAACCACTGTTATTTGCAGGATAACATCTGGTGTAGAACTGCCATTTGTACCAGCATTCGATTACGCGCCTCATTAATAACAATACTTCTAGGGCCATCAAGAATCACATCCTCAACCGTAACGCCGCGACGCACCGGCAAGCTGTGCATAAAACGACATTCATCTGTGGCATTAGCAAACCACGGTTCATCGATACACCAATCTGAAAATTCATGCCCCTGCTTAAGCTTATCCTCATTCATTTTATCCCCATAGTGCCTTGCTGAAGACCACGAACTAGCATAAACAACATGCGCACCCTGCATGGCCTCTGAACGGTTATTAGTCTGATTAAGCGAACCACCATTAGCTTCTGCCAACTGTTGAGTTTGCTGCATGATTGAATCTGGCAATTCAAAGCCATCAGGTCGAAGCACCGTGATATCCATACCGCGCAGCGCTGAAAAATGTAGTGTCGATACCGGTACCGCCAACGGTAATGGACTGGGATGATGGGTCCAGGACAAAACAAGTTTTCCACCAATAGCTGGCATGTTGATATCATCCAGAGTTTTCCAGTCTGCCAGCCCCTGACAGGGATGATTAACTGCCGACTCCATATTGATATAAGGCTTATCGACCAGAGAAATAAGTTCATTAAACTTCTTATCTTGCAAATCATCTTCCAGGCTTTCTCTTTGAGCAAACGCGCGTATTCCTATGGCATCACCGTAAGAAGCGATGACTGGAATGGCTTCACGTATATGTTCGGCGGCGATACCATCCATCACAATACCAGAGCGTGACTCAAGACCATAAATCGACATTTCGGGTGAAATCACAAAGGTACCACCGCCCAACCGAACCATTGCAGCCTGGAATGACGCCAGCGTTCGCAATGATGGACTTAGAAATAACAGTGAAAGGACTTTACCCTCAAGCGCTCGGGGCTCAGGATTTTTATCTAATCTATTTGCGAGCTGTATCAGCTCATTAAGTTCTGCGCTGCTGAAGTCGGTCAAACTATTGAAAGATTGCATATCCATTCTGCTGAAGTAATGATGAATTAATCGTTATTTACAATTATGATTGATAATAGCCCATAAAGCGTGAGCCGATTCAAATATTTGCTACACACAAACTTTATATAGCTTTAGTATCTGGAAATTCAACAAAATACTTATCGGGGCAAGGGCAATTGATGAACAGGACAGACCAGGCTTTTGCTTGCTAAATGATATCAGACCAACTGACTACGCCCCCTATAAAGGAGATCTCACCCCCTCACCAAACCAGACTTACGGTTCACCCCACATGGCTTTCCTATGTTCTTCTTCCTTAAGCATACACACCTTTCCAGTGGGTTAGCGCCTGGCTTTAAAGTAAAACTTGAAGCGCTCTGACGTGATCTTGAGAGCTTTCTTATATTTCTAACCTGAAGGCAATCATCTACACCTTTTACTCCTGAAAAGCGTGAACAAAAATAGCCCCCCCTGTCCTTCGGATGTCGTCATGTTATCGCTTATCCTCAATCGTACTATAACCCTCTTATACTTCCAATACAGTCCATTTTAACTTAATGTTTCGCTAAAAAAATAGTTCGTATGTGAATACAACCATATTGGGCCTCAGCTTTAACTCCTGCGTAGCCCTACCTCCAAAATCCATTTAGTCGTCCCGTCCTGCACAATCATTCTTCCGCTACATGCAGCTCCTATAATCCCGCAGGATATACCTGAAACTCTCTTTGTCAGTCGGGCATTATCAGTTTCCCCCATCAAGTTAGAGTGTCAACATCACCAATATGTTAACGAGGCAAATACAGATTCACTTCGTTGAGGCCAGCAGCTTCACCTTCGCGGAACTTACACTACACAATTTCTCACGCACTATTCCACACTACTACCAGGGTAGATAAACAATTCCCCTTGCGGGACTTTAGCCTGCCATATTGATTACCGATGACGGCGTGCGATCTGTCCCTTCGCTGTGCTTGTTGCTCTGATTGACACTGCGCATATCTTGCTAGTCAGACTGATCAGCTTTTGGTGTCTTTATTAACCATAACCTGGCTTCATTTCCACCACCAACTCGTTCGTGCATGGAAACTTTCCAGCCGTAAGCAAGCGTTAATTGTTGCACTATTGCAAGCCCAAGCCCGCTTCCACCAGTTTTCATATTACGTGATTGTTCTACTCGGTAAAATGGTCGGAAAATGTTTTCCAGCTCTTGCTCGGGTATGCCCGGCCCCCTGTCCATAATAGTTATTAGCGGATCGCCCTGAAGTAAACCAAGCTGAATGGATACAGGCTGATCATTACCATAACGTAAGGCATTTTCAAGTAGGTTTCGCAATATTCTAAGCAGGCTTTGCTCAGCTACGGTGTAGGCCTGTTTTTTTGTAATATCAGGATCAGTCCGAAAAGAAATCCAGCCATGTTCTGAAGGTTTCTGCTGCTGGTATTGAGCTTCCAGCTGAGAGGCCAGAGTCGATATCATATTAACAAGGTCAACCTGCTTCACATTTTCTTCTTTACTAATGCCGCGAGCCAGCTGTAAGGATTGACCCAGCAATTGCTCCATTTCTTCAATATTATTTTCCAACTGATACTTAAACTCCGCATCAGTTGATACCGCATTAATTTCCAAAGCCAATCTTAAACGGGTCAGTGGCGTTCTCAAATCATGCGAGATACCAGCCAGTAGCGTGGTGCGGTTTTCTAATAAATTTCTCACTTCCTGAGACATGTGGTTAAAATTTTGAGCCAGAGTCCTGAATTCTTCTGCTCCTCGGTCTACAGGTATAAGCTCCTGTTGATTTTTTCCTACCATACTTGTAGCTTTGGATAGCATCTCCAGTGGTTTGGTTAGTCGTCTTGCAATAATTAAAGCTGTTCCTATCACAAACAGAAAAATGCTCAACCCTATTGAAACAAGGGCTACAGGAGGACGCGCCCCAACACGTTCTACTGGAATACCAAAGCGAATAAATGAATTTTCAACTGGTATATGAATCCAAACACGATCAGACAGCTTTTGTACTCTCTCTAAATCGATATGAATTTTTTGTTTAATTCTTGTTTGTAGTGATTCTTTTAACAGGTTTAAATAGATACGTGATGGAATTCTGCTGTCTGTTATAGCAACAGGCTCGCCTTCTGTCAGAATAATATCGTGTGTTTTCCTTAATTCAGCGACAAATGCAGGGCGTGAATTTTCTGGTAATTCATACCAGGTTTCCGCAGCCAACACCAGCAGTGCAGCAAAATCATCAGCCGAACGTTTCACTACTGGAGCTATTACAAAATAGACTGAATTGACTATAAATATAAGCGCCAACAATAATAAAGAAAGTGTTAAAATTGACGCTGTGCGAACTAATATAGTGTTGGGTAATCTGAACAAGTTCTAACCTGTCAGTTTATTTCCGGGGTAAAACGATAACCCTGCCCCCATACAGTTCGGATATAACGTGGATTACTACCGCTATCATTTATTTTTCTGCGCAAGCGTGTGATACGTACATCGATACTACGATCAAATGGGTCGGAGTCACCTCCACTAAGCATATCCATCAATTGATCACGATTGAGAACTCGAGAGGGATGGGTGGCAAATATGATCAGTAATGACATCTCTCCACTTGTCAAATCGACTTCCTTATTATTACATAACAAAATCTGATTCTTACTATCCAGCCTGTAATCTCCAAACTTTATCAGGTTATCGTTCGAACTCACCCTGGCGTTGTTATTATCAGCTGGAATCTCTCCATCCTTACCGTGTGTCAAATCACATCCCCGGCGCAATACTGCACGAATGCGTGCAAGCAATTCGCGCGGATTGAACGGCTTAGCAAGATAATCATCTGCACCCACCTCCAGGCCAATGATCTTATCCATTTCTTCACCACGTGCTGACAGCATAATAATCGGAGTGCTCCTCTGGTTCCGGATACGGCGTGCAAGGGATAAACCATCTTCACCGGGTAACATTAAATCGAGAATAATCAAATTTGCCTGCTGAGTTTCCAACCAGGCATCCATCTCTTTTCCATCCCCCACTGCTTCGGCATCATAGCCTTGTTCCGACAAATAACGGGTTAGCAATTTTTGCATTTGAATATCATCATCGACGATTAGAATTTTTGCTGATTGTATTTTGTCTGGCATGAGCTTACCTGGCTCCAGGATTTTGAAATATTTTGTAACAATTTTATTTGCAGGTGAAATATTTTAGAAACAGTTTAATAGCATAATTAGTATGTCAATTGAATAACGCATGTTAACTCTTGGCATAAACTCATGAATATTTTTTCGGTCATGAGCTTTTGATTTTACATTGTTTTACTGCTTATCTTTACCGAAATTTTATTAAACAATTTTACTTTTTAAATCAGGAGACTGAACCATGAAAACTAAATCATTGAAAAATATTTTAATACCTGTTTTTCTTGCCCCTATGTTAATGCTATCAGGCAGTGGAGAAGCATCAGGAGGAAGATTTAAGCAAGCCAATTCAATCATGCCAATTAACGATACCAGTGCCACAACTTTTGAATTATCATATTTACGAAATGCTCTGTACCCCATTGCATTAGGCGATTTGTCTCAGGAAGAAATCGATGGTCTAATCTATATGCGCGAAGAAGAAAAGTTAGCCCATGATGTTTATACAGTGTTGTATGAAAAATGGTCACAACGCGTTTTCTATAATATTACCAATAGTGAAAAAACTCACACTGATGCCACTCTTGAATTGATTCACCGTTACGGTTTAAATGACCCAGTTGGAGTTAACGGTATAGGTGAGTTTAACAATGCCAGCTTGAAAAACTTATATGACACTCTAGTGGCTACTGGATCTTCCAGTTTAATAGATGCATTGCTGGTCGGTGCCGCCATCGAAGAAATTGATATGATTGACATAAATAATCATATTGATCATGTTGTAGATAACGATGATATTATTCTGGTGTATGAAAACCTGTTAAAGGGATCACGTAACCATTTAAGAGCCTTTGTTAACAATCTTAATAGTCTAGGAGTGACTTATGTACCTCAATATATGGACCCAACGGAATATCAGGAGATAATCAATTCTTCAAATGGGAATGGCAGAAATGGAAATAGTAAAAATGGCAATGCCCGAAATGGAAATGGTAGAAATGGAAATGGCAATGGCAAACGGAGTTGGTAATAAAAGGTCTTATCTATAAAGCTTGATAAGATCTTGACTGCAGCCATGATAAATTGACAGCATGAATTTCGCTCAAGACTTTAAGCCTTGTGTAACTTGCGATATTTATAAGCCTCTAGTGCAGTGTCCTTAAAATAAAGACAATAGGAAACTATACTTTCCTATTGTCGCCGTCTAATAAACCCAGAGTCGACTTTTCAATCCTTAATAAACTATGCGCCTTCAGCGAGGAATGCGAACTTCATCTTCATCAAAGTTACCATTCTGCGCACCACGATGACAGGCTTCACATTTTGCGTAGGTTTTTACCTTTGGGTTTTGAGTGACTAATCTGTCTGGTACTTCATGATGAATGGCATGAAAAAAACGAGTCTCAGTCAAACGAAGTACTGTTCCCTTGCTATCGAAACGATTTCCATATCGGCGCTTGATACGCGATTGATCGTAGTTATTCCTGTCTAAGAATGTCTTTACCGCTGCAGTATCTTCAGCACTGAGTTCTGCATTGTCGCCAAAATGGTCAGCTAGATTATTCATCACAGCATCCCATGAGGCTGTCGGCAAAAATTGCGTTGGGTAAGCCACATGACACTGGCTACATTCATTGTGGTATATAACTGCACCCGGATCAGTGGCAGCATTGGCCTGCGCCAGTCCGACCAGTAAACTAACCGTAGTAATTATTTTTAATGCTCGTGAAATCATAACTCTCTTACCAAAGTGTTGTATTAAAAACCCCTCTCAGGGCAGATTAATTATTCCCGTTTTTGTAATCAGCTTGTCAAACCGATCACTTTTGGGGTGCATCAGGAATAGTCATTTTTGAATCCTCAAACCAGCCCTGCATGGCATCGCTATGGCAGGCATTACATTGCCCTTTGCCATTCACATTGCTTTGCTGCCAGGTTTCATCAGCAATCTCCTCATGCTTATGGAGCCAGTAGCGGGTTTCGCTAATTCGTAATGGCGTCAGCGACGGCTTGATTCCTTCCATGATTTTTCGTGCTGCTTCAGTCTCTCCATGCTCAGCCGAATTGGCTATCGCAAAATCAGTCAACTCCTTGATTACTTCGCCATCTATCATCAGGTCTTCACCAAAATGCTCATTCTGTTTTTTCATTAGCGCTACCCAGGAGCGCTCAGGCAACAGGCTTGGATGGTAGGGAAGATGACAGCTTCCACATTCTTCTTCCCAGGCATCCAGTGTCGCCAGTGGCTGACCTGTAAACTGAGATTCGAACGCCTCCTTACCCGGTATCAGGCCAATCCCTGCAGAGAGCAGATATAGCAATAATATCGTCACCATGCCCAGAGCCACACCCTTACGCTGAGAAACTTCTGGAATGTTTTCCGAGACCAGCTTACGCCCATTTATCATGCTCAACACCAGCTTTTCCTTGAGGTGATAACTTTCGAATACAACCCCGGCAACATGTACAGCTACCAGAATCATCATCGCAGTTGCTACGCCGTTGTGAATATTCTTAGCTAACCACCCCAGTGGATCAGAAGCCAAAAGACCTGCTGGACCATGCCCCTCTTCAGCACCAAATACAAAGAAACCGCTACAGACAACCAGGAAAATACCCAGCAATAACAGATATATCGCCCAGCTACCCGCCGGATTATGCCCAATGTAGCGAGGAGGATGGCCCTTTAACGCTTTAAGGGCGTAATCCCATGCTTCGCTAAAGCTATAACTAAACTGTTTAAAGCGGGCGAAATGCGTGCCGCTAAAACCCCATACAAAACGAAACACAATCAAAGCTAAAATCGCATAACCCGCAAAGATATGAATATCCAGCCAGCGATCACCTTCACCCGTGAACCAGGCAGCGAAAAATAACAATACCAGCGACCAGTGAAAAATCCTGACCGGAAGATCCCATACCATTTTACTTTGCACTTCCGCCTTCGCGTGATTTTGTTCTGATGCCTGTTTATTCATAACTCTCTAATCTGATATCTGTTTTAAGTTCGTCTATAGCTTAGGCGGTATTTTACGGATACTCTGTTAAATTAAACTTAAAGTAATCAGAGGATTATGAAGTCTATTCATCTCTTGACTACCTTTTGATCATTCAATCTCTACAGACACACCTGCAAACAGCCTGTTAAACATACCTGCTCTAACGTTAAGAAATAATTAAACGGGTCTCTTTGTTAACATTTATGACAGTTAAATTGAGTCTTTGTGAATTAGAACGCCATATTTCTTAACTCTAGTTGATAACCGTGTATTTATCTATGAGTGGAAATTCATCTCACCCATATGCAATGGGCACTTTCCAGCAAGGCCGCCAGGAAAACCATACATACCGATGAACCTCACCAAAAAAGCCTTAAGACCTAGGTTCAACTATTGATGCTTTTGGTCACCTTATGGTGCAAGCCATATCTGGCTTTTCTTGTGTACTCAATAACGGTAGGCTAGCGAGCATATTTATTTTGGAGACAATAATGCCTGATACCGCAATAGACCTGGAATCCATTCGAGAAGAATACATCCATTTTCCGGAGGAGTTTAATTCGGTGATGATGGCCACCATCAGTGCTGACGGCCATCCAGATGCGAGCTACGCTGTCTATGTGTTCCAGGACTCTGCCTATTATGTTTATATCAGCGAACTGGCCCGACATACCGAAAACCTTATGCACTCAGGCAAGGTCAGTCTTCTGTTTATAGAGAATGAGGAGCAGGCACAGAACCTGTTCGCACGCCAACGCATGACGCTTGAATGCTCTGCAAACGAGGTTGAACGAGACAGCGAACACTTTAACCGCATTCTTGATCTGTTCGAACAACGCTTCGGCACTATTATACAGATGCTCAGATCATTAACCGATTTTCACCTGTTCCGAATTGAGCCGAATTCAGGCAGCTATGTGCGAGGGTTCGCTCAGGCCTACAAACTTTATGGCGAGGGGCTACGTCAAATCCATCTCATCAATGACAAAGGTCATCGTGCAAAAGACAAGGAAACACAAAATAAGATGAATGAGCAGAGTTCGGAGAAATAAATGCGAGAGATAACAACCAGTGATCAATACGAATAGAGTAAACGAGCATATTCCTCGCCTGCATCCGACCATAAGAATCGCTGTTCTGCTGCCCTGCTGGCAATAGCTTTCCATTGTTCCGGATCGGTATGATACATGTTCAAGGCCTGTTTAAATTCTTCGATCATATGATAGGCCTGATCTAACAGGTTAGCACCAGTAAAAACAAAACCCGTTTCATTGTGCTTTACTGTGTCACACAAACCACCGACTGCATGCACCAGGCAGGGCTGACCTGATCGCATCGCCAGCATCTGGCTGATGCCGCAAGGCTCGAATGAACTGGGCATCAGGAAAAGATTACCAGAATTATAGAAAGCATCCGGTAATGCTTCTGAATAACCCTTGAGATAGATGAAGTTGCTATGCTGAGCGGCTTCCTGAGTAAGAATCTGTTCCAGATGAGCATCGCCACACCCTAGCATGAGAAATAAACCCTGATCACCCAATGCTTCCAGAATCTCTGCCAGGGCTGTTTTGCCACCTGGCATAACCTGATGTAACAGCAATACTTTTTGCTCGGTTATACGTCCTACGGATGTCATTAGAAATGGCACTTTTTTTCGTTTTGAAGCTAGCAATCGGTACAGGCGATGCATGCTTAACATATGCGCACTTTCCACCACTGCTGCCATTCCGACCCATTTCAACAATTCATCTTCGCATAGCTGTAAAAGACTTTTCAGCGGTAAAGCCGTATGCGACTGCTCTGGGTATTCACAACCATTTAATATGCCATGCAGACGCCCTTGCTCCAGGGCCATATGCAAATCTTCCTGCAAACCTTCACCACCGAAAAAACCCTGCTCAGGATGGCTTGGTAGTAGAATTTCCCGCGCATAACTGGGAGATACTGCCTGCACTCTATCGCTTAGATTAATACCACAACGCATTAAATTAACGCAATGAGGCACGCGTGGATCATTGATCACTTCCTGCTGAAAAGTTAAATCTGGAAACCAGCTCAGTAAAGCAGAGCTATCACCGTCTAATGGACGTATACCCTGCAATGAAAGATTATGAATGGTATATACCGTATGCAGCTGCTGAAGCCGGGCATAACGTGGATCGTAGGCACGTAGCAAAGCAACACTTGCCGAATGCCAGTCGTGCAGATGGATTACGTTCAGATCTCCAAATTGATAATCCATAATAGCCTGACACACCGCCATACAGAACAGAGCGAACTTGGTCGCGTCAGTAGCAAATGGACGATCAGAAGGATCATTGCAATAGATACAGCCTACACCGCCTGCGTTAAACAGCGGATGTTCCATTACCCATAAACGTACACCTTGCTGCGGATACCTTGAAGGAACTTCAAACAGATCAACTATCTCGGTGTGGCCTGCAAAGCTAATAGCGACCTGGTCCTGAAAGCGCGCACCTTCTATCCTGGAAAAAGTACCGTAACCCGGTGTGATAACCGAAACCTGATGACCTGCGTTTGCCAATGCATGCGGAATATCTCGCACCACATCACCGATACCACCGACCTTACCGCCAGCTAAGGCATCATTTTCCGCTGCTACCATTAATATATTCATAAATTACTCAGCTTTCTCAGGTAATCACATCAGGTTTATTGCGTCCGGTTGCTTCTGTAATACCCGCAATCTGGTCAGCAGCAGCAATTAAATCTGCCAGTGCCAGTTGTGGATCCTGAGAAAATAACGACGGATCATCCTGATAACTATCCAGGTAAACTCTCAGTGTTGCGCCCTGAGTGCCTGTACCGGATAAACGTAGCACAATTCGAGCACCATTAGTGAAGTAAATACGAATGCCCTGTGCACTGGACACGCTGTGATCTACAGGATCCTGATAGGCAAAATCATCTGCTGACTTTACCTGTAAACCGACAAACTCCTGACCAGGGAGATTAGCTAAATTATCTCTGAGCCGCTCGATCATCTGCTGAGCCTTTGCACTATCAACAGCTTCATAGTCATGGCGGGTGAAAAAATCACGCCCGTATCGTGTCCAGTGCTGGCGCACTATTTCTGCCACCGATTGTTTCTTAACTGCAATCAAATTCAGCCAGAACAGTACTGCCCACAAACCATCTTTTTCACGCACATGATCTGACCCGGTACCGAAGCTTTCTTCACCACATAGCGTGATTTTTCCAGCATCTAACAGGTTACCAAAGAATTTCCAGCCGGTAGGCGTTTCGTAACATTCAACACCGAGAGCATCCGCCACTCGATCAGCCGCACGGCTGGTTGGCATGGAGCGAGCTACCCCTGAAATACCTTCAGGATACCCAGGAATCAGATGCGCATTGGCAGCAAGAATCGCCAGGCTATCGCAGGGGTTAATATAAAAATTATGTCCCAATACCATATTACGATCGCCATCACCATCCGAAGCCGCTCCAAAGTCTGCCCCCTGCCCGCCGTACATACGCTCGATTAATTCATGCGCATGCACCTGATTAGGGTCAGGGTGGCCACCACCAAAATCTTCCAGTGGAACTGCATTCATCACACTGCCAGCAGCACCCAGGCGATGTTCAAGAATCTCTTTCGCATAAGGCCCGGTGACTGCATGCATGGCATCAAAACACATACGAAAGTTGCCATCCTTTAATAACGCCGACATAGCGTGAAAATCAAATAAAGACTGCATAAGATCAGCATAATCACTGACTGGATCAATCACCTCTACCTGTGTACTACCCAGCTGATAACACCCCATTTGATCAATGTCGATATCTTCTACTTCGAGCGTTTGATACTGCTCGATTATCAACGTTTGCTGATAGATAGATTCGGTCAAAGATTCAGTAGCTGGCCCACCATTAGCGCCATTAAATTTGATACCAAAATCTTCTGTCGGGCCACCAGGATTATGACTGGCCGACAGTACAATACCGCCATCAGTCTGATATTTACGAATAACACAACTGGCAGCGGGTGTAGACAAAATCCCCCCCTGACCGATGAGCAGCTTGCCAAACCCATTCGCCGCTGCCATGCGCACAATGATCTGAATCGCCTGACGATTATAGAACCGCCCATCGCCGCCGATGACCAGAGTTTTACCGCCACAGGGAGCAATAGTATTGAAAATAGCCTGAACAAAATTTTCCAGATAACCAGGCCGCTGAAACTCTGTAACCTTTTTTCGCAAACCGGAAGTACCCGGTTTCTGGCCAGCGAATGGTTTTGTAGAAACGGTAGTCACTTGCATATTACTTACCCGCATTAGTTCTCGCCAGCTTATCCAGCATCTCCTGAGTCACCATAACGATGCCTTTTTCAGTAACTCGAAAACCATTGGCTCTATCCTGCTCTGAATCGTATCCGATGACACTACCTTCTGGAATATTACAACCCCGATCCAGGATGGCGCGGCGAATTTTACAGCTGCGATTCACCACCACTTCAGGTAATAACACCGATTCATCTATCATCGAATATGAATGAATACGAACGTTAGAAAATAGCAGGCTCTTTCTCAGTTTTGCACCGGTGACTATGCATCCACCCGAGATTGTTGAATCAACCGCCATACCACGGCGATCATCATCATCAAACACAAACTTTGCAGGCGGCAATTGTGGTTGATAGGTCCAGATTGGCCATTTGGGGTCGTAAAGATCAAATGCAGGTGCAGGAGCAACCAGCTCCATATTGGCTTCCCAGAATGAGTCCAGGGTTCCTACATCACGCCAGTAACCGCGCTTATTAGTTTTCGGATCGCGGAAGGGAAATGCGACGACTTTATACTTTTCGATAATTGAGGGGATTATGTCATGACCAAAGTCATGTGTAGAATGCGGGTCGTAGGCATCCTTTTGTAACTGTTCAAATAAAAACTTGGTATTGAAAATGTAATTACCCATCGAAGCCAGAGTCAGGCCTTCTTCTTGCGGTATCGGTGTGGGATGTTCGGGTTTTTCTTCAAAACCGATAATACGATTATCTTCATCCACACTCATCACGCCGAATGCACCTGCGGCTTCTTCAATAGGAACTTCCAGACAGCATACTGACATGTCAGCGCCACTTGCCACATGGTTCGCCAGCATTTCACCATAATCCATCTTGTAGATATGATCACCGGATAAAATCAACACATACTCTGGTTGTTCAGATCGGATGATATCCAGATTCTGGAATACCGCATCTGCCGTCCCCTGATACCAGTCAGCAGAATAACGCTGCGAAGCCGGAAAGATTTCTACAAACTCTCCCAGTTCTTTTTTGAAATGACTCCAGCCATGTACCAAATGACGAATCAGTGAGTGTGCTTTGTACTGTGTTAGTACTCCTACTCGTCGAATTCCAGAATTGATACAGTTAGATAAAGGCCAGTCAATAATGCGTGCTTTACCACCAAAATAGAGTGCTGGCTTGGCGCGCCAGTTAGTTAACTCATATAACCTTGAACCGCGTCCACCAGCCAATACTAATGCCAGCGTCTCACGGGTTAAGCGTCTAATATTTAGCGAACTTTGATCAGCTTTATTACTTTGCTCATCCTCATAATTCATATTCGGCCGCATACTCCCTCCACATGATATTGCTTATGTAATCTACTTATGTATCGCCAGACTCTAGTCAAATGTTACAAATGCCAGATGTCCTCACTATATTCTTTTATGGTCCTGTCGCTGGAAAAACGCGCACTTGCGGCAGTATTGAGGATGCTCATTCGCGTCCACTGATCAGTATTCTGATAAGCTGCATCCACTGCTTGTTGAGCATCGATATAGCTACGAAAATCAGCCGCTGTCATCCAGGCATCGTATGGACTGCGTATGGATGCAATCACGTCAGCAAAAATACCCTCTTCAAACATACTGAAATGCCCAACCTCAAGCAAATGCATGACACGCATCAAGTCTTCATCATTAGCGATAATGCTATCTGGGTCATAGCTCTTTCGAGTCTCTTCAACCTGATGCGCATCAAGTCCGAATAAAAAGAAGTTTTCTTCGCCAACAGCTTCACGTATTTCGATGTTGGCACCATCCAGAGTTCCGATGGTAACCGCCCCATTCATCATGAACTTCATATTCCCAGTACCCGAGGCTTCTTTACCTGCAGTAGAAACCTGTTCAGATAAGTCAGTACCGGGACAGATAACCTCCATAGTAGTGACGCGGTAATTTGGCACAAACGCAACACGTAGCCAGGGCTTTAGTCGTTCATCTCGATTGATCACTTTGGCCACATTATTGATCAATTTAATAATCAATTTTGCCATCGCGTAACCAGGAGCGGCCTTGCCACCTATTAGCACACAACGGGGCTGAAGACCCTCAGTATCACCACGTAAAATCCGGTCATACAAATAAATAACATGCAGCACATTCAACAACTGACGTTTGTACTCATGAATGCGTTTTACCTGAACATCGAACATCATCGATGGATCGAATTCTACGTCGCAATCCTGCTTTACCAATTCTGCCAAACGAATCTTGTTGTTATGTTTAACCTGCTGCCAGGAAGAACGAAAATCTGCATCATCTGCAAAACTGGCAATATTTTGGATTTCATCAAATTCAGTAATCCAGTGACTTCCCAGCTTGCCTGATACCAGCTCGGTTAATCCATGATTACAATGGGCCAACCAGCGCCTGGGTGTCACTCCATTGGTCTTATTGTTAAATTTGTGCGGCCAAAGATAGTAAAAATCATTAAACAAACCCTCCTGCAACAACTGCGTATGTAACGCTGCGACCCCATTTACAGATGAACTACCGACAATAGCCAGGTAAGCCATACGTACCTGCGGATAATCACCTTCTTCAATAATAGAAAGCTGACGCTGACGGTTAATATCGCCTGGCCAATGGGCTGCTACTTCAGCCAAAAAGCGCGCATTTATTTCATAGATGATTTCAAGCAGGCGAGGTAACAGATTTTTGAACAAAGCTACTGACCAACGCTCCAAAGCTTCAGGCAGCAGCGTATGATTGGTGTAAGCCATGGTTTGGGTGGTAATCTCCCAGGCCTCACCCCATTCCAGTTTATGTTCGTCCATCAGCAGCCGCATCAACTCGGCAACAGCAATAGTCGGGTGGGTATCGTTCAACTGAAAACCATTCTTTTCTGCAAACTGACTAAAGTCATTTCCATAGATTTTAACCCAGTACTGAATCACATCCTGTAAACTGGCAGAAGCGAGGAAATACTGCTGACGTAAACGCAGTTCTTTGCCGTTTTCACTGGCATCATTTGGATAAAGTACCATAGTGATCTGTTCAGCCAGATTCTTTGCAGCGACAGCATCTGTATAACTGCCCGCGTTAAATTCATCCAGATCAAACTCATCGGTAGCTTCAGACTTCCACAGGCGCAGGGTGTTCACTGTATCATTCCTGTAGCCTGGAATCGGGACATCAAAAGGAACGGCTAAAACATCGTGTGTTTCTGCCCAACGCGCATGCTCGCGCCCTTCATTGTCAGTAAAGAATTCGGTATGCCCAAAGAAATGAACTCGCTGAATATTTTCAGGACATTCAATTTCCCAGGGATGACCATTTTGCAACCAGTGATCAGGGGATTCGACCTGTTGTCCATCAACTATCTTCTGATGAAACATGCCATACTCATAACGAATACCATAACCGGTTACCGGAAGTTTTAAGGTTGCACAACTATCCAGAAAGCAGGCTGCCAAGCGGCCCAGGCCGCCATTACCCAGACCTGCATCATGCTCTTCAGAAACCACCTCTTCCAGTGTACAGCCATACTGGTTAAGTGCTGTACGTACCGACTCTTCCATATCCAGATTCAATAGTGCATTTCTCAGGGTTCGCCCCATAAGAAATTCCAGTGACAGATATTGAATTCTTTTACACTGGGATTGGGCACATTGTTGCCGGGTTGTACGCCAGCGCTCTACCATTCGATCTCTCACCGTTAATGCCAGCGCATTAAAAAGATAATAATGAGAATCACCCATTTCATCATGCCCCAGTGTAAGGCGAAAATGACGATCCAGATCCTCAGTTACCGACTTAGCCCCCATTTCAAGATAAGGAACAGATTGTGACGCTTCTTTATCTAATTTCATTTTGTTTTTCATCAGTAATAGCGCTTCTCAGGCTATCGGTACAAAGAATTGCAACACTACGCTCAGCAATCTTCACCGGTTTTTTACATGGCACCTGAGTAAACTCAGGTATTCCGCTTTCCAGTGCGCTATTCAGCAACCAGGTCCAGTGCTGAACAGTGTCACAAATAGGTAAACTAAAATCCTGTTCTTCGTTAGAGTTATTAAATATCACCAGTATATGTTTCTGGGTGAGTTCGTCAGCAGCGGATACCATATAACCAAGCACAAAACTGTGGTGTTCCTGCCAGTGTTTTTCGTTCATTTCCTGACCATCACTATTCACCCACATAATGCTGGTTTTCACAGCTCCAAGAGGCTGATGAATATAGTTACGTGCGCTGAGCATCGGATAATCACGTCGAATTTTAAATAAATGCGCGACGTAGTGGGTCAATTGTTCGTTCCAGGGATCATCATTCGACCAATCGATCCAGCTAATCAGGTTATCCTGACAGTAGGCATTATTATTGCCTCTTTGAGTACGGTTCCTTTCATCACCCGCCTGCAACATGGGCACACCCTGCGACACCATCAGCGTAGCCAGAAAATTGCGTTGCTGACGTCGTCGTAATATTTCAACTGCAGGGTTATTAGACTCACCTTCAACACCGAAATTCTCACTCAGATTTTCGCGGTGGCCATCATTATTATTTTCAGCATTGGCTTCGTTATGTCGGGTTTTATAACTCACTAGATCGCGTAATGTGAATCCATCATGACTGGTGATGTAGTTAATACTGGCACGTGGTTTACGCCCGGAAAATTCAAAGATATCACTGGAGCCATGCAGACGGCGAGCAAAGGTAGGCAGGATGCCGGGTTCTCGACGCCAGAAGCGGCGTACGGTATCGCGATAATTATCGTTCCACTCACTCCAGCCACCGGGAAAATTACCCAGTTGATAACCACCCGGGCCAATATCCCAGGGTTCCGCAATCAACTTTGTGTGCGATAACTGCGGATCCTGTGCCAGTGCCTGAAAAAAACTCGCTTGACGATTATAGCCTTTCTCCTCACGCCCCAGTACAGTCGCCAGGTCAAAACGGAAACCATCAACGCCCATTTCGCCAGACCAGTAGCGCAGACTGTCCATGACTAATTGCATGACGCGCGGATGACTCAGATCCACAGTATTGCCACAGCCGGTATCGTTATCGTAATAACGCGCCTGTCCCGCCTGTAGCCGGTAATAAGACAGATTATCGATACCACGAAAACTGAGCGTCGGGCCACGACCATTACCTTCAGCAGTGTGGTTATAAACCACGTCCAGAATCACTTCTAGCCCTGCATCGTGCAGGCGTTCGACCATATGACGGAATTCCAGTACTCCATGTGCACGCTGATAAGCGGGGTGCTGGGCAAAATAACTTAAGGTGTTATAGCCCCAGTAGTTACTCAGTCCCTTGGTGTACAAATGCTGTTCATCGAGAAAAGCATGTACCGGTAATAACTCAATCGTAGTAATTCCTAACGCCTTGATATAATCAATGACCTTGTCGTCACTCAGCGCAGAAAAACAACCTCGCTGAGATTCGACTACGTCTGGGTGCAGGCGCGTAAATCCACGTAGGTGGGTTTCGTAGATGGTAGTCTGGTGCCAGGGAATACTGGGCCTGGCTATGGATGATGGGGCCAACAATGATGTCACTACACCCTTATACATATACCTGGCATTGTCGCGCGTATCAAAGGTTAAATCCTCATCTACCCCACCAGGCATATAGGCAAAATGACTCTGATCCCAGACAAATCTGCCCTGCAGCTGACGCGCATAAGGATCAAGCAATAATTTATGATGGTTGAATCGATGTCCTGAAAGCGGGTCAAACGGGCCATAGACCCGGTAACCATAAACCGTTCCGACAGACGCGCGCGGCAAGTAACCATGCCATACGTCATGAGTTTTTTCTGGTAACTCATAGCGAGCGACTTCACGCACTCCCTCGGCATCGAACAGGCATAGCTCGACCCGCTCTGCATGCACTGAAAATAGCGCAAAGTTTACCCCTTCTCCATCCCAGCTAGCACCTAGAGGATAACTTTCGCCTGCCAGCATTTGTTGGGATTTACTCATACGCTCGCCTCAAAGACCAGTACTGCCAGAGGGGGTAGTACCAGATTCAAATGGTAAGGCTGATTTCTAAACTCACCCTGCACCGCCTCAACACCGCTACCATTGCCCATATTTGATCCACCATAATTTTCAGAATCGGTATTCAAACGTTCCTGATAAAAACCGCCCTGAGGCACACCTACCTGATAGGCTAAATGCGGGGTCGGAGTAAAATTAACCACTACCAGAGCTGGCGCGCATCCTGGTTTACCACGTCGCAGAAAAGCCAGGATCGAATGCTGACTGTTTTCCACATCCAGCCATTCAAAACCATTGCCATCGCAGTCCAGTTGATGCAAAGCAGGCAGCTGCTGGTAAAGATGATTGATATCTCGTACCAGTTTTTGCACACCGCTGTGGTAAGGATATTGCAACAGATGCCATTCAAGACTGTAATTGTGATTCCATTCCTGACGTTGCGCAAACTCGCCCCCCATAAAGAACAGCTTTTTACCGGGGTGCGTCCACATATACGCCAGATAAGCACGCAGATTGGCAAACTGCTGCCATTCATCACCGGGCATTTTATTGATTAACGAGCCCTTGCCGTGCACCACTTCATCATGACTGATGGGTAGTATAAAATTTTCGCTGAAGGCATACATCAGACTAAAGGTCATTTCATTATGATGGTATTGACGATGTATAGGATCGCGCTCGATATAGCGCAGGGTATCGTTCATCCAGCCCATATTCCATTTAAAACCAAAACCCAGTCCACCATCTACCACTGGTTTGGAAACCCCCGGAAAGGCGGTTGATTCTTCAGCAATCATCATCACGCCGGGATAGTTGAAATAAACTCGGCTATTCACCTGTCTGAGTAATTCAATCGCATCCAGATTCTCGCGACCACCATATTTATTCGGTAGCCACTCCCCTTCTTTACGACTGTAATCCAGATACAGCATGGAAGCTACAGCATCCACCCTTAAACCATCAATATGAAATACATCCAGCCAGTACATGGCATTGCTCAACAGATAACTGACTACTTCACGTCGGCCATAGTTATAAATCAGGGTATTCCAGTCGGGGTGGTAACCCTGACGTTTATCCTGATGTTCATATAGCGCCGTGCCATCGAAGCGACCCAGGCCATGTTCATCGGTCGGAAAATGTCCCGGCACCCAGTCGAGCAACACACCGATACCATTCTGATGACAACAGTCAATAAAATATTTGAAATCATCCGGCGAACCAAAACGACTGGTGGGTGCAAACATGCCTATCGGCTGATAGCCCCAGGAGCCATCGAAAGGAAACTCAGATAACGGCATAAACTGGATATGGGTAAACCCCATATCTACCACATAAGGCACCAGTTCCTGTGCCATCTCACGGTAGCTCAGATAACGATTACCCTGATCTGGATTACGCCGCCAGGAACCAGCATGTACTTCATAGATTGATATAGCACTATGGTAAGGATCAAATTGCTTACGCGCCGACATCCAGCCATGATCATTCCATTCATAGCCATAGTCACGTGTGGTTTTACAGGCAGTTTCCTGCGCATGAGCGGTAGCATATGCGTAAGGATCGGCTTTAAGTGGTAACAGGGTGCCATCACCAGCACGAATTTCAAACTTGTATAATGCTCCTTCACCCATTCCTGGTATAAAGATGTCCCATAGACCTGAGGCAGGGTGTTTACGCATTACATGTCGACGACCATCCCACTGATTAAAATCACCAACCAGTGATACACGTTTAGCTGATGGTGCCCATACCACAAACATCATGCCGCTAATACCATCTACCACGCGAGCATGCGCACCCATCCAGCGATACAGGCGTTCCTGTGTGCCCTCACCAAAAAGGTAAATATCATCCGCACTTAATTGAGAGGGGAAGCGATAGGGATCTTCAATATCTTTAGTTAAGAACGGATAATGCACACGTAGGCGATAGTCGAATCGCTGACGCTTTTCGCCCATACTACCGGCAAAAAGTCCATTATCATCCAGCTTTTCTAGTGGCGCGACGACGCTTTCATCCTCGCAGGCAATCACTTCTACCGACTCAGCACCCGGCAGAAATGCTCGTACTACGAGAGCCTGTGGTTTTTTTGTTTCATGCATACCAAGGATCGAGAAGACATCGTCATAATCTCCTTTGATCAGTGCCTGAATGTCCTGTTGGTTTATATGGGTCAAAATTATTTTACCTGTGAAGCCTGTTGAGCCAGTTGTTGAATCCCAGCCCAGTCACCCGAGTTAATTTTATCTAATGGCGTTATCCATGTGCCACCCACACACAACACATTGCTTAGAGAAAGGTATTCACCCACATTCTGTGGACTTACCCCACCAGTAGGACAAAACGACACCTGAGGTAATGGCCCAGCCAGAGATTTAAGCATTTTAACCCCTCCGGCCGCTTCTGCAGGGAAAAATTTCAGTGTATCGTATCCTCGCTCCATTAAACGCATCACCTCACTGGCGGTAGCAGCACCGGGTAATAATGGGAATTGCTCATCTTCAGCAGCCTGCAGCAAGGCATCGGTGGCTCCTGGCGCAACGGCAAAAACAGCACCGGCCTGTTTGGCCGCCAGTAAATCCTGTTTCGTCAACACAGTACCAGCACCCACTACTGCGCCAGGCACCTCGGCCATTGCCTTAATGGCATCCAGTGCCACCGAAGTGCGCAGAGTGACTTCGAGTACCAGTAGTCCACCCTGAATCAGTGCCTGAGCCAATGGCCGGGCTGTCTCCAGTTGTTCGATCACCAGTACCGGAATAACCGGCACCATGGTGCAAATCTCTCTGGCTGATTTCATTGCTTAATCCTGTTTACGTAAAGCATGAATATGATTTAAAAGCCCCGTAGTCGATGAATCGAAACTACCCTGATGCTTCGCAGAGCTGACCGCTGGTGCAATTGAACTCGCCAGCACCTTACCTAACTCTACACCCCATTGGTCAAAAGAATTAATGCCCCAGATCACACCTTGAACAAAAACCTTGTGTTCATACAGTGAAATCAGGCGGCCCAGAGTGAATGGATCCAGACTACGATAACTGATCATGGTGGAGGGACGATTACCTGCAAAGGTTTTATGGCTTGCTAAACGGTCGATATCTTGCTGCGCCAGACCAGACTGCTGCATGTCCTGACGGGCTTCCTGTTCTGTACGCCCAAATGCTAACGCACTAGCCTGCGCCAAAGCATTCGCCACTAGCAAATCATGGTGCTTATTTAAAGCATGCTCAGGATCATCACAGTGAGCAGGCTCGGCGGCGATTAAAAAATCCACAGGTATTACATCACTGCCCTGGTGCAATAATTGAAAGAATGAATGTTGCGCGTTGGTACCCGCTTCACCCCAGATCACCGGGCCGGTCGCATGCTGGATACCCTGTCCTTCTCGGCGTGTCTGTTTGCCATTTGACTCCATATCCAGTTGTTGAATAAATGCTGCAAAGCGTGCCAGACGCTGATCGTAAGGAATCAAAGCCACCGAAGACATGCCCAGTAAATTGCGTCGCCAGATACCTATAAGCGCCAGCATCACAGGCAGATTTTTTTCTAAAGGTGCATCACGAAAATGCTTATCCATGGTCTCTGCACCCGACAGAAAATCCCGGAAACCTTCTCCACCGATGGCTATAGCTACCGGCAGGCCAATTGCCGACCATACTGAATAACGCCCGCCCACCCAATCCCAGAAACCGAATACGCGTGAGTCATCAATACCAAAGGCCTGGGTTGCTTCGAGGTTGGTGGACACTGCAGCAATATGTGTACCGGTCTGATTCTCGTCCAGACTCTGTGCCAACCAGTCACGTGCGCTTTGCGCATTGGTCATGGTTTCCAGAGTGGTAAAAGTTTTGGATGCAACAATCAGTAGCGTGCTGCGTGCATCCAGTTTAGCCAGCGTATCGAACAGATGCGCTCCATCCACGTTAGAAACAAAATGTACGCGCGGCCCATCATGCCAGGGCGCCAATGCCGATGTCACCATCGCAGGACCCAGATCAGAACCACCGATACCTATGCTCACCACATCGGTAAATGGCTTGCCATCGACGGTTGTATATTTGCCAGAGCGCACAGCATCGGCAAAGGTGAGAAACTTATCCAGCACGCCATGCACTTCGGGCTTGATGTCTCGATTATCCAGTATCAGTGGTGTATCACTGCTATCACGTAGCGCGCTATGCAAAACGGCACGGCCCTCAGTGTTATTGATTTTTACACCCGTAAACATCCACTCGCGGTAGGCTTCAACGCCTGCACTTCGAGCCAGTGCCAATAATGACCTGAGCGCATGCTGGTCGATTCTTTCTTTCGAGTAATCGATCAGTATGTCATCAAGTTGTAACGAGAAATCGTCAAAGCGGGAAGTATTTTCAGCAAACAACTGACGTAAGGTTTTATCCTGCAAACGCTCAGCCTGTTGTTCAACTTCTTTCCAGATAGTTGCTAAATCAATCACTGTTCCTACCCCTGATTAAAAAACACGCTTGCACCTTCGCTGGTAATACCAGCAGCCCTGCGAAAATGAGAAAATAATTCACGCCCCATACCGATTTGATTGGCCGACAGGTCTATCATTACAGGCTCTCGCTCAGAAAAGTCATCTGCCAGTACCTGTAAAGTTTCAGCATTGGCATCCAGACGAATCATATCACCATCTCGTATGCAGGCTATAGGGCCGCCATCGCAGGCCTCTGGAGCTACATGAATAGCTGCCGGGATTTTACCACTGGCTCCCGACATGCGGCCATCGGTAACCAGCGCTACCGAATACCCTCGATCCTGTAGCAGACCGAGTACTGGTGTCAGGCCATGCAGCTCAGGCATGCCATTAGATTTAGGCCCCTGAAAACGTACTACACAGATAAAATCTTGCTCAAGCTCACCGGCGTCAAAGGCCTCTTTGACGGCTTGTTGAGAATCAAATACCCGCGCTGGTGCCTCAATCACCTGCCGCTGTTGCGGCAATGCTGATACCTTGATTATGGCACTCCCTAGATTCCCAGTTAAAACCTTCAACCCACCTGAGGGCTGGAAAGCATCAGTAAAAGGCCTTAATACCTCAGTATTTTGACTGGGAACCGATACCTCATTCCAACTCAGGCGACCCTCATCATCCAGTTTCGGTTGACGAGTATATGCGGATAAGCCTTTACCAAACACCGTACTGACCTGTTCATGCAGCATACCAGCCTCGAGTAACTCAGCAATCAGATACCTCATACCACCAGCATCCTGGAAGGCATTCACATCTTCCATACCATTGGGATACACCCGAGCCATTAAGGGAGTGACATGCGACAGATCAGAAAAATCCTGTGAATCAAGAATAATGCCTGCGGCACGTGCCATCACCATCAGGTGCAGTACCAGATTGGTTGAACCACCCGTTGCATGCAGGCCGACAATACCATTCACAAAATTTGGAATATCCAGTACCTGGGCTGCCGGGGTGTATTGCGGTTGTTTGCTGCCGATTTCAAACAGACGTTTTACCCCGGCAATATTAAATGCCTGACGCAGTTCTGTACCTGGGTTGATAAAACTGGAACCCGGCAACTGCATACCCATGATCTCCATCAACATCTGATTGGTATTTGCTGTACCGTAAAAAGTGCATGTACCTGGTGAATGATAGGATTGCATTTCAGATTTTAATAATTCTTCACGCCCCACTTCACCTGCTGCATATTTCTGGCGCACCCTGGCTTTCTGCTTATTCGGAATACCTGAAGGCATCGGACCCGCCGGCATGAATATACAGGGCAGGTGCCCAAAGCTGGCAGCAGCCACTACCAGCCCAGGTACGATCTTGTCGCATATACCGAGAAAGATGGCACCGTCATAGACATTATGCGAAAGTGCTATAGCAGCACTTAGCGCAATCACATCGCGCGAGAATAATGCCAGTTCCATACCCGGCTGCCCCTGAGTCACGCCATCACACATAGCGGGGACACCACCTGCCACCTGAGCGGTACCACCAAGTTCACGTGCAGCCTGTTTAATCATATCGGGATAGTCTGCATAAGGCTGATGTGCGGACAGCATGTCATTATAAGCAGTAATAATAGCCAGGTTTCCAGCACTCTGACCTGTTTGAGAGTCTTTATCAGCGGAACAACTTGCCGCAAAAGCATGCGCCAGATTGCCGCAACCAAGCTGACGATTCCAGTCTGTTGATTCGCTTGCGCGTTGAATTCCATCCATATAATCTGAACGGGTCTTGCTGCTTCGCTTTTCTATTCGAGCAGTTACTTCTGCCACTACTGGGTGCAAATTCATTTTAACCTTTGAATCAATTAGTTTGGCGCATAGTGAATCATTACTCGCGCATTAGCATGCTGCCAGATACTGCGCACTGGCATCTGCGATACATCATCACCATTCAGGGAAACATCCAGTACCGCTTTTTTGTTCACCCCATGGATCAGGATATGTATATATTTTGCCATCAACAGCGCACGTGCAGTCAATGTAATGCGCGCTTCCAGATCTCCCGGCGGTTGAACTTCGGCAATCAATTGCTGGCTGGCAGCTGACAGTAAGTCTTCATCGACTCCTGGAAACAAAGAAGCCGTATGCCCATCATCACCCATGCCTAACACACAGATATCTAGTGGAATAAAGTATTGCGCAAACTGCTGCCTGAGATGATCCAGGCTAAGCCCCTGATTCATGGCAAAAAAAGAGGGCTTCGCATCTGGGTTAAGTAACAGAGATTCGCTGATCAGGCGCGCATTAGAACGGGCATGATCTATAGGTACCTGCCGCTCATCAGTGGTAGTTACATTAATTCGGCCCCAGTCCAGCTCAGCCTGTGCTAACTGCCTTAAAAAAGGCCCCGGGGTAGATCCCCCCGGTACCGCAAGGCTCGCCATGCCGCGCGCGATGATGGTAGATTTCAACTGCTGCGTGACCAGCTGAGACAGGCCTTCTGCTGCAGCCTGCTGACAGGTATATTCAACGAGCTTCATAGTTTTATATCTCTCCAACGTCGGTCGGTTTGCGACATCAATTCCATCGAACCTGCAGGACCACTGCCACCCGAATCATAACTTTCCGGTCGTTCTCCCGATTCCTTCCAGGCCTCAATGATCGGATCTATCCATTTCCATGCTTCTTCAACTTCGTCGCGGCGCATGAATAACGTCTGATTGCCACGTACAACATCCATTAACAGACGCTCATAGGAATCAGGAACCCGCTTTCCACCCGGGCGATTCTCAATAAAACTCATATCCAGCACACTTTGATTTAATCTGAATCCGCCCGGCCCAGGATCTTTGGTCATTACCGACAGACTCAATCCTTCATCCGGCTGTAATCGTATCACCAGGGTATTCTGCTGTACCGGGGTCGACAGATTTCCGAACAACATGTAATGCGGCTTTTTAAATACAATGGCAATCTCAGCCATCGATTCACGTAGCTTCTTGCCAGTGCGTAGATAAAAGGGAACCCCACTCCAGCGCCAGCATTCTATACCCGCCTTAATAGCGACAAAGGTTTCACACAGACTATCGGGCTCACCAACTTCTTCGGTATAAGCCGGTTCGTTTCTGCTTGAAAGGTACTGACCTCGACGCGTGTTTTGCAGTGCCTCTTTCCCGGTTAATGGACGTAGTGAACGCAGCACCTTGATTTTCTCATCGCGCAATGCATCTGCGGTAAAGGCATAAGGCGGCTCCATCGCGATCAGACATAATAACTGAATCAGATGATTCTGTACCATATCGCGCATCGCACCGGCGCTGTCGTAATATCGCCCCCGAGTGCCAACCCCCAGTGTTTCAGCCACTGTAATCTGTACATGGTCAACTGCATTACTGTTCCATTGTGGCTCAAACAGAGCATTGGCAAATCGGAATGCCATTAAATTCTGTACCGTTTCCTTGCCCAGATAATGATCGATACGATAGATAAAGTGCTCATCAAATGCAGAACACAATTGATCATTCAGTTCGACTGCAGATTTATAATCATGCCCAAAAGGTTTTTCCACCACCAGGCGTGCACCATTATCATTGAGACCAGCTTCAGCCAGTGACTGGGCTATAGGCCCAAACAGGAAGGGGGCAACGGAAAGATAATAAACTCTAGTACGGTCTGGTTGTTGTTCAAGAATCGCCGTCAAGCCACCCCAGGTTGAAATATCTGTAGCATCGATTCCCTGATAATGCAGACACTGCAGGAATAAGTGAATACGATCATCATCAAATTCCTCAGGATCCAGATGCAACTTCAGCGCTTCGTACACCTCAGAACGAAATTCATCGCTGCCATAATCGGATAAAGATGCACCTATAATGCGAGAGCCTTCTGGTATTTGACTATCGGCATAGCGCCTAAACAATGCAGGAAACAGCTTGCGCAGAGCCAGATCCCCATTGGCTCCAAACACGACAAGGTCAAAAATAGATACAGGGATAATAGTGTTGGTCATAATCTCTATGCGGTTAAGCCACAGGTTATAAAGTACTACAAATTGATTCCACAAATTTCATGCCATAGCTTTGTCATTCGACATATGGAAAATATCTATGCTATTGATTGGCGCGATAAGAACAGATTAACAGCTTAAGACATCAATTCTCATGAAATTACCGGTCCGCACTATAAATGCACCGGCACAATGCTTAATACAACTATAGTTATTACTGACATGCACCATAATCAGTCGATATTTTTATGACCAGAAAAACTAGTTCAATCCGCCCGCTTTATAACTCATTTCTACGTGGCAAATCCGCTCCGCGACGCGAACAGGTTATCGAAGCTGCTTTAACAGCAAACTCAGCCAGTTCTTTCAATCTCGCCTCATCAAGTTTCGCGACTACTTCTCTCGGGTCACCCCACTCTGATAAACGTGCAAGAATCGCGGCCTGAAAAGTATCTCCAGCACCGACAGTATCAACCACTTTATCGATTACTGGAGTTACTCGACAGTGATGTCCAGTCGCTGTCCAGCATTGAACCTGTTTTGAACCATCGGTGACAAAAACCAGTTGCACTCCAGCCTGCAGCCATTGCTCGGCCATTTGCTCAGCGCTGCTTTGCGGGTAAAGATATTCGATATCCTCAGCGCTAATCTTTAACAGGTTGGCATATTTTGCATATTGCGCGACCCGTTCGCGCCAAACCTGCATATCAGGTTCAATAGTGGGGCGCACATTGGGGTCAACCGAGATAAAACGGTCGCTATATTTGTCCAGCATGGAGGCAAAGGCATCCGCCACCGGTTTCACCACCAGTGAATAAGAGCCAAAGTGAATGCCCGTGACTTCAGGCCCGATCTGGGGTAGATCGGCTTCGGTCACGCTACAATCAGCAGAACCAAGCCCATAGAAAACATACTCGGGTTGTCCATCTGGTTTAAGGTTGATTAGACTTAAGGTGGTACGTCGCCCGGAACGCAGCAGATAATCGGTGGATACCGACTCACTTTCCAGCATATTGGTTAACTGATTACCCAGGACATCTGTTGATACACCGGTTAACAAAGCGGATGCCTGACCCAGCCGAGCCAGACCGATCGCCACATTGAATGGAGACCCACCAACGCGAGCATTCATCTGGATTGAATCCAGCTGTTGCTGCTCCATAAATACATCAAACAAGGCTTCGCCACATATCAAAAACATTACTCAGCGCCCCCAAATCTAATTAAAGATTAATGCACTTTTTCAGCACTATCATCTTCTGGTGGATCCATCGCTCCAGTCATGATCGCCACTGCGTCAGACATCGAATAATCCTGTGGCTTGATGACACAGGCGCGACGACCCATGCGATGGATATGAATTCGATCCGCAATCTCAAATACATGAGGCATATTGTGTGAAATCAATACAATAGGCAGACCGCGCGATTTAACATCAAGAATCAAATCCAGTACGCGACGACTTTCTTTAACACCTAGAGCCGCTGTCGGTTCGTCCATAATGACTACTTTGGAACCAAATGCTGCTGCACGAGCTACAGCGACGCCCTGGCGTTGACCACCAGACAGCGTTTCTACTGCCTGATTAATATTCTGAATCGTCATCAGCCCCAGCTCGTTCAATTTCTCACGCGCAATACGTTCCATCTCAGCGTGATCCAGCATTTTGAACCAGCTCCCTAGCACACCGGGTTTTCTAATTTCGCGCCCCATGAAAAGGTTATCGGTAATCGATAATGCCGAAGATAGTGCCAACGTCTGGTAAACCGTTTCTATACCCGCTTCGCGAGCCTCCATAGGTGATGAAAAGTGAATCTGCTTACCTTCCAGCTCTATCTCTCCCTCATCAATCTGAATGGCCCCCGAAAGCGCTTTAATCAGAGTTGATTTACCACAGCCATTATCGCCTATGACGGCCAGCACTTCGCCTGGATACAGATCAAAATCGGCATGATCCAACGCCGTAACACGGCCATATCGTTTGACCACATTGCGTGCGGTAAGTATGGGTTGCTGAGTTTCTGCCAGTGTCATGCCGATACCTTCCTGATCCATTGATCGATTGCTACAGCGATAATAATGAGCCAACCGATGGCAAACACCTGCCACAACACGTCAACTCCCGAAAGGCGTAGCCCTGATTGAAATACACCTACTATAAGCGCCCCTACCAGGGGCCCCATGATTGAACCACGCCCACCAAACAATGAAATCCCACCGATCACTACAGCGGTTATCGATTGCAGGTTTCCTTCATAAAAACTTTGCGGTGATACCGAACCCACACGACCAATCGATGCCCAGGCACCTAATGCACAGATAAAACCCGCCAGCATATATACCGAATTCACTGTGCGGTCGGTTCTAATACCGGATAGCTCTGCCGACTCCTTATCATCGCCTATCGCATACACATGACGACCCCAGGCGGTTTTTGTCAGCATATACCACATCACTATGAAGATAATTAGCATCAGGAAAGAACCATAGGTCAACTGTGCACCGCCAATATTGATGGAGTGACCAAAGAATTTCAGCAAAGGCGCTTTGGCGTCTATATCCTGGCTGCGAATAGATTGCGCACCAGATAGCCAAAGATTGAGGGCAAAAAAGATATTCCAGGTGCCCAGCGTGACGATAAAAGGTGGAAGTTTGAAGCGTGTAACCAGCAAGCCATTCATTAACCCTGCTGCGCTACCACCGGCGAACGCGATCAGTAATGCAAGCGGTGCAGGAACTCCCATGTTTACCGCCAGATTGCCGGCAATTACCGACATCAGCACCATGATGGCAGCTACCGACAGATCAATGCCAGCGGTCAGCACAATGAGACTTTGAGCCGCCGCCAATATGCCAATAATGGATACCTGCTGAATAATCAGAGACATATTGAATGCAGAAAAAAAGCGTCCGCCTGCCACCACACCAAATATAGCCAGGCTTAACAACAGCACAATCACTGGAATCATGGTCGGGTAGCTGTGCAGATAGCGCTGTATCCTGGTTAATGCACCACCATCTACCTGGTCAAAACTGGCAACCTTGCTGTCTGCCTTATCAATGACCTTCTCGAAGTCCTGCTTTACATTTGTCTGTGAGTTATTATCACTCATAAACCTTTCCTCCAATTCTTTAAAGAATGGTGAAATATCAGAGGAGACCTGACCTGCCCAAAGTAGCAGATCAAGGAGCCCCTGTTTAATAAATCATTATAAATTTAGGCTATTAGCCCCAGCATTTACTCAGGCCTTCTCTTGAGTTAATAGATGGCAAACCTTTAACAGGTTGATCAGTAACCAGTTCAACACCCGTATTAAAAAAATCGAGACCAGGTGATGGCTTTGGTTTTACACCCTTCTCAGCCCAGATTTTAATAGCTTCGATACCTTTTGAAGCCATCAGCAGAGGGAACTGCATAGAAGTTGCACCGATAATACCTTCCTTAACGTTTTGCACGCCAGGACATCCACCATCTACTGATACAATTATTGCTCCTTTTTCTTTACCAAATGCTTTCAGCGCTTCATATGCCCCTGCTGCGGCAGGCTCATTAATGGTGTAAACAAGATTGATATCAGGGTCTAGCTGCATCAGATTTTCCATCGCTTTACGCCCCCCCTCTTCGTTACCATTAGTTACATCATTACCAACGATTCTCGGATCGGTTTCATCACCTATACGTTTAGGATCTTTAATATCGATACCAAAGCCCTGAAGAAAACCATTATCACGCAGATAGTCAACTGAGACCTGCGAAGGATTAAGGTCGAGTAGTGCTATTTTAGCCGTAGCGGCTTTTGCGCCCATTTTGGCTTTGGCCCATTGACCGATTAACACTCCCGCCTTGAAGTTATCGGTAGCAAAGGTCGCATCAGCGGTATCGGCTGGATCAAAAGGCGTATCCAGTGCAATAACCAGTAACCCCGCCTTACGTGCCTTATTCACAACAGGTGCCAATGAAGAAGAATCAGATGGTGTAATCAGGATGCCTTTAGCGCCCGATGCGATACAGGTTTCTACCGCAGAGACCTGAGTTTCAACATCACCATCTAGCTTACCGGCAAAAGTTTGCAGTGAAATACCATTAGCCTTCGCGCCTGCCTGCGCACCTTCTTTCATCTTCACAAAAAATGGATTGGTGTCGGTTTTGGTGATTAAACAGGCGCCAATATCTGCCGCCATAGAAGGACTTGATCCCAGCATTGCCAGAACGGCGAGGGCAAGTGTGTTTTTGATTAAGGTTTGTTTTTTCATGAGCTTTCCTCTGTTAATTTATAAGATTTTATAACTGTGCCGAGAACTCAGATGCCGCAATAGAAAGGCCTATCACTCAGCAACATAACAGGATAAGAGCACACTATAAAGCACCGTGTCAATTAATAAATCATTTATATTTACTAATCAACCACAGCGCGGAACATCGTTGAATTAATAAATAATTCACTTATAGTTATTAATTGACTTATGTTTTGTTCGCACATAAGGTAAGTTCTACATCTGGTAGAAATTCGGTTATCAATCCTTGAATCAAATAAACTCGGGCACAATCAATCGCATTAACATGGGCACTAACCAGAGTGGCATGCGAGCCTATAACGAACGCCTGGTACTAACATTAATACGTCGGCATGGCGCCTTGCCCAAATCCGATATTGCACGCATGACCGGTTTATCCGCTCAAACCGCATCGGTAATCATGCGCAACCTGGAGAAAGATGGCTTACTCAAACGCGATGAGCCGACACGAATACAGGGCAAGGTCGGGCAACCCTCGGTACCCATGTCACTGGTCGCCAGTGGCGCATTATTTTTTGGCCTCAAGATTGGTCGCCGACGCAGTGACCTCGTATTAATAGATTTTCTCGGCGATATAGTCGATATCTCGAACTTGAGTTATGGCTACCCTACTCCAGACAGTATTGTGCAATTTGTTAAAACCTCGATTGACAGCATCTGTGGCCGTCTCTCGAAAAAGCAGCGCAGTCGAATCTCGGGCATGGGTATAGGCATTCCGTTTCAGTTATGGAACTGGCCTGAACTCATCGGTACTACTCAGCTCGCCATGGATAGCTGGCGTGTGGTGGATATCCGTAGCCTGATTGCTGATCATTGCGACTTCCCGGTTTATATGGAAAATGATGTCTCTGCTGCCTGTGCTGCTGAGCTGGTGTTTGGTCATTCACAACTGCCCGAAAATTTTCTGTATTTTCATATCGGCTACTTTATTGGTGGCGGGATTGTGCTAAATGGCAGCCTGTTTACTGGGCCCGGCGGCAATTCTGGTGCCATCGGCTCCATGCCGATCCCTGTGCAAGGCGGTAAAACTCAGCAGTTAATTGATCTGGCATCAGTGGCAACACTGGAAAAAGCCATCGATGCTGCAGGTGGTAATTCGAGCAGCTTATGGGAAAAGAACAAGCAGTGGGATAACGAATCAGCCGAGGTGAAGAACTGGATTCAACAAACCTCGCATGGCATCGCTCACGCGATTGTATCTTCCATTTCAGTCATCGATTTCGAGGCTTGCGTAATAGATGGCTCTTTACCCCGCGATATTCGAAGCGAAATAGTAACCCAGATTAGACATCAGTTGCAGGACATGCAGCTACCTGGACTACAGATTCCAGATATCTACGAAGGTAGTATTGGAACCAACGCTCGCGCGCTAGGTGCCGCCAGCCTGCCCCTGAGCGAACGCTTCCTGGTTGATCAGAATGCTTTTTTACAGCAGTAGGAACCATCTTTAGGCGATATCGAACAGAAGTGTAGCTTTGATTTTGGCCTTAGAAGCTCAAATACTTTCTAAAGAGCAATACATTAGATGCGGGGGGGGAAAGGAATCCAGTAAGTCTATAGTTACTTTGCGTGAGATTAATTTAAGGAACCTCTGATCAATTCGTGGATCGGTGTGGTGGCTGAAATAATCCGGCTCAGCGTTGAAAAGTTTCGCAATAGCTTGCTATTACGTGCACTTTTCGCCTTGATCCGAACCATTTCATCTCACCACACCCTCGACCCAGAATTAATCAGAGGTTCCTTTAGCCAGCCAAGCAACTAGGCATAGACATTAATATTCTGGCCAATTGACTCTGTTACATTTGCTGAATTATTTACATTTGTAGTTGCAGAAACGTTACTGACATCATCCCTGTCACGGTCACCGTCTGGGGTACTACCTTCTGCCATACTTTCAACACTAGTCAATAGTGGCTGCAACACTTGCTGGGCACTTGCACTACCAATTGATGAAACAAACATCTAAACTCTCCAGATTAAATAAATTAAGTGTAGCTTTTGATCTCGTCCATATTTGTTCCTGACGAGTCACTTTTTATCTAATCATAGCCTATTTTATTGTAATTTTTTGTTAATAATTTGGATCATATTGTTTTCAACCGACACTAAATGATTGGCAAATCATTCTGCGGGCCATTGCAAAACACACTTTCATAGTTCTAAAAATATTATCTGCAGTATGGAGTTATATGGCATACACTTGAAAATACGTTATGCTGTATCAAGTTGCGTAAAACTACTTTTCAATGGAAAAGCGTAGCCATAATGATCGAAGAATCAAAGGAAATAAGGCAGCAAAGTCTCCCCAACACTAGAAAAGGATATACTCCTGATATACGTAGGCTACGTGTAATTGAACAGGTACGTACGCTATACCTACAGGCCCCCATATCGAATAGCGCAATAATAGTTCTTGCATTATTGTTCACCATAATTTTAAAGCAAAGAGTCGATTCCATTCTTGTCAATATCTGGTGTTTGCTACTTTGCACCTCAGCAATAATTCGATTATCTATCTGGTATCTACACAAAACGAAGCCTAAGGTCTTTTCCTCGGAGCGGTGGCTCAGATACCACCTGATTGGAAGTGCCATGGCGGGGTTATCCTGGTGCATTATCTTCCCCCTGATTTATATCGCTAATGATATTGTTATTACCATGGCCCTGTCTTTACTGTTATTCGGTATTGTTGGAACTAGCGTTATTCTATTATCAGCCTATTTACCTGCCTTCATCGTTTATACCTATCCTCAGTTTTTTTCTTTACTGGCTACCTTGTTTCTTTTTAATGATCTCCCTTATTACCTGCTGTCGTTGGGCCTTATTATCTATTTGATCATGATCACCCTGTTCACCATAAATTTAAATCGTAGTGCCATTACAGCATTAGAGCTGCAACAAAAGAATATCGCTTTGATCAATCAGTTAAATGAGGAAGTGAACCAACGGGAAGCATTAATTCAGCAGGGGACTATTGAATTATCAGAAAAGAATAAGGCTTTAATCCAGGAAATTTCTGACCGCAAACATATAGAGCAAGAATTATTAAAGAGCGAACAACTATTGTCTTCCATTTTTAGCGCGTCACCCACAGGGATGGCTCTGCTTAGTACAGATTTACACTACCAACTCATCAATGAAACATTGGCGGGGTTGAATGGAGTTAAAGTTGAAGACCACATCGGTAAATCCATGCAGGATGTTTTACCCGATATATATAACATAGCATATCCCTGTTTCCAACAGATTCTTGAAACCAGGAAACCAATATTGAATACAGAACTTAGTACTGAAATCCCTTCGAGACCCGGAAAAATCTCACACTTCAGCATATCTTATTTTCCTGTTCTTGATAACAGCAACCACATCATCAGTTTAGGTTCCGTAGTCGTTGATATTACCGAACGTAAGGAAGCAGAACAGGCACTAAAAGCAAGTGAAGAGCGATTTTCCCTGGCGATGAAAGGTGCCAATGATGGACTGTATGACTGGGATCTTGTCAAAAATGAAATTTATTACTCCCCTCGCTGGAAGAGCATGCTCGGTTATAAAGACGATGAATTACCTAATGACTTTTCGATCTGGAAAGACCTTTTTGTTGCGACTGACCAGGCACAGAGCTGGAGTGTCATGAGCGAATTTCTAAATGGCTCTCGAGATAATTTTAATCTCGAATTAAAAATGCGCCATAAGGATGGTCACTGGGTAGATATTCTTTCTCGAGCCTATGCCGTACGTGATGAAGAAGGTACTGCGATAAGAATGGTCGGCACCCATCTCGATGTCACAGAATTAAAAAACAAGCAAGCCATGATCCGAGTACTTTCTCAGGCTATAGAGCAAAGCCCATCAAGTGTGGTCATAACCGACACACAAGCCAACATTGAATACATAAATCATAGTTTCGAAGAGATTTCAGGTTTCACCCTGCAGGAGGTAAAGGGGAAAAACCCCAGAATTTTCAAGTCTGGACTAACTCCATTAAAGCGTTATAAAGAAATGTGGAACTGCCTGTTAGAGAAAAAACCCTGGTCAGGTGAAATTCAGAACAAAAATAAAAATGGTGATATTTATTGGGAATATGCTCGTATTGCTCCGGTTATTAATGAGTCTGGAGAAGTCACACATTACGTAGGCGTTAAAGAAGACATTACTGAGAAAAAAATACAACATGAAAAGATGCTCTATCAGGCTCATTATGACCACCTGACTGATTTACCAAACCGATTTTTAGCGCTTGATAGATTAAGCCTCATGGTCAGGGAATCCAGTCGAAACAACACTAAACTGGCCGTACTGTTTCTTGACCTTGACGGATTTAAACGAATTAATGATTCCATGGGGCATGAGGCTGGAGATAGACTGCTGGTGATGGTAGCACGGCGCCTTTCAGAATCGATTCGTGAAATGGACTCTTTGTGTCGACTGGGTGGTGATGAATTTATTATTCTATTACATAGCATTAACTCAGTCTCCGGTGCCCAGCTTGTTGCTGAACACCTGCTATCTCAGTTCAGGAATGTTTTCACTCTGGATGAGCGAGAGCTGGTCATTACGGTAAGCATTGGTATCGCCTGTTATCCAGAAGATGGTGCTAACTCAGACGAGCTGTTACGTAATGCCGATACGGCAATGTATCGCGCAAAGGAAATGGGCCGTAACACCTATCAAAATTATACCGCATCAATGAATAAGGATATCTCCCGCAGACTGGCTCTTGAAGAGCAATTAAATGGAGCATTATCGCGTGATGAGTTTACGGTTCTTTATCAACCTCTAATTGATTTACAAACTAAAGTTATCATTGGAGTAGAAGCCTTAATCAGATGGCATAGCTCAGTATTAGGTCCGATATCACCAGATGATTTCATTCCCGTTGCCGAACAAAGTAGTTCAATCGATAAAATTGGTCAGTATGTTTTATCCGAAGCTATGGCGTGGACCGCTAAATGGAGAACAATGACAAACCACGAATTTTCGACTGCAGTCAATTTATCACCGACACAGTTCCGTAACCAAAAACTACCGACCATCATTTCAAATCTACTTAAAAAGCATGATTTACCAGCCGCCGCATTAGAAGTTGAAATAACCGAGGGCGTGCTACTAAGTGGCTATCCCTATCTGGAAGAAACCATCAATACTTTGAAAAATCTAGGAATAGGGATCTCAATGGATGATTTTGGAACGGGGTATTCCTCATTAAGTTACCTGAGAAGTTACCCCTTCAATACCTTAAAAATCGACCGCAGCTTTATCAATGATATTTCAGTTGATGAAGCCGACCGAGAATTGATAAATGCAGCCATTTCAATGGGTCATGGACTTGGATTAAAAGTTATCGCCGAAGGTATTGAAACCGAAGATCAGCTTGCCCATTTAATCAATCTGGGATGTGATATTGGTCAGGGATATCTCTTTAGTAAACCGGTTACTGGTGAAGAAATCAGCGAGCTACTGTTAAAGGATGGAAAAATTTGACAAAAGCTAAGAGACTAAACATCCAGGTTCCAAAATCTGGCGATTGAGAAGACACCACCATAGAAGAGGAAAAAGTACTTTAGGGTGAGCTCGGGAAAGAGCTTCATTATCAAGGTGACGTCGATGAGGCTTCATACGCTGCTGTGCCTCATTTATTGAGGATTAAAAAATCTAAAACGAGTTTGAATTGAAATTGCTTTGGACTCATTGCTGTAATTGAACTTAACGGCATAATCCTAGAATCCTCCTGTGCCTGATTATTTAAGCGAGGCATATCAAAAGGCGCTTGATACTGTGGCGAATACTGCCTTCGGTCACCAGGAGCAGTTTTTACACAGCCTGTGCCAGAAGGAAACATTCCTGTGCGCAGTAATCAAGTATCAAAGTTACCTGCATATATTAAGGTATAAGATGACCACGAAATCAAAAACTTTGAGTCATATCCCTACTGGCGTATGGGTACTTGGCTTCGTTAGTTTATTGATGGACATTTCCTCCGAAATGATTCACAGCCTGCTACCCCTGTTTATGGTCACAACGCTAGGAGTTAGTGTCTTTACTGTAGGTCTCATTGAGGGGCTAGCAGAGTCAACCGCTCTGATTGTTAAGGTGTTTTCAGGAGTCCTGAGTGATTATCTAGGCAAGCGCAAAGGGCTTGCCCTGTTTGGGTATGCACTGGGTGCCCTGACTAAACCGTTGTTTGCAATGGCCTCCACCGTTGGTATTGTGCTTATCGCTAGACTGGCGGATCGTCTTGGCAAGGGAATTCGCGGTGCACCGCGTGATGCACTAATTGCCGACATTACTCCGCCTCAACTACGCGGTGCTGCTTTCGGGCTACGCCAGTCTCTTGACACCGTCGGCGCATTTCTTGGCCCCCTGCTTGCTGTTGGATTGATGCTGCTATGGGCAAATGACTTCCAGACGGTGTTCTGGGTCGCGGCCGTTCCAGGAATGATGGCCGTGATCTTGCTTTTGTTCGGTGTGCGAGAGCCTGAACGTCATGAAGGTATTAAGCGTTCCAATCCGATACGTAGAGAAAACCTTCAGCGTTTAGGAACTCCCTATTGGTGGGTAGTTGGAATAGGCGCCGTATTCACATTGGCACGTTTCAGCGAGGCGTTTCTGGTGCTTCGTGCACAGCAAGGAGGTATTCCCTTAGCGCTGGTGCCACTGGTGATGGTTGCGATGAATCTGATCTATGCGGCGTCAGCCTATCCATTCGGTAAACTTTCTGACCGCTTGAACCACACCAAACTGTTAGCGCTTGGTCTGGCGATTCTTATTGCCGCCGACCTGGTGCTCGCCAGCAACGAGCATTGGGGAGGTATGATGGTTGGTATTGCACTTTGGGGCGTACACATGGGCATCACTCAGGGCTTGTTCTCAACAATGATCGCTGATACCGCACCTGTAGATTTACGTGGCACTGCATACGGCTTCTTCAATCTTATGAGCGGAATCGCTATGCTGGTGGCCAGTGGAGTAGCCGGGCTGATATGGGATAGACTTGGCGCATCGTTCACGTTTTATGCAGGAGTCGTGTTTTGTTTAGCTGCGCTCGTCGGCCTGGCTTGGCAACCAAGCTATGTAGCCTCCTTAGATAAATAGAAATATTCGAAGAAAAAAAATCGTTTTTTATGCAACTACAAATATATAAGGATTTATTATCCTGGATTCCGCAGTTGGACGAGTTGTAGTGCGTTTGAGGTGGTGTAGATCAAGGCGTGACGACGCGGCATAGCGGGCTATTCCAGAGAGTTACAAGGCTTCCGCGTCCTGCTCTCGCCCCTTACCTATGTCCCTATAGGCAAGGCTTCCGCGTCCTGCTCTCGCCCCTTACCTATGTCCCTATAGGCAAGGCTTCCGCGGACCTGCCCATAATACTAATGAAGCGACATTACGAGGAGCTTACTACTTGACAATCTCTTCGGCAGTGGGGTTTCGGCAAGGTTAGAGATTCCATCCTCAGGTTCGTAGGCAGCACATCCATGTGCCGCGTTGTCACTCGCGATGACATTTTTTACGTTAAATAAAAGTACCATTTCGCGCCGAGCAAAGCTCGTCGCATCTTGCGGCGCGAAATAGCACTGAGTTAAGGCAGTTTCTGCTGATGTTAAGGGTGAATGTAGGCATGAAAATTAATATAGATTATTGTTTATCGAAAATTAAAGGTTTACGCTTTTCAATTCAGACAAATCTGCATTTTTTTCGTACTCATAGACTTAGATTCTTAACAACAGGATGTGGAGTTATAAAATGAAAAAAACAGCACTCTCAATCATTTTACTTTCATGCGTCAGCTCAAATTCTTCGGCTGAATTTCAACCTTATATTGGCATTTCAATTAATGGTTTTTCTCTCAATGGGAGTGAAATTACAGCAACTAATTTAAGCACTGGTTTTAGTTTAACTCAACCCGACGAAACAAGAGATGAAGGGACGGCTTCTGGTTTTATCGCTGGTGTATTTCTAAATGATACTAATAGAATAAATTTTTCTTATTTTTCTGGCGAAGAAGAAGATTCATCAATGTTTACCGTTACCGCTACATCCATATCTGTAGATTACTCTTTCAATATCTCTGGTCCTCATCGTGGTTTTTTTCTTGGTGGCGGCTTTACTAGTATTGAAATTGAAAATAAAGCAGCTATTGGTTTTGCTGCTGCATCATCTAGTGGTACGGGACTATTGGTTAGAGGTGGGTATGAGTATAAATTTGATAATCAATTATTTTTAGACGCAGGTGTTAATGTTCATTTATCTGATATTGATCACAAAATGATGGGAACTGGTTCGACAAGTAATATTGAAGTCAGTACTAAATTTGATGTTTCAAATGTCTATCTTTCATTAAGTTATGCTTTCTAAAAATCACAACTAAAATTGCATTCACAGGGAAAATATACCTACTTCGCTCCGCTATGTAGCTATATTTCCCCGGTGACCCTAACCGTTGAAGGTCTGCAAGGAGGACAAAATTCTCTGATGTGTTCGCGCTCAATAGCAAACAACGTGTCGATGTAGCGCCATCACTGCGTTTAGACTGGCAGCGCTTCTAATCTATTTCTGTATTGTGCCGATATAGAAAACCAGCTCAAGGATTCGAGCCTGTACCGAGCAGGCAGGACCAGTATAATAGGGTCCATAAGACTCAATTATCTCCTTGCTAAACTTTTCACCCCAAATAGGCATTTCCGCTGAACCATGAGCTCTGATTCTCTCCGGATCCCTTATCCACGCATAAATTTTTTGTTGTGGATATTTTCCGCCATTTCTCTTACTGATAGTCGTTAAATCAGCCGGTTTCTGTTTTAGAATATCTAATATTGGTCCAGTACCTTTCCCATCTGCTCCATGGCAGGCTGCACAGCTTTTCAGAAATGCCGCTTCACCTATATGATCTGTACCCCAGTCTTCTTGTGCAGAAACTCCAAACACTGTTAGAAATGAGATTGCACCTAATAACACAGCAATTTTTCTAAACAAATTATATTTAAACATGATTATCTCCTTATCAGATTTTCCATAACGAATAATATTCTCACTAAAACAAGGTTTTTTATCCAAATCACCTCAATATGACCTAAATCAATTCTCTGCGATATAAAAGATGATAATTAGCATATTTTCCGATATGGGTTAACACCTGAATCCAGCCTGAGGTCTTTACTCTTCAACCCTATATGTAAAGCCGCTTTCTTAGGTGTGATATTGATCCGATTTAATCCTCATCACTGCCTCGACTTTAACTGTATTTTTTCTACATAACTCGTAACGTGCGGTACATAGACAAACGTAGGGTGTGGTGAGCTTTGCGAACCGTATCAATTGTGGACGATGAAGGGATGATGCGGTTCGTACCTCAGCACATCTTACGGCACTACGATCTGGCAGGAATGGCTGAATTGGGTCTTAATAGTCACTCAAGGCCAGAATGTGAATAGCTCCTTTTCAGGAAACGGCCACCCATTAATTCTGGTAATCGCATTAAACAGTATACGCACTGAGAATATTTAGTGAGCATGTGCCTCTCCACAGAAAGGAGAGCCACATGCTTTATACAACGATCAAAGATCGATCATCACTTACACCACCATACCAACACCACCGGCGGGAACAGACGCTTCTTTAGCAGATTGTTGAGCGGCTCTATCCGGAATTCAGAAATGAATCAAACTCTACGGTGTATTGAAGTTGACGCCAAACCCGAATTTATATTGGCTTGGGATATCCTGAAGTATATACTCCATACTGATTGTATTATTAGGTGTATCTAAATCCAGCTGATAACCGGCAACGGTATACTCTCCACCCTCTAGCACTCCTCCACTGAGATATGCGATATCAGTTACTGGTGAATCAGAGAAATCGACACCCCCATTCTTAACCAGGAACTCAAGTACATTAAAATCCCTGTTTGACAGGTTTCGTATATACAACACAAACAGACTACCCTGCTGGTAAACCGTGTTATTCTCAAGAAGTACCACTTTAGAGCCACGGGCAACCTGTAATACTCGGACAAAATTGTCAGTACTGTAAACCGCTGTAGTGGCATTCAAATCAGTATTTGTAACCTCAGCAGTAACCAGGATAAATCCGTTGAATGTTGAGGTTAAACTTATACTAGCCACGCCATCCACAGTCGTTGCAGCAACTGTACGAGTTCCACCATCTTCCTGAATTATAAAGTTAACCTCAGTACCATCGACGATCACACCTTGAGATTGCAGCGCTTGTATAGTTGCCTGCAGGGTTGTTGAATCTGCGCCATTATTAAGAATCACATTCGGTGTTGCAGAAATACTGATAGAAGCAGGGTGGTTTGGATCATCTATAACCTGTAATGACAGAGCATTCGAGTCAACGCCTGCAAAACTGGCGCTAACGCTTGCTAAACCAGCAGATAAAGCCGTCATTAACCCATGCGAACCACCAGCATTACTCACTGCAACAACCTGGTCTGATGAACTAATCCACTGTACCTGTCCGGTTAGACTTTGCGTACTACCATCAGAATAAGTACCAACCGCACCCAGAGTGCGCTGCTGATTGATATAAAAGACATCTGTCGAAGAAGCAGAAATTTGAATTTGCTGTAAAACTGCAGCCGTAATCTCTACTGCCTGGTTCGCCTGTATTGACTCAAATTGAGCCGTAACACTGACTGAGCCCGAGGACAAGGCTGTGACCAGACCCTTGCTTCCGTCAGCATTACTCACTCGAGCTACCGATGTATTGCTGCTTCCCCAATTTACCTGATCAGTTACCTCTACGTTACTTCCATCAGAGTAATGCCCCCTGGCAATTAACTGTTGAGTTGTACCCAGGGCTTGCTTATCAGTCTCCAGCTCCAGACTCAGACTGTCGAGCGTGGCACTGGTTATTTCAAGACTGGTAAAACCTTGCTCATTATTTAATTTTGCAATGATGAATACATTGCCCTGAGTGTTTGCCTGAAACAAGCCTGGCTTATTACTTCCTACCAATGTCGCTTTACTACTAGCACTACTCCACTCAACCTTATCAGTAACAACCGTCTGTGACCCATCAGAATACAGAGCTATAGCTTTGAACTGTTGCTGCAACCCCATGGCGACTTTACTGCTGGAGGGTGTTACATCAATACTCGTCAATACTGCATCACTCACTGTCAAGTCAGCAGTAGCACTCTTACCTGCAAAATAGGCAGTGATTATCGTACTACCTTTGTTAACTGCAGTAACTTCACCCTTAGACAGTAAACGGTTATCAATTTCTGCTACCGCGTCATTACTTGAGACCCAGGTCACCTGCTGTGTCAGATCCTGTGAAGTTTGATTACTGTAAATGCCAGTGGCTTGAAGCTGTTGTTTGTAGCCAGCGGGTAGACTGGAATTAACGGGTGAAATTTCTATTTTGCTAAGTACCGCATCATTCACCTGGATCGAAACATTCGCCTGAAAACCAGAAACATCGGCTTGAATGGTTGCTGTACCAACCGCTAGCGCCTTAACAATTTCAGTTGATGCATCAATCGATATAACCGAAGTGTCATCGATCTGCCAGCTGGCCAGTGAAGTGACATCGCTAATACTTTGATCACTATAAAATCCCTGAACGGATATCGAGCTGCTTAAGCCAATCTCCAAACTCGGGGTATTAAGTGTGATTTCGATACGTTGAAGTTGAGCACTATTCACACCCAAAATAGCCTGACCAGATATTCCATCTAATGAAGCCGAAATAATGGCTGAACCTACCGACTTACCTTGTGCAACTGCTGAAGCCATCTGAACAACCTGAGTATCGCTACTACCCCATAAAACCTGTTGACTAAGATCCTGTGTACTGCCGTCCGAGTAATTTCCTATTGCCTGGAATGTCTGCTGCATACCATTAGCTAGCTCAACCTGCTGAGGGATAACCTGAATGGAATCCAGGCTCACATCATTAATGGTCAGGCTACGTTGAGCCTGCAATCCGTTAGTTGAGGCGTATACCGTTACCATACCTGCTTTTAAGGGCAACACATTGCCACTGGTATCGACACTGGCCAGGGTCTCATCATCCACAGACCAGATAACATCTGCAGATATATCTTCACTGGATTGGTCGTCGTAAATACCTATAGTAGAAAAGTGGACCTGTCCACCTTTAGCAACGCTATCCAGATACGGGCTGATGACGATCTGCTGAAGATTACGTGCCGCTGGAATAGGAGTAGGAGTAGGAGTAGGAGTAGGATTTCCCTGACCGACTGGATCGACTGTCGAACCGTCGGAACCTCCACCACAGGCTGAAATCGTGATGGATAAGATTACAACAAGAAAAAAGTGAAACCATTTATTGGCCTGGATAATACGCATAACACGCTCAATGATTAAAACTCAGTTAAGCATAGTTTCAGTTTCGCTAATTATCAGGACTTATATCAAATTTTTTGAGGATAGCAGTATTTAATTGATTGTTTTAATTAAGTTTTGTGAGTGACATCACAGGGGAACCAGTATCAGTAAAATGAAGTTGGTAATCCTTAATCCTGGAATCTGCAGTTGGCCGAATTGTAATGCGTTTGTGGTGGTATAGATCAAGGCGCGACGATGCGTAATAGCAGGCGATTCCAGGGAGTTACAGGGCTGCCTTAATTTATTTCAGCTAAATGATTGCCAAAGTATCCTTGAAGCCATTGCAAAACATACTATTACGATTACCGGCTTAATCAGTCTAGACCCAATTTCAACGACCATTTTTGCTCCCAGCGTAGCCCCTATCATCTGCCCAACAATCATCACCGCTCCAACCTTCCACGCAATTTCACCGAATAAGATGAAGTACATTAATGCTGAAATATTACTGGTGAAATTCAATATCTTCGTATTAGCGGTAGCTTTGGGCAGCCCATATCCACATAGAGTCACGAGTGCGAGCGCCATAAAACTGCCTGTCCCCGGTCCAAAAAAACCATCATAAAAACCAAGCAGAGGGCAGATAAGCAAAGAGAAGACGATAACTCCCATTCGGCGTTCGCGGTCAAGATCAGAAATTCTGGGCGCGAACAGAAAATACAGGCCTACTAGAATTAAAATCACCGGTATAAATTGCAGAAGAAATTCTGGATTAAATTTCAGTATTAACCAGCTCCCTAGCATCGAACCCAGAAAAGTCATTAATATTGAAAGCCGCATTTCTTTCAAATTAACGGCTCCCTTTCTGATGAAATAGAGTGCAGCTATAAAGGTACCACTACTGCCCTGCATTTTATTGGTGGCTATAGTTACCGCCGGGGGGACCCCGCATAAAAGCATGGCCGGTAAAGTCAGTAAACCACCGCCACCAGCAATGGTATCCACCCACCCTGCCAGCATGGCCACAAAAAACAGGAACAGTAGAATTTCAAAACTGTATTCCATTAAAAATACTCCAGGGAAAAAGGCCTGGGCTTTTTCTGACCGGGCTTATTTAGGGTCAAAGCCATTCACATCTCGGCTATGATTCATTTAGATCAGGCTTTATTTATGCTTGCATAAAGGGTACCCGAAAATTTCACAGCAATTTCTCCATTACACGGTACTGAAACCGTTGCCACCAGACGCGCCTTACCCCGTTGATTCAATGAATTGAGAAAACTATCCATTTCACGACTCGATACTTCACAACTGGCCAGAAGATCGCCAACTACCGGCTTACGATAACGGATTGTTCCTTCAGCCATCACCAGCGATGCCTGTTCTGGCAGATGAGAACTAACCAGACCCCAGGCTGCCAGTGTGCATACGGTATAAAGTGATCCTGCAAAGGCTGTACCATGAACATTGATATTTTGCTGTCCGCCACCTCGCACCTGAATCGAGTTAGGGCTCAGATCAAGCACTCGAAAATCCATTTGCGCCGACAGGGGAATACCCTGTCGGATACGCTGCTCTAGCTCATCTCTGGTCATTATTAATTCGCTTCTCTGGATTGGAATGAATCTTTGTAGGTTTCACGCAATTGTACCTTTTGCACCTTACCCATGGTATTGCGTGGTAGTTCAGCGACAAGAAACACACGCCTGGGTTGTTTGAATCTTGCAAGTTTATCCTGTAAGGCTTGAATGATATCAGCCTCAGCCAGAGTACAACTGCCATCCGGCACAACCACTGCGGCCACAGCTTCACCGAAGTCCAGATGTGGCAGACCAATCACTGCGGATTCACGCACGCCAGGGATGTCATCGATCTCAACCTCGATTTCTTTAGGGTAGATGTTATAGCCGCCTGAAATAATCAGGTCCTTTGCACGACCCACAATACAGATTCTTCCCGATGCATCCATCGTCGCCATATCTCCGGTAATAAACCAGCCATCCGCACGAAATTCATCCGCAGTTTTCTCAGGCATACGCCAGTAGCCCCTGAATACATTTGGACCGATCAATTCCAGCACACCGGTTTCGCCACGAGGCAGTTCCTTACCCTGCTCATCGGCGATGCGTACTTGAATACCGGGCAGTGCAAACCCCACAGTGCCAGCGACGCGCTCACCCTCATAGGGGTTGGAGGTAATCATGCCTGTCTCAGTCATACCATAACGTTCCAGGATTCTATGTCCGGTACGCGCTTCAAATTCACGATGGGTTTCCGCCAGTAACGGGGCTGAGCCAGAAATGAACAAACGCATATTGCTGCAGGCATCTGCATTGAAATCCCGGCTATCAAGTAAGCGGGTGTAAAAAGTGGGCACTCCCATCATCACGCTAGATTCAGGCAGCAAGCTGATGACTTGCTCCACATTAAAACGCGTCAAAAAGTGTACCGGAGCAGCACCCAGCAAAGCACAGTGCAATGCGACAAAAAGCCCGTGTACATGAAAGACAGGTAAGGCATGTAACAGCACATCAGTATCATCCTGCCATTGCCAGTAGCTATGCAGTTCTTCGGCATTCGATTGCAGATTGGCATGACTCAGCATGGCCCCCTTGGAGCGCCCGGTCGTGCCTGAGGTATACAGGATTGCAGCAAGGTCATCAGCACGACACTGAACCACTTGCGGATTCGGATCAGCCTGATCAAGGCCCTGCACAAAGCTACCTTGCCCCTCAGTATCTAGCGTCAACACATGCGGCACACTCACTTGTTCTGCTACAGCCTTTAGCTTATCCAGTGAATCAGGCTGGCAGACAAACACTCTGGGTTCAGCATCTCTCATAAAGTATTCCACTTCGGCAGTGGTATAGGCCGTGTTCAGCGGGATGTATATAGCGCCAGCACGCAAACAGGCAAGGTACAGCACAACGGCTTCAGCTGACTTGTCAAGCTGCACCATCACTCTATCACCGGGCTCAACGCCTAGTGCCTGCAAACGGCTTTGTATCTTTCCACAGACCGCATCAAGACTGGCATACATCAACGGGGCCCGACCTGGAGTCATCAAAAATGGACGCTCTCCAGCATGCTTAAAGCGATCGCCAGAAAGGCGCAGGTAAAGGTTCTGGTTAGTCATATCAAGCGTCATACCATGATTGAATAAGGCTCGCGTGCTATCAAGTTATGGAATAGCCAATTATAAGACATAAAAACTAATCACTCACAGCAAACACTACGCCTGAACCTGGATTCCGCAGTTGACCGCTCGCGTTAGAGGGCACCCCACTGTTTCGTAGAGCATTACAGTAGATTTATCTTTCACCCAGCAGGTGAAATCCCGCTACGAGCTAAATTGCACGTTTGAGGCGGCGTATCTCTGCATTACCTATAGGGACATAGGTAAGGGGCGTGAGCAGGACGCGGAAGCCTTGCATATAGGGACATAGGTAAGGAAGCCTTGTAACTCCCTGGAATAGTCCGCTATTCCGCGTCGTCACGCCTTGATCTCCAGCATCGCAAACGCACACTTCAACTCGAGCATTAGTTCAGTAGTCACCACACAGGAACAGGGCTGGATCATTCATTACGATAAATCTCTGGACAAAATTACTCTGGACGTTTCTCTAAAGCACGGTGACAGCTGCTAACACTGCTCGCGAACAAACGCACTGAACTTCATATAAATCATTGCCGGGTTAATGAGCCACACAAATAAAGTTCACGAAAATTTATTCTGTTATTATAGGCACCTGCCTGATGGCGCTTCTTATAACCACCTCCATACTGGATCCACATGACTGCTAACGACTTTGCCTCGCTCGATCTATCGACCGACTTTCTAGCCAATTTGACTGCACTGGAATACCACACGATGACGCCTATTCAGGCGCTAAGCCTACCGGTGTTACTACAGGGCAAGGATATACAGGCGCAGGCCAAAACAGGTAGCGGTAAAACAGCTGCCTTTGCTATCTCGTTGTTACAGACCATAGATACCCGCGATGCCTTTACTCAGGCACTGGTGCTGTGCCCAACACGTGAACTGGCCGATCAGGTTAGCAAGGAAATCCGTCGCCTGGCGCGCTCGATACCCAATACCCGTATTCTCACCCTGTGCGGCGGAACCCCAATCGGTCCACAACTCGCCTCACTGGAGTTCAGCCCGCATATCGTGGTTGGCACACCGGGTCGGATTATCAAGCACTTAAAGAAACAGTCTCTTCAAATTGACCAGCTTAAAGCTCTGGTTCTGGATGAAGCTGATCGTATGCTGGACATGGGCTTTTACGAAGAAATGCTGGAGATCATCGATGCAGCCCCTTCCAATCGGCAATTGATGCTATTTTCCGCCACCTTTCCAGATGAGATAAAACACATCAGCCAGAATATTCAGAACAAACCAGTGGATATTCAGGTGGAAAGCCTGCACAACGATAAAGACATCCGACAGATATTCTATGAAATCAATAAAGGAGAGCGCCTGCAATCACTGATTGCCCTACTACATCATTACCGCCCCGAATCTACGGTGGTATTTTGCAATCGAAAGCAACAATGCCAGGAGCTGGCTGAGCAACTCTGGGAAGAGGGCTTCCATGCCATCGCCTTACACGGTGATCTGGAGCAACAGCAACGCGATCAGGTGCTGGTACAGTTCTCGAATAAAAGCAGTTCGATACTGGTTGCTACCGATGTCGCCGCACGCGGACTGGACATTAAAGACCTCAGTGCAGTCATCAACTATGACCTGGCTTATGACCCTGAGGTACATATACACCGCATAGGTCGCACCGGACGCGCGGGTAATCAGGGTCTGGCTCTCAGTCTGTTCATGCCCTCTGAGGTCAGTCGGGTGAGTGCGATTGAAGACTTCCAGAAGACCCCTGTCACAATAGAAAACACCTCAAAACTCAAGATGCGAGAGAATTTCAGGCTCAGTCCTCCGATGGTGACATTACAGATTAGCGGCGGACGTAAAGACAAGGTTCGAGCCGGAGACATACTAGGCGCTCTCACCGCCAATACCGCCCTGCCCGGCAAACAGATAGGTAAAATCGATATCTTCGACAAACTGGCTTATGTTGCTGTTGAGCGACCCATCGCCAAACAGGCGCTGAAAATTCTCAGCGAAGGCAAGATCAAGGGACGTAAGTTTCGTGTGCGCAAGCTGGGATAGACAATAAAGTTTATTCTGTTTACATGAAGCTCAGAGAAACACACCCAAAAGTAGATTTTCAGTGGTTAAACCTGGATTGAAAATTGCTAACTCTGGATTTACCAGGAAATCTGCATCTTATTTTTAGATTTACCAACTTAACTTCCAGATAGCAGACATTCCAAAAAATGTTGTGTATGACCGCTGTCAACCCGAAGCGGACGTTCACTAACGAGAGTGTAGAAAAACATCGACCCCAAAATTCGAGCAAAATAATCGCCGAAAAATGGAACTGTACGTAAATCTTTTACTGCTTAAACCACTGCAAAGAAAATTTGAGGCGACTCTCCTCTTCACTTTTTAACATAGAAAAGTTATCCACAGGTTTTCCTACAGCCTCAACGCTTCACATCACCGGCAGCAAAAAGCGAAGCGAGGAACGAGCGGCGCTTTTTGCTGTCCGAGTCCATGTGATTGTGTGTGCCCGGCATGGGCACGATCTTATGGGGTGAAAGTCCCCTGTACATTATCTGGGAGTAATCATAAATGAATACTTTAAAAAGTACTAGCCGACGGCAACTGCAGCTCTGTGAAGAGTGTGGGAAAGACAGATATATTGCGTCCTGCAATATCTGCATTTCCACCATCCCTGGCGGTCAAGCCCGAGTGCAAATCTGCGGGCCTACGAACAGATCAATATTGCCTGGAGCAATATTAAACAGCGATAGCTGGCCCGAAGGGTGAGCGACAGGGATGTTGCGAATCAACTGCATCAGGCCGAACCGCAGGGCGAGTCAGTAGAGCCGGCCCCGCGAAGCGATTTGGGTCCAACATGACGAAGCCCAACCAGATCACTGCGGGATGGTAAATGCAGAGGTTGCCTACATGGACGTAGGTAAGGAGCGTGAGCAGGAGCGGAAGCTTTGTGCACGACTGCATGGATGGATAATGGTATGGACCCACTCCACTTTCATACCGGCTTCAAAAGAGCCAAAATGGAAACGTTAACAACCATTTAAAAAGCGGAGTGGATCGAAATGAAGACTACAACAATTGGGCTGGATATAGCAAAGACTGTGTTTCATTTAATTACCCAGAGTAAAACAAGCCATTTATTGAAAAAGAAGCAACTCAAACGAAATCAGGTTATGCCCTATATGGCCAACATAGAACCCTGTCTGATCGTTATGGAAGCTTGCGGTAGTGCTCACTATTGGGCAAGAGCCTTTAAGAAGCTGGGGCACGAGGTTAAATTGATAACCCCTCAATATGTCAAGCCTTTCGTGAAAGGCAACAAAAATGATTACAACGATGCAGAAGCGATAGCCGAAGCAGCACAACGTCCGACGATGCGCTTCGTCCCGATCAAATCGATAGAACAGCAGGATGTTCAGAACTTTCATCGGCAACGAGAGCGCATCAAAAAAGAACGCAATGCACTGGCCAATCAGGTTCGAGGACTATTGGCAGAATACGGAGTCGCCATCCACAAAGGGATACGATCAGTGAGTCAGGGTTTACCGGATATTCTGGAAGATGCTGAGAATGGCTTAACCCCCTTAGCCCGAGAGTTGTTCGCCGAGCTTTATGGTGAATTACAGGGGCTCAATCAACGTTTCGAAGCCTGCGAACAACGGATTAAGCAGATGAATCAAGACAATGAAATCTGCCAGCGCTTAGATGAAATCCTGGGCATAGGCTCTCTCACTGCATCAGCGACTTATGCAGCCGCT
>JBNKUM010000107.1:0-65372 GCA_050298595.1 Gammaproteobacteria bacterium | reverse complement strand
ATTGTCCGTATCGTACTCGTAATAGACTGTCGAGCCATCCCGGTCTGAGTAGTTCTCCAGTAATGTTCCTGTCGCACTATAGATATTATAGCTTTGGCTATTTTCAAAAACTTGCTTGAACTGTCCATTGGCAACCTTTTCAAAAGTAAAAAACAGGTTCGATGGTGGTGTACATGCGATCGCCGTTTCTTCTAATGTATAACGCCTGCCGTAGGAAGCAAGCCAGATGGGCACCGATTTAAATTCAGTAGCCGTTTTGGGCGAACCATCTGCATTGCCTTCGGTAATTGCTTTGTAGGTTCGAGCGATATTTGATTCCTGAGCTGTAACCCAGCCACGGCCAAACAACCCTGCTCTATAGTCTGTCGAGGTATAGGTACGCTTTAAACGGATTTGGGATACAGATGGGAACTGCATATCCGTCGTGCTCCATACCAAAGACCCATCTGCTGTATAAACCGGAGATGAAGTATTGTTATCACTTGGACAACTACAATTTCCACCTGGACAGGGCGGTGGTGGTGGCGGGGCAGGGTTAGTAATATCTTCACGGTTACCATTCCATGGCTGGTCATAGGCCTGAACTGGTAACATAAAGAGGCAGAGTACTGTACTTAAAGCCGCTATCCAGTGGAAAGGGATTAATGGATTGTTGCTACGCTCCATAGGGGTTAATTCCTTCATCTTAATATCCTCTCCTTAGGGTTGCGCATTGATTAACTGATCGTACTCAACTGCCAAACCATCGAGTTGTGCCGTCAGATTATTAATATCGCTCGCTTGAACCGGATTTTGCTGTAAATACTCGGTGATTTCCTGCTCGTGTTGCGCAGCAAATTCGTAAAAGGTTTTTATCGTAAATCCTGATTGTTTTAAATTTTCATCAACAGCCTTAAAACTTGGCTGCCCGATCAACTCAAACTTATCCTGATCCGTCAAACCACCTGACATCAAAAGGTTTACTGCATGATTTAACTCAGCAGCACGAGCATTCATGACGCTGATTTTGGCGTTAACAAAATGCGCGACTGCTGATTGGTCAGCGGCAAATAATGCAGGACTTAGAATCAGTAAAAGTAGTATTAATTTTTTCATTTTCTGTTCCCTCAGCCATTAATAGTCAATTTGTTGGGTTCTATACCAGAAGAGACTGCGCTTACCCTTATCATCCACTGAGCGCACCCCGATTCGATAGTCTCCCGGCGCCAGTAACTGATCTTCATTATTCTTACCATCCCAGGACACGGTGTTCAACCCAGCTGGGACGTCGCTGTAGATTCGAGTAGCTACATCGACCCCTTTATCCATATCCGATACCACCATTTCTATGGTGCTGGGTTTTGAGATAAGCAGCTCAATACCAATCGGTTCACGACGCGGATCATGGATAATGGTAGATTTCAGGTTAAACTCTTCGATGCGTGGATCTTCCTTCACAAAGATGACATTACTGGGCAAGGCATAACGCACAATACCAGGCATTAATGCCGTCAGGTTAGATGGAATTTTCTGTCCTGAAGGGTATTCGCCATTCCAGTATAAACTGTATGCTCCACGGCCCATTCGTTCATGCTCCATTAATGTCATCAACTTCTCACCGAACGATACCTGCCAGAAGAAACTTACCTCGGCAGGGTCGTCGACGGCATAATCAATACGAAGCGGGCCTTCCAGGCGGTCAAACGTCCTGGGGTTTGCGGTGGTGCGCCGGTAATAGCTTAACTGACCACCAGTACTCGCTCTTAAATCTATCTCTTGCGTTTCATTAAAGGCGGTATAGCTTAGTACTACGTAGTAGTCGCCTTCGGATACTATTTCACCCAGCGTGTTCAATCCATTCCAGCTAAAATTGTATGTCCCAGCCGTCGATAACAGAGCCGGCTGAATCGTCTGTATAAGACTTCCGGATGCATTTTCAATCCATACCGCAAGCTCTGTTTCAAAAGGCACACTGATACTAAAGTTAGCGGTTCCGCCAGCATCTGAGTTCAAGGTGTCATCGCTATCAGGAATCGATAAGGTCGGGACTGCAGAAGAATTTACTGTCACCAGTATGGATGCTCTGGCAGTTCGATCGCTATCGGTAGTGACCTGAACTACCGGGTAGATATTGTTGACCTGGCTGTAGGTGAAGTTAACCGAATCTGACAAGTCTGTTCCACCCGCTGTTTCAAATGTGCCATCACCATCAAGATCCCATTGCCACTGAGTTACCTGACTTCCATCAAACAATTCAGCCGTTGCTGTCAGAGTACCACTAAGCGGCGCATTTCCTGTTAAAGAGGTACCGGTAAGACTGACCAGGGGATCCTGCGGATTGTTAACATCAACGGTGATCGCGTTATTTTTCGCAACTGTTTCCGCGCCTAATGCATCGGTTACCTTGACCACTGATTGGTAGGTTCCTTCATCCTGATAGGTATGCTCAAAGCTCCATGGTCCAGAAGCACCAGTCACATCCATGATTTCGTCATAAACACCGTCCCCATCATAATCCAGAGCGACTTCGGTAATCCCCTGAGGATCGGTTGCGGTTACTGTATAACTCACCAGCAGGGGCGCATGCCCATTGGTGACACTGCTTGCCACACTAAGAGAGGGTGGATTATTTTCAATACTGATCACCTGTGTCGCCACTAAAGGCTCGCCAGAGTTTGAGGAGACAGTAAGAGTTGCTGTAAAACTCTCCCCCGGATTACCGGTATAAGTGTAGGTTTGAGGCGCGCCAAAACTATCGGATCGATCCGTTACTCCGTCCCCATTAAAATCCCAGGCATAACCGGTAATGACGATATTATTATTGGTAACATCAGGGCTGAAGCGCACCGTCAAAGGAGACAGCCCTGAAACCGGGTTCGCTACGATCTTGGCTGACAGTTCATCTGCTGCTGGCTCCACCGTAATCTCGAAATTTTGTTGTGCCGACAGGTTACCTATGTCTGTCACTTGTACAGTGACCGTGTGGACTTCTTCCTGTCCAGATACCGGTGTCCATTCAATAAGGCCGGTTTGAGCATTGATAGCCATTCCGTCTGGAAATGAGGTCAAGCTATAGGTCAGCACATCCTGTTGATCAGGGTCATGTCCTGTTACTGCATATTGATAAGGCTTATTAACCTGTGCATCGATCACTGCCTGAGAAAGAATAACTGGGGGATTATTAAATGCGATGGCGTCACAATTAACGCCATCGGGTAAGGAAGGGAATCTGTATCCTGTATCCTCTGCAGCTACATTTTCTCTTTTGGGTACCGACACGCTCACCTTGCCGGTACATTTAGCTCCTTCACTATCAGTCGCTTCAAAAACCACATCGTAAATCCGTCCATTGGTTTTAACGATTTTAAATTCATCCCAGTCAATGAACCAGTTAAAGCGTTCTGCCCTGACTTCAGGCGTTGATGTACCTAACCCATCGCCGTCGTAATAACCAAATATCCAACCTAATAAACCAGGCGGTTCATCCTGAATGATACATTGCGTAGAAAGAGTTACTGGTTGATTTTCTGGATCGGTAATACCCTGAATTGATAGAGGAACCATATGTTCATTAGGTGGCCAGACAATGTTCGGAGAGACGGTAGCCTGACTACAATCAGGCGCAAAGTTTCCTACTACTGATTGAGCCGCAGCCTGCTGACTCAGTAATAGTAAACATAATCCTATAATATAAAGCACTTTAGGAATGAGGTACTGGACAAGTCCTGTTTTCATCTTCACAACCTTCATGGTTTTCTCCTGGGTTTCGAGCTGAGCTCTTCCTTATCTAGTTTCTTTTGTGCCTATTACGCCTGACGTTTATTCAACCTTTTTAATACTGAACGGGATATGCTTTACACCTACCTGACCACTATATCCAGATACATTGATCGTGAACATATGATCTCCAGGTGTTAATCCATATCGAGAAGGAGACCAGCGCCAGTTAAAGGGAACAAACCCCTGTTCTTCTTCTGCAATAAATTCATTGTCAACAAAAAAGGTGATTTCATAGCGTTCCTGATCCAGATAAACCTCATCCAGAGCATTGAGTTTAACTTCGGTAATAATTTCCTCGAATTCATTGATTTTAGAAACCGAAGACTCTGTTCCTTTTTTATTCAATAGCACGCTGATACGTGGGCTTTTCTGTTGTAATACCGGGGTATAATACTCCGTGCGTATTAATTTATTATTACGTTCCAGCAATCGATTTTCATAATCTGCTTTAACCACAGGTAATTTCTTTTTTTCTCGGTATTTCCGATAAGACAGGCTTTTATTACCAAAAGTAATTACTGAATGATCTGGTAATTGATAACCCAAAATTAAATAGGCAACCTGAGGAAACTGATCAATCGAAAGAACATTGTCAGCATCTCTGCCGCTCCAACGCTCAACATGAAAGCCTCGTGACCGGGGTTCCCAGTCGATAATGGTACTTAGCATAGGGCCATTTTTAATACCTGATCGAATAAGAACTCGGCTGGCAACCGGGAGCGTGTATTCGATACCTTTATCAACTATCTTTTTCTCAAAATCATAAACTTCTTCACCACCGCTATCGCTTACAGAATCATAAACCGTCTGCTTGCCTAGTCGGTCAGTTACCCGGAAAACCAACCGATAAGCCTCATCGGGAACAACCATGTTTTGTTGATCCGTACCGTCCCACTCCAGTTGGTACTGGTCTTTATCTTTTTCGAAATTGACTAACTCAAGATGTTTAATTAGATCATTTTCATGCGTTCTGATTTCAATCTCAATCTTATTAACTTTTGCAGTATTTACTTTGAAGGGAATAGTAAATCGCTCTTTTCTGGTTGGATTAAAACTTTGTTTATCAGTGTCCAGCAGTTCAACCCATTGACCCAGATTTTTAGTTTTTGATGTGATTGGTTCTTCTGGTTTTTGATCCGCATGTACAGGAATTAACAAGCAAAACACCAATGCGAAAAACAACTGGTGCATAGTTTTAATTCTGTGAAAAAAATGCTGCATATGATCCTTCATAAGTTTGATATTTCCAGATAACGTATTTTCTTTATTTGAACTGGTAGCTCTACAATCTTAAATGTGGCGTCCTCAGGTTTCTGTAAATCTGAATCACTGAGCTTCATTAACCCTGTACCAGAAAATGTCCGCTCTATAAAATACAGATCATTGTCTTCAGAGATTGAAGGGTAGCTGTATGTATTCTGCCCACTGGTCAACCATTGAACATCTCCTGTACCCAAATTAATGCGGCCAAGGTGATAGTACCCTTTCTTATTCGAGCAGAGATACCCAAACTGCAAATCGTGATCAACAGAATGCAGATAGGTAGTGGCATTGAGCAAGGTAATTTGTTCAGCCTTTCCCGTGACCATATTCTTTTTCCATACTTCCTGAATGACAGGGTCACAGTTAACCCTGCAGCTTACATGCGCATAAAATAATGTATCTCCTGCAAGTAAAGGGTGGAATTGTGATGATAGCTGATTATTGATAACGTGAGGTTTTATAGCAAGTTGAGAGTCATTCACCAGATTTTTGCTATCGATATTTATTATCTGAGTTTCGCGACTTCTACCATTCTTCAACTCAACCATTAGCAACCCATTATCATGAGCTCGTAAATGGGTGAAGTTATTTTCTTTGGCTTGATTTTGATAGATCGCCTTCATCTCCACCTCAGGAGATTCGGCATAAACAACCACATCGCCTCGATCAGTTTTGACAAAGTATACCCCTGTTTTTGACTGTCTGGTTATGACTACAGGGTCCTGAATATGACTCAACTTTTTCCAACTAGTTGATGATATCGAATTCTTCTTAGAAAGCTCAGAAATATAGGGATACCAATTTTCACCATCGTATCCAACGATCAGCATAACCTGTGCAGCCTGAATTGATAACGACCATAAACAAAGCACGAGAAACAGCACGAACATTCCATTTCGAGCATAGTCTGGATATTGTCTATTTTGAGATGAACGCACTGACATTTATTTTACTCTATCCATGATACAACTGTGTTTCAGGTACTATTCCATACCATTTTGGGAACTGTATTCGCGTAGCGATATCAACAGTACTGTTGATGGTAATCAATTTTAATATGAATGCAGATAAAGAACTTATCACATATTCGGGAGGTGACGACCCTGTCATTTTGTTATTCCTTAATTTTTTTTAAACGTAACATATAGCCCGATAGTATTCAATCCAAAATTGGGACATTTTATTAAAATCGATCCCAACACCTGAATAAATAGTGACAGGTTAGATCAAGTTTATGCAGGCACATACTTATGAGAAATTCGAAATGATCGTAATCAGCACCCAGGCAAGTGAGCGACAAGTTCTGAATATGGATGACCACTATCAGTAGATAGTTATTCATTAATTGACCTTAAATGCGTACTATTGGCACAACAGCGGCACATATACCGAAAGCTAGAACGACAGCCTCAACGTCAATGACCTGTCTTTGAAATTTACTTTGCGAACAAGAGCTTTCGACACGAAGCAATTGGTATTTTTAACCCTGATAAAACCCCTTTCACATTATAGCAATAGCTTTTGCAGCCCTGTTATAATTCAGTTTTTTCAATATTCTGCGTGCATAAAACCTTCACTCAGCAAGAGTTAACACAGATACTCGAACCCTATTTCTTCGACAGCTGGACGGTTGAAGAAGTGGCTCAAAGTATTCTGTCGCAACAAACTCAATGGCAACAATATTTGCTCAACTGGGTGACTAATATTGCCAAGACCCAACCCGAGCTGGCCTATCAGTTCGCAGTAAGAGCCCATACGGCCCTCAGCACTATCGGCCAAAAGGGCACCGAGCAATGGTTACAATCCACCCTCGATAGCTATTATTCATCAGGGCTGTATCCCGCCATGCAGGTTATTAAGAATCTGCAACACTTTATTGAGCAGTACCAGCTTATGCAAAAAGGTACCACATTTGATGAGGTCAATACTGTGCTGGAGAATTTTCTGCATGGTTTGAATGGACGAAAACTTAAAACCCAGCCACACGATGAATTATTCACCGATACTGAAACCTTGCATCTACCCAGTGTTATCTGTGAATCTGATGACCAGAAAATCAATTTTACCATCTACAAAGCTATAGCTGTGCATCAATGGGCGCAGACCTGGTACGGTACCTGGCGTATCAATCTGCACAGTACACTGTCAGCTTACAATGATCCGCAACAAGCCCTGCAAACCTTCCATCAGCTGGAAACCATACGCCTGGATGCCTGCATTCAACGCGACTTTCCCGGTCTTCACCGTCAGATGCAAGGCCTTTTAGACATTAGCCCTGATGCGATTTACCCGGCACCTTTATTACAACAACTGCGCAGTCCATCTGCTGATGCAATGCTGAGTATCGATTTAATCTCATCATGTTTCGAACTACCTGCCTTCGTTCCGATCTATCAGGGAGTGCTAAAACCACAGCAGGTTGAATCTGTTCGCGAGGCAAGACGCCTGAAGGAAAAAGATCTGTTTCAGTTGTTGCTTGCTAAAACAGCCGATGAAATGGGCAGGCAGTCGCCAGCTGAACAGGCGATTGATAAAGACCCTGAGCAACAAGCTGCCGGGCCGAGGTTTGACAAGATTGCTTTACCTGATACCGATTTAGAGCAGGGTGTTAATTACCAGATTGAACTGGATGGCATCAGCGTGCCACTCAACGATGAAATATCCAGCCTGATCGATTCAATCATTCAGGATCACGGTGAACTGCCGGAAGAATATCTTCAGGCCGCCGGACCTGGCGCTTATCATGCCTGGAGAGCCCAGCAACAAAAGGAAGCCGATCCAGACGAAGTATGGAAAGGTACTTACCATGAAGACGGTGCTTTTCTCTATGATGAGTGGGATTGCACCCGACAGGCTCATCGAAAAAACTGGTGTGCCTTAAGAGAAAAAGACATCAAGCCAGACCATAAAAGTAATTTTGTTGCAGACACCCTGAATAAATATAAAGGCCTGAGTCGGTCTCTGCGCAGGACCTTTGAAGCTATGCGCGATGAGAATCGGGTAATGAAAAAGCAGCCAGACGGTGAAAATCTGGATATAGATGCTCTGGTTAATTCGCTGGCTGATGTGCGTAGTGGCATGGAGCTATCTTCACGTATCTATACCAAAGCTCATCGGGCAGAACGTAATATTGCGGTGATATTCATGATCGATATGAGTGGATCAACCAGGGGCTGGATCAATACTGCACAGCGCGAAGCGCTGATTCTGCTTTGTGAAGCCTTACAATCGCTTGGCGACCGTTATGCAATCTATGGCTTTTCGGGGATGACACGAAAACGTTGCGAACTCTATCGAATCAAATCTTTCACAGACCGCTATGATGGAGAGGTCAAGGCCCGCATTGCAGCCATACAACCTCAGGACTATACACGTATGGGGGTAACCATACGTCATCTGACACACCTTTTCAGTGAGGTACAGGCGCGCACTCGCCTGCTGATTACAATATCCGATGGTAAACCCGATGATTACGATAGTTATCATGGAGAGTATGGTATTGAAGATACCCGCATGGCGTTACTGGAAGCACGTCTGGAGGGTGTACATCCATTCTGCATTACCATCGATGAAGAAGCGCGCGACTACCTGCCCCATATGTATGGGCATGCGAACTATGTAGTCATTGATGATATAAGAAAACTGCCCTATAAGGTTTCGGATATTTACCGAAAACTGACTAGCTAGTGAGGTTTTATTCTGTTTCCAGACACTTCCTGCAATTTAGAAATTGCCCGACACGCTCTTCGCGAGTATTTGTGCTGACCACCCATTGCCTGTTCTGCCAGGGCGGATCATGTCGTACATGCCGGGTATGACCACACTCCAGCTCTGCAACCCAATCATCCAGTTCATCAAGGTGAAAACCAGTGATACGTCGTAAAGGTAGCAGGGCCAGAGGCAAGGGAGATTATTTCCCTGTCAGTCGATGATATTTCTCCATCAACTCTTCCTGAGTTTCTACATGATCGGGGTCATGCGGTATGCAATCTACTGGACAGACTTCCACGCATTGCGAGGTTTCGTAATGGCCGACACATTCGGTACATTTATCTGGGTCAATGACATAGATGTCATCTCCAGGGCTTATTGCCTCATTAGGACACTCGGGTTCACAAACATCACAGTTAATACATTCTTCAGTAATCATCAAGGCCATGGTTTACTCCTTAAGTTAAGTCAAGTTTATCTTTTAATCGTTGATGTATTTCAGGGTGTATAAACTCTGAAACATCACCTTTCAGGCGAGCAATCTCGCGTACCAGGCTGGAAGACACAAAAGCAAATTTCTCAGCCGCAGTTAAAAATACAGTTTCTATACCAGGTGCCAATGAGCGGTTCATACCCGCCAGTTGCACCTCAAATTCAAAGTCAGATATCGCACGCAATCCACGTATGATGATTTGAGACTCACACTCTTTTGCAAAATCGATCAATAATCCAGAAAATGGTTTTACTGTAATACGATCTTCACCCTTAAATACTGTTTCTAGCATATCTATACGCTCTTGTAGTGTAAAAAAAGGCTGCTTCTGCGGATTATCCGCCACCCCAATCACAACCTCATTGAACATTTTCAATGCGCGAAGACCAATATCCGCATGCCCACAGGTCACCGGATCAAAAGTGCCAGGATAAATCGCTATAGTAGAATTACTCAATCTTTTAGCCATATTTAAAAGAGGGGGAATTCTAGCGACTTAGCCGCCATTGCGCTATAGCGTACTCAATCTGACCTGCATTTTTTTGCTTAATCCAGATCAAATTCTCATGATTTAATTGCATTTGCTGCGTCTTTGGCCACTCCAGATACAACAGGCAGCCGTCATTCATCAATTCGTTTTCTATCAATAACCGCAGGATGGAATCGCGCAATTCAGGGCTAGCATAAGGTGGATCAATGAATACAAGGTCATACTTTTTCTGTGTGTTTTTCAGGTAGTCCAGTATATCGATACATTGTACTGACACATTCTCTGCATTCAGGCGCTGGTATTGCTGAGTCAAATGAGCTGCAGCCTTGCGATCAAGCTCTACCAGAGTGACCTGATTCGCCGCACGTGAAGCGGCTTCTAGACCTAAGCCTCCTGCCCCAGCACAGCAATCCAGCACATTCGCGCCACGAATATTGCCAGATAGCCAGTTAAACACGGTTTCCCTGATACGATCAGGGGTTGGTCTTAGCCCTTCTCTATCTAGAACAGCAATACGGCTCCCTCGCCAATGGCCTGCAATAATGCGGATTGAGGTGAGTCCTTTATTTTTAGCCGTACGTTTTATGACTGTTCACCAACAATAATACGCGTCATATTCGCAGGGTTAACTCGCCGCTTGAAAGCATCTTTGATCGTTTCACGGGTTATTGCATTCACTCTATCATTAAAGCTGTTCAGATAATCTAGCGGCAAATCATAAAATCCAATCAGTGACAGATACTCAACAATCTTTTTATTGCTGTCGATCTTAAGCGGGAAACCACCTGTAATATTATTCTTTGCATGCTCCAGTTCTTTTTCATCCGGTCCGTTTTTGATGAAATCCTGCAACAGTTTGTTGAGTAATTCAGCAGCCTGCTCAGCATTTACGGTACTGGTTTGTAAGGACATTTCAAACGGTCCATTGCTTTCCATCGGCATAAAATAGCTATAAACACTATAAACCAGGCCTCTGTTTTCTCGGATTTCCTGCATCAGACGTGAACTAAAGCCGCTACCGCCAAGGATATGATTTCCTACATACAGAGCAAAATAATCCGGATCTTTACGCGTTAGTACGGGCATCCCTTGCTGGATGTGAGTCTGGGTTGCTTTAAAAGGAATTTTTATAGTTTCTATCTGCTTCTGCTCGCTCGGCATGATAGGAGGTATCTCTTCTGCTACTTTACCGGGCTTAAGATAAGTCGTCATCTGTTCTGCGAGTTGCTTTGCCTGTTGTAGCGTTAAATCACCCACTATCGCCAATGTTGCATTGTTGGCTACGTAATACTGTGCATGAAAATCCTTCAAATTCTGTTGCGTTATTGCACGTAGGGTTTCTTCGCTTCCCTGAGGGCCCTGACGATAAGGATGTCCCTGATACACATGCTCAAAAAACGCATCCTCAACCACACTACTGATATCTTTTTTACGCTCGGCCAAACTAATCAGCATTGATTTTCGGTCACGTTCAATAGCATCCTGTGGAAATGAAGGCAATGCAATAACGCGCGCAAACAGGTCTATGGTTTTATCCAGCATCGCCTGCTCAGACAGGCTACGCAGGCTTACAAAAGCCATATCGCGTAATGAATCATGCCCCAGTTGTGCACCAGTGGATTCAAAGGTTTCAGCGATATCTTCAGCGCTGTATCTCCCTGTCCCATCTACCAGCAAGGCATTGACCAGGCGAGAAACACCGGATAATTTGCCATCACGCGAACTACCAGCTTTGAACGTCACTCTGACATCTATCATCGGTAAATCATGGCTTTCTACAAATAAAACCCTTGCCCCGTTCTGGGTATTCCAGTTTTTAATATTCAGCGCCAAAGCCTGCGGCGCCGTAAAAACAAACAGGGTTGACAAAATAAAAGTTATAAATAGATTTTTTTTCATTTTTCAGTAGCTTCCTTCTCGGGCCAGAGGGTGGCAACGGTCAACTGCGTGCTGTCAAAATACTTATTTGCGACACGTTTAATATCTTCAGCTTTGATTTTGCGAATGTTATCTACATATTGATCAAGTAAATTCCAGTCATAACCCGCACTATCCAGCATGCCTATCTGCATCCCAAGGTAGAACATGGAGTCTCGTTCATAAACCTTGCCAGCTATCACCTGAGCCTTAACCCGCTCCAGTTCCTGCGCAGTTACCGGATTATTTTTAAGGTCGGTTATTTCTTTCTTAAATGCCTGTTCCAGTTTCTCTGGTGACACCCCCTTATTTGGCGTGCCCGCAAACAGAAACAGACCTGCCAGTCGATCAAATTGATCGTAAGAAGTGCCTGCTTCTACTGCCAGCTCCTCTCCTCGGATTATATTCTTAGCGACTCTGGCACTATTACCGCCATCCAGAATACCACTCAACACATCCAGCGCATAAGCATCATAGGGATCTTGCAGGTCTTTCAATACCGGTGCTTTATAGCCCATAAGCAGATAAGGTGTTGAGGTTTGACCATACAGGGTGATACGTCTTTCACCTTCCTGTTTAACTTCCATGCGCGGTTTGGGAGGCTTGATATTGGAGGGCTCAATCTGGCCAAAGTATTTTTCTACCAGCGCAATGGTTTCATTACTATCTACATCGCCGACGATAACCAGGGTCGCATTATTAGGGGCATACCATTGTTTATACCAGTTGGCTGCATCCTGCATATCCAGATTATCCAGATCACCCATCCAGCCTATGGTGGGTATACGTACGGGACTATTCAGGAATGCTGTGGCATAAAACTGTTCAAACAGCTTGGATTTGGGCTGGTTATCTACGCGCCCGCGACGCTCTTCCTGCACCACAGCCACTTCTTTTTTGTATTCTTCTGGGAGAAAAATCACATTGCGCATACGATCAGCTTCCAGCTTCAGGCAGATTTCCAGCCGATCACTGGCAATGCGTTGAAAATAGGCAGTGTAATCGCGTGAGGTAAATGCATTCTCGCTGCCACCATTACTGGCAATAATCTCGGAAAATTCACCCGGCTTCAGGTTTTTGGTGCCTTTGAACATCATATGTTCCAGTACATGTGATACCCCGGTGATGCCATCGTGCTCATAGGTAGAACCAATTCTGTACCAGATCTGAGATACCACAACCGGTGCGCGGTGGTCTTCCCGAACAATCAGCTTCATACCGTTATCCAGCTTATACTCTATCGTTTTAGCCTGCACAGGCAACAGCGTAAAACAGCACATTGCAAAAAGTAGAATTTTTTTCATAGTCTCTCTTATCGGTTATTTTTTACTTCAGGGCGCGGGATGTAGTCTCAAAGCCTGTTATCACTAATATCACTATTATCAAGGATGACTTGATAATAGTGATAACAGGCCCTAGCATAATGCCTCTGAGTTCTTATGACACACTAATTTATGTTCGGTTTCAAAAAAAACAATCCCGCCAAAACCGCTGAGGAAACAACCCCACCTGAAAAAAAACAGGGCCTTTTCTCCAGCCTGAAAAGCAAGCTGGGTAAGACTCGTTCCAGTCTGACTACTGGAATCGCGGATATATTTCTTGGTAAGAAACGTATTGATGATGACCTGATGGAGCAGTTGGAAGACCAGTTATTGATGTCAGATGTGGGTATGGAAGCTACCCAGCAAATTATTCAAAAGATCACCCTGTCTTTAGGTCGTAACGAAATCACCGACGATAATGCGGTATTTAAAGCTCTGGATCAGGCGATGCAGGAAATATTGCAAGTCAGTAACCATCCTCTGCGCATCAATCCTGAGCATAAGCCTTTTGTAATATTAATGACTGGAATTAACGGTGCTGGCAAGACCACAACAATAGGTAAACTGGCGCAGAAATTCAGCGACCAGGGCCTGAACGTAATGCTGGCCGCAGGCGATACCTTCCGTGCAGCAGCGGTTGAACAACTGCAAAGCTGGGGGCAGCGTCTGAACATACCCGTCATCAGTCAGGGTAGCGGTGCTGATGCCGCATCAGTTATTTTTGATGCTTTACAGGCAGCACAGTCCCGAGGTATCGATGTTCTTATCGCGGATACCGCCGGTCGTCTACACACCCAGAATAACCTGATGAGTGAGCTGGAAAAAATCAAACGCGTGATGGGCAAGCTGGACCCCAGTGCTCCGCATGAAACTTTGCTGGTGCTAGATTCCGGCACTGGCCAGAATGCTCTGGCGCAGGCTAAAAGCTTTAATGATACAATCGGCATTGATGGTATTGTACTGAGCAAACTGGATGGCACGGCCAAAGGTGGTATCGTTTTCAGTATCGCCGAAAAAATGAAACTGCCGATTCGTTTTATCGGCGTTGGGGAGACGGCAGCTGATTTGCGTGAATTTAATGCCGACGAATTCACCAAAGCCCTTTTAGCCAGAGATCAATAAAGGTTAAAATAACCACACTTTGTCAAAGTAATTGCAGACTTAATGATTCATTTCCACAATGTCACAAAGCGTTATCCAGGCGGATATGAAGCATTAAGCAATGTCTCTATCAACCTGGAAGCGGGCCAGATGGCTTTTCTGACCGGTCATTCCGGCGCTGGTAAAAGCACGCTGCTAAAGATTGTCTCGCTAATTGAGAAACCCACCCGTGGTCTGGCGATTCTGAATCAGATCAACCTGAATACTCTACCGCGTAAACGCATCCCCTATATCCGACGCCATATTGGCTTTATCTTTCAGGACCATCAGCTCCTGTTTGATCGTCCGGTATTCGACAATGTTGCCTTACCGCTGATCATTCAGGGTTATCGCCCCCAGGAAATCGCAAAACGTACGCGCGCAGCACTGGACAAGGTCGGTCTGTTAAACAAGGAAAAATCCATGCCGATTACCCTCTCGGGTGGTGAACAGCAACGTGTCGGCATCGCGCGCGCAGTGGTCCACAAACCCATGCTGCTGCTGGCCGACGAACCCACCGGCAACCTGGACCCGGTATTATCACGCGAGATCATGCAGATATTCGTCGATTTTCATCAGGTTGGTGTCAGCGTTCTGGTCGCCAGCCATGACCTGAATTTAATTGAAGAATTACAGAAACCTGTGGTTACCCTGAATCGCGGATCCATCATCCATAACGATCTGAAGGGTGATACAGATGCCTAAGAACCGCCACCAGCATAATCCTGCATTCATTAACCGCAGCTATGCCTGGTTACTGCATCATTTACAGTCCATGGTCTTTAGTCTCGGCAAGATTTATCGCAGCCCAAGCTCGACCTTGATGACCGTCACTGTGATTGGCATTACGCTTACCCTGCCCGGCGGTTTTTACCTGTTCCTGAAAAATATTGACAATATTGCCGGTGATTTTCGCTCCACTACCCAGATCACCCTGTATTTAGAACTGTCTGTTACTGCGCAACAGGCGAGAGATTTTAACACTCAACTAAAGAATGAACCGCAAATCGCCGACACGCTGTTTATCTCTCGGGAGGATGCATTACAACAGTTTAAGCAGTCTTCAGGGTTTGGAGAGAGTATTAACCAGCTTAAGGAAAACCCACTTCCTCACAGCATTATTGTGCAGCCGATTCATAATATAGACACCTTCAACATCAAAACCCTGCTCGCCAAACTGCAAGCCCGGCCCGAGGTGGATATCGCTAAACTCGACACCGAATGGCTTGAGCGTTTATACACCCTGATCGACCTTGCCAAACGTGTTGTCATCATCATTAGCTTGCTTTTCAGTTTTGCTGTGCTACTTATCATAGGCAACACAATTCGACTGGATATTCAGAATCGTTATCAGGAAATTATAGTGACCAAGTTAATCGGTGCCACGGATTCTTTTATACGTCGTCCTTTTCTTTATGGCGGCGTATGGTATGGCCTTTTTGGAGGCCTGCTTTCATGGATACTGGTAGAGCTCAGTGCAATTGCGCTATCCGGCCCCTTCAATAAGCTGAACCTGTTATACCAGTCTGAATTTAGTTTAATAACTTTTAGCTTTACTGACTTTATGCTTCTCATTAGCAGTAGCACGCTTCTCGGACTTGGCGGCTCATGGATGGCTGTTGCCCGGCACTTAAATGAAATAGAACCAAAATAAAAATATGCCCTTAAAAAAACGTCTACTTATCGTCGATTCATCGGATTCAACCCGAACCATTCTTTTTAAAGAGTTACTCGCCAGCCTGCCAGACATAGACATCATTGCCTGCGGCACCGGTAAGGAGGCAATAACCGCCTGTAAACGCTTCGAATTTGAAATCATCACTACCGGCCTATCGCTTCCTGATATGGATGGTTATCAGTTGATAACAGACATTCGTAAGCAATACAAAAACAAGAACACGCCGATATTTGTGGTATCCGGTGATACGCCTACCCATATAGTCGAGCCAGACGACGAAGACATTAACGCAATCACAGCCTATTTTAATAAGGCTGAAGGACATAAAGCACTGGTGAATTTTATCTGTGATTTTCTCAATAAAGATAACACCATCGATGCCAGGGTTCTATATGTAGATCAAAGCGCAACCTCTTCGGCTATAACCACATTCATTCTACAGAAGAACAACTTTGATTATTTACACCTGGAAGATGGTGAGAGTGCGCTAAATGAATTACGCATGGACTTCGACAACAATAACAAATGCAGCTATGACATTTTGATTACCGACCTGTTACTGGATCGTAATATGTCCGGCTTCGAACTGATTAGAAGCATCAGAAATGAGCTCAAATACGACTACCTAACCTTACCCATCTTGCTCATGACCGTGGAACCCTCAGAGGATGAACAAACCGATTTCACCGGGATTTTTGGCGCTGGCACCAATGACTTCATTACCAAACCCATTACAGAAGAGAATCTGGTTTCACGTCTGACCAACCTGGTGAATATCAAGCGACAGAATGAAGCGATAAATTTCTAATACCCGCATAAATAAAAACCCTTAAAACCTGTGTGCGCTACAGGTAAGAATCTAATGCGTTTCGCTTAAATTTAGGTACTATATCCACTATCTTCTTTTTCAACCCTGATAATTAAGGATGCCAAGCATGTTCGATCACCTTAACGCTTTGCCCGATGACCCTATCCTTGGATTAATGGCAGCGTACCGAAAAGACCCCCGTGAACAGAAAATTGATCTGGGTGTTGGCGTTTATATGGATGACCAGGGGCAGACACCCGTTATGCAGGCGGTACAGCAGGCTGAAAGTCGTCTTATGGAGATTGAGACCAGCAAAACCTATCAGGGTATCGCCGGCGATCAGGACTACAATCAGCGAATTATCGATTTATTACTGAGCAGTGAACACAATGCCGTTACCTCAGGACGTGTTTGCAGCATTCAGACACCAGGCGGCTCTGGAGGATTACGTATTGGCGCCGAAGTTATTCGTCGCGCCAATCCAGATGCAAAGCTATGGGTCGGAACACCAACCTGGCCTAATCATATCCCTCTACTAGGTAGTGCCGGTTTCAAGATTGAGGAATACCCCTATTACAACCTCGAGTTAAAACAGATCAATTTTGACATCATGCTGGATACACTAAAACAGGTGCCAGCCGGAGATATCGTATTACTGCACGGATGCTGCCATAATCCAACGGGTGCTGATCTTAGCCATGCTCAATGGCAAATTTTGACTGATCTTGCGCTGGAAAAGGGCTTCATTCCTTTTATCGATATTGCCTATCAGGGATTGGGCGACGGTATTGAAGAAGATGCCTATGGACTTCGCCTGATGGCAGCCAAACTACCCGAAGTTATCATAGCTTCATCCTGCTCGAAGAATTTTGGCCTGTACCGTGAACGCACAGGCTCAACTACTTTTATCTGTAATAGCGCAGACCAGGCACCCATTGTGCTCAGCCAGGCCATGGCGGTTGCGCGTCAGACCTATTCAATGCCTCCGGCCCACGGTGCATTGCTGGTATCTATGATTCTAGGTGATGAAGCACTAAGAGCTGACTGGGTTAATGAGGTAAATGAAGTAAGACAACGTATCCAGAAAATGCGTAGCTTACTTACCGACAGCATTCAAAATAATGAAGCAGGTATGGATTTTAGTCATATCGTACAACAAAAAGGTATGTTTTCTTTTCTCGGCATCACTCCTGATCAGTTAACCAGCCTGCGCAATGATTTTGGTATCTATATCGTTAGCTCAACTCGAATCAATCTTGCGGGAATCAACTCCGGTAACATTGCCTACCTGTCTGAATCAATACTTAAAGTACTTACCAGTTAACCACTCGGAATTATTTCACAAATTCGCAGACCACATCTTTTTAACCTGCATGTTGAACTCATAGCGATAAGTATGTTCTAATATTTGGCACTCAAATTAGCCGAGTGCTAATAATATTTGTGAGGAAATTATGGGTACAGAATTAGCGATGACAATGAATACTTTACCAGTGCTAAAGGGGACACCTTCCAGTCTGGAAGCGTATATCTCTGCTACGCACAGTATTCCTATATTAACCGCCGAGCAAGAATACGAACTGGCTGAACGGTTGCAGGAAACTGGTGATATTTCAGCCGCTCAGAGCCTGGTTTTACCCCATCTACGCTTTGTTATCAAAATAGCCAATAATTATGCTGGTTACGGTCTGGCCCTGGCAGACCTGATTCAGGAAGGCAATATCGGACTGATGAAAGCAGTTAAACGGTTTGATCCTAGTATTGGTGTACGCCTCGTTTCTTTCGCTGTGCACTGGATTAAGGCTGAAATCCACGAATTTATTCTAAAGAACTGGCGCATTGTTAAGGTTGCTACTACCAAAGCTCAGCGTAAGCTGTTCTTTAAACTGCGCAGCCAGAAAAAACGCCTGGGCTGGTTCAAGCATGAAGAAGTATTAGACGTTGCCAATACTCTGGGCGTTACCCCGGAAAATGTGCTGGAAATGGAGAATCGACTAAATAGCCAGGACATGGCTTTCGATTTAAACATTGATGATGATGAAGATCATGCTTATGCATCTCCTGCACTAACTCTGGCTTCACCAGCCCCAACTCCAGAGCTTTTACTGGAGCATAAGGATAGTCAGGAGCATAACACCGATCAACTCATGCAGGCTCTGGAAGATCTTGATGACAGAAGTCGAGATATAGTTAGCCGTCGATGGCTGCATGATACCAAGGCCACCTTGCATGAACTGGCTGATGAATATGGTGTTTCTGCCGAACGTATCCGTCAGATAGAAGCTAACGCGTTTAAGCGCATCAAATCCAGTTTCCAGTGACAACAGCCCTACTACATCTTCCGCTAATGATTTATCATTAGCGGAATTTTACAGCTATTCTTAGGGGCTCACTTGAACTCTTTCTATCTCGACCAGTTCAGCCCTGGACAAATAAATATTTCCAAAGGCTGGTTTTTCCTCGGCATCTTTTCATTACTCGCATCAGGCATATTTTCTCTATTACTGGTACTTTCCCGAACCCCTGCAATATCCGATTTCATCCCCTGGATTGATTTCTTCCATACCGCTCTTGTGGTGCATGTCGACCTATCGGTTTTAATCTGGTTTATTTCCTTTACCGCAATCTTCTGGAGCTTAAGCAATCAAAGACCGGCTCGATTTCTGGACTTGAGCGCGCTATTGCTGGCACTGGCTGGCACCCTGATGATTGTCATAACACCTTTTTCAGGACAGGCTCACCCCATCATCAATAATTACATTCCGGTTTTGAATGACAGCTTATTCCTTTCAGGTCTGGTCATGGTTGGTTGTGGTATTGCCGTCGTATCTATACGGTCTTTAGTATTTAATAAACTCCCTGACCTGACAAATACTCAGGGCGTCATGAAATTTGCTATTTTTCTCAGCGTTGTCACGCTGATTATTACCCTGTTAGCCCAGCTTTATTCCTACCAGGCACTGCCAAAGACGGGGAATGAGCACAGCTATTACGAATATCTTTTCTGGGGCAGTGGGCACACTCTACAATTTTCGCATACCATTTTATTGCTGGTTTCATGGCTATGGTTAAGCAGTGCAGCTGGAAATAGCTACCCATTGAAAAATGGGCACTATACAGCCTTATTTTTGCTATGTTTTTTACCCGTACTATTAACCCCTGTCATCTATCTCAGCTTTCCTGTCTTATCGCCAGAGCACCGCATTAATTTTACTGAACTGATGCGTTTCGGTGGTTTGACCAGCCTGCCTCTTGGACTGCTGATCGCATTTAAGATATTTAACAGGCTGCCGCTGAGCCCCGAACAAAAGCCCCTGAGAATTGCTTTCGTCAGCTCTGTCGTCCTGTTCGCCAGTGGAGGCGTACTGGGTTTTATGATAAAAGGAGTAAACGTTGTAATCCCCGCGCATTACCACGGATCGATTGTAGGGGTGACCCTGGCCTTTATGGGCATGTCCTATCTGCTACTGCCTGTCTTTGGTTATAAGGCACCTGTCGGCAAATGGGTGAATGCTCAGCCGATCATTTATGCCACTGGCCAAATGATGCATATCATTGGTCTGGCATGGTCAGGTGGGTATGGGGTTCAACGTAAAACTGCCGGTGCCGCACAGGGGCTGGATTCCCTGGCCCAAAAGGCCGGCATGGGCCTGATGGGGCTGGGTGGCCTGATAGCGATTATCGGCGGCGTAGTATTCCTGGTGATCGTATTGCGTGCTATCTATAAAAAATAGGCGCGAATAAATTCTCTTAGATAGTGATCGGTTATTAATATCGCAAATAACGCACTCAGATAAAAGATAGAATAGCCAAATGTCTTCATTGCATATTCATCTGATTCACAACGATACAGCTTGATTGCATAGTAGATAAATCCCAGACCGAGTCCTACCGCCCCCGCCAGATACAGATGACCACTCATATGAATGACGAAAGGTAGCAAAGTAACTACCAGCAGCATCAATGTATATAGAACGATATGTAACTTGGTGAAAGCAATGCCATGAGTCACGGGTAACATCGGTACACCAGCTGCACGATATTCATCACGACGCTTGATGGCCAGGGCCCAGAAGTGTGGTGGGGTCCAGATAAAGATAATCAGAAATAGCAACAGCGCATCTACGGTTAATTCATTAGTAACCGCAGTCCAGCCCAATACAGGAGGAGCAGCACCGGCCGCGCCGCCCAGTACAATATTATGCGGCGTAGAGTGCTTGAGAAACATGGTATACACCACGGCATAACCGTTGAGTGCAATGAAAGTCAGCACAGCAGTCATGACATTAACAAACGCAATCAGCACCACCATGGACAGCACTCCCAGACTGACGGCAAAAATCAATGCCGATCTTGAGCTGACATTACCCTGCGGCAAGGGGCGATTACGCGTACGTGCCATAATGACATCGATACGCTGATCCACCCAGTGATTAATAGCGGCACCAGAAGCTGCCCCGAGACCAATACCCAGCAAACCAAAGAATAGCGTGTCTATGGGTACCATAGCTGAGCTGGATAACAGCATGCCGGCAGCGGCAGTAAACAGGATCAGGTAAACCACTTTTGGCTTACATAAACGATAATAATCCCGTATATGTGGGAAATACTGAGTACTTTCTTTAACCTTGTCCAATATCATAATCTGCCTCTAAGCTATTCATCCAATTCTGGAGATAGTTAATAATCTTTTCACATCTTTCAGCACTAATTCAGGGTCAGGCTGAGAATCATATTCCATCATGAAATTACCCATAGGATCGATAAGCATTATTTTTCTAAAGGTCTTACCGGAAGCATCCTGTAAGATCGAATAAAAATCTGTTTTCGATTCATTGTTAACCGTCGCCACATCCATTCCCTCGTAATCCTTCAAAAACGCCTGCAAGTCAGTTGTGAATAACTCCTGCTTATCCAGCACGAGTAAGCGATTAATCCGGTAACGATCTTCAGCCATCGCTCTTCTAATCTGGCGCATAAAATAAAGGTTCTTCTGACAATCCTCGCCACAATCTACATCCAGCACATAGACCATCAACCATTTCTTACGATAATCAGTGACTGGTTTTTCACTACCGTCCAACATGGTCAAATTGATGTTTTTGAGTTCTTTGACTGGAGATATCAACTCCCCATAATTTGTAGTACCAGCCTGTGGCAGGCGATCTTGATACTGGTAATACAAAGTACCGCCAATATAGGGAAAACCGCATAACGCGATTAATATCCACAGCGGCATGTAACTTGTCTTTTTTACCTGTTCAGTCATTTAATTCAGTTTTCTTAATATTAAATTTCAAAAATAATCCCAGAGTCACTAATGCAAAAGCGGCCCAGTGAATCGCATAACCTATATGCATGCCGATCTTTGCTTCGTACTGTGGCCAGTCTCTTTGCAACATCGTATCGATATCGCTCGTTAACCGAAATTCTATCGGATAGAAATCAAATCCGGTTTGTTTGCGCAGGCTGTCGAAATCAAAATAAGCCCACAAGTTATCCAGCTCAATATTCGGTTTATCTAACCCCGTGGTCACCACTGGCTTAGAACGTGGATCTGCTATTACACCCTCAATAGAAACCACATCACTGCTCACCTGATAAGGTGGTAACTGCAGCCGGTTATATAACTTTTTTATCCAGCCCATATTCACCAGTAATACTTTGCTATCACTTTCAATCCTGAAAGGACAATACACATACAATCCTGGCTCACCCTTAAAAATTACATTTTCCACAAAGAGGCATTGTTCATGCAAAAAGCGGCCTTTAGCTGTCGCTTTATAATGACGATGTTGCAGCAATTGCTGCTCATTCTCATGCGCCTGAATATGTAACGGATTACCCGCATTAGCATGAGCTATTAAATCCTGCACATGCTGTTTTTCATACACCCGGTTCACCTGCCACACCGATAGTGCTGAAAAAACCGAAAAAAACACCAATGTCAGAAAGATCATCAACGGGTTAAATCTAAACTGGTATTTCATACTCACTCGCTTTAACAGGCCCTTGTTTTATTACAGTATGTTAAAATGAGCGGCTTATAAATACCCGCACAGGTTCCCATGTTTAAGATACTAATCATCATCAACCTTATTCTGATTCTGATCAGCTTATTTAGCGGCGTCATTTTCCTTGCCAGGGATAATGGCAAATCCAATAGAATTGTCACGTCCCTCACTATCCGGGTTGCCCTGTCTATCTGCCTGATCTGCCTTCTGCTCATTGGTTATTACAGCGGGAACCTGCAGCCTAATAACTTCTAATCACACAGTTCTATGATATAGAAAAAGCGCCTGAACATAAGCAAGACGCAAATTCATCATTTTTTCGACCTTATAACCAGTACACAAAGAAATACAGGCCGATCCATACCACATCAACAAAATGCCAGTACCAGGCAACAGCCTCAAACGCAAAGTGATTTTCTTCGGTAAAATGATTCTTCATAGAACGGATTGTAATCACAATCAACATGATCGTGCCGATCGTTACGTGCATGCCATGAAAGCCCGTCAGCATGTAAAACATCGAGCCATAAATACCCGATGTCAGTCTTAAATTCATTTCTGTGTAAGCATGCGCATACTCGTAGGCCTGCAAACTGAAGAACAACAGGCCCAGTGCTACAGTCAGCATGAGTCCTAATACCAACTGATTCTTACTATCTTTCTTTAGACCCCAGTGCGCCCAGGTCAGGGTGGCGCCAGAAGATAACAGGATGATGGTATTCCACAGTGGTATTCCACCTGCGCCCATTGCCTCTTTGGCGGGGGTGTAGTTGGTTGCATCAGGCAAATTTATTAGCGGCCATGTCGCCTGAAAACCATCCCACAATAAATTGGATTTACCCAGTTGCCCTTCCCCACCCAGGTAGGGAACAGCGACGTTACGTAGATAATATAAACAACCAAAAAAAGTCAGGAAGAAAAAAACTTCCGAAGTAATAAACCAGAACATGCCATGCCGAAACGAGGTGCTCACCTGCGGGCCATAATTGCCTTTCAGGTTTTCATCAATGACGGCACCAAACCAGCCAAAGAACATATAGGCAACCATCAACAGACCACCCACAATAATCGTCGAGCCCGCTCCAATATCATTGATAAACAGGATAAAGCCAAACAATAAAACGAATACGCCAGTCGCTGAAATGATCGGCCAGCGACTTGGCTCCGGAATAAAATAACTGTCGTTAGTTGTCATATCTTTCCTCTGGTGTGAGTAGTTTTCTTATTAAATTTTAGAGCGATCAGTATTCATGAACGTATAAGACAGGGTGATTGTTTTATATTGTTCAGGTAAATCTCTATCTACAATAAATTGCAGGTTCATATCCTGACTTTCCCCAGGCCCCAGGGTTTGTGTGTCAAAACAAAAGCACTGTATCTTGTTAAAAAATTCAGTGGCCTGCCACGGTGTAATCCCCGGTATCGCCTGTACCTTAATGGTTTTATTTGACAGGTTAGTCGCCCGGTAGCTAATGTTATGAATCTCGCCCGGATGTACTTTCAACTTCTTTGATGGCCTTTCTATTTTCCACGGCAGGTTCTCATTGATCGTCGAATCAAACTCAACTGTAACCAATCTCGAATTATCCACCTGCATCATTACCATTTCCGATTTGGTTGCGGCGGTGGCAATGCCATTGACACCAGAAACGGAACATAACAGATTATAAAGGGGTACCAGTGCAAAGCCGAAGCCAAACATACCTACACCAATAGCACCCAGTAACCAGGATGTTTTTTTACCCTTGCGTTTCTGCCCAGTATTCATTGAGGTACTGTTATTCCTGTGTAATAAAGCAAAGGTACCAGAATGCCGGTCAATGCAATTGCCGTTAAAATAGCAGCAACGATCAGGTTATTGCGTCGTAAACGTTTTTCTTCGATTGTCATATCTTTTTTTGCCATAACATCATGTGAAATCAAGTGAGCAGCCTGTGATTACAGACTGCTCGCACAATGATTACTATTTTACCGTTGGCGGCGTGTTAAAACTGTGGAAAGGTGGTGGGGACGATAACGTCCACTCCAGACCGGATGTACCAATCTGTGAACCTTCCCATGGCTTATCCGGCGCCTTTTCCCCACCTTTAACTGTTTTGATAATGATATACAGGAACAACAGGTGAGACAGCCCAAATAGCATACCGCCAACACTGGATATGAAATTCAAATCAGCAAACTGAGGACTGTAATCAACAATACGTCGAGGCATACCAGCCAGACCTGCAAAATGCTGTGGGAAGAAGGTCAGGTTAAACGACAACGTGGTCCACCAGAAGAATATCTTTCCCAGTTTCTCGTCATACATATGACCTGTCCACTTCGGTAACCAGTAAAAAACCGCCGCATACAGCCCAAATACCGAGCCTGGTATCAAGGCATAGTGAAAATGTGCCACGACAAAGTAGGTGTCATGATATTGAAGATCAGCTGGCACCACTGCCAGCATTACGCCAGTTACTCCCGCAAATGAGAACATCAGGATAATCGCAATACCAAACAGCATTGGGGTTTCGAAAGTCATTGCCCCGCGCCACATGGTAAAGATAAAACTCATCAGCATCATGCCTACGGGTATAGATATCAAAATCGTGCCAATCATGAAATAGGTGGTCGCTGTCAGTGACATACCCACGGTGTACTGGTGATGTGCCCAGACCACCATGCCCAGCGCAGTCAGGATTGCCATAAACCAGACCAGTGGCTTATAAGCAAACAGGGGCTTACGAGAGAAGGTAGGTATAATCAGACCCAGTACCCCGATTGAAGGTAACAACAGTACATAAACCTCAGGATGCCCAAAGAACCAGAACATATGCTGGAATAGTACTGGATCACCACCGCCTGCCGCATCAAAGAATGAAGTACCGAAATGACGGTCAAACAATAGCATGGTTACTGCACCGGCCAGTACAGGCATGATCATGATCAGCAATAAACCGGTAAACAACCAGGACCATACAAACAACGGCAACTTGAACCAGGTCATGCCCGGTGCACGCATATTAACGATGGTAGTAACAATATTTATTGCCGCCATGATGGATGAAATACCCAGAAGGTGCACGGTAAAAATCAGGAAGTCCATGCCTATGCCTGTTTGCACAGATAAAGGCGGATACAGGGTCCAACCCGTATTAATCGGTGTACCGGCTCCAGGAAAAAAGGAAACCACAAATGACAGTACCAACATGGTCGCGGCCATTGGTAACAACCAGAAGCTCAGGTTATTCATACGTGGTAACGCCATATCGGGCGCTCCGATCATCATCGGAATCATCCAGTTCGCCATACCGGCACCTGCAGGCATAACCATACCGAATACCATTATCAATGCATGATTGGTCAGCAGATTGTTATACACATCTGGCTGAACGATCTGGATGCCAGGTATAAACAATTCCATACGCAATATCATTGCACTAGCGCCACCCAGAAACAGCATAACCAGCGCGAAGATCAGGTACATCGTACCAATATCTTTATGGTTGGTACTGAACAACCAGCGACCTATACCCGAAGGCCTATGATCATGATGATCATCGTGTGTAGTAACTTCACTCATCATTTATCTCCCAGTTATCTATATTATCGAGCTGCTTTAACGTCAGCGGGTTGTACGGCATCACCAGTTTCATTACCCCAGGCATTTCGCTCATAGGTAATAATCGATGCCAGCTCAAGATCATTCAATTGCGCGCCCCAGGCCGCCATTGCGGTTCCTGCAACACCTTTCAATACAGTATTCAAATGTTTAGCAACATCCCCGGTAGCAACGGGACTACCTTTTAATGCAGGGAATACACCGGGTATGCCCAGACCTGTAGGCATATGGCAGGCAGAACAGGTAGTGTTGTAGAGCTTCTCTCCACGCTGATACAGTTCATCTTTCGACCAGGTTTTATCTGCAGAAGCCTCAGCTGCAGCAGCGGCCATTGCTACTTTCTGTCCATTCTTCCACTCATCAAATTTATCGGGACTGACCACCTCCACAACAATAGGCATAAAGGCATGACCTGTACCGCAATTTTCTGCACACTGCCCGCGGAATACACCCTCTTGATCAATGAATGCCCAGGTTTCATTGATATACCCGGGGATTGAATCCTTTTTATAGGCCAGAGCAGGAACCCACCAGGCATGTAATACATCGGTTGCTGTATGTAAAAAGCGGATTCTTTGATTACTCGGGAGTACCAGCCGATTGTCTACATCCCTTAAATAATGCTCATCATCTACGGTAAGCTCTCTTTTTAGATTACTGACAATCTTGATACCGTCATCCATATACTCGTAGGTCCATTTCCATTGTGAACCCGTGACCTTGACTGTCACGGCAGCCTCATCATAAGACTCAACGTTAGCAAGTGTTTTTGAAGCAGGGCCTGCAACACTAAAATCGATCCCCAGTACTATGGCGGGGACCAGCACCCATGACCAGCGCCCAAACCAGGTATGATTAAATTCCTGATCTGCCTCATAACCGGCAGATTTACGAAATTTGATCAGCGCATAAACGATAATGCCGGTTACTATAACCATGATGATGGTGGCTATGGTAGCCGTCATGGTATGTAAATTGAAGATTTCGCGCGCCATAGTTGACGCTGGCTCTGGCAGGTTATACTCTCGAGCAGCACTTGCTGGTAGTGAAAAAAACATGGATACGATCAGCAACCATCTTCTTTTGAAGACTTTTACTAGCTGAGTCATCTAGATACTCCCCCCGGTTATTGTTAAACTTGTTCTTTATTCATACCGCTTGATATAAAACACGCGGCATTGATTGTTTTATTGCTATAGATAGTTCTTCTCTCTCCTGATTGGTTAAACAGGCACCTATCTCAACCTGTTCACCATGCGATCTTATTAGTAGCTTGCTTGGATACCAGCCATTGGAATCCAGCTCAAGATTCACCTGAACCCAGTGTGGATTGAAACGCCAACTTCGACGCACATGCACACCATCCTGTGTAATCAAAAAGCTATTTCTGGAGAGTTTAACTGTTTCACGATAGCGGCTTGCCCTTTCATACAACCAGAATCCAGCTGCCAGGAAACAAACTTCGAGTACCGCAAACGGTAATATCACCCATGCTCCCAGTAGCACAAATCTTATGGCTACCAGAAAAACGCCCAATCCAACCAACACCACAAAAAAAACCATCCCTTTTGCCGTCAATGATCTGTTGGGTCTTATTAAAAATTCGCAGCGACTTTCATCGACATCTGCGTTTTCAAGAATCATAAAATAACACCAAAGTTAAAAACAATTGGTATATTTTCAAACTATTTTTCAATATTACATCATTGAAAAAACCCCGAGTCTAATGACGACTCTAACTTATATCAAGTTAAAATTTCCATTCGCACCGCGGCTTTATAATATAAACACATAAAATATATGCTGTTTTTGTATGGGTATTTAATTTATTTAGTTAAAACCATAATTTACTTAATGTTTATAACCATAACGTCGACCTAAAGTTGCTTTATTTAGGTCGATACTCTGAAGGTTATATGAGTGAAAAGGGTGTTATGAAAGGATATGACAGCGAACTGATTGAGAGCGAGAAACTGGAGAAGCTTCTATTTTGACCAGGGTCTGTTACCAACCAGACACCAGGAGCACGACAACTTTAATGAACAACAAACCTGTTAAAACCAGGCATGACCATACACAACTTCATAAGTGGCCTGATATCGATCTCTCTTAAAAGCCACCTGCTCGTATGCCTGCTGTAAACGCCTTAACTTGGCTGGTGTCATCAAACCCCGGCTGCGGTTACGATCGGCATTGGTCGCACCGATACCTTTTAAATCACGCATCAAATCCGGGAATTTATCGTACTCAAGCGTGATTTCTTCCATATCTACCACAGGTTGTGATAACCCTGCTGCCAACATCGCATCGCCTACATCATGCATATCCATAAACAGATGCACACGTGGCATGGGATCCACCAGCTTCCAGCTCTCACGCAATTCCCTCAGAGTATTAGCGCCAAGCGTGGCAAATAGAACCACCCCGCCAGATCGACCAACACGCTTAAACTCCTTAAAGGTAGCATGCAAATCATTACTCCACTGCAAGGCCAGACTGGAGAAGATCATATCTACACTTTGCGTCTTGAATGGCAGCGCTTCCATATCTGCATTGAGCAGGTATTTACGATCGAACAGGCCATGGTTTTTGCGCGCGCGCTGCAGCATAGCATCCGCCATATCCAGCGCAATTACCCGAGCACTACGATACTTTTTATTCAACGGTTTAATAGCCTGGCCGGTGCCACAACCAAGATCGATAACCCACTCGGGCTGAAGCTTGATATATTCCAGTCTTTCCAGTAAGCGCCTGAGCACTTCAGCCTGCAATACCGCACACTTATCGTAATCGGCAGCGCCTCGGTTAAAAGATTTTTTAACCGCTATTTTGTCCAGACGTGGAGGATTGAGTAAATTCACGTAATAAATCTGCAAATTGCTGTGGATGAGAAACAAACGGCACATGCGCCGAATGGGGGAAGCATTCTACACGAATCGATGGATTTACCCGATGTATTTGTTGTAACAAGCTTATAGGTACCAGCGTATCACGCCTCCCCAGCACCATCATCACTGGCTGAACGAGGTTCTTCAAAGCGTCTCGCGCATCATGATTGAGCAGCAACTCCAGACCATTACTGAGCGCCTCAGGCTGCGGCGCACCACCCTCAACCAAAAGAGCTGTCACGTGACGTATTAAATGTCGCGCCTGCTCAGCGCCATGCAATTGCAAACCAATAAAGCGCTTGATAGTCGCCTTCCAGTCACCTGACAGCGAGCTGGAGAATTCATCAAAAACCTGTTGAGGCACGGCACTACGCCAATCATCCTGCTGCACAAAACAAGGGTTAGAAGCGACTAGCACTATACGGCTGAATTTTTCAGGATAGCACTGTGCAAGCGCTGTGGCATACAGCCCTCCCATTGACCAGCCCAGCAATATCGAATCCGGCAATATGCGCGCCAGCTGTTCCACCTGATGATCAAAATCCGTATGGGCCAAAGCGGATTTTCCATGCCCAGGTAAATCCACGCACAGCACTTCAAAATCATCATTCAGATAATCCAGTAACGGGTTAAAAATTCCCCCATTCATCCCCCAGCCATGCAGTAATACAAGGGCCGGCCCCTGCCCACTACGACTTATAAATAATTCTGTAGTCATCAAGCTCTGCTCTTAAAAATCTGTTCAGCATTTGAATATCCTGATAAAGTCATGCCCACGATAAAAAGCACACCATCAGCAACTTGCAAAACTTTCACCTGTTAAACTTCTGCTTTGTCATTTCAGCCTATTTGCTGGGATCATTCTCATCCGCCATTACGCTAAGCCACATCATGGGCTTTCCAGATCCACGTAGCGAGGGCTCCAATAATCCGGGCGCGACCAATGTGATGCGCATTGCTGGCAAAAAAGCGGCAGCATTAACTCTTTTTATCGATCTGCTCAAAGGCTTTATTCCAGTACTACTGGCACAGTATTTTTTAACCGATACGCTTTGGGTTGCCCTCACTGGACTAAGCGCATTTATCGGCCACTGCTACCCGATTTATTACCGCTTTAGTGGCGGTAAAGGTGTTGCTACTGCGATTGGTTTTATTCTCGCTTTTCACTGGGTCAGCGGCCTGATCGTAGTGGGTATCTGGTTAATTGTCGCCAGATTATTTAAATTATCCTCGCTGGCCGCAATCATTGCTTTTGCACTAATGCCACTCATCTATACATCCCTGACAGCACAGGTGGACATTAGCATACTCCTTGCATTGCTATCGCTGATTCTTGTGCTTCGCCATAAACAGAACATACTGCGCATAATGCAGGGCCAGGAAAAATAGCAGCGATCAGTTCGGCAATGCAGGCAGTTGCTCCAACGACCAGCGCGGCAAAACATCATACACATCTTCATCGACCAGACCCGCCGCCAGTCGCAGCCCCCCAGCATAAGCAATCATTGCACCATTATCGGTACAATATTGCATCTCAGGAAAAAAAACCGCCCCCGATAAATCAGCAAGCAAATGCTGCAGCCCGGTTCGCAACCTATGATTAGCCCCAACGCCTCCAGCCACTACCAGAGTTTTATAGCCTGTTTGCTTCAAGGCCCTTTTGCATTTGATCTTTAAGGTATCCACTACAGCTGACTCAAAAGCAAAGGCAATTTCCGCCCGAGACTTATCATCTAATGGAGACATGCTATGCATGGTATTTAAGGCAAAGGTTTTCAGACCACTAAAACTGAAATCCAGCCCCGGCCTGTCTACCATTGGGCGCGGGAACCTTAGGTCACTGCTTTGCACCGTGCCTGCAAGCTCAGCCAGCTCAGGCCCACCCGGATAAGGCAACCCCAGCAGCTTGGCGGTTTTATCAAAGGCTTCGCCCACAGCATCATCCAGCGACTCACCCAGCACCCGATAACGACCAACCCCCTGCACATCCACCAACATGGTGTGCCCACCCGAAACCAGTAGCGCGACAAATGGGAATTCAGGTTTTTGCTCGGACAGCATAGGAGCCAGCAAATGCCCTTCCATATGATGCACTCCTAATACCGGCTTATTAATCGCCCAGGCCAAACCACGTGCCACACAGGCTCCAACCATCAAAGCCCCCATCAAACCGGGGCCTCGGGTATAGGCGATACCATCAATGGACTCCACCCCGCCTGAATTACGCAGAATCTCATCAATCATAGGTGCCGCTTTGGCAACATGATCACGCGACGCCAGCTCAGGAACGACCCCACCATACTCCCGATGTCGCTCTATCTGACTATACAAACGCTGCTCTAAACTACCGTTCGTCGTGTCAAAAATTGCGATTCCTGTCTCATCGCAGGAACTTTCTATGCCTAAAACCTTCATTTAGCTGATTTCTCTCTGTTTTCGCTATGCAACAATTGATATTTCAAACTGCCTCCTTATAATTGCCCGGCTCGAAACGTCGGTGTAACGATTTACACCCAATATTTAATAAACCTGGATATTCTTAATATGCCTTCAGTAAAAGTAAAGGACAACGAACCTTTTGATTTTGCGCTTCGTCGATTCAAGCGCTCTTGTGAAAAAGCTGGTGTTCTTACCGAAACACGTCGTAGACAGAACTACGAAAAACCTACTTCTGTACGTAAACGCAAAGCTGCAGCTGCAGTAAAACGCAACTTCAAACGCCTGAGTAAAGAGGTCGGTAACAGAAGACGCATGTACTAGGAGGCCCTAGTATGACCGACTGCGCTCTCAAGCAACAACTTCAATCGGACATGAAAGCCAGCATGAAAAGTGCTGATAAGCCGCGTCTGGCTGTAATCAGATTGATGTTATCAGCAATAAAACAGATTGAAGTTGACGAACGCATAGAACTGGATGATGCCAGAGTCACTGCGGTGCTGGACAAAATGGTCAAGCAACGCCGTGAATCAATCAGCCAGTTTGAAAAAGCCGGGCGTGACGATCTGATTGCTATTGAACAATCTGAACTGGAATTGATTCAGCAATATCTACCTGCTGCCTTATCAGAAGCTGAGGTCACACAAATGATCTCGGATGCAATCGCTCAAACTGGTGCTACTGAAATGAAGCAAATGGGTCAGGTAATGGGAATTCTAAAACCCAAATTAACTGGCCGCGCCGATATGGGGTTAGTCAGTCAGCAAATCAAAAACATGCTAAGTGCAAATTAACCCTCAGGTCAATTAAGCGCTACCCATGGCAAACGTTTTTCAGTTTCTCGATGTACAACGGAGTGACCCTCTAAAGAAATCCGCCCCGGATCGAGTTAAAGAATTTGCCGAAATCTACCATAATTTTGACCTGAGACAGGCTGCAGAACAGGCTGATCGCTGCCTTGAATGCGGCAACCCCTATTGCGAATGGAAATGCCCGGTCCACAATTTCATCCCCAACTGGTTGAAACTGATTGCAGAAGGCAATTTGAATGAAGCCGTTGAGATGTCACACAAAACCAATACCCTGCCAGAGATTTGCGGCCGAGTTTGTCCTCAGGAGCGCCTATGTGAAGGCGCCTGCACACTGGCAACAGGGTTCGGCGCTGTCACCATAGGGTCAATTGAAAAATTCATCACCGACACCGCACTGGCCAGTGGCTGGACGCCCGACCTGAGCCATGTCGTCGATAGCGGTAAAAAGGTCGCCATCATTGGTGCCGGTCCAGCCGGACTGGGTTGCGCCGATATACTGGTACGCAATGGCGTAAAACCCGTTGTGTATGACCGTCACCCCGAAATAGGTGGGCTACTGACCTTTGGAATCCCATCCTTTAAGCTGGAAAAAGAAGTCATTAGCAAACGTCGTAAGATTTTCCAGGACATGGGAATTGAGTTTGTATTAAACACCTGCATTGGTAGCGACATCAGTTTCGAACAACTTATCGAAGATTACGATGCCATATTTATGGGCATGGGCACCTACACCTCTATGAAAGGAGGCTTTCCTGGTGAAGACAAACCTGGCGTTTATGACGCGCTACCCTTCCTGATCTCCAATATTCATAATGAAATCGATTTTGCTACTCAATCAAAGCCTGACTTCATCGACCTTGCAGGCAAGAATGTAGTAGTACTTGGTGGTGGAGACACTGCTATGGATTGCAACCGTACCGCAATTCGCCAGGGCGCAAAGAAAGTTACCTGTGCTTACCGTCGCGATCAGGCAAATATGCCCGGCTCAGTAAAGGAAGTAGAAAACGCAAAAGAAGAAGGTGTTAACTTTCTTTTTAACCGTCAGCCAATCGAAATCGTAGGAGATGAGCAAGTTGAAGGTATCAAAGTGATCACAACACAACTTGGTGAAGCCGATGAAAATGGCCGTCGCACTCCCGAAATCATTCAAGGCTCTGAAGAAATCATACCTGCTGACGCAGTATTAATAGCTTTTGGTTTTCGTCCTGACCCATCATCATGGCTATCAAGCAACAACATTTCAATCGACGACTCAGGTCGAATTATCGCACCGGACACTGGCGACTACGCCTACCAGACCACCAACCCAAAGGTTTTTGCAGGCGGTGACATGGTGCGTGGGTCCGATCTGGTGGTTACCGCAATCAATGAAGGTCGCCAGGCTGCCGAGGGCATTCTGGATTATCTGGAAGTATAAAAAATGGGATTTCCTGAACTAAAAAATGATCGTTACCTGAAAGCCTTACTCAAACAGGATGTCGATACTACCCCCGTCTGGATTATGCGTCAGGCTGGACGCTACCTGCCAGAATACAAAGCAACTCGAAAACAGGCCGGAAGCTTTCTCGATTTATGCAAAACACCCGAGCTTGCCTGCGAAGTGACTCTACAGCCGCTACGCAGGTTTGAGCTAGACGCCGCTATTTTGTTTTCCGACATCTTGACTATCCCGGACGCAATGAATCTCGGTCTATATTTTAGCGAAGGTGAAGGCCCCAAGTTTGAGCGCCCTATCCGTATTCAGGCCGACATCGATCAATTATTTGTACCCGACCCCGCCGACTCCCTGCGTTACGTTACTGATGCGGTTACCTTAATCCGTAACGAACTCGATGGACAGGTACCGCTCATTGGATTCAGCGGCAGCCCCTGGACTCTGGCCACTTATATGATTGAAGGCGGCAGCTCAAAGGATTATCACCATTCAAAAGGGATGCTTTATGGAGCACCAAAATCACTGCACAGGGTTCTGGATATTACTGCACAATCCGTGGTTAGCTATCTAAATGCTCAAATTGAAGCAGGCGCGCAATCGCTTATGATTTTCGATACCTGGGGCGGTGTATTAACCCCTGAAGCCTATCAGGAATTTTCATTGCGCTATATGCAGCAAATCGTTGAACAGTTGAATACCAAACAGGATGGAAAAACCATCCCGGTAACCTTATTCACCAAAGGCGGCGGGCAATGGATTGAATTAACAGCGGCCACAGGATGCGATGCTGTTGGTCTTGACTGGACTATTTCAATCGATGAGGCACGTCAGAGAGTGGGTAGCAAGGTGGCATTACAGGGCAATCTAGACCCCAATGTCTTATATGCTGAGCCTGATGAAATACGCGCTCAGGTAAAACAGTTGATTGAGAAGTTTGGACCTAACAATGGGCATGTTTTTAATCTTGGCCATGGCATTCATCAGACAGTCAACCCTGACAACCTCAAGGTGCTAGTTGACGCCGTACATGAGTTTGGTCGAGCTATTCGCGCATAAACATCCTGAAAAATTGCCGCTTATTGAGCGGCAATTTATTTTACATTTTTCCAGGAGCCTGACGGGGTAAGGTGATTGTTGCGAGGGAATGGCATTTTGAGTCAAACATTTCGATCTTTTGAGACGAATAGCGAGCCTATTTAACGAAAATGATCCGAAAACCTGACCAAAATACCTTTTCCACAGTAGATTCACCCTAAATCCGACAGGCTCCTAGAATATCTCATTTTCAACATTCTCTTCCTGAACGCTTCCCTGAGATACAGGGTTAGCTCCAGCACTATTCATCGACCCGGCAGCATATTCTTTAGGTTCAGTACCTACTGTAAAGATCTCAAAATATGTCCTCCTGGAATTCTCCGTCGCACGTTCTCCTGTATCTGAATCCACTCGTACGGTTACAATATTTTCTGGCTGCTCTTCAGGATTCACCGGCAAACCTTTCAAGGCTTCACGCATGTAGTCAATCCACATGGGTAAGGCGGCTCTACCACCAGTCTCTCGAACACCCAACGGCTTCTGGTCGTCAAAACCAACCCATGCAGTAGTCACTACCTGATCGTTAAACCCACTGAACCAGGCATCTTTCTGATCATTCGTAGTGCCTGTTTTACCAGCGATATCCATCCTGCCTAACACTTTCGCACGGACTGCAGTGCCCCGCTGTACAACCTCTCTAAGGATGTTTCTCATGATAAAGGCATTCTGCGCAGTAATTACTCGAGGTGCATATTCAATTACTGGCAACGCTTCTTCTACAGCCTGCTCCTGAATCTCAGAAGGCTGCTGCGGTGTTTGATCTTCAGCTGTTTCAGTTTCCAGCCTGTCTTCAGCCGCAACAACTTTACAGTCCTGGCAAACGACTAATGGCTGCTGCTGAAACAACACTTCACCATCACTGGACTCTATCCGATCAATATAGTAAGGCTTAACCAGATACCCTCCATTTGCAAAAACCGCATAAGAGCGCACTATTTCAAGGGGTGAAAAAGCGCCACTACCCAGAGCCAGAGATAAATCATAGGGCATATCCTTCTTTTCAAATCCAAATCTTTGAGCATAAGCTGTTGCATAGCGCAGACCTATGGACTGAAGTATCCTGATAGAAACAAGATTACGTGATTTTACTAACGCCTCCCTCAACCGGGTAGGGCCATAAAACTTGCCTGAATAATTTTCAGGTCGCCAGGTTGCTTCCAGTGAGTCATCATCGAAAACCACTGGGGCATCATTAATAATACTGGCTGCAGTCAATCCCTTTTCCAGAGCGGCTGAATAGATAAAAGGCTTAAAGTTAGATCCTGGTTGACGCTTTGCCTGAAAAGCGCGATTGAATTTATGGTGGAAATAATCGAAACCACCAACCAGCGACTGGATAGCGCCATTTGATGGATTAATTGAGACTAAAGCTCCCTGAACCTTTGGCACTTCAGCTAACCACCAGCCACTCTCTTTCTGCTCAACCCAGATCAGGTCTCCAGCATTTAACACATCCGCCGGTTTTTTCAGCGCGTGCCCTGTTGCGTTTTCATTTACAAAAGGTCGTGCCCAGTCAATAGCCTCCGCAAAAGGAATATCAACCTGACGAAAATCAGGTAGATAAACCTGTATTTTGTCATCTTCAACAGCTTTAACTACAGCTCGGGTAAGATTCCCAATTGTAGCAGCCTCAACAAGTCCCTCTTCAAATGGATCCTGATTCACTAAAGCCAGATCAATTTTACCTTCAACTCCTCGATACCCATGCCGCCGGTCATAGGCGAGCAATGCATCACGCAATGCAGTATTCGCAGTTCGCTGCAAACGATCATCTATAGTGGTATAAACCTTCAAGCCTGCTTTATATGCATCCTCACCATAGGTTTCATACACATCAGCTCGAACCATCTCGGTAACATAACGCGCGTCAGCACTGATCTCCAGATTATGTAACTCTGCAGTGACCGGTTCAGCTCTTGCCGTCTGATATTCTTCCTCATTGATGAAACCCAATTGACTCATGCGACGTATGATATGGTCACGACGAATTAGCGCTCTATCAGGATTGATAATCGGGTTATAACGTGAAGGAGCCTTTGGCAGGCCCGCTATCATTGCAGTTTGAGCTAATGTTAATTCTTCCAGAGTTTTACCATAATAGACCTGAGCTGCTGCTACTACGCCATAAGCTCGCTTACCCAGATAAATTTTATTTAGATATAACTCCAGAATGGTTTTTTTATCCAGATCCTTTTCAATTTTAAGCGCCAGTAAGATCTCATTCAGCTTACGACTATAGGTTTTTTCAGTACTTAGAAAGAAATTCCGAGCAACCTGCATGGTTATGGTACTTCCGCCGCGAGACTTGTTACCCGTAGTAACCAGCTCGAATGCAGCAGCCATCAAGGCCAGAGGGTCGACTCCAGCATGCTCCCAAAACTGATCATCCTCGGCTGCCAGAAATGCCTGCTCAATTTTTTTTGGGATATCCTCATATTTGACAGGAATTCGTCTATGCTCACCATATTCAGCTAGTAAGAATTCATTTTTATCGAAGATACGCAGTGGCACCTGAAGCTCGGCATCCTCCAGATTATCTATTGGGGGCAACTCAGGCACTAACACCAAAAATATAAACAGGATTCCTGCGATAAACAGGAGCAAACCTGCGGCAAACATTGCCGCTAAAACTTTTACTATAATTTTCATAAAGTTACGGTATATTTATAAGCTATCACATGAAAAATATCGACAAGAAGAAAATCTTCTACTAGACTTTGACATGGTTTAAGAATAATTTAACAAAATATGCACTTACAAGTAGATGTTAATGTGATTTATTATTAACATTCTTGAACACAGTCACAACCGAGGTACTCCTGTGTTTTTAACACCCAAAAAGCCGCCTTTAGTCGGTATCGATATCAGCTCCACATCGGTCAAGTTGCTTGAGCTCAGCAAGTCTGGATCGAGCTATCGAATCGAAGGAATCGCTGTTGAGCCTCTTCCAGCGAATAGCATGTTGGATAAAAACGTAGCCGAAGTTGAAGCTGTCGGTGAGAGTGTAAAGCGTGCGCTGCACAAGTCAAAAGTAAAATCAAAATATTGTGCAATTGCCGTCGCTGGTTCCTCTGTGATCACCAAAAAAATTACCATGCCTGCAAATTTAGATGATGAGGAAATGGAAGGCCAGATCCAGCTAGAAGCTGATCAATACATTCCTTACCCCCTTGAAGAAGTAAATCTCGACTTCCAGATATTAGGTGAAACTGAAGACAATTCTGAGACCGTAGACGTTCTTCTTGCTGCCTGCCGTAGCGAGAATGTTGATAACCGCATCGCAGCAGTCGAACTGGCCGGTTTAACACCAAAGATTGTTGATATAGAAGCCTACACCATAGAAACCGTATTCCAGATCCTGTCTGCCAGCTTACCCGATCAGGGAAATGATCAAACTGTGGGTATTGTTGATATTGGAGCCACAATGACCAGCTTGAGTGTCATCCATAATCATCAATTGATATATACTCGCGAACAGAACTTTGGTGGCAAACAACTCACAGAAGAGATTATGCGCCGCTACGGTCTTTCCTACGATGAAGCAGGTCTTGCTAAACGCCAGGGTGGTCTACCAGATAATTACGAACCTGAAGTGCTAGAACCTTTTAAAGAAACCACAGCACAACAGGTCAGTCGATTTTTGCAATTTTTCTATTCAGCAGGTGGTTCAATCGGCAACATTGATCAATTAATACTCGGCGGCGGGAGTGCCTCTTTGCCCGATTTAGCCGAATTAACCGAATCACATATCGGCGTTCCAACCACGATAGCGAACCCTTTTCAAAATATGTCCACTAGCAGCAAAATTAACAAAGCCAATCTTCAAGCTGATGGTCCATCTTTTCTAATAGCCGCAGGGCTCGCCATCAGGGGAGCTGAACACTTATGACGCGCATAAATTTACTACCCTGGCGCGAAGAATTACGACAGGAACGGCAAAAGCAATTCATGACGATGCTAGTTCTTAGCATAGCACTAGGTGCAGCCATTGTAGGGCTGATTCACTTTCAAATGAACGCAAAAATTGACTATCAAAAAAGTCGCAACCAGTTTTTGTCCAGTGAAATATCCAAACTGGATAATGAGATTGCGGAAATCCGTGAACTACAGAAAGTACGTAAAAGCCTGGTAGAACGGATGGAGGTAATTCAGGACCTGCAAGCCAGTAGACCCTCTATTGTTCACCTGTTTACCGATCTTGTTACCACCGTCCCCAATGGCGTCTATCTGAAAACTCTTGTACAGAGCAATAACAGCCTGAAGTTAACCGGAGAAGCTGAATCTAATGCCCGTGTTTCAAGTTATATGCGCAACCTGAATTCATCAGATTGGTTAAAAGATCCTAATCTTGACGTGATTCAAATCGAAGATAAAAAGGTAACTCGTATCAGCTCCTTCATACTAAGTGTTAAACAGACATCTCCCAGCGCTGAAGAAGAAGCGAAAAAAGGAGCTCTAAAATGAGTATTAGAGACGAGTTAAATAATTTAGATTTTAATAATCTCGGCAATGCTTCCAACACAATCAAGTATGGTTTTCTAGCAATCATTTTTGTGCTAATCATTGCTGCTGGAATATATTTTGATACTACCAAACAGCTAGATAGTTTAAAAAAGGTGGAAAAAAAAGAAATTGAATTAAAATCAGAGTTCAGTGTAAAAGCTGACCAGGCCGCGAAGCTGGATCTATATAAAGAGCAACTTGCTGAAATGCAGGCATCATTCCAGGCCATACTTCGTCAACTACCGGAAAAAACTGATGTTGAATCACTATTGGTTGACGTTAGTCAGACTGCCCTTGCTAATGGACTGGAAATTAAAAAATTCAAGCCAAGCGCCGAGGAAAAAAAGGGGTTTTATGCTGAGCTACCTATCGAACTTGAGGTTTCAGGGACTTATCACAATCTTGCCTCATTTATTAGCGGTGTGGCTGCATTGCCACGTATTGTAACCATGCATGACTTAAAACTGGAACAGAAGAAGGGAACTAAACAGCAGCCGGCTGATGATAAACTGCAAATGACAGCTACTGCAAAAACATATCGCTACCTGAGAGAGGATGAACAATAATGATCTCTTTCAGAAAAACAGCACAAGCTGGCTTCACCCTGCTAGTCATTTTTGGCACCAGTGCCTGTAATCAGGGTATGAGTGATTTGCAACAATTCGTCGATCAAATAAAGGCGAAACCACCAGGCCGAGTTGAACCTATCCCGCCATTTGTTCCCTATCAGAATTTTGAGTACACCTCTCAAAATTTACGCGACCCTTTTAAGCTTGTCGACTTCAGACGACCTGAACAGGTTGATGACTCGATAAGTGCTGATGCAACCGGCCCACGCCCCGATATAGACCGTCCCAGAGAGCCACTTGAAGACTTTCCATTAGACACCTTAAGATTTAAAGGGACTGTTACCAAAGATGGTACAAAATGGGGCCTTATTTTCGCGCCAGACAACACCATTCACCGTGTCCTTGTAGGCAACTATATGGGGCAAAACCATGGTCGACTTATTTCACTAAGCGATGTTGAAATAAAATTGACAGAAATTGTTCCAGACGGTCTGGGAAATTATATCGAACGTTCAGCAGCGATTGCGCTGATTGAATAACGGGGATACATCAATGAAATTTTTTAACTCATTCAAAATTCTGAAATCCGTGAAAACACCTAAACTACTTTTTGCTCTGGTTATTCTTTTTAATCTGGGCCAGGCGCAGGCAAGAAATCTTGTCGGTCTAGATTATTCCGTCATGACAGGCAACGCTGTGCAAGTGGTGTTCACCTTTGATGAAGACGCCATTGAACCAAGGTCTTTTACCATTGATGAGCCCGCACGAATTGCTCTTGATTTCTCTGATACAGAAAACCAGCTTAAGCAACGTTCATTTCGTGTAGGTGTTGGAACTTTGCAAACCATTCTGACTGCAGCATCTAAAGGCAGAACTCGCGTGGTTATAAACCTTAGCAACCCTACAGACTACACGACTTCTGTCAGCGGAAATCAAATGATCATGACTCTGGCTGGAAATAACTCCGAATCCGCCACTGCTTTCGCAACGTCAAAAAAAGCAAGCACTACTCCTGTAGCCATATCGGAGAGTAAAAATATTGCCCCCCTGGCCAAGGGCATTACCAATATAGATTTCAAACGTGGTGCTAACGGTGAAGGTCGAGTTATTATCGATTTAACCAGTACATCTATCTCCACCGATGTATATCGTGATAACGAAACTATAAATGTCGAATTTATCAGTGCACAGCTTCCAGCTGAACTTCAACGTCGACTTGACGTGAGTGATTTCGCAACACCCATCAGTTTTATCGATACCGTACAGGATGGCTCATCGATCAAAATGTCGATTACAGCAAACGGTGATTTTGAACACCTGGCCTACCAGACAGATCAGGTCTACACCATAGAAGTTGCACCCATATCCAAAGCTGAAGAAGAGAAACGCAAGAAAGACAAGTTTGGGTTTACCGGTGAAAGACTATCGCTCAACTTTCAGGATATTGAAGTCCGCTCAGTACTACAGCTGTTAGCTGATTTCACTGGACTGAATCTGGTAGTCAGTGATTCAGTTGAAGGAAACCTCACATTACGACTGAAAAACGTTCCCTGGGATCAGGCTATGGATATCATTCTGAAAACAAAAGGACTGGCTCAACGTCGTGCTGGAAACGTCATTCTGGTTGCTCCGACCGACGAGATAGCAGCAAGGGAAAAACTTGAGCTCGAAGCTCGTAAGCAAGTTGAAGAGTTAGAGCAATTACGTACCGAATTTATCAAGGTTAATTATGCTAAAGCTGCTGATATCGCTGAATTACTCAACCTGAAAAACAATTCCATCCTTTCTTCACGAGGCTCGGTCAGTGTGGATGCTCGTACTAACACACTATTAGTGAAAGATACCAACAGCAGTCTAGCCAGTGTTCGACAATTACTTGCTGAGCTCGACATTCCTGTACGACAGGTATTAATTGAAACCAGGGTTGTCATAGCGAACGATGACTTCAGTAAAGAGCTTGGGGTGCGCTTTGGTGTCAGCAACGATAGCTATCGTAATGGGACAACCGGAGACGGGGCGATCACTACAGGCAATCTAAACGGGGCTGCCGATTTAATAAATAATGACACATTAACTGTTCCGGACTCCTTGAATGTCAACATGCCCGTACAAAATCCCGCTGGATCTATCGCTTTAGCTCTAGCGAAATTGCCCTTAGGTACCTTACTTGAGCTCGAGTTATCCGCAGCCCAAACCGAGGGACGCGGTGAAGTTGTATCCAGCCCACGCGTAATTACTGCCGATTCACATACCGCTAGAATTGAGCAGGGCGTAGAGATTCCATACCTGACAATTGAAGATGGCACCGCAACTCTTAAATTTAGAAAAGCTGTACTTTCACTGGAAACCACACCTCAGATCACTCCAGATGATCGAATTATTATGGACCTGGAAGTGCATAAGGATTCTCGTGGCGAAAATATTCAATTCAGCGGGGCCCTCTCAGCTCCCACCATAGACACTCGTGAAGTACAATCGCAGTTGTTAGTAGATAACGGTCAAACGGTTGTTCTAGGTGGTATTTATGAAACCACTCAAGCCACCCAGGTCACAAGAGTACCTTTCTTCAGCGACCTTCCTCTGATAGGCAACCTGTTTAAAACTACTTCAAACAGAGATGAGCGTTCTGAATTGCTGATCTTCGTAACCCCCAAAATTTTGCAGAGTGCAAACCTCGATATCAGATGATTTAACAAGCTCCCAGAGTATATATACTTTGGGAGCTTGTATTTCATTACCCGCAAATCTAAAATTCGCGCTGGATTTGCAATCAAAAACCCCATGAGCTCTAACAACATCATTCTGATTGGACCCATGGGTTCCGGAAAATCAACCATTGGCCAGCTGCTCGCTAACCGCTTACACCGTGAATTCTTTGATAGCGATTACTACATCGAAGAAAAAACCGGGGTAGATATCCCCTGCATCTTTGATGTGGAAGGTGAGGAAGGTTTTCGATTGCGTGAAACCAAAGCCATTAAAGAGCTAACCGAAAGATCCAACCTGGTATTAGCCACCGGAGGCGGATCGGTGACACGTCCAGAAAATCGTGAACTATTAAAATCTGCTGGTTTTATCATCTTCCTGGATACTTCGGTCAATCAGCAGATGGAAAGATTAAAGCACGATAAGAAAAGACCCCTGTTACGCACAGAGAACCCTCGTGAACGGTTAGAAAAGTTACTCAATGAAAGAAAACCTCTATACATGGAACTTGCCGACCTACGTATACAGACTGACCGTAAATATGCGCGTCGCGTTGCAAATGAAATCATACCTAAATTACCGGACTTCCTAACTCAACCATGACAGCACTCCATCAACTTAATGTAGACCTGGGTGATCGCAGTTATCCGATTTTTATCGGTAACCAACTACTGGATAGCCACTCCCTTATAAGCGATCATATACTCGGCAATAGCGCCCTGATCGTAACAAATACAACGGTTGCCCCTCTTTATCTGCACAAGGTCGAAACTACCTTGAATAAACAACAGATCCGTTTTGATACAGTAATCCTGGAAGATGGAGAACAATATAAAACGCTAGCAAACGTAGAACGCATTATCGATGTTCTAATTGACAAAAGGCACGATAGAAAGACCACCTTAATTGCCCTGGGTGGTGGAGTGATTGGTGACATAACTGGCTTTGCCGCTGCGATATATCAACGTGGCGTCAATTTTATACAGATACCGACCACCTTATTATCTCAGGTCGACTCATCCGTTGGCGGTAAAACCGGGGTAAACCATCCTCGTGGTAAGAATATGATTGGTGCATTCTATCAACCGCAATGTGTCATAGCCGACACCAACACGCTGATGACACTCCCTGATCGAGAACTCAGTGCAGGTATGGCAGAAGTCATCAAATACGGATTGATTCATGACGCGGAGTTTTTCAACTGGCTTGAAGAAAATATTGCGGGGCTCATGCAAAAAGATGTGGCACTGCTCAGCCAGGCAATCCTTGTCTCCTGCCAGACTAAAGCTGATGTTGTCGCAATCGATGAAAAAGAATCAGGGATCAGGGCCATACTCAACCTCGGACACACTTTTGGTCACGCCATCGAATCAGCCATGGGTTACGGTAACTGGTTACATGGTGAAGCCGTCGCGGCGGGGATGGTAATGGCGGTGGATCTATCGCTAAGACATGGCTGGATCAATAAAGAGGTTCAATCCCGCACCACCAGACTCCTGAAACAGGCTAATCTACCGGTACGCCCCCCTCAGGATATGACTATAGATCAGTACATGAACATTATGTCGATTGACAAGAAGGTTGATCAGGGTATTATCAAACTCGTGCTACTCAATGACCTCGGCAAGGCCATGATCAGTGGTGATTATGATACCGACCTGTTAAATCAAACCCTCCAACAGTGCTAAACTTCAATGGACGCCCAACAGAGTTGGCAAAAACTCATCATACAGGCCCTGACGGATTCAAACGTTAATGCCAATACTAGCAATAAATGCAGCCCTGTCTGCATCTACGAATACCTTCATCGAGCACTAAACCTTGCTGGCATAAATAACCGTCCTCCTTTTGGCTGGTATCGGATATTTTCCATCTGGTGGCAAGCTCGTGGGGATGCAGAACAGATAAAACGACGCTGCATACAGACGGTTCAACAGATGCAAAAGCCGGATAGTGGTTTTAAACCCAATCCGCAGCTGGTTGAATTACTCAGTCTGACTTTACTAAGTGTTGTCCTAGTGCCTCAAATAGCCAACACATATATAAAAGCGCCAAGCCAGCAATCCATCCTTCATATCAAACCGCGCCCAATGGAGGATATCGATAGCGTTGATGTCACCCTGCCCTCTACTACAGACTATAGGTACGCAGCCAATCAATTCCTGGGCAAACCCGTGCTCTTTGATAGAGATCAGGGGCTCCTCGGTACACAGTGGATACGTAGTCAAAAGGATGATGCCTATAGCCTGCAAGTAGTATCAACGTCCACTCGGCAAGCAGTTTTCGACTTCTGCAAGGAGCATAATATCTGCCAGAAATCTGCTTATTATCGAAGTCAGATAAAAGGAAAAACCTACTTCCGCCTGCTATATGGCAGCTTCAAAAATAGGGAAACGGCGCTACAGGCACGCAGCAGGCTGCCGGACAAACTACAACAATTAAAACCCTGGCCCAGAAAATTCAGTCAGATAAAATCTGAAGTCTAACTTCCTGTAACTCGCACCCAAAATTGTCACCACCGCATGGCAACTGGAGTTTTCTGGTAAATATTGAATACCCCAGGTTTAGACGAGTATAATGATCAGCCTTTTTGCCTGGATTTGATGCACAAGATCATTGCATCCCGTCAAAATATTCAGAATTCACCAACCGGTTAGTATTATGAGCGAACTATCACGTTTAAAAGGCCTATATAACCCCAGTTTCGAGAAAGATAGCTGCGGATTTGGATTGATTGCCAATATAGACGATAAGCCTAGCCACTGGCTGATAAGTACATCGATTTCAGCGCTGGCTCGCCTGACGCATAGAGGCGCTATAGCCGCAGATGGTAAAACTGGTGATGGCTGCGGGTTATTATTAAAGAAACCTGATTCTTTTTTACGCAGTAAAGCACAGCAACTCGGCATCGAGTTAAGCGACCAATACGCCGTTGCTATGGTCTTCATGAAACCCGACGCTTCCGTAATCGAAAACGAAAAAACACTCTTCACAGAAAAGGTCTCCAAACAGGGATTAGCACTAGCCGGATGGCGTGAAGTACCTACCGACTCATCAGCCTGTGGTGAAGAAGCCTTAAATAGCCAACCCGCCATTTTTCAGGCCTTTATCAATGCCCCTGAAGATAGCAGTGTCGCCGATTTCGAACGTTCATTATTTATTGCCCGACGCACTATCGAAAAAGCACACGATGAAAACGACAGCCATTTCTACATCCCCAGCATGTCATCACGCGTCATGTCCTACAAAGGGCTGGTTATGCCCGCGAATCTGCCGGTGTTTTATCAGGATCTCAACGACCCAGAGATGAAGAGCTCGATCTGTGTATTTCATCAGCGCTTTTCAACCAATACCTGGCCTCGCTGGAAACTGGCCCAGCCCTTTCGTTACCTCGCCCATAATGGTGAAATCAACACCATACAGGGCAACCGTAACTGGGCTAATGCTCGTGCACATAAACTCAAGTCTAAGCTGATCCCTGATATGGCTGAGGTACGTCCTTTGGTGAATATGACAGGTTCAGATTCAAGCTCTATGGATAATATGCTAGATGTTTTACTGGCTGGTGGCATAGACGTATTCCGCGCCATGCGTCTGCTGGTGCCACCTGCCTGGCAGAACGTGGATTATATGGATTCCGCTCTAAAAGCCTTCTACGAGTATAACTCTATGCACATGGACCCCTGGGATGGCCCAGCAGGAATCGTTCTCACCGAAGGTCGCTATGCCTGCTGTGTTACTGATCGTAATGGACTGCGTCCCGCGCGATGGGTACGTACCAGTGATCGTCACATCACCCTCGCCTCAGAGGTTGGTGTATGGGATTACAAACCCGAAGATGTTGTCGCCAAGGGCCGTCTAATGCCCGGACAAATGTTTGCGGTTGATACCGAAAGTGCCAGGGTATTACTATCTGAAGATATCGATGAAATGTTACAGGAGCGCCACCCTTATGAGGAATGGCTTAAAAATGGACTAAAGTACCTGTCAGCAGATCCTCAACATGCCCCTCTGTCGGAAGAATCGATGGATCAGCAGACGCTGGATCGATTTGAAAAACTGTTTCAGGTCAGCTTCGAAGAAAAGGACCAGGTGCTACGCGTATTAGCCTCAGACGGTCAGGAAGCAACCGGGTCCATGGGTGATGACACACCTCTTCCCGTGTTATCTCACCATGTGCGCTCGGTGTATGACAGTTTCCGTCAATCATTTGCCCAGGTTACCAACCCGCCCATTGACCCTTTGCGCGAAAAAATCGTCATGTCGCTGGAAACCTGTTTCGGCCAGGAACAAAACCTGTTTGAAGAATCCCCAGAATTCGCCAATCGACTGGTAGTCAACTCCCCAATTCTGTCCGATCACAAATTTCACAAACTGCTAGATCCAACCAGGCAGACACAATTCGAGCATCAGCGTATCCGTATGAGTTACGACCCCGCTCAAATCAGCCTGAAGCAGGCGATTATCAATCTAACAGATCAGGCGGTACAGGCTGGCCGTGATGGCAAGATCATTCTGGTACTGACCGATCATGAAGTACCCAGAAATGAAATAATCATTCACGCAGCACTTGCTACGGGCGCGGTTCACCACCGCCTCTGTCAGGAAGGACTACGCTGTGATGTAAACATCGTGGTAGAAACCGGAAGCGCGCGCGATCCACACCACATGGCAGTATTAGTCGGTTATGGCGCCACAGCCATATACCCCTATCTCGCCTATGCCAGCCTGTTGGGCATGGTGAAATCAGGTGAAATTCGCGATATGGAACATCATCAAATTGGCACCAACTATCGTAAAGGGATTAACAAAGGGCTGTATAAAATCATTTCCAAGATGGGAATTTCCACCATCGCCAGTTACCGCGGCTCACAGTTGTTTGAAATTGTCGGTATGCATAAAGAGGTGGTTGACCTGTGTTTCACCGGCACTACCTGTCGCATCAATGGTATCGATTTTGACGATCTCGAAGCGGACGCAAAAGCCATCAATAAACTGGCATGGAACCCTCGCAAAAGCATTACCCAGGGCGGCCTGCTTAAGTATGTACACGGCGGTGAATATCATGCCTACAACCCGGATGTCGTACAAACCCTGCAAAAAGCAGTAGGCAGTGGCAATTACGCAGACTGGAAAATTTACGCTGATACCGTCAACAACCGCCCCGCTGTAGCATTGCGTGACATGCTGCGCCTGAAGTCGGCACAACCCATCGATATCGATCAGGTAGAGCCGTTACATGACATCCTGATGCGATTCGACTCTGCTGGCATGTCATTGGGTGCTCTATCTCCTGAAGCGCACGAAACCCTGGCCCAGGCCATGAATCAGCTAGGCGGACGTTCCAACTCCGGCGAAGGTGGTGAAGACAAGGCCCGCTATGGCACCGATAAAATGTCCAAGATCAAGCAAATCGCTTCCGGGCGTTTTGGCGTAACGCCACACTACCTGGTGAATGCTGAGGTTTTACAGATCAAGGTTGCTCAGGGTGCCAAACCCGGTGAGGGAGGCCAACTGCCCGGTAAAAAGGTCAATAAACTGATTGCCACACTACGCCACTCCAAACCCGGAGTCACCCTGATTTCGCCACCACCGCACCACGACATTTACTCAATCGAAGATCTGGCGCAGTTAATCTTTGACCTGAAACAGGTTAACCCTAAAGCACTGGTATCGGTCAAACTGGTTGCAGAAGCCGGTGTCGGCACCATAGCCGCAGGCGTAGCCAAGGCCTATGCCGACCTGATTACAATTGCTGGTTACGATGGCGGAACGGGTGCCAGTCCGCTGACTTCGGTCAAATATGCAGGCTCTCCCTGGGAGCTGGGGCTCACTGAAACACACCAGGTATTACGCGCCAATAAGCTGCGCGACAAGGTTCGAGTTCAAACAGATGGCGGCTTGAAGACTGGCCTGGATGTGGTTAAAGCCGCTATCCTGGGTGCAGAAAGCTTTGGCTTCGGCACCGGCCCCATGGTTGCCATGGGCTGCAAATTCCTGCGTATCTGTCATCTGAACAACTGCGCTACCGGTGTCGCGACACAAAATGCGATCCTGCGTGAGCTACACTTCAACGGCAATGTAGAAAAGGTGAAAAACTACTTCCGCTTCATCGCGCAGGATGTTCGAAATATTCTCGCTTCAATCGGTGTCAGCAAACTAGCTGACATAATTGGTCGCACCGACTTACTGGAAGTCATCGAAGGTAAAACCTGCAGCCAGAGCAAGCTTAACCTGCAACCTCTTCTGGATGATGGCGGTCTTTCCAAAGACCTGCCGCAGTATTGCATCGAACCGCAAAACATCCCCTTTGATAAAGGCGAGCTCGCCGAACAGATGGTAAAGGACTGCCTGCCCGCTATTCAAAACAAAACGGGAGGCGAATTCAGCTATCACCTGCAGAACATTAATCGTTCGATAGGCGCACGTCTGTCGGGTGAGATAGCACTGGCGCATGGTGATGAGGGCATGGGCGACAACCCTATCCAGCTGAATCTCACTGGATCTGCTGGACAAAGCTTTGGTGTATGGAACTCAAAAGGCCTGCACATGACCCTGAAAGGCGATGCTAACGACTATGTCTGTAAAGGCATGGCTGGCGGCCAGGTTGTAATCACACCACCCGCTAACAGTAAGTTCAAAAGCCAGGACACAACGATTATGGGTAACACCTGCCTGTATGGCGCAACCGGTGGAGAACTTTTTGCTGCCGGTACTGCCGGTGAACGCTTTGGCGTTCGTAACTCTGGTGCACAGGCAGTAGTGGAAGGCATCGGTGATCACGGTTGTGAATATATGACCGGCGGCATCATCACGGTACTTGGAAAAGCAGGCATCAACTTTGGCGCAGGTATGACAGGTGGCTTCGCCTATGTGCTCGATCTGGATAAGGGGTTCGTTGATTGCATCAACAATGAATTGATAGACATCCACCGTATATCCGCTGAAAACATGGAGAACTACCGCACTCACCTGCAGGAAATGATCGAGAAACATGTAGCGCTGACTGGCAGCGCCTGGGGACAGTATATTCTGGATAACTTCATCCGCTATCAGCGCATGTTCTGGCTGGTAAAACCTAAAGCAGAGGATATCAACTCCCTGATGGATACCCTGCAGCAGGATGCAGCCTGATGCAGGAGCAGCTGTATTGAAGCAGGCCAGTTAAAACATGTCGGGGAAAATACCACGCAGCTTCATTGATGACCTGCTCAACAGGATAGATATCGTCGAAATCATCGATGCCCGCGTCCCTTTAAAAAAAAAGGGGCGCGAATACTGGGCCTGCTGTCCATTTCATAACGAAAAATCCCCCTCCTTCTCGGTAAGCCAGAACAAACAGTTCTATCATTGCTTCGGTTGCCAGCAACACGGCAACGCCATCAGTTTTTTGATGGATTATGACCACATGGAATTTGTCGAAGCGATAGAAACCCTGGCACAACATATTGGTGTGGAAATCCCGTACGAGAAAGGACACCACACCAGCCAGCAAAATAAAGCCGAAGCCGAATCACTGTTTAACACGCTGGAAAATTGCTCGCAATACTACCAGTCACAACTCAAGCAAAATCAGCAGGCAATAGAATACCTGCAACAACGTGGCATCAGCGGAAAAACGGCCAAACAATATGCCATCGGATTCGCCCCACCCGGCTGGAACAACCTGAAAGGTGATACCAACAACCTGATTGAATCAGGCATGCTGATCAAAAACGAACAGGATAAAATCTACGATCGATTCAGGCACCGCCTGATGTTCCCTATCCGTGATCGCAGAGGGCGCACTATCGCCTTTGGTGGTCGTGTGATAAACCCCGAGGATAACCCGAAATATCTCAACTCACCCGAATCACCGGTATTTCATAAAGGTGAAGAGATCTACGGACTGTACGAACTCAAACTCAACAACACCCATATCGAACAGATATTCATCACCGAAGGCTATATGGATGTTGTTTCTCTCGCCGAACATGGCGTTGGCAATGCTGTCGCTACTCTGGGCACAGCCATCAATCATGATCAGATTGAAAAGTTATTCCGTATCGCCAAAAAACTGATCTTCTGTTTCGATGCCGATCAGGCGGGTAGAAAAGCCGCATGGCGTGCTCTTGAAAACTGCCTGGCCTCTCTCAAGGAAGGCCGCATGGCGCGCTTCCTGTTTTTACCTGAAGGCCACGATCCTGACACCTACATCAAAGAATTTGGTCTGGAAGACTTTCAACAACAGGCTCAGCAGGCATCTACACTCACCGAATTTCTATTCCATGAACTGCTTTCAAAAGGCGAAGTTCACAGCCCTGAGGGCCGCTCGCAATTTATCGACATGCTGCGCCCCTACTTTGAAAAAATACCACTACAAAGCCTTAAAGATGAAATCCTACGCGAAGTTGAAAAAAGACTTTCCATCGAACTCGACTCCAGGCTGTTAAAAATCATGGGCAATTCCACGCAGGAGACCACACCAAAACAGATAGTACCCGAACAGCACTGGACCCCAACTCGCCTGGCAATAAATCTGCTGCTGCAAAAACCAGACCTCGCACAATCAGCAGGTAATCTGGAAGATCTTTGTGAATCCGATATCCCAGGCATCGATCTATTGTTGCTGATCCTTGATCAGGTGCACGAACACCCCGGCATCAGCACGCAAAACCTGTTAGCACGCTTCTCCGGCCACCAGCATGAATCTCATCTTTACAAAATCGCCGCTATGACTCCAGCGATGCAAAATGAAGAAAGCGACATGGAACCTATGTTCAACGATGCAATCAAACAACTCCGTCAACAATATCGAAACAATCGCTTCAAGAAGCTACAAAACAAACTAAACTCAGGCAATGAATTAAACGAAGTTGAGTTACAGGAATATTTATTACTTACCAAAAGGCAATAAATCATTATTAATTTTGGAAAAATCCACAAAACCTTATATACTGGCTAGTTCATTTGAACGTTTTTCTTTCATCTTCTACAGGTCACCATGGATAAAAATCAGCAGTCCAGCTTAAAAGAGCTCATTGCCAAAGGCAAAGAGCAAGGTTATTTGACTTATGCCGAGGTCAATGACCACCTACCTGACGGAATCGTAGACCCCGAACAGATAGAAGACATCATTCGCATGATCAATGACATGGGCATCAAAGTCCATGAAAGCGCGCCAGCAGAAGATTCCGATCACATTCTTAACGATGCAGAAAACGAACCCGATGAGGATGCAGTAGAAGAAGCTGCCGCCGCTCTCGCCTCTCTGGACAGCGAATTCGGTCGTACTACTGATCCTGTGCGTATGTATATGCGCGAAATGGGTACTGTTGAACTGTTAACTCGAGAAGGCGAAATCAAGATTGCCCGTCGTATCGAAGATGGCCTCAACCAGGCCATGTCTGCACTGGCACGCTATCCTGACACCATGGAAATTATCCTGGAACGTTATCAGGAAGTACGTGATGAAAAAACCAAACTTACTGATCTCATTGTTGGATACGTTGACCCTAACGAAGATCCCAACGCCATCCCTATGCCGACCCAGACTCAAAGCAGTAACGATGACTCCAACGATAGTAATGATAACGACGATGATGATGACGACGATGATGATGATGACGCAGTAGAACCGGATACTGGGCTTGATCCAGTCGAAGCCGAAGAGCGTTTTAGCGCGATCGAAAAAAGCTTCGCCAAAACCATGGAAGTCGCTGAATCAGGCGATGAGAAAAAATGGAACAAGCAACTCGACGAAACCGTTAAGCTGCTAATGGAAATTAAGTTATTGCCTTCATTCGTTGATGAACTGGGAAACAACCTGAGAGACATCATCACCCGTATTCGCTCTAACGAACGCGCAATACTGGATATCTGTGTTAATCAGGCACGTATGCCTCGTAAAGACTTCATCAATTCATTCAAACAGAATGAAACCAATCTGGGGTGGTTAGCTGAACATATTGCGACCGGAAAAGATTACGCAGCAGGTCTGGAAGAAGTACGTGACGAAGTTACACGCCACCAGAAACGCCTGCTGTCTATTGAAAAGACATCACGCCTGAAGATTCATGACATCAAGGAAATCAACCGTAAGATGTCCATAGGCGAAGCCAAGGCGCGTCGTGCCAAAAAAGAAATGATCGAGGCCAACCTGCGTCTGGTTATTTCTATCGCCAAAAAATACACCAACCGTGGCCTGCAATTCCTCGATCTGATCCAGGAAGGCAACATCGGCCTGATGAAGGCAGTAGACAAGTTTGAATACCGTCGTGGTTACAAATTCTCCACCTATGCCACCTGGTGGATACGTCAGGCAATCACCCGTTCAATCGCCGATCAGGCACGTACCATTCGTATACCGGTACACATGATCGAAACGATTAACAAGCTCAACCGCATCTCACGCCAGATGCTACAGGAACTGGGGCGCGAACCCCTGCCTGAAGAACTGGCAGAACGCATGGACTTGCCGGAAGACAAGGTGCGTAAGGTACTCAAGATCTCCAAAGAGCCTATCTCCATGGAAACCCCAATCGGTGATGACGAAGATTCGCATCTGGGTGATTTCATCGAAGACACCAATGTGCTGTTGCCTGCCGATACTGCGACTAATGCCGGACTATCTGAATCAACCCGTGAAATCCTGTCCAGCCTGACACCGAGAGAAGCCAAGGTATTACGCATGCGCTTCGGTATCGACATGAACACCGATCACACGCTGGAAGAAGTTGGAAAACAGTTCGACGTAACCCGTGAACGTATTCGTCAGATCGAAGCCAAGGCATTGCGTAAGCTACGTCATCCAAGTCGATCAGAGCAATTAAGAAGTTTTATTGACGCGGATTAATATTCGGTTACAATTCGCATCCTTAATTCTGATTAGCCCCTTTGAGCTATCCACGAATTCAACAATTTTATCCTGCTCATGTATTAGGTTGACGCAGGGTGAGTGCCGACTGATATAGCATATCGCAACGGTACGAACGCCGGGGAAGGAAGCCCGGCAGGATCGCAACTTCATGGACGAAGGATTAGCACGAAATTAGAAAGAAACAAATAGTCGCTGTAAAAAGCCTAAACGGCCTGATCAACGACCCTTATTATTCTTTTGACTACCCCTTATAAGGGCCTGTAGCTCAGTTGGTTAGAGCAGTGGACTCATAATCCATTGGTCGGAGGTTCGAGTCCTCCCGGGCCCACCAATTATCTCCTCATTTTTATGTGGGGGCGCCGCGCGACACCATATCCACCATCCTGCAAGATCATAGCGGCACGCTTTGGTTTGGAACAACGGGACAGGGCCTGTTCCGCTATCGCCACGGAACTTTTTTGACCCTGACCATGGCCGATGTCCTGATGTCGAACCGGATCCAGACACTGTATGAAGACGCAGATGACGATCTATGAATAGGCAGCAATGGAGAAGGCATCACCCGCCTGCATAATGACAGCTTGTCGAGTATCCGCCCGGTTGACGGGCTGTGGAACGGTAGCATCCAGCTTATTCTGGAGGACAGCATCGGCTACCTCTGGATGACCTGTAATCGTGGCTTCTTCTGGGTGGCGCGTGCCGACCTGATTGCTTTTACCAAGTACAGGCTGGACAAGGTCAGATCTACAGCCTTTGGCCGCGGTCATTCACTTCGTAGCACGCTGCTTACTGAATGAGCATCTCTCCGAGCTGTCATTCATGGATACACTAACCAGATTAGCCAACCGTCGCCGCTTAAATTCCGTGCTGGATAAGTAATGGCGTCGCGCATCCCGCGAGCACACCAGCCTTGGTCTGGTGATGGCTGATATTGATGCGTTTAAGCTGTTCAACAATTCACTAGGCCACCAGGAAGGCGACCACTGTCTGTCTGCGGTTGCTGCTGTGTTCTTACTATCGGCTGGGCGCGCAAGTGACCTGGCCGCTCGTTATGGTGGCGAGGAAATGGTCTTTCTGATGCCGGGTGCAGAGCTCGCGGTGACCATGACTGAGAAACTGCACGCCACTTGCGAGTCGCTAACCATCCATCATCCCACTTCACCGGTCAGTCGGGTGGTGACCATCAGCCTGGGTATGGCAGCCTGCATTCCTTCGAAAAAATCATCTACTGAATTCCTGGTGGAACAGGCCGATGCCGCCCTCTACCGGGCCAAGTATGCTGGCCGCAACAGAGTGTCGGAGTAACGTCTTCAAACAGAAAACCTAAACCTGGTTTCAGTAATTCGAAGTAGATAAAAAATATGCGGTCTCTGCCTGCATTGAGTTGGTAGCGGCCAGGTAGACTGGCGTTGCGAGTGGACCCATGACTCTGGTTTTCTGCCTTGATATTCTGCCGTGCTGCACCTATCCTTCCTATACATAGGGACTATCTTTTTAGATAACTCTTTCCTTATGCTCTATACAGCCTGATAAAGGATATGGCGATTTAAGCATGTGTCATCGTTTTCAATTTTTATTACTTAATTTCCGCCGCTGAATGGCTACGGGATAGCTATTCCAATCCAGTCATTTCACGGATACACGAGGAAGAGATCAAAAGTCCCATCTGACAGTGCGAAAGCATGCCAGACAGTCATGCAATACCACATAAACTGATATTACACAGGAGGTGTGTCATGAGCAAAGATGATTTTAAGGTCAAAATTGAAAATGCTGAACGCAGAGGGCAAAGACCAACCTATGCGGTATTGGGTGAGGCAATAGCAAAGGCAAACCTATGGTGCCTAAAGGATACGCTGCAACTGATTCGTGAGTCTCAGATCAAGCCAGGTTGCCTGTTTATGTTAATTGCCGATCAGCAAACGCCATCACCTGCAATGGTGGGTGATGATGTTGACTTGTTATTTGGTCTACGTCTTACAGGGGCAAAACGGATTACCAACACAGGTAGTAATATTTGGACAGGTGATTATGCAATTGCCCGAAAAGAACTCATCAGTACAGCTGGACTTCTCTACAAGGATTACAATCATTTCACCTCATTAGGTACACAGGAAGCCGATGCGATTATCGTTGACGTTCTAAATCCAAATAACAATTGGCTCTATTCTGAAGAACGCAAGAAACGAGTCGAAGAGGAGCTAAGCGAGCATGTAATAAATCGCATCCTCCTGGTTTACGACAAGATGGGCGTGGATCGGCCAATACTTTTGTTCGCTGGTTTTGGGCGCGGTGCACTGCTTGCCTATCATCTTGCCAGTCGGATGACGAATGAGTCATCCAAAGTGGTGTTAGTGAGTATCGATCCGCGTGTCAATGAGGGGCACAAGGATGAGAAGAAGCTAATACGTGAATGGCATGTGAAAACAAAAAAACATTTGTGGCGTAAGGACAGTGAGTATTACTGGAAAAGCGTCACAAAAAGACCAACGAAGGAGAGAACAGATTACTTTCCTGTACTGCGCTCTCTACAAGGTGTGAGTTGTTATAACGTATTTCAGCGGCACAATTTTAGCAGTACAGCGATGAAGAAATCTGCAGCCTGGCCGGTGGGGTGCGCTATTGACGGTGCTATTTCACCTGGCGATTTCAACATTACCAATTTTGAACCCTGTGATGGTGCCGCAGCGTTTAATCAATGGGATGTGAATATAGGCGAGCATGCCACTCAGATGCTGGATCGATATGCCCCATGGATTATTGACGTGGCTGAGCGCGAAGGGCTTATCGCTACGCCATTGCTGGAGGGCATTTCTCCTGAAGGCGGTGTTGCTGGAGGTACTATTACGCTTACAGGACACAATCTCAATGGTTGTGACGTCATTATCAGGGCCTATGACGGTTCACACCCTGATTTGACTGTCAGTCAGGTAAATGCACAGCCAGATGGGAAAACGCTCACATTTACCTATCCATATAATTTCCCCCCCGGCCTTAAAAAAATATTCCTGAATAAATTCGGGAAATACAGTACTGATCTGACATTTAAAGCGGCACCCTATATCTCAAGCGTCAGCAAGACATCCCAAATTGTAGGTAAAGAAGTTACATTAAGCGGCTACTTTAGTGGTGGCTGGACGTTGCATATTAGTGGTTCAGGTTTCGACGAGAAGCTGGAAATGTCCGGGAACGGCAATACCGTAACATTTACGGTGCCACATACTGGTGTTAATAACTCTGCGCCAAATGTGGGACTGGTAAAGCTACGTGCAGAATCGGCTGAAGGGGTAATGGGTACGGACACCGATTTTGTAATCGCACCTTACATTCGATCGATTTCACCAGCAGAAGCTGCACCTGGAACGAATGTTGATGTGCATGTCTATGTTGGTGATGGGGGTGTAAGTAATTTTTTAAGATTTTGCAACACCTACACCTCACCAAATCTTAACGAACTGTCGCATGATAACGGAATCATTGAAGTTCAGGTCCCTAATGATATTCAGGGCGGTGAATATGATGTCGTGCTTATGTGCACTGACAGCGGGAACAACGATATTTACAGTAATACAGAACACTTTACGGTTAATTCGATTATCACCGCACTTAGACCGACGGTGCAGGTGAATGGACTAAATGTTGAAGTACTTGGCGCGGGTTTTAATTATGATGACAAAGTGTTGCAAAATGGGAGCGAGGTCGACACAGAGGTAGTGAATACACAGACCTTAAATTTTGAAGTGCATACTGATGTTGGGAAAAAAGAAGTTGTGGTGCAAAGTAAAGATGGTCGACGTAGCAATCCAGCTACGTACGGAGTGGCACCATATATTGATACAAGTGCATCTCCTGCACAGGCATTGCCAGGTGAAGAGATCATATTGAAAGGATATTTCAACTTACATGGAATACTATTTTACAGAGGTTTAGATGTCGACTCCACACTGGTGGATGAAAATACACGGATGTTTACTGTTCCTGAAATGAGCGCTGGAAATGGTGAGCTTAAAATAAAGTACGACTTTGACAAGGCAGGTAACATCGTCAATTTTGCGGTAAAAGCAAAGATCACCGCGTTATCCAGGTTGGCGGTGGAAGCCGGAGAAGTTTTGACAATCACGGGGCTAAATTTTACAGATGCCTGCCTCTTGTATATCAATGGTGTGGAAGTGGTAGCAAGCCGTGTCGGTTCAAACACGTTCCAGTGGACCGTACCGAACGACGCCGAACCCGGCCCAAGATCTGTGGCAGTGGTGGATACAACGACAGGACTGGCTGGAAACGCCATGGAATTCGGTGTAACACCTTACATAAAGTCTTTGTCGACCGAGAGTGAAGCTCCTGGTGCCACCATTGTTGCCCATGGTTACTTTAGCCCAGACGACCATATTCAGATGGAAGGTAAAGAGGCGGCTACCAGGGTAATCGATGACCTTACCCTCTCCTTTACTATGCCGTTGTTGCAACGTGGCGGTAGTGGTGATGTGGTTGTAATCGAGGGTGAGCGACGGAGCAATGGTGTCCATTGCGATGTCAATTTCGTTCCCTGGCCATTGGCGAAAAAACGTAGCGCTAATGAGGGTTTCCATTGGCTCGCGGCGATTGATAGTAAATATTACCACCGTGCCGACTGTTGGCGAGTGAAGCGTATATTGGAGAAACATCGGATTGGCTTTGCCTGCCAGGAAGATGCCTGGTTGTTCGGTTTCGAGCCATGCCTTTGTGTGAAAGAGGGTGGCGAGCAGCTACCGGAAGTGACATTGTTGGCTGGCTATGGAGCCGATGCAAAACATTTGAAACATAGTTTTGACTTCCCCTATTACGGGAATGTAAAGAGCCGTGAGTTACACATAGAGCCGTGTGTTCGCCTGGCACGAGATATTCCGCTTTCCTCACGAATAGGGTTTCATGATCTGGATGAAGCGCATGCACTCGATTTTGATAATTGCGCTTACTGCCTGGGTAATAGTAAACGTTAAGGTAGAAAGAAACTCAGAAAACCCTGTAGCTCATGCTGTAGTGCGCATTTCACCCTGGAGTTAATAGTTGGACGAGCTGAACTGCACCTTTGAGGCGACGTATCTCGGCGTTCGGATAGTTACAATAGTGCTGCCGAACGCCGCTGTCAGCCAATCATTCCTATCCTGGTAATCAGGGGCAGATTTAAATTAAAAATTCTCTTTCATCTCATGATGAGTAATCCCTACTCACCAGGTCCCGATTAATACAGCTAATCTATTCATTTAATTGCTTCTTGGAATTCCCAGCTCCTGAAAACGAATAACTTGATCGTTACTCAATATAATGGCGCGTTCAATGACATTTTCCAGTTCGCGTACGTTTCCGGGCCAGTGATACTCCTGTAACAGTTTTTCGCATTATCACTAAAAGTATACTTTGTTCTTTGAAATCGTTTAGAAGTGGTATTCAGTATTATTTCAGCAAGCTCAAAAATATCTTTTCCTCTACACCTTAATGGGGGCATAGTTATTTCAATGACATTTAAACGACAGTATAAATCCTCTCGAAATAATTTCTGTTCTACCATTTGCATGGAATAAGGGGGCACCACCATTTTTATTATTTTGATGATCTATCGATCATTCGGCGTAATATTGAAAAGGGATTGCCATGTGGTGCTAATCGATTTATCCAGAAACTGGAAAAACAAATTGGAAGGGTATTGCAGTATCGACCACATGGCAGACCTAGAAAGCTTGGCGATGATTAAATAAAGGGTAGCGACCCCTTTAACCATTAAAATGATCCTGTCTTTTCGAGGAGTTGAACGACGTGGCAATCTTCTAAAAGTGACGTCATACTATTTAGATTGCCACCTCGCGCGCTCCTCGCAATGACGAATTATTTTAGTTTTTAGGATTAGATAAGTACCATACCAATTGGCCTACCAACTAATCAGAGTTATCGTCACTTATCTCATTACATATAGCTACTACAAACTGTTCCCCACCCCTTTCGTAATAATATGAATGTATATCTACTGCAAAGGTTTCTCCTGATTTTGTTCGATGCTCAGTTTGGAAATGTAGATGTTTTTTTTCCACAGTTTCAGCCCAAAGTCCTGGCCACATTTCTTCGCTAACATTGGGATCCCACTCCCACACAAATTTCCCCAGGAGTTCATCCTGTGTATAGCCCAGAGATTTACATGCAGACTCATTTACATAAAGAATCTGTGAATCTTTGTGCATTAAAAAAATTTGGTCTGAGACAATTTCAACTACAAAATTGAAAAAATCGAGCTGAGCTGCTGAACCATTAAACTCTGCAATTTCAAAAAAGGGGAGAATCGATGGATCAAATTCTGAATCTTTATTATTGTTCATCTTAGATCAACCAATGACAAGTAATGACTTATATATAGTAATTTACGGAAATTACCAGTTAATACCACTAAACGGCTGTTTTTGAAAAGAGGCTTTTTATCTATCTAAACCGTTTGCTGTGTAACTGGTTCACGCTGTAGAGGTCCTGAATTAACCTTACAGTTTTGTTCTGCAAACTTTTCAAGGTAACTTTTTATATCGCTCGAAAACCTGTCAAACTTATTTCCAAACAACTGTTTCAATTCGTCATCCGTTACAAAGCCAACGCTTTAAGTATAAGAAGAATTAACGCAACACCCTTACCTATCAAGCCCTGGAGCCGGAGTAGAAATTCACCCAAAACACTCTTCTGCTCGATCTCAATTGATTCCATCCTCCTGAGTTTTCCATCTGATGCTGTGCTTTTTGGCCACTCTGCCCCTGGCTCGTTCCAATAGGCAGCAGGCCGCCAGGTAACCTGTTTTACCGGTTACCATAATTTACCTGGATAGTTGTACTCAGATTCGGTTCTATACAAACAAAATAAGCAAAATAAGGGGGCTCTGCACAATGCGATATGGGCAAGAGTTCGCTATTGATCGGTAAGTCGATGTAGGACTCGACCACCAACGCCGCGCTGCTCAATTCAGCCTCATTCCCCCGACTACGGCTGGTCTGGATCAAACAAGCGATAACTACTCTTGCCACCCCGCTTGGCCTGGTACATCGCCTGATCGGCATGCCGAAGCAGTAAATCTGGATCGGCATCGTCTTGCGGAAACAATGCAACACCAAGACTCGCAGAGACCGAAACCGAATGCCCACCGAGCTGGATCGGTTGTGCTATTGTGTTGAGCAGCCGAGTCAGGACCATCCTGCATTCCTCAACGCCTTCCAGGTCCATCAGTAGAATCACGAACTCGTCACCGCCTATGCGCCCCACCGTATCGCCAACGCGCACGCATTCCTGCATTCGTTTGCCGATCGTAACCAGCACATTGTCCCCGGCTTCATGCCCATAACGGTCGTTCACCGGCTTGAAGCCATCCAGGTCGCCATAGCACACGGCAAGCAAGCCGCCGCTGCGCCGCGCCTGAGCTACTGCCTGCTTCAGCCGATCCAGAAACAGCAGGCGATTGGGCAGACCTGTCAGGGCGTCGTGGTGGGCAATGCGCTGAAGCTGCCGCTCCTGTTCCTTGATCAGCGTGATGTCGGCAAACACAGCAACGTAATGGCTAAGCTTGCCCTGATCGTCATTTACCACGGAGATCGTTAGCCATACGGCATACTCCTCGCCATCACTGCGTTGATTCCATATTTCGCCCGCCCAATGGCCGGTTTGCTGCAGAGTTCGCCACATTTCGGCATAGAACTCTGGAGCCTGGCGTCCGTAACTTAGCAGGCTCGGATTCTCGCCGATCACCTCCTCCCGCGTATATCCGGTAATTCGAGTAAACGCCTCATTCACGTCGAGGATCCGATTATCGGTATCGCTGACGATGATGCCTTCACTGGTGCTGGTGAAGACGCTGGCGGCCAGCCGCAACTTTTCCTCTGCGCGTCTAGTCTCGGTGATGTCGCGGCCGATGGCAAGTACGCCCACCACTTCGCCGTCGTCGTCAAACTCGGGAACCATACGTATCTGGCTCAGGTGCTCTCCCCCGTTCTGGTCGAGATGCTGCTTTTCGAGCTCTCCCGCTTCACCGCTGGCGAGCACTACATCGAGCAATTGCGCGTAATCCTCATATGATCCGTCTGGATGATGTTCGCGCGGAGTGGCCCCGATCATCGCAGTGGCGCTTTCTCCCAGAGTTCGTTCGAGCACCGGGTTGACGTAAACTGTCACACCTTTCCGGTCGTAGCGGATAATATTGTCCGGCAGACTCTCTGCCAGGCTGCGGAACTCGCGTTCGCGGGCAGCAAGCGCAAGCTCCGCTCGTTTGCGTTCGGTGATATCGGTACCGATCGCCAGCACACTGATGACCTCGTCCTTCTCGTTACGTTCGGGGACAAATCGAATGAAGTGATACTCAACTTCGCCGTTCGCCATTGGCATTGCCATTTCCATTTCATAGTTACTACCGGTGGCGGCTGTGGCGATCACTCGCCGCTGGTATTCGCAGTAGCGCCCATCCGGGAAACACTCCATTGGCGTCCTGCCCAGGAAGTACTCCTTAGGCTTGTCGTAGGTACGCTCCAGCACCGGATTAATGTAGATGCGACGAGCATCCGGCGTATATCGGGCGATGTTATCGGGGATGCTCTCCAGTAGCGTACGCAACTCGCGCTCGCGGGCGGCAAGCGCCAGCTCCGCTTGCTTGCGTTCGCTGATATCGGTACCGATCGACAGTACACTGACGACTTTATCCTTCTCGTCACGTTCAGCGACAAAGCGGACCTGGTGATACTCCACCTCGTCGCCCCCTTTCGGTATCACCATTTCCATTTCATCGCTGTTGCCGCTGGCGGCCGTGGCGAGAATTCGTTGCTGGTATTCGCTGTAACGCCCGTCTGGAAAGGCCTCCATCGGTGTCCTGCCCAGTAAGTCCTCTTTAGGCGTATCAAGGGTGCGCTCGAGCATCGGATTCGCGTAGAGGTTACGAGCGCCCAGCGTATAGCGGGCGATGTTGGCGGGAAGATGTTCCATGAGGCTACGCAACTCGCGCTCGCGGGTAGCCAGTAGTAATTCCATACGCCTGCGTTCGGTGATATCGCGGGACAACGCGATGAAGCGCCTGTCGGTGTCGCTGGAACCGGGCTTTCTTGAAACGGAAAGTTCAAACCAGCTTGTACCCTGAGGAAGCTCTATACGAATGACCTTGCCGAAGGAAGAGCCCTTGCGGTCAGCTTCATCAATGGCGGACATGGTGATTTCCGCATCATCGGGGAGGAGTACATCGCGGACGGTATTACCCAGCAGTATTTCCTTTTGCGCAACCAGGAGTGTCGGGTTGTGTGCCCAAACGTTGAGGTAGGTTCCGTTCAGGTCAAATTCGAACAGTAAATCTGGAATCGCGTTGATAATCCCATCGATAGATTCCAGTGCCTGCTTCAGGTCCTGTTCGGCACGCTTGCGCTCGGTGATGTCGAGGAAGAAACCGTACCAGAGAACGCCACCATCGGCTTCCGCTTCGGGAGTGGCGGTAACCTCCACCCAGCGCTCGGGATATCCCGGCCGGAGTAGGCGATATTCCACGTGCGAACTGGACATTGTACGCGCCGACTCGAGGATAGACTCTAACACGCGAGGGGCATCCTCGGGATGGGTCATGGCATGCAGCGGGGTGGCGTCCTGCACTATATCCTCGGGCCTGAGGCCAAAGAATTCCTCGACGCGAGGGCTGGCGAAGGGATAGCTCATAAAACCATCGGCCGATCTGCGGAATTTGAAAACAAAGCCGGGCAGCTGGGTGACGAGGTTCGACACAGTCCGCTCTACTTCGCGGATGGCGGTAATATCGCGATTCAGGCCCAGCACGGTATTGACTTGCCCTTCGCCATCGCATTCGGGTATCAGTAGCATGCTGTAATTGTGTGCCAGCCCCTGCTGATCTTCAAAGATAACATCGATCTCGCTCGATTCGCCGGTCTCGAATCCGTGGCGGATGCTATCAACCAGTTTACGGTTCTGTGCGGAATCGAGGACTGGGCTATCGGCTGGCGATTTGCCGACTATGTCTTCTACCAACACGCCGAAAAGCCTGGTGAAGACTGGATTGACGTAGACGCGACGGCCCTGGCGGTCGTAGATAAAGATTAGATCTGGACTATTCTCGGCCAGGGCTCGGAATACCTGCCTGTCACTCTGCAGCAACCGGTTCTTACGCTGCTGGATTATCAACAGGACGAGCAGAATCAGGCAGGAGGTACTGAGAAGAGTTATTAACATATATCCCTTAGTGCTACGGCAGGTTTCACTTTAAAAAAACTGAGTAAGAAAATAAAAATTCTCTAATATTTAGAAACAATTACTCTCTGACCCAAAACGAAATCATGAGGTAAAAGCCATAAATTAAACAGATAAGACTCCAGCTTAGGCCTGGATAGCTTGTGCCTCACAGCCTTTTTCACCTCTCGATTAAAATGATGGAATGTCAGAGTTTTCTGCCTTAAGTCAAGTGCCGTCCATCTCTGACCCATTTTTATTTAATTTATAGCCTAACATTCCGCTTATTTCCTTGTTTACGCCCAGGGCAGGGCTAAAATGTGCGTGAACGCACTGTTCACTCGATTTAACCTGGAATCCGAACCTTTCCCTCAGACAAGACGGCTCTACCATATCCAGAATAGAGCCAATGCGACCTGGTAAAATGTTACCTATCTAACAGTCAGATTCGTAAGTATAAGAAGAATAAACGCTATCAAGCCGTGGAGCCGGAGTAAAAATTCACCCAAAACACCCTTCTGCTCGATCTCAATTGGTTCCATCCTCCTGAGTTTTCCATCTGATGCTGTGCTTTTTGGCCACTCTGCGCCTGGCTCGCTCCAATAGGCAGCAGGCCGCCGGGTAACCTGTTTTACCGGTTACCATAATTTACCTGGATAGTTGTGCTCAGATTCGGTTCTATAAAACCAGTCCGCATTGTGCGAGGCCCGTGTATCCGGTAACAGATCCGGCGATATGGTAATTCACCCTTGGCCTGCAAATGTTTCAGCATCTTGTGGTTTTGAGGTGGATTACCCTTGCCTTGGGTACCAGGGCGGCCAGCTTGCCAATGAAATCCAGCGGGCGTATCGGTATAGTACTGATTTCAGTCTGCGCTTAAAGATCAAAATCCTCAGGGGTATAGATACAATAATCTGTTGTTTACTAGCCTCTAATACGAGTGGTCAATTGCGAACAAATTTACGTAGAAGCGATTGATGGCTCTGGTTAAACATATAAAAGTAGCAATTACTGACTGTATGAGAAAACTGATCAACATGCTTAATGCCATGGTGAGAGATGGGACTGAGTGGGCTTAGTAATTTTATTCCGCACTTTAACCAGGTCGCTGGTTAAAGATTTTTCTTTATTAGTGAAAACACCCATTTGTTTTCATGATTAAAAAAAGCATAACCGTCTGATTTCGTGGGGACAAGAAATCCTTTCCATTCTTTTTCCAGGTTGAAAAAATTATAACCGCTATTTTTATTAGTTATGAAATTACCAATCCAATCCATGCCGGTAAAAATAACCATAACATCTTTATTAGCTATAACGCTGGCACCAACAAGCTCTCCATTCGGTGTGCAAACATTATATCCATTCCACTTGCTAATATATGGATTCAGTTTGACAGTCTCAACTGGATTAATTGAGTGAGTTAAATCAGGGTTATACTCTTCTGTTAAATTTGGATTTATTGAATAGGTGACATTGGGATTAATCGCATAACTCAAATCAGGATTCCACTTAAAGGAAGCACCAGGGTTTATGGAATGATTTAAATATGGATTATCAGAATATGGGATTTCGCAATCCTTTGCGAAAGCAACTGACGAATGTAGAAGCACCATCAATGCGGTTAGATAGATTTTATCCATTTTCACATTCCTATGTGGT
>JBNKUM010000106.1:0-35471 GCA_050298595.1 Gammaproteobacteria bacterium | reverse complement strand
TAAGCGAAGCGTCAGTGCCTCGCACCTGATGCTCTCGCGGCGTCGCAAGCAAGACCGGGAGGCAAAGGGCAATAGCAAACACGGAAGCCGCAGCTAAGCGACGAAGGAGTCTGAACGGGTGAGTATTTGGCGGAGCGAACTATAGACTTGCGCCAGGGCAGAGCCCTTAGCCTATCTAATAAGCGGGTTTAAGCGCGTTCTCATGGACGAGTACGCGCAATAGCAGGAGGTTTATTGTCTGTGCAGCGAAAGCGAAACAGTCAATTCCTGCGCCAGGGAAGGAGCAAGCAGAGCGCGCAGACGATAGTGATTCGAAAGGCCTGTCACGGAACGCAGTGGAGTGATGCAGCGAATGCGGAACCTGTAGATGAACGCCCGAAGGGATCGCGCACCTAGTGATTGAATAAATAATATAAATACTAATGACACCTTAAAAAACTGTGTCATAACAAGAGGTAAAAAATGTTAAAAATCAAGAAAGTGCTCACCAACGGCGCTGATAAAATTAATGTTGGAAAGGAGGCCGTCAATGCATCAGGCATTCATGGTCATATGATCACGATCAATAATGAGTCAGAAGTCAGTTTTATTGACTATGAAATTCTCAGTAATATGTGGTTTATGGGTTGGTATTGGGTAGATAACTAACTATCAGGTCTGGCAGGCCCAAGAAATTATGTCTGCCAGATTTTTATAAGATTTATATATGTCTGCACCAAGCAGTGAGATTCATTAGTTATCAATTACTGAACCCAGGGAAGGGCTATAGGGAAGAAATAATCGCATTTCCACCTGAACTTGCATTATTAAAAAATCGTGTACATTGGTCACTTCAAGCTAAATTAATTGAGGTAACCATGAAACTGAGAAACTTGTATTTAGCGGTCAAAGATTCATTGATGATAATGATTCTGCTGTGCAGTACTGTCGTACTTGCCGTTCTAATTACATTTTTCTTAAGATGCTAAACCAGTTGCAGCCAAACAAAAACATCATTCGCAGAGTGGGGAAAGGGAAACAGAGCACAAAGTGAGGCAAGAGGAGAGACATAATATTCCCCTATTGCCCCGCCACAATATAAGATTTAAAGCTGGCTATATTCACATATTCGATGTCACTAGAAGAAAAGGATCTAACAAGAATTTTCTCAATATCTTTGAACGAATAAGGCCGGCCGCCACGAAATGAAAAACACCGGCCCCTACTCTCATCGATCTGTAATAGAAAGTTGTCAATTGTTGAATCAAGAAAAGGAATGCCCGAGCGGTGTGAGGCAAGCCATCCGCAGTCAATTTCTTTGATTTCGCTCGGCTTCAGAAATGTTAGCAAGTAAACCACGATGATAGACTTATCACCGAGTCGATATAAAAAAGGCTCAAGGCGAGAAAATTGATCAGCGTTCAAAATGTTTCCTCCACAGTTAGCACGCCTTGTTGTGGATTAGCAGAAACTATAAAGGCAGCTCGGTCTAGATTAGCTGATGTTTTTTCAGAACCTTCTTGGATAAGCTGGCTAGCCACAGCATTGGCACCAGTGGCAAGAGCATCACCGCCAATTTCTGACGCAAGGGACCGGCTTAATGCCAGCCCACCTTGCGAGAGCGAACGAGAAACAGCGCGACCGTCGGACTTAATCACACCTGAAAGACCAGCAGTATTAAAGTGATCGCTTATATGGCCTTTTAGAACAAATTCCTCCCCGCCTGGGGTAACGCCCTTGACGCTGTTCAGATAAAGGCGTGAAGACCCCTTAACGACGCTGGAAATAGCAAAAAGAATCGAATCAGCAGGTAATGTTTTTTTACGGCCAGCAACGTCAGCGGTAACGACAAGCTCAATATAGCCTGGTTGGACATTTGTGGAAGTGCGGCGCAGGCGTACAGGAATGGAAGTGCCTAAAGAGATACCAAATACGGTTCTGTTTTCATCAAAAGTAAAAGCAACAGGACTAATGGTTGATTTTTTTTCCACCGACATACCAGACGGGAAATAATAATCGCCAGTGTTTTTCTCACTTGATGAAGTGTGTGATTCTGAATTTGTCCCTAAAATAGAAGACTTGTTCTTAGCGCGAGCAGCAGCGGCTTTAGCCTCCACTGCTTTTTTTTCAGTTGCTGCCTTAGCTTCTTCCTGTGATTTGGCCTCCACCTCTTTTTCTCCTGCCGCCTTGGCTTCAGGGCTAGGAGTAAGACCCGCAGAGGCATTGGCGTTGTTGGAACTGGAACCTGGATCAGGCGACCCTCCCTCACTGCCGGTGCCTGGCGGCTGATGTGGTTGACCAGCGCCATTACCTGTGTCGTTAGATCCAGATTCGCTAGATCCTCCAATCCCGCCATTAGGGCCTTTAGCAGGGTCCTTGCTGTTAATGTTTTTTTTACCCTCTGATGCAGATGAAGGGGCAAATAAAAGAGTGTCCAGTTCGTCGCTCCTTAACAAGCCATCACGGTAATTTTGATCGGCTGCGGCTCTGTTAATGCGGTTTTCAAATTCATCGCGGGTGATGGTAGTTTGGCTGTGTGCGATAGCAGGCAGCAGAATAAGCATGGCTGGAAAATATTTCATTAGAAATCAACCTCTATGTCGCCCTGGTCTGTTGAGAACAACACGAAGTTGTCGCCGTCATCGTTCTCAATAAAATTAAGTGTGGAAACAGTTCCTTTCACAACTTCACCCGGTTTCAGTTTGGGAGGGAAAAGAAAAGCTGAAGGAAAGAGTTTTTTATTCCCTGAGTTGTCCTTACTGCCGAGGAGAACGTCCTTGATGTACACAGGAGACTTACTGTCGTTGTCAAGCTCGACTCTGAAATTAGTGAATGAACCAAAGTTGTCGTAACCATCAACGTATCCAACTACCTTATCGCCGTTAGGCAAGGTAACCGCCTTTTCTTCTTTAACTCCTGTGCTGTCAGGATCTTTTAACGAAAGTCCACCTACCAGGGCCAGCGCCTGAAGACTGGCCCTGTCATTGATTTCGGATTCAAGTCTTGCTTTTTCAGCTATCAGTTGTTCGCGCACCTTTTTGTATTCATTATCGATCAGAGCCAGTCGCTCTGAATCAGAGAGCTTCAGCACGATAGTGGAATAATGCTTACTAGGTTTGAAGTTAGCTTTAAGAGTGAAAGAAAAATGGTAGCCGTGGGAGCTAATCAACAGGTCAGTAACTTCTCCGTCCATTTTTTTAGTAATAGTCTTGTAAGTTACAGCAAGTACGTTCTGACCTTTCTTGACTATCGGCTTATTGAAATAAACATCGTTAGACAGCGTGTACATAAAAGGAAGGTTTTCATCATCATCGTCTAAAACCCAGGGAAAAATAAATTGCACTGCGCGTCCGGGCAATACATCAATGACAGCTTCAGTGACGGGTTTTATTTCTATGGTCCGAGTCTTTGGACTGAGAGGATCTGTGCTAGTCACCGCCAGCGAGGGGACTGTAAACAGAGCAAAGAACAAAAAGGTAAGTAGGTATCTAGAAGTCATTGTAAGCCTCCACTTTAACGCCAGAAGTGTTTTCCTTGGTGATTATTGTATTGACAAGATCGACAATTATGTGAAAAGGAGATCCCGGCTTTTTCAGGTTAGTCAGGATTATTTTACCTTTGAACTCAACTCGCAGCATGTCGCCTTTAGCGAAAATAACAACAGGTTTTTCGTATTCGAGATGCGAAGTTGAATTAGCGCTCTCAACCTTAGGTATCAAATTAGTTTTTTCAAGCCACTCGACCCGCTTTGAACGGAGTGAGTCTGACATCATGGTCATGGCTATAAACTGATCTCTCCTAAAAGTCGAACTATTCAGTGATAGTAAATGGTCAACAAACCGATAGCCGCCGTTAATCATTTCTTCTTGAGTGCGGAATGTTGATGTCCGGTAGTCACCGACAATTTGGCCCGTTTCTCTATCGATGACAATTGGAGTTTGAGGGCGGTACACAAAAGTAAAAGAAAGCAGGATGATACCGAGGAATTGGATACCGACAAAAATCAATAGCCAGTTAACGCGGCGTTCAAGCAAACGCTCACGCCGCGCCTGTGGTGATACTTCCGGTTTGACATGGATGGATTCTGGTTCAGCTAATGCGATTGTATCAGTCATGTTTAAAGACCTGGATTATTAATTAGAAGATTTTTTTAGGGCATTAGAAACAGCATTCCCTAGTCCACGCGCGCCACTCGAAACCGCCCTGCCGACAGCGGGAATTGCGCCTGAATTAAAATTTTGTAACCCGCCCATTACCTTATCTCTGTTCCGGTCACCCTTAGGATTAGGGAGCATGGAACCACCCATTTGTTTCGTTTTGTTAGTGGTTAGTTGATACACAAAAGCTGCTGTAGCAACAGCAGGTGTCATCAGTCCAGATAGCGACTCCTGATTTGATCCAATACGGATTGCCATATAAGGGGCTGCCAATGTAATAATTATCAAGACCAGGCATACAGAACCCATAAGACCGTGCAACGCAGAGAATTGAGCAACGTCTGCGCCTGCGTAAGCGGACAACGCTTTTTTGGATACGTCAGCAATCACAAATTTCATGAAAAAATATAAAGTTGCTTCAAGAATGGGCCATATACCTAAAATCATAAATGACTTTATCCACCCCTGCTTCAGGGACATGGATCCCAATGCACCAGTAGGGATTGCAACAAACCCCCAGAGATAGATGATTGAGAAATATAATGCGTAAATAAATCTGGTGAGAGAATGAATTAGCACAAATAAAGAGGACGTAATCAGGAAAAACAAATAGGTAAAAGGCATGGTTGCCGATGACAAAATATCAAGGAAGTTTGTAACGAAATCAGTGTCATAACCACTTTGCCTAGCTTTCAGGTCTGCAATTAATTGTCCGAAGTCCTTAGCGATAACAGAAAATGAGCCGAATGTATAAAAGTAACCTGATAATGCAATCAGAAACTTTAATATCAGAAAACCACCGAAGGAGTAAGCAAACGCAATTACAGTTTCATTCAAGAGCTCCCCGCCAGCTTCAGCAAATCGAGCGTTTCCTGTTAAATTCCGGGCAGACTCAGAAAAGTATCTGATTGTAAATACCAGGGACAGCATGAAAGGTAATATGACTGACCAGATACCGGCGGCAGTGCCAACAGCATCATAAATAGGGAAAGGGTTTAGAACGCCAGTAAAATTATTAATGTCAAATCCAAAAGGGTTAGAATCCATTTTAGTCTCCTATTTGTTTGTTTTGCTTTTATCGAGGAATTCAATAAAGCTATCCTCGTAAGCTTTAGCATCCTGGGCCGATCCCTCCTTTTTCATTTGATCCTGAATTTTTTGTTGTTCTTCGGATAATGCAATAGCAGACAAAAGAGCGTTGGAAGAGGCAATAGATGAGTTGAGATTTTTGTCGTTCATCGATCCATTACCAGCTTGCGCGGCTTCTTCAAGTTTCTTTTGTTTCAGGGCCTCCAGCCGCTCCATTTCACTGACCTGGTTAAGTAAGTCTTTTTTCTTCTCTGGATTATCTTCAAAGCGGCGGTCAATTTCAGCTCTGAGTAACCTGAATTTTCCTTCGTCGTCGGTCTCACTCCAACCGCCAAGACCTGATAAACCTTTGATGTCATTGGTTATCATGCGGATTTCATTGTCAATACTGAAATCATTAATAAATTTATATTCCTCATAGATTTCACCAGATATCTTGTTAATCTCCGTCATTGTTTCGCTGGCTGCTTTGGCTTCCTCCAACTGATCCATAATGCCTTTGTATTCTTCTTTCAGTTGCGCAAGTATGGCGGAGAGTTTCATCGTGGAACCCGCATCTGTGGCTTGTGATGATGCATTAAAGCTGGTTGTTACGAGTAGTAAAAATAATACCTTTTTCATTGCTGACTCCTTAATTTTCTTAATTCATTTATGCGACTAAAAATATCTGTGTGATCCCTTTCAACTTTGTGTTTAAGCAATCTGTCATTGCGGCTGGTTGATGTGATATCCAGTAAAAACGGCGGGAACGTCATATAGAGGTCAAACCACTGTCCGTAAAGCTTCCGCATACACTGGCGAAAATTCATGTTATCCGTGTCCTGATTGTATTGTGACCAGATATCAATCGCTTTAGACGGCATATCCAATAAGGTGCCAATGTCCTGCCAGCTGTCCGTACGGACTTGCAAAGTTCTGATGGGTGAAGATGTGACAATCTCCGAATCAATGGCATGTATCTCGTTCATGCCCTGAGTAGTTAGCATGATGAAACTACCCTCCTTTCGACCCATTCGGTTAATTGTTCGTATTAAATGTTTTACGACTTCAGGCGCAACATCAATGGCCACATGCAATTCATTGAGAATGATTTTTGTGTGTTGCTCTAAATTAAAAAAAGCCTTCTGAGCGAATCGCAAACATATAAAAGTTAGATAAAACTTGAGCATTTTTTTATCAACCTTGACCAAGTCAATGCCTGTTATGCCATCGCTAAGTGATAAATTATCCTGACCTTTGAAAGCCCTGCCGCTGCTACCGTCGAGAAAATTTTCAAGGTTATTTGACATGATTGCTGCTGCATCACTTTGTGAACTATTGATATATTCAGCACGTCTGAAAGAGTCGAGTAGATCAGGGAGGGTTGGCGCTGCTTTAGATGGGTCTGGGTTGCTGTAGAGTATACCCAGCGCTCTCTCAGTTGCCGATTCCTCCGCCCTAGTAAGATCCCTTGCATCATCAAGTAGTATGATAGCCAGACCTTGAGCAGTGCCGGATGATATTTGAGACGGCAACACACCACCCCTGGCATCGGTATAGTCTGGCAAGGGATTGATGATGACGCTGTCAGGGTCGATGGTTGAGTAAGTACCACCGTAGCCCTGCACCACCCATTTGTATGAGTCGCCGAACTCTAAAATGTAATAATCGAAACCCAGAGGATACGTTTCAGCAACCTCTGTCCCGCCGTGGGTATCCTTGCCACCTCCTGTCTTACCAAAGTTAATTTCATGACCTACCTGGAGCTGAGTTGGACTATAACCGATAACCTGGTAATCGGAAGATAAGCGAATAGATTCAGGATTTGGATTTCCCGATGAAAAGACAGTCCAGGGGAGCATGCAGGCAATTGATGCAGAATGGTCTTCACGCCTGAACTGAGAGTGATGACCGAGACCTGGTTGTGAAACTCTATGCAAGTGCATCTGAAGTTCAGGCTCGACTCTGGCCAGACCGCCTTCGTCGCCGATAACCTTAGTAAAATTTGAGCAATGCTCTAGCGCAGTGTCTTTGTCATCAGAGATAAAAGAAATGATAAATGCATTACTGAATACTGAGAGATTATATTGAGCGATATAACTTCTATAACTCTGTGCATCATCCAGATCCTTGACAAGAAGCTCTGTATCTTTTCCTCCCGTTGTACGCTCGTCGGTATCGGATTGCTCGGTAGATTTGCGCAGGGCTTTTTGTCTATCAACACCGCGCAATACTTGGGAAATATGAGTATCACAGTTTTGGCTACTGAAATTTAGCATCCAGTCATAAGTAAGTGTTGGGTATTTTTGAATCAGAGCATACTTTATGTATTTGCCATTATGAAAAAGGCATTGACCAGAAAGCTCTGGCTTATTAATAACAAGCTGCTCGCTCATGTCATAGCGCGAATCGTAAGAGGTGGTGCTTTTGTTTAGACTGTAAGAATTACTTAACAGACTGAAAGCCTCGTCTTTGTTTAAAAGCTTCATGCCTGGAAAATCATTTTTAAATTCACCCACTAAAATATGGAGTTGCAAAGAAAGCGTTTCCCAAAGACTAACTTTTTTATTTGTCTTAGACTGGAAAATGGATGAAAGCTTTCTGCTTGCAGATCCAGGTGAGAGAGTAAATATTGTTATCACCCGGTTGTTCATGGCGAGTGGGCGATAGTGTTCAGCCATTTCTTCGCGTACTTTAATCGCTAAATCATGGCCGCGAACGATATCTTTGTTTTTTGCTAAATAAGCATCGATCATGCTTTCATCATGGGATCTAAACCAATGGTTTTCGACAGTTAAGCCTGTATTTGATAAACGGTTTAGCAGATTAAGTCTATTTTTGATGGTTCCATCATAGTCCGCTTCGTTGAATAACTTATGGTCTAATCCGGTCCAGGTGAAAGCTAGCGAGCAAGTTCCGTCGGAATGTCCGATAACGTAGTCATCGGTGCAACACTGCCATGTGTAATATTCATGGTATAACATTTTAATTCTCTATAAGGTTAATCCTTGCTTTAGATTCATCAGACGAGGATCTGAAGGCTGCGAGCATCAGCCAGTCAGATGCGTTTCTTAGAACATAAATACCGAAACTCAAAAGAGCGAGCGACCCGAGGAAAAGAAACAAGCCGATTGGAATACCCTCTCTCATCAGTAAAATACCAAGCCAAAATTTGATGAGGCCAAAAATCAGGCTGTAGACAAAATAAGCATGGAAGCCCCCGATCATGGGAGGCTTTATCCGGGCGTTGAAAGAATCGATCATTGATTAATGGCCAAGACCAGCGAAAAATGCAAATATGCCCAGTGCAACACCAGAGATAGCCATCACTGACAATCCTGTTTTAATCATGTCCATGCCTTTTTCTTTATTGCCGATTAAACCATTTATCATTGCCAGCCCCGCAGCTGATGCAATTGAAGAAAGCACAACTGCCAGATATAAAATCCACTCGACCACCTTTTTACCTATTCCACCCAGTGAAGCCTCTGCTGACTTACTTTGCCCCAGATAACCAGGTAATGTCTCATCGGCTGAGACAGAAAAAGCCACCAGGAAAAGAATGGCAAGGAAGAAAAAAGAAAAGAAAAAATAGTTTTTTGAAAGTTTGATGAACATCGTTTTGTATCTCCGTATGCGAAAGAGCGAATATGCGAAAGTATAGACAAGTAATCACTTAAAGCAAGTGAGAATTTACTCTAATTCTATTTTCAGCCAACGACTTGACGTGTTCCTGCTTTAAGGCGACGGTATTATGTCCGAATCGTGAGCCGATGGCATCCGATAACCTCTCCCTATTGTCCGTATATATTTTTGCGGAGTGTCGAGCGCGGCTAACCGTGACGTAAAATGATTTGCGATTGATGAGGTTAAGTTGACTTGAGTCAGCAAGTGACAGCACGTTGTCACAAGTCTTTCCCTGGGACTGATAGACTGTATTTACATAGTTATAGGTAAAGTGTCTGTGCTGAGCTGCGTTGAGATTTAACACTCTTTTATTATCAGCTTCATCCGTGACAATGAGCTTATCGTTAACAATATCTTCGACTGTGAGCGTGTGGTTACGCTTTATACCGAGGTTGTTTTTATTGTCAGTCCACCTTAGTGATTCGCCTATGTTGACCTCAAGTGTCGATATTTTGAAAGTAGATATACCACCCACCCTATTGCCGCCGCGTTTGTTTGGGTTTAATGTGAAGCTCCGGCCATCGTCGTTAGATCGCAGATGAAGTGTGTTCGTTTTATTATCTATCGCCACCACGCTATAATATTCGTCCTTAGAGATACTATTCTGCGCTTTTTTGCTGGTAGCCTTGTAGTCCCTGGCGAACCTTAGGACATCACCCGGAACGTAGCTGGTGGTTTGTCTCGACTGAATACTGCTGATGGGTTTGTTTTCGTAAGTTTGGATCTTCACAGATCGTTTCTTTAGGTCTCCGGTTTCAATGAGTAAATGATGAGCCAGATTGTTAGCAGCTATCCTTTCAACATTCGATGGGGCTAACATCTGCGTTTTGTCACGCTCGGGTTTATCCAGGGAAAGCCAGTCGTTTACCATCGCGCTGATTCTGCCTTCAGAGCTATCGATTTCAGTAATGCTAGATGAAATTCTATCCAGGGCTTTGTCGAACTGATCTTTTACCATGTGAGTCACTGAATCAAAAAGCGCTTCATCCTTTTGTCGCATGTTCCTGCTTATTACAGCAGTTTCCATGCCTGCATCCTGTAGCATTTTGAATACCCTGCCCGCTTCTATGGATTCGAGCTGTCTGAAGTCACCAACAAGAATAACCCTTGCATTTGCGCTGATGGCCTGACGCTGTAGCCGATCCATTTTTTTGGCTGACATAAAGGAGGCCTCATCAACGATCCAGACAGGTGATTCTTTGGAAGAATCTTTTTTGCTGTGCAAGAAAGTGTCCAGCGTTTGAGTGGGACAATCGAGTGATTTTTTCAATTCACCGACCGCAGTATGAGTCGGTGCTACAGCTAAGACGTTCTTACCATACCTTTTCAGTATTTTGACAAGCTCAGAAAGTGCCGATGTTTTACCTGTCCCTGCATTGCCCTGTATCCCTATGAAGCGGTGCTCACTACTCAGGCAATGCTTAATTGCGCCCAGCTGGTCTTCATTAAGCCAGGAACCCTTGAGTAGTCGACCAATCTTAGCTGCATCAGCTAAAGGTGAGAGCACACCAAAGCTATTGTGTAAATTGCGAATGATTTGCCTTTCTAGATCCACCCCCTGCTTTGTTGTAACCAGGTCATTATCAGCATCCAATAAATGACCTATAGTTTTAAGCCTGTCGATCTCCTTTAAAATAGACCTGCTTGATGTGTTACCAAGATTAGTTTCGCAGCACAGGTTTAAAATTTGATCTGTACTAAATGCCATGTCGTGTTCTGACAAAAGTCTGACTGCGCGTCTGACTATAGTTTTAGCAGAAGGCGAAAGTATGACACCGGGTGTTTGAAAATCGCCTGCTTCTAGATCGAGGGCACCCAGCTTTTTTTTCCAGGTATCATGTAGTTTTGATCGGTCTACATCCTTTTTGGCCACGCGAGTGTTTAATGCAGCCAGTTCACAATTGGAAGGCGTGTTAGGCAGGTTATTATCTACTAAATACTGCTCTATCTGAATACGACGAGTTGAAAATTGATCCAACAGCGTTTTATCAAAACCGGCTATTTCGAATAAGCCGTTCTTACCGGTAATTTCAACCGTGTAACCCAGCTTGTTCAATCGACGCGCTAGCTCGTTCCTGTAGAACCGCCCTGCGGTCATTTTCAGTTGGAATAGATTCCGTGAGTCGAGCGAACGCCAGCCATCATCTGTATGGGTTGCGTTAGCGACTATGCAGTGAGTATGTAATTGTGGATCTAGCTCTCTTGAGGTGTCATGAGTGAAGGCCGCTATGCACAGGTTGCCTGTGGTTTCTGCGGTCATTAACCCATCAACTTTTCGCCGAGTGACTGAACATTGTGCCTGAATGAAATCCAGAGCATTTTTTACTGAGTCAGTGTGTGCCTTTCTAATCTCTTCCATACCAAAAGCTTCAGAAAGTATACTGACGCTCTTGGGGGCGCTGAAAGTACAATCCCAACCGGGCGTATGCACTCTTTCGCCGTCAACAAAACGACCAAGACGCATGTCCTTAGTTTCGCCAGAAAGAAGTTCAAAAAAATTGTCTGGGTGGACGTAACCCTTAAGCTCCAGCTTGTCAGCGCCTTTGCCGTACCAGTAGCTATTTTCAAGTGCTCCGTCTTTGGTATAGTAATTATCCTTTCCAAAGTAATGTTTGGCATTTTCAGCACTTTCGATTTTATGTATTGATAGCATGCTAAAGCACCAGATCCTCTTCTTGCTCTTCAGCACTGTCCGGTATCATATATTCATAGCTATCATAGTCTTGAGGGTCATCATCCTGCTGAGCACCCTCGCTGCGGCTTGTACTATATTTCAACGGGTCATAATTCTTCAATATCATTGGCGCAGCGATGTCAGGGCGAGGTTTGTAAGGCACAGATACTTTGCCAATCGGCAGGGATTTACCAAGCTTTAGGATGGCAGTCATGTCGGGCAGATCCATGAACTCAGTAGGGAGCAATATATGGCGTTTGCTGCGCTGATCATGCAGGTTAGTAGAGTCGTTACGATCAGATAAGGTGACGCTCTGTTTTGAGTCCTGCACATCTTCCTCACCGAACAGATCCGCGAGCCATTTTGCGTTGTCTGGCTCGTCGCATCGGTAGCAAACTTTTGTAGCGCACATTCCTATCATGGTCTTGGCTTTTTTGTCACCATACTTTTCTTTTAATGCTTCTTCAGACGTTACCGAAATGATATTGCAAAGGCCAAATTTACGACCTTCATTTAGCCCATCGTAAATACTGTTAACGGGATCAAGAGAAGCCAGTTCGTCCGTAATAGTAAAAAGCCTGCGGTCTCTGTCTTCAGGAAGACTTAGAATTTCAGAAATAACAATATCAATCCATGCCGTCATGAGTGGCTGAAGAGTTCTTTTTTGACGTTGAGAGCAGGTTATAAAAACTCTGCGGTCACTGTCTGTTCTCACCCATTCACGTAGCGAAAAATATTCGTCGCTTTCAATATTTCTCAAATACTGCATGGGCCGTAATTTGGGTGATAAAATAGAGATCATGGAGCTGGCATGCTCAGGCGATTCAGGGTCGAGTTGACTAGCGCCTGATTTACCTACAAGGAAATCATGCAATTCGTTTTTATCCCTGGAAAGCGCCAATAAATCATCAATGTTACACATGTCTTGCTGTGCAAGTGTGAGCAGTAAATCAGACAGTACTTCACGCGGGCCGTCTACCCAGTGTTCGTCTTTTTGATTGGGGATGTCGGGAACAAAAGAAGCCGCCATCATTTCGTAGTCAAAAGATGTTTCGCATTCGTTCCAGGGAGACCAAAAAGGCATCCTTGAGTCAAATGGGTTTAGGATTACATCTTTATCCTCGCGGTAATATTTGGACACATATTCGCCTGATTTATCGTAAATTATGAAGCGCTGGCCTCGACTGGCTATAACATCGATAACGCCTTTTATCGCATTACCTTTACCGCAACCTGTCGCACCTGATATATAGATGTGCTGGGTTTCTGCTCCGACTGGCAACGGTACATTACCAACCCTCAAATCACCCGCAATACCTGCGCTGTTTATGCGTTTGATCAACTCACCTTCTGACACCAGTTCCGCACCTCGCAAACGCTTCGATGCTGAAGAGGATTCCTTGCCATATTTACGTAAGACTACTATCACGGTGTAGGTTAGTAAAATCGCTGTAAAAATGCTTATTATGAGGCTATAAAAAACATGCCATTTTAGTTGATTAAGCGATGCTAAAACGGAAGGTTTATTTATGATTGTGCCAACAGATAGCAACATTTTTTTACCATCATCAGATTTATAATTAATAGTGTCTGACTCAGAATGCAAAACCGTGATAGTAAAATAGGCTTTAATCCAGTAGCCCAGGTTATCGATCTCAGAGCGCGGTACTATGAGATAAATCGAAACAATAAATGAAATCAGAAATGAAAAAACAAAGATACGAAGTTTAAGGAAAAAAGAACGGATATTTTGTTGCACGTCGCTACTGATTTTTTTAGCGCCGGTATTCAGTTCTTTACTTGCCGACATGAGAAATTCCCTCCCTCAAAGATTTAAGCATATCTTCCTGAACTTCTGTGAAATCAGATTCTATCTTATTCACAAAATCAGCCCCGCGCAAAAGAGCTATCTGCCGAAGGTAGTAAAATATTTTTAGCTCAGTTACTTCCATTATGTTAACTAAATTATTGTAGTCTACACCGCGGTCAAGAAGGTGGCGGATAGCCTCGGATTCTTTGCAGCCCTTATCCGACATGATCTTAGAGATGGCTTTACGGTGGTTGGATTCTAAAAGTACAGAGGTTTTTTTCTTCATCTATAATATCCTTATAAATCAATAAATTATAAAAAGGTGCTAATTAGCATCTATAAAGAGGTGCTAATTAGCATATATAAAATACTTTATAATACAATAATTTATCTTTTGCAACCTAGTTGCATCAGGTGTGAAGCCTTAAAAGGCTTCAAAGTCGCAGACTTTGGAGAGAGAATGCTAGCCGAACATAGAGAGGTTACACCAAACACTGAGCCGCAAGCGGCGGGGCAATAGGGATAAAAACTGACGGAAACTTATATATAAGTTTTTGTAAAGTTGAGAGACGAGGATTCTAAAAAATAAATAAAATCACAAAACCGACAAGCCTTTAATAAAATGCTTGCTGTGACGGCTAAACCGTCATACACTCCGCCCCATGTGCTGCTGTCTAGAATTTTTAAAGGACGGGGCGATAGGAAAGAAATATCATAAAACATATATATAAGTTTTGGAAAATTTAGGAGCTACAAATGAGTAACCCAATAGTGATCGCCGTGTTGTCCGAAAAGGGCGGAAGCGGCAAAACGAATACATCTTTTAACCTTGCACGTTACCTGATGTTGCAAAAGAAAAAAGTGGTGCTGATAGATAACGATCCTCAAGGCTCCGCTAATTACTGGCGCTCACGATCTTCTGACCCAGAGAATAGCCCAACTGTGCTACCGATTAATTATCCAATAGCGCGGCGTGATCTGGAGTTTGCAGCAAGCCTTGATTACATTGTCATTGATGGGTCACCTGGGCTAGAGTCTGATAGTCGATTAAGAGAGCTTGTTATATACGTTAGACAGCTAGCCGGTTCTCCTGATTTCCCTGCTGTGCTTAAGAAAGATATGCTTACAAAACTAGATGAACTTATAGGTCCAGGCAATCAGGTAGTAGCACGTAATAGTGCAGCTATCCGTATTGCTGATTATGTGATCATCCCTGCATCGGTAGCAGATCAGGACACCATGATAGCGGAAGCTATGATCAGGGATCTGATCGATGCTGAGAAACAGAAAAATTGCATGGTGTTGTTGAATCAAGCGAGGCAGGATAACACTCGGAATGAGGCTACCTATCGTCAAAGGTTCGAGGCACAGAATATGATGGTACTCAACACTACTGTGCTAAACAGGCAAGCTTATGATAATTGCTATCGGAATGGCACTACAGTGTTTGATGATCAAACTGATAAAAAAGCAACCATCGAAACAACGAAGGTTATGGAAGAAATACTAATGATTATTGAGGGTAAATAAATGCCAATAGGTCAACCCATAAGTGAGGAGTTGCGCAGGCAAGCAAGCCCTCTGGCAGACATACAAACCACCTATGTCCCAAATATTCCTTTTAAAAAAATATTCATAAACAATTACCGGCATAACAAAAGTGAAGATTATTTGCGAAGCCTGGGGGCATCTATTGCAAATAATGGATTATTGCAGGAACCAGGATTAATAGAACGACCCGATGGGAACTATGATTTAGCTTTCGGACAATGCCGTGTACTTGCTTGTCGGGATTATCTGAATGAGTCAAGCCTAAGAAGGGCTAAGGTTTGGCCTTCTAGCGCCCTGCCCTATATCAAAACAATCGCACTGATTGAAAATATGGACAGGGAAGATACAACACTCATGGATGAGATTGCGGGGCTGCACGATGTTTTAGAAACCGAGTACAAAAACTTCGAAAGTCCGATACTCGGCTTTTGTGAGCAAACTGGCAGGAATATTGACGAGATCCGTAACAAGTTAAAAATCTATGAAACAGCGTCAATTAATAGCGATGTTAAAAACATTCTGGAGCAAGAAATAATCAAAGATTATAAGAGCCTCTACAACCTGTCGGTAGCGATCGAGTCTGTTGATAATAAAGCCAGAGGAAAACGAGTAGCTGAATTTATTCAGCGCGTCAAAACCAATAAGGTTACTGGTAGCATGCGTAAAGCTACGGAAGAACTCAGGAAGTATGCCAAGGGCAGAATTGATGCTAAAGCATTACCGGATAATGTAACCGGCGCAGCTGATAAACCATCCGATGCGGATGGAGGGAAAGAAGCGGTGAGAACGAAAAAACCAACCCCTGCCCTTACTGTGAAACAAGTAGAATCATTCGCGAACAAGTTGGATCAATTAGAAAATATTGATCAGGGATTAAGTGGTGCCATGTCTAATCTATTGGCTAAGTTAAATAACATAATGGCACGTAACGAATGAATGCCATTGGCAGCTTCAGTCGTGGTGATATGAGGAAAGTTTGGCTTGTACTGGGCGCGCTATTGCAGACTAAACCAGCCACAGCCTTATCTATTGCCGCCTGCGTTGGCTTACCAAGGACTACAGTCGTTGATATTTTGGGAAAAATCACCTCTGGTCAGATACCAGGGATGATTTTAACTAAAGAGGGATCGGTATATGTCATCCATGAATGGGGTGAGCTGATCAGTAAAAGAGAAGTAATTAAATTCTATAAAGGAGCTACAAAAAATGAGTGACAAACCTAAGTACAGGACTGCATATTTCCGGTCTGAACTCGAAAGCTTTGATTATCAAGAAGGTTTGATTATCAAAAAAACGAAAACGGCAGTCAATAACGGTGCTGTAGATCTACAGGACTTCACCGACACCCTGCATTCTATACTCAACGAAATGGACGAAGAAGGATATGACGTGACACACATCATTCCGCTGCAAGTGGGACACATCGAGCCTTTGTACAACAAGAAAAAAGTGCAGATTGCTGAAGTAGGCTTTTCCATCACTCAAGGCGCTACAGTGGTGGGAGTACTGAGGGAATAAGCATGGTTCTCGAACGTACAGAAGAAATTGATCGTTTCAAAAGTGAAATTAATCTGACTGAGTACGCCGCCAGTGTTGGTTTTGTAATTGATCGTCAGGAATCATCCAGGCGATCAATTGTCATGAGGAACGGTGCCGACAAGCTGGCAATTGCACGTAATACAAACATGCATTATGTCTATTACTCATTTCGTGATGAAAAAGACAACGGTACTATCATTGATTTTATTCAAAACCGTCACGAGAGAAACATTGGGCGGATCCGCAAGGAGTTACGCCCCTGGATTGGAGAGAGTGGCACACGCCCTTCCCCACCTGCTCCAACCTACTACCAAAAAGAAATTGAGCCGACTGAAAAAAATAGACAAGCAATATTACTAGAATTCAGTAAGCAGGAAGAAATTACCGGCGCTCACAGGTATTTGACAGCAGAGCGGCACATCCCTGAGAGTGTCTACCTGTCAGCCAGATTTAAAGGCAGGATCTATACAGATAAATATAGAAATGCCGTATTCCCGCATTACGATGACGATGGACTTTGTGGGTTTGAGAAAAAAAACAAAGGCTACACAGGGTTTACCCAGGGAGGCACAAAAACCGTCTGGATAAGCAACTGCTTTAAATCTGATGAAAGGCTCGTCATCGTTGAGTCAGGAATCGAAGCCTTGTCGCACTACGCCATATACAAAGACGAGAAAACCAGGTACGCAAGCATGAGCGGATCCTGGTCTGAAGATGCTCTAAAACTCATCATCAGCATACACAAAAACTTTGAAGGTGAGACAGTGCTAGCGTTTAATAATGATGCACCAGGATTAGAACTTATTGAAAAATTCAAGGGGGCAATAGGGGAAGAAAGCAAAGCTGTCAGAACTGAGTTGCCAGAGACTGATGGATTTGACTGGAATAATCAGCTAACACAGCAAACCGCATATCTGTAGCAGTAACGAAAGCTTGCTGCTCAGTGGAACATATATTTGACGCAGGAGAGAAGACAAGTCAGATCTCTTACCGCAAATTTGTAGCAATTACTGAGAGGACTCTTAGTTGATGCCAGCACAGGACGTAAATTGCTTCATACGATAATCGGTTGTACAATTATAAGTACAATCTAACGAGGCCAGAACAATGGACGCAATATCCTATTCAGCATTAAGATCTAACTTGGCCAGCACTCTGGACCAGGTAAATGAAAACCACAAGCCTGTGCTAATCACCAGGCAGAACGGTAAACCAGCTGTACTTATCAGCCTGGAAGACTTCCATGCATACGAGGAGACAGCCTATTTAATGGCCAGCCCAAAGAATGCAGAAAGAATAAACCAGGCGATAAAAGAAATAAGGGCTGGAAAAACACTTAAAAAGAGTCTTATTGAAGAATGATATTGTCATGGGCAGAAAATGCTTGGGACGATTATTTGTATTGGCAAGCCAAAGACAAGAGGAAGCTTAAGCGTATCAACGACCTGATAAAAGACATAAAAAGAACGCCATTCTCAGGACTAGGAGACCCCGAGCCTTTGAAACATGATTGGACAGGCTATTGGTCGAGGCGCATAGATCGGGAACACCGACTTGTTTACAAACAAGAAGAAAACACAATCGTTATAGTGATGTGCAGATACCATTACTAAGCATTGCAAGGCATAGCTGAGGATAGAAAAATGCTCCAAGGATGTAAAATTGAATTCAAACTGGTTAACAACAGAGAAGATTATTTAAGCGAAGGCACATTGATAGCTGAAACAGGCAAGTACAAATGCATAGCTGCGGGAGAAAACTTCTTTGTAGGGTTTACCAATTGCTTTAATCAAATAATGATTATTAGTGAAGTGTTCAATAATAACCTCGACCCTGATGGAGGCACGACTTTTATGGAAAACGAAGTCAGGGCCTTAATCGAGTCCTTGGCATCCAAAAAAATTTATGTACAAGGTAAGGAAGAATGAAGGATTTAGAAGACACCTTAAAAAAGATAGAAGAGCGAGCAGCTAAAGCACCAAAACAGCTACCGCTCTGGGATGAAAAGTTTCGTGGGACACCCAACGAAGTTATACGATCCAGCCTGTTCACCGCACGTATTCGAGGGGAACGCGAAATATTCAAAGATGCTGTTTTGTTTGTCCTGGGTGATGGTGAAATCACATATCGAGGTGAAGAACTAAGGACCTATGATGAAGATGTATGGCTGCAAGTCATGCATATAGCCAGGAACCAGCAACTTGGCAACCGAATAGAATTCACGCCTTATAGCATGATTAAGGAACTGGGTTGGGCTAAAGGAAAAAATCGGCCATCCCAAGCTCACTATGAGAGGCTTAGAGAATGTTTATCCAGGATGCAGGCTACAACGGTCACCGTCAGCTCTAAAAGACTTGGCCATGCAAGCACAGTATCTCTAATACGAAAGTTTGAATATAGAGATATGACAGGAACTGAAAACAAATGGAAAGTATGGGTAGAACCAGAAATGAATGCTCTTTACGGTGATGTGCACTATACACAGCTAGAATGGGAAAGGAGGGTGAAATTGAGCCCCATTGCCAAAAGACTGCACGGATGGGTAGCAAGCCATAGGACCCCTTTCCCTGTAACTGTTACCAAGCTTTACCAGCTTTGTAATATCAAAAGCGAACAAAAGTCATTTAAACAAGCCCTACCAAAATACCTAAAGGAGCTGGTAGACACAGGGTTTCTACTCGATTTTGAAATAAAAGAAAATCTAGTCAGGGTATCGAGAGCAAACGGCAAAGATGTGATACCCCTGTGACAGGGTTGTCGTATTCTTAACTACCTGTCATCCAGGAAATATTGAAGTGTCGTATTTTTAACTACCTGAATGCCAACCTGTTACTCAATTGCGTAATGGGGAACACTGGAGCTATTTCATAGACTTAACTTTGAGACTCCAGTCTGTGGATAAATATAGATTCAGTGTCGTATTCTTAACAACTTAGTGTCGTATTCTTAGCAACTTAGTGTCGTATTCTTAACTACTAGTGTCGTACCGAACTGTAAAAATTATCGTATTCTTAACAACCGAATGTCGTAGATTTAACTACCTGTGGATAATTAATCGAAGTTAACATATTGAAATAAAAGGACTTAATTTAGAATCTATTTTAGCTAACCCTTTTTAACCTCTTTAACCATAAAGAGCGAATTCCATGCCAAAAACCGAAAAATTTGCACGGAAAACAACTCCGGCCTCCTACATCCCTGTAGGCACCCGTTCGCAAGCTCACACCCTAGCGCGGCATCCATGCCTTACAGCTCGCTGCGCTCACATAAGGAATACATCCCTGTATAAATTAATACATCCCTGTAATACTCGGCTCATCGAAACCTCGACAAGATAAAACCGCATTTGATGATCTGATGCGCGGCTCCAAGCCGCATATTTAACGAATAACTTAAAACTGCATTACTAAATAGCCCGAAGGACAATAGGAAGAAAATGTTATCGGTTCGCTGAAGAACTCCCGGAATATTCTCAAATCCATGAATTTATTCATAAATATAGCTTTAACTGTTGACAAGTAACCACCTGAAGCTATATTAGAGAGGATTGATTAACAATACAGGATTAGACCGATACAATGCGCCACAACGAAGAAGACGCAGAATTCAAAATGAATAAAACACAATTTGATTTAGCTACCAAAGGATCAAGGCTAAGCAAAAAAAACCTTATGATCGCATACAAGGTACTTGTGGAAAATATACCTCGTACTGAAGTCCTTAAATCTGAAGGGTCACACAAGCAAAGTCTTTCTCGGGTGATAAACACAGTGGAATCCAGGTTGAGCGCAATATTAGAAAAGAACAACTTAACTGTAATAGAACTGATTGTCAGTAAAGACCAGGTGAAAGAAGCCGAGGAAAACGAACGAATTTTAGTTAGCAAAATATCAGGTAAGTAAGTAATGAAAAAAGGAATATTTGCAGTTTTAATAGTAATCTCATCAAACGCGATAGCAGAGGACAGCATCAGCTATGCATGGACCCCAAAATTCGTAACCTTCCAGGTGAACGATCCGGATGGATCAACAGAAACATCATCTGTACTCCAGTTATTAAGTGCCACAGTGAAGTACAAAACATCCAGGGACACACAGATAATATCTGAAGGTACTTATTATGATTTTGAACTTGATGCCAGCACATCCAAAATAGGTCAACAAGTTAAAACTATTTCGCTAGCGACTTATTACGAGAGTCGGTTAAAATGGGGAAGAGACTTTAAACCCTGGGCAGGGGTTGGTCTCGTCATCAACATGGATGAGTTTTCAAAACGCCATACCATTGATAAAGACGGGTTCCTGGCACAGCAATTCCCCGACCAAAGCGGAACAAATTTTGCCCTTGCTGCGAGGCTAACGAACACATGGGAAATTAACAGGGATATGGGAATAGGTTTCAGTATTGGATATCAATTACCACTATCAGACACGCTTGAAGGCGTAGACATCGGATTTAGTTTAAATTTTTAACGGGAGAAAAAAATGAAAAGGATAATAGGAGTTTCAGCGGTACTATTATTAACGGGTTTAACAGGTTGTGGCGGCAGTGGCAACAGCGGGGGAGGGAGCGACTTACCACCGACACGACCAGCCGGATCTTTCTCAGGTGTTGCTCACGATGCACCCCTGCGCAATGCACAGATTAAGATATACGATTGGTCAACTGGCAAAAAAGGAGCTCTACTGGGTCAAACAGAAACAGACGGTGATGGCAACTACGCGCTTGAACTCGTTTCAGAAGACAAACCCATTATGATAGTCGCCGGTGACAGTGGCGCATACACCGAAGAAGCTAGCGGCAAAAGCATTGGCTTATCAGCAGGCCAAAATATCAGCGCTATCACCAACTATCAATCAGGCGAGACCCTGACACTCCAGGTTACACCATTCACTAATTTGGCCCGATGCTATGCTGAATATTTAGTGGCAGAAGGGGAGAGCGTACCTGATGCTTTAAATCTCGCTAATTCAAAAATAGCGTCAATTGCAGGTGTTGAAATCATCCAGACAAAACCTATTGATGTGACTGATATCAACAGTGCAAATATAGAGTTAACACCAGGACTTAAATATGGATTTCTGACCGCAGGTATTTCGACATCGATGGCTGATGTCTCAGGAGCCAACGGGCTAGATCCTCATAGCGAGACGTTTCTTACATCGATGCAGTGGTCAAGAGTAGCATGCAACGATATCAAAGCTGATGGGATGCTTAACGGAAATGGGTATATAGACAGTACAACCATTGGCTCACTAGCTTTTGGTACCTACCCGATCACCCCAATCATGTACCGCAATATACTGGCGCAGAGGATACTAAGCTTCGCTAAATCTGATGAAAATAAGACAGGTCTGGATATTGAAAAGCTTTTAGTATTTGCTAACGCACTCTCAACGAATACAGACAGCATCTGGGCTGGAGAACCAGGGCAACCTGTTGATAATGAGGGGCCTGCTGTTGGATTGCAACTGGCAGAAAATAGTTATATCGGTGGTACAACTGATATCCCTTTCTCAATAGATGATCCGGTTGGAGTAAAAACGATTTCTTTTTATGTGGATAACGGCTTAGTGACCACGAACGGCCCCACTGGAACAACGCTAAACCTGAATACATCAAATTACACAGACGGTAGCCATGTCGTAAAAGTAGTCGCGGTTGATCTGATCGGCAACGAAACAACTCTTTTAGCAACTTACAACATATCGAATACAGGCCCTGCAATTAATATGACCTCAGCTGCTGTAGTGGGTAGTACTGATTACACCGCTACAGGAACTTGGATTAGTTCAGGTTCTGACATACAGTCAATCACTGTTGATGGTGAAGCCGCTACGATTAATCCAGATGGTACATGGGAAGCGAATATAACATTAACTAGCGGTCAAAATTCATTTGGTGTCGTTGCTGTTGACGAGCTGACAAACTCTACTACACAAAGTTATCAAGTCGGAGTCGACCTCCTACCTCCCTCCGTAACACCAAGAACAAGGTCTATATTACACACCACATATCAAGGTCAGTACGCCTTATGTAATTATGAGAATTTTGTTACAGATAGTTCAGTTCCGCTTTGTGTGCGTTCTGACCGTGTTTCACTAAACGGAGCATCAGCAGATAGAAACTTACAAAGTCTGAACTTTGTATACTTAGAGTTTTCAGCCGGTGATGTTGTTGGGGCAAATGTATATTCTCAGTTCGAGGATTTGAAGGTTGAATATAAATATGAAAAAAATGATGAATTGGTTGTTGATTGGACAAGCTTAAATACCGGTTTTAAAAGCTCAATTCCTGGATCATTAGATGGTTACTATATTTTGCCTATCACTACAGAATATTTAGGTTCAGACTGGTTTATTACTTCTACCACGGATAATCATGTAGTGACTGTGAAAGTAACTGATAATGTTGGTCACTCAACATTAATATCGTACAAAATGCAGTTTGATGTTCTTCTCTACAATGTCACTGCAACTGGCAGTTCTGACGGGGCTAGTGTTATTAATAAGCCATTCACTAGTCGATCAACTATATTTGGTAATTCGGTTTCTTCTGTGGCAACTATCTCCAATGGATCTGACAACCCAATCTATATGGATTTCAGCACTACCGATAATCACTCAATTGAGCAGGTTTATGAAACTGCGATAAGAGTAAACAGAATGGCTACGATATCAACTGAGCATTGGAGAGCACGTTATATTAATGCGTATAACTCCACATCATCATGGATCGACATAAACTCAATTGATAAATGGAATGGTTCCGATTGGGATGTAATTGAAGCTCCAGTCATTACATCTGATTTCACGAATGTGTATCAAGATGTAGTTCCTGTTCAACCAGATACAGACTGGGCAGATAATAGTGATATGATTTGTCATGAAGGGTCTGGATATTCAGATCCTTCTTGGTCGTGGTCTGAAGGCGGCACCCAAGAAACAACATTTGCAGATTATCGGTTTGATTCTCATTATGCATGTGTTTCTGTACACACTTACTTCATACAAAACCCAGCCTTATTAGACGAATGGGTTGTCCACAGGAATATGGAGAAATACACAACATATGAAAATATTTATGAATCAGGATTTCCGAGGAATAACCTCAATTCTACCACTCTAAATCACACTATAAGCGATTCTACTTCAACAGTTTTCAGTGTTACAAATAATGCAGAAATAACAAATCAAGGCGGTTACTACATCATTCCTGCGGGGGTTACCGTTGAGATACGGAAAAATATAACACTACCACTTTTGCCTGACTACAATGACACAGAAGTTGCCAATATTGATACTTTTAGCAGCTATGATCCAAAAGACCTGGATAAAACCATCACCTGGACTCTAGACGAGTCAATAGATATAAAATTGTATGCTGCGATAGGTGCGTCAGCCTTAAGACAAACATCTGGTTCAATAAATACCTATACAATCGCAAGGTAGATATCATGAAAAATACAAACAACAGACAAACAATATTATCTAAGTACACAGCATTTATAAAAGTCGCTGGTATGGATATCTCACCTAAAATACTACGATTATTTGGTCAGGCTGCCGATGGTAAAAAAAGCCATGACGAGATTAGAAAAGAGTATGCCGATATCAATGGCTATTCGCTTAAACAGGACAAAAAATAAGAGGTATCAACATGGGAGAGTATTGCCTCACAGTTGTAAAGCTTGAAGAAATTTCAACTTTCCAACGATTTATCAGAGCACCCAGGGACAAGGTTAAATATCTCGCCAGAGAAGCCCTGCGAATCACTGCAAATAGCCTGACACCCGCTGAAGGCTGGAAAGGACCGGTACGTCAAAAAATTAGAGATATCCAATATGGATTATTTGGTTACGGCGGTTTACCTGGCACTCGAGAATACGGAGGAGTACCTCTTTACGCTACACCTCTGGCAAATGACGAAGGGTGGGAATTTTTAAAAGAGAAAGGCATCTCGTTGGGATTAGGAATGGATCCGACTGTGGTAAACATAGGGGAGGGCGAGTGGGTTAAAATATTTTCATATTACGATGGTGGCAGTGATGGAACAGAAGAATGGGACGATCATAACCTACGCGTAAACAAGCATTTTGAGGCATGGCGTGAAAACATTAAAAATTTCAAGGAAGGGGAGAGAAATTTTAAAGTTATGCCTTATGAAATGAAAATAGCACTATCAGAGCTTAAGAAAGCCTTTGTTGAGCAAGCAAATGGAGCCGACGAAGAAGTCTACAATATTGCGAGAAATAATTTCAATAAAGCTTTTTTCGGTGATGATTATGAGTCACAAGACGATTTAAAAAAACCTGTATTTGCTGACCCGCAAGACGAAAAAGATTTCAATTACTGGGCTTATATTTATAGTGAGGAAGAACGGGAGAAACGACTCGCCGCAGAAAATAAATTAAGTGAAGAACTAAGAGCAATACTAAATCACAAGGAATTGGAAATAGAAAAAACAACAATATACTTACCTTGGAGTGATGAAACAGTTATAAAGCCTATGAGTGCTAAAATGGAAGAAGCGCTTAATGAGCTTATTCATGCCAATTCATTGCGTGAAAATGGCGACGAAGAAACATATAACAAAGCTCGAGAGAAATTCAATAAAGTATTCAGCGCAGAAGATTATGGTTTCAAGAAATCTTTAAATGACAACACTGAAGATGCAAAAAAGTTCAATTATTGGCTTGATAATAAAAGCCTAGCTGAGCACCAAGAACTACTCGAGGATTTTGGACATAAACTTTATGGAAAAGCAGAAGAAGCAAATTTTAATGTAGATTTAGCTAAATATAAAAGCTTCACAGTTAGCGAAATGGAGCTCAGGCCCTATTTTTATCCACCTGAATACGGAGATGATCTAGAGCCTGTAATTGAATTATCCAAGAGAGCAGAGCATCTAGGGGATTTTTTGAAAGGTGACGTATATCACATGGTTGAGGGGATTAGAATCGGCAGTACTTTCGACATAAAAGATGATGTAGCGCTTTTCAAAAGTAAGAGTCAGGCTGAGCAGTATGTAAAACACCTTAATGTCTTATCACATGAGTACAATAAGCGAACTGTTTATAGGCATGAACTGCCCGGAGGAAAAACCGTCAATATTGATATTTCTAAGAACATAGATATAGGTAAGTTGAGCCATATTGAGCTAAGTACTGAGCTGTTTGGAAGTTGGGAAACTCCACCATCAGAGAGAGAGAAAGGCTACCAGTTGATTGCATTTACAGAAGGTAACAAACACGGTCAACACCTGGAAAACTTTTTAACCAAGAATTTAAGTAGTGATGAAATATTGGAAATATCAGAAGGCATTGCAAAATTTCTCGGTGTTGAACTTAAGGATGTGGGTTTAACCTCTCTATCCTTTGATCAAATGAATCCAATCGATTATGACTGGCTTGAAACAAATAAGCCGATAGGCTACGACTGGGACCAGGTAAAAATGCAAAATATAACACAAGCAAACGTGCACCCCACTATTGAAAAATATAATTATCAGGGAACGAATGTACTCAAAAATTGGTTTGACGAAAAAGACCCTAAGCAGTTACGAGAGTGCGAAACTTTTTTTTCTGGTTTAAGGATAAAAGAACTCATCGATAATCCAATGGAGGGAAAGATTGATTTCGCTGCTGTTAAAGCTACGCACGCTTACATATTCCAGGACGTTTACCCTGACTGGGCCGGTGATGAAAGAGAACTGGCAATAGGAAAAAAGGAACCTCTCCTGGGTGGTAAATCTGTCGAATACGCTTCTCCAGGTAAGCACGAAGATTCAATTATCCCGAGGGCTGAAAAATTGTTCAATGAGTTGGACAAACATAATAATTTCAAAGGACTTGATCAGTCAGAATTCACTGAAAAATTAACTGACTTTATGACAGAGCTTTGGCAGATACACCCATTCATGGAAGGCAACACCAGAACCACTATGGTCGTCTGTAACCGGATCGCCACGGAAGCAGGGCACCCCATGTCATTACCCTTTATCGATAAAGTTGCAAAACAAATGAGAGAGTCCCTGGTTATGGCCACAACTGGTGAAAAAAAGAGTCTGGAGAAAATATTAGCATCATCCATGACTTATGAGCTAACCCATAAAAATACATATGACTACGGAGATAAAGGCATCAGCTTAAGTGCTATGGCTGTCGCAGCCCTTGCGGTAGTTACTTTGTTGTTCTTCGGCATTAGTATAAAAAATGAAGCTGCTGCGCCTATCAAAAAGGAAAGAGTAATAACATCGAGCACTGAAATGACAATCAAGAACGTGGAGTATCGTTAGAATATCCAATAGCAGAATTCAATGACAGATATGAAGTGGTTGAGAAAAAGTGAGATTTATCGATTATTTAGCAGATAAAAAAAATAATCTTTTAATTTTTACACATAGAAAACGGACTATTGAATAATGAATGTAGAAAAGGTTTATCGAGATACTAAAAACTGCCTTAAACGAGTTGACTGGGCAATGAAAAACATCCCTAAAGTATGCACCGAGGGATGTTCAGCATGTTGCCACCAAAGTGTATCGATATTTTCTCAGGAGGGGTTGGTGTTAGAGCGCTACATATTGTCATCTTTAAACATGGAGCAGCGCGTCAAAGCTAAAGAAAGTGGGGAAGAATGGATAAGGAAGTTCAACCATATTACACCTAATGCATCGGTTTATAATCCATTAACAGAAGATGATTTAATCTCTGCGGAGCGACAAATTAATAAACTTCGAATTCCCTGCTTATTTTTAGAAGATGGGAGATGCATGGTGTATACAGCCCGCCCATTAGTTTGTCGTACTTATGTTGCTGAAAGCAGCCCTGAGTTATGTGAATTTGATTTTGATAGGCGCAGTAAAAGAGCAAATACTCTTCATAAAATACATTTTCGTAATTTAATGGAGGTTGAGCAGGGAGTACTGCTTAGACCAATGGTTTATGCTGTCGCTAAAACATTAGGTATTACCGAGTCTTTGAAACCTATTAAATCAGCGGTACACACAAAATTACCACCAGGATTTTAATATCAACATTCCTATAAGGCCTACCCAGAGTACTGACAGAAGCGCTAGGCTCACAATTTTGCGGGTTTCCACCTGGTTTTGTGTTTTGTAAAAAGTGTGTACGTTAGTGATTTAAGGAATCACTTGAGGTAATTATGAACCTAGCTAATCGGAGCAAAGGATATTTAAGGATATTGATTATTTGGACAATAATTAAGATGGTTATTTTGGCTTGCGCTTGTTTGTTGATGGCGGCTGTGGCTCTATCTTTAACTACTTTAAGTGTCCCAATTATTTTATTAATTATATTAAGCTGGTTAGTGACATCGCCTCCAGTAAGGTTCGACAGACGAGAATATTTCCTTCGGTGGTGGTGGTAGTAGGGTAGGTAGGCTATTGGGCAATAGGGAAAGAATGTTACCACTTAACAAACCGGCACCAACATGTGCTACCGAATGGAACCTACTTTGTTGAACGAGAGACCTCTTCCAACGAAGAGTAGAAGTGCTTAGCGTACGTTTTCGTTCCGTTGGACTTCAAACTCCAGAGATTGAATGCCAAGTAGGGTGAATCCGTACAGGAATTTACGGTTTGAGGTGAATCTGCGAGGGTGAAACCGTAAGTTTCTGTTCAAATGCCCCTGCTAGTCCAACATGATCGGGCCACACTCAAAAGTCGGATGCTATCAATCATGAGTCATAAACCAGGGGACGGTCGAAACATTTGCTACCATGCTGAGCCGAATTTCAGCCGGCCAGGCAAATCGATTGCTACCAGTTTATACTTCCATCATGGTTAAATCGCAATTTATAGGCATCAGCTAGACCTTCATTTGCCAACACTGACAAAACATCATCCAGCGATTTACACCAGAGTGTTTCGCCGTCTTTTTTTACAGATTGCTTTCTCCAAGTATCCCCGCTGTTGTCTGCTTTGCTCGTCAACACCTCAATATCAAGTGTATATTCATTATATCGCACACAGTACGGGGTAAAGTGCCTTACCCGACCTGCATCATACGCGGCTTTAAGGTCGGTTAATTCAACGCCAGTATTATGATTGTTTTCAGTTTCCATGGGTCTACTCAAGATGTCGTAATTTCAAATAGTCTCATGCAATTTGCATGAGTGCATTTCGTTAGTGGTGTTATCTTCGTTATCTAAGTGTAAACATCCGCCTACCGCTACACCTCTTTGCACATACTTGAAATCCCAGACAGCGCAATTTTTACAGCACCTGCTATTAGGTTCAAGGGCAACCAAAAAGGGTTGCAATGCTTCGCTAAGACGCGCCTTGTCATCGTTATAATGTTCAAGCCTATGCTGCAATTTTTCTATGTGTAACTTGGCAGCAGCCAACTCTTTCGACATGCGCGAATAGTTGAGAACCATATGCTCGATTGCTCTACTATCAGCAGCGTATATATGAGGGTTGTCTTTTTTGAACTCATCAAGAGTGGGTCGAATTTGATCTACTCTACGAATATGAATAACGGCCATGTTGTTCTCCTAAAATTGAACGGCAGACATATAAACGTCTGTTTCGCCTGTGAATATCCTGGTATAGATTTCTGTCTCACTGATGTTTTTGTGACCTAGATATCTCTGTATATCGTTGAGGTGAATTCTGTTCAGCAGACAGTGAATAGCGAAGCTATGGCGGAACACATGAGGTGTTAATTTAACTGGGTAAACCAAATCATTAGAAGCCAGTCGATCCTGAAGACGTTCCAGTTTCTTGTTGTAGGTACCGCGCACAAATGGAAATAAAACACTACTGCGAGCTATACCTTTTGAATAACAGTAGCTCATCAGCTCACTTTTATACGTATGGTCATAGATAGGTACACTGCGAACAGGCCTTTTTTCCCCTATTGCCGTACGCTTCTTATATGTTCTAATCGATGCATAACTAATTGTTGGATCATCGATGCTAAAATGTTGCGGTGTTAGCTCCAGGGCTTCAGATATCCTTGCACCTATATGCCAAATCGTATTTATAAAAAAATGCAGATCTGGGTCTATCACGTTACATAAAATAGAGTGAATCTCTGGCAGCAGTAAATAGGGTGGTACGTCCTCAATATGTTCTAAAACCCATTTGCGGCGTTTGATTAAGTGAGCCCAGTCCAGGTGATTACGTTCCGGTGGAAAATAGCTTTCTATATGAAGAGCTGTTGATGACATTACGCGAACCTCCGTGGTTCTTCAGATAACAAATCACTGACGATCAGGCCATTACTAACTGCCCAACGCTCATTGCTAATTAATTCGGCCATCAGTTGGCCAACCTGTTTTATCCGCTCTACATACAAGGGATTCAGCATGATATTTTTGTTTATCCAGGGCTTTAGATGATCCAGTGCATAAGAGGCCTGAAAGGTCAGCACAGGCGTTCCAGGCATAAAAAACATGACTGGTGTCATATTGCGGCCAACAGGAATTGGCGCGCAAAAAAACGATCTGAAGGATGGTAAAACAAATAATGAATCTTCGTCTGTTCTGTTATCGATCCAGCAGCTCACCGCATGGTAAAACTTTGATGAGTGGCAACAGTAGACCAGGCTCATGATTAAAACCCGTACGGGGTTTTGTACCAGCGCAATAAAACTTCTCGGTCCTGCGCGGGTAGGGACAAGCGCTCTTCAAGCAAAGATTCGGCGATGTATTTACCTACGTCTGAGCTGATGCGATTGCCATGCAGCATAAAAAAATACCAAGCGAAAGGGTGTCCAATTTTCCGGTCAAACTTTGTTAGCTTATCCATCACCGAGAAGGGCGTATCATTGCTTGTGATCTTTACAGCGGGTAATTTCTTGGCGGTACACCATCCAGGGATCGCATGCATGCTGCGCAGCTCTCCCTCTTTAAGATACTTCTGGTTATCGATAAAATTTAGGAACCAATGCTCATAGAAGACTGAGCCAGATTGTCCCGCGCTGGACGTGTCCCAGTCTTCGAATAGTCGGGTAATGCCAAGCTTTTGCTTTAAATAATCAGGGTGTAAATCGAGCATTGAATATTTACCGCTGCCATCATCAACCCTGGTCTGAGATATCATGCTGCCGTGATCAGAGACATTAAATGACATAGTGTTTACATGATGTAACAATTCAGCCCGATAACACTCTTCAGCCTGGGCCAAAAACTTCGAGGTATTTGTCATGTACACTTGTCGGTAAGACTTGGCACCGGCAATAGGGACGGGGTCAAAAGAGAAATCAGGACTTTCAACCCAGTTCAATAAATCGCTAAAATCATCCAGTCGGTAATGTTGTTTCTGGCCTAGTGTTGCTTTTACTTCTTCCGAGGTAATCACCTCTATCTGGAGCTGAATAAAATCAGCGGCCAGATCTCCTGATTTCACAGCAACAAAAATATAATGCCCTTCGTATTGAGTAATACGATATTTATATTGCTGCACCTGGGCAACGGTGGCCGACAGATCTTCACCATTTAACTGATACTGTTTCTCTAACCAATTCCGCCAGCTGGTGGCAATCTCAACATTGCCAGAGTCCAGAAGTCGGCCATCTATTAAACTCCAGGAATTACCACGACCCATCAAATGGAAATCATAGTTTGGAAAATGCTTTTTTAAGGACTTCAATAGAGGTTTATGTGTTTTGCTGTGTTTGGTGGTGCTGGCTATTTCAAGAACGTCAGCTTCGTTAATTAGTGTGGTAATGTTGGTCATTAAAAATCCCTCTATGATTCATCATCGGGGGAATAATAATATTCGCCCAATTCTGGGTGAGTGCGGTTCACAATGGGATTCATACCCTTTTGGTATTCGGCCAGGTCAATCAGTCCCGCGTCTCTGGCAAACTGTAGAATAGAAACAGCGCCCAGGCGCAACATGTCATTGTCAAGTCTTTCGGCAGGGTCCTCCTCGTCGATAGAGTTATCATTCATCCAATTTTGGATCCATTCGTTGACCTGTTCGGCGTTCATGTGAGACATCAAAAATCCCTCTAAATTAGGTTAAAAAACAGGCTAAAAGATACTTTAGCTATAGTTAAAGTGTATACATAACTAGCGACAAGTCAACAGTTAAATGGTGGATAGACATAAAAAAAGCGCTACACAAAGCGCTTTTGAGGGAGGGAGACAAAATCAGGGTTTTGTGTAAACTGGCTGTTAAGAGAATCCTTTAACAGTGACTGAAGTTTCCATTAATCCAGCTCCAAACTCTTGCAGTTGGTTCGACAAATCATTCAATAATTCACCTGTCGCTATACGAGAAAGATCTCGTCTATGTTTCTGCTGAACCCAGGGTTTTAGATCGTCCGCAGTCTTAGCGGCTGCACCCTTTAAAGACGAGAGATCTTTACCGGTTGGGACAATAAGCGAAGTATTAGTTTTTGTTTCACTTGTATATACATCCACTTTCATATGCAGCAACTCCTTTTCTCTTTGTGTTCGATGAAATTTTTCACGATGACTTGCCAGGTCATCTTCAGTGATGCCGACCACTTGGCCATTGGTTGTTATATTGCCCACCCATCAGGCTTGATCCTGACCCTTGGCTGGAACATACCCAGATTTCACAAGACGATCCCAAAGTTCTTCTGCTTCATAAATGGCCACTCCTGCATTTTGCTCTTTATCTGGACGAGTAAACATTGTTACGAATATATCACGTGCGGTTTCTACTATGAACGTGTTTCTGTCAATCGGTGTTTTATGCATAGTTTTTCCTCATTTAAATACCTGAAAATAATCTTACTAGAACTGTTAAATCAATTCTCTTTCTTATCCTTTTTTTGAGCTAAAAAAAATTCTAGATCTTTTCTGGCTCTTGGATCCCCGCGCAACGCCAAATCTTTCAGTAGCTCTATATGATGATTATGTAATTCTTCAGTACTTAGCTTTTGATGATTATCATTATTGCGCTCGGCAACTTTATTTTCAGCATCTTGAACATTTGAATTAAGAATGCTTTCCTGGAGCTGATTAGCTGCTAAGGATTCTGAGTATTTGATCCGTAATTTCTCAAGTAATTTGCCTGTGTTATCTTTCAGCATCTGAGCATCAAGTTCACTTAGATTGATACCAGTTGCAGATGTATAACGAGGTGTATGTTCATTTTCTTGTGCACCAAGTATTTTTTTTGCACATTCTGATCCATAGATACTGATATTGCCACCTAGCCTAAAAACATGGACTCTTTTGTAGACAGAATGACCACAGCCTACCGCCTGGCACAATACCCTTTTTGATTTTGGAATACCGATTACAGCAAGGAATTCAAAATCATCATATGATGTATCGCTACTCATTTTGTTTAATCATTCTAAATCTGGACGGGATGGACTGGGTTTATAATTACCCAGGTAGCCATCACAAAAGTTGTCATCGGGTTCGATCAAATATTGGCTAAAAGGTTTGACTGAGATCTCTGTGTTTAATCGGTCGCAGCTATTGCAAATAGCATTGTCTCCCTCACCGCAGCATTCCGTTTCAGCAATAGTACCATTTATACTTTTACATATAGGCCGCGTATCCATTTGGAACCCCCTCAATCAATGTTTGCTCAAAAACAAGCATACCAGAAATTGATCGCAGTTTGAGCTATAACTATTGCGGTAAGAACGTATGTGGCGAACTGATATTTAACTGATTTAACGTACAGCTTAAACTCAGCTATCCTCAGCTCATCTACTTCTCTGGTCGCGTCAATTGCAAGTTTTGCGACAGTAGTTCTTGGTCCGTTTGCTTTAGCCCTGTTCTGCCGCTGAGGCATAATTCTCTGATCGAGAACAGGAGGTTTAGCTTGAGTTGGGTTTGTCATATCTACTCCGTGTAATATAGGTTTTCTATGGGGTGAATAATAAAATGTAAAAAACTGAATAGCGGATGCCGGTCAATAGCAGTGATAAAATCCATCACCGAGACCACAGTCACAAACCTTTGTATTCTGGTTTGTCATTGCTCGTCACCAGATCCTTTTTAAGGACTGAGGTCATTTCCATGACCCAAGAAGCTTCACTTTCCAATATCTGCTGTATCTGGGCGAAACAGCTAAGCTCATTACGCTTGAGCATTCCTTTGATCTCTTCACGTTCACGCTCACTCATCGAGAATATACAGTCGTACAGGGCAGATTTAAGAACCGAAAGCCTGTCCTTGTGGTGTTGGATATCAAGCGCATCAAGTGCGTGCTCCAGATCGTCCATATCAATCATCCTCTGAAAGGGTTTTGTAACATAACGCCCAGCTGGCCGATTTCGGCTAGCACTGCGCGGCAACGCAATTGCAATTTAGCAATACGATCTTTTAACGCCTGGATTTTGTCTTTTAAGAAGCTGTTAAAACGACAGGCAAAAAAACCGTGCGTCTTTTTTAAAAGGGTCAAAGTGCTATTCAAGAGAGCCATCTTATTCATGATAAAATCATGTGCACCTGAAAGGCCAAGTAGTCGCTGGTTAATACGACTTACATGGCGCTGAATAAAAAATTGTGGTGTACGGTTGCTTTGTTCCATTTCCATTATCTCCAGATATGATAATCTTCATAGGATTGAATTATATCCCCACAGGATATAATAGACAAGCAAAAAAGATACATTTATACTCTGGTAGGATTAATAAATAACCTGATAGGATATATTTTGACTAACCAAGAAAGCATAGACTGGGGCCAAAAAGCGAGCAGGATCATAAAAACAGCGATGGCCGCAAAAGGTATCAAAGCGCCAGAACTGGCATTAATGCTCAACGAAAATGGAAGTAAAGTAACCCAGTCCCAAATTAATAACAGGTTATCTAAAGGGAATTATAAAGCGGCGTGGTTTTTGGAAGTCCTGTCTTTGCTGGGTGTCGATGACTATCCATAGAGAAACCAATCCAGGGCCACCGCCCGTAATAGTACGAGACTTTTAAATGAAATCACGCAATGAAGAAAAAAAAGGCTCACCGATAAAAGTTACTTGCACAAATTGCGGTCACACTTCTGAAATATTATTACCCCACGAAAAACGCCGAGCCACTGACAAACTGGTTTGCAGTAAATGCGCCGCTAAAGGCTCTGCTTTACGAGTGGAATATTTAAGGGATCTAAAAGAAATGTACTAGTTCCTATCGATTGCTACCGTACGATCACCTGGTAAAGCGTACCAGGTGTTTGTATTGGTAGCATATCCAGCTGCTGAAGCGAGGATCCTGGCAAACGAGTGGTAGCAATAAAGCTCAAGGCATCAAACACCTGATACTAAATTGCTACCCAAATAGGCTTAATGATAAGCCGTCCAATGGTCTGGTTTATACAATACACAACCCGCTATTGTTTTCGGCTCGACTTTGCTAGCGTAGCGAACGCTATCAATTCTAACGCTGTTACCTGTGGCTCTTCTGCGCATTGGTTTGCCAAGCACTGCACTAGGATCCGGCACACAGTCACCGCTCATACCACCGTTATTTTCTGAAATCTGCCCGATTTCAATAACCTCAACCATTGATTTGCCGATCAGTTTTGTAATTTTGTAGTAATCGATATTAGTCTGATCGTACCCCCAGGACGCACGTAGTACATCATCTACCGCAAGTAGGCGTGGCGCAGGTTTACGACTGGCCTCGTTTCTTTCAGATTGCGCCAAAATCCATTCATTTGTTCTCTCAGCCCTTTTTGCTTCGGATTGGTAGCGGTAATTAAAAGAGGGTTTTTTGGCCCTGCCGCGATAACCGATAGAACAAGGCTCACCACGAAGGTTTGTGTAAAAATAAACTACACAAGATAAATCTTTCGCCATGATTTTCAACCGGCCTTTATTCATAGCATCCCTATAATTCTGTACCTTTTCAAAAGCTGCACTCATTTTTTCAATAGCCATCTATATACCCTCATCTGTAAATCGTTAAGCGAAGCGTCAGTGCCTCGCACCTGATGCTCTCGCGGCGTCGCAAGCAAGACCGGGAGGCAAAGGGCAATAGCAAACACGGAAGCCGCAGCTAAGCGACGAAGGAGTCTGAACGGGTGAGTATTTGGCGGAGCGAACT